>JAUZQE010000001.1 GCA_030733815.1 Yanghanlia caeni
TGCGCACGTTGCTGATTCACGGCGCGCGCAGTGTGTTGCAGCATGCCAAAGACCCCGGCCCGTGGGTTCAGCAGTTGGGGCAAAGGCGCCCACCCAACGTGGTGATCGTGGCCTTGGCCAACAAGATGGCACGAACGATCTGGGCGGTACTCGCCCATGATCGAGCGTACCAGTCAGGACACCTCAGCGTCAGGCCGGCATGAAGCCGACCGCACTGAGGTGATTGAAGATTAACAACATCAACGGAGACTGATCGTCGAAGGTTGCGTGGGCAATCGTCAAGTGATGACAAACACAGGTCGGACCGGGACTTGCCAAGCCTGAATGGTGTCTAGGGCCTTGAGCCCGCCAGGAGAATGAGGCGCAAGTCAGCGGATTTCATCGGGGCCCGCAGCGATATCGGCTGCAACAAGGCCGGATATAGAGCTGCAACCCTACCTCGTCTGTCATCAACAACGAAAACCCTTGCAAACCGGGAGGCGGTCATATAGCACACCATGAGCACATTTGCGCGACGCAGCATGCTGATGACGCCGGGCAACCGGCTCGAGCGGATGCTGAAGGCGGCATCGCTCGGGGCCGACGCGCTGGTTTTCGACCTTGAAGATTCGGTGCCCCCCGAGCAGAAGCCCGCGGCACGCAGCACGGTTGCCCGGGCGCTGCAGCAGGCGGCCGATGCCGGCAAGGAATTGTGCGTGCGGGTGAACAGCCTCGGCTCGGGCCACGGCCTGGCCGATCTGCAGGCCATTCCGTGGCACCTGGCCGATTCGATCATGATTCCCAAGGTCGAATCGGCCGAGGAACTGCTGCGGTTCGAGCACGCCCTGGGCGAATGCAACGGACTCGAGGGCCGCAACGGGCCGATCGAGTTCGTCGTGATGCTCGAGACGCCGCGGGGCATCTTCAATGCCCTGGCCATTACCGACGCCACCGAACGCACCACCGCCCTGTTCTTCGGTTCCGGTGACTACACCTCGGCCATGAATGCCCGGCCACTACCCGACGTGCTGCAGTACCCCCGCTCGGTGGTGTGCGCGGCGGCGGGCGCGCGCGGCATCCAGGCGATTGATGCGGCGTACTTTCTCAAGGTGAAAGACGCCGACGCCACCCGCGAAGACGCCGTGCAGGCGCGGCAGTTCGGCTTTGCCGGCAAGGTGGTGTTTCACCCCGCACAGATCGACGTCGTGAACGAGGTGTTCACGCCCACCGCAGACGAAATCCGCGAGGCGAGCCTGATCGTCGACGCCTACGAAGCCGCCCGGGCCAAGGGCCTGGGCACGCTGGTGGTCGAGGGGCATTTCGTTGCCATCGACCTGGTGTTGCCTGCAAGGCGCCGGCTCGAACTGGCGCGCCGCCTCAACCTCATTCCCGGGAATCCTGTATGACACACCACACAAGCGGGCGCACACGCCTGCACCGTTCCGAACTGGCCGTTCCGGCCACCAGCGAACGCTTCTTCCAGAAGGCGGCCGACAGCGCCGCCGACGTCATTTTTCTGGACCTGGAAGACGCGGTTGCGCCGCGCCTCAAGAACCAGGCGCGCAAGCTGGCGATCGATGCGCTGAACCAGGTCGACTGGGGCAACAAGACCATGGCGGTACGGGTCAATGACCTGGAAACGGCCTGGGCGCTCGACGACATCGTTGACGTGGTGAAGCACGCGCCACGGCTCGACATGATTCTGCTGCCCAAGGCGGGCAGCGGCTTCGATATCCGCTTTGTCGATCAGCTGCTTACGCTGCTGGAGCGCGGCAGTGAGTCGGGCAAGCATATTGGCCTGGAGGCCCTGATCGAAACCGCCAGGGGCGTGGCCTACGTGGAAGAAATTGCCGCCGCTTCGCCGCGTCTGGAAGCGCTGATTTTCGGCGTGGGCGACTACACGGTGAGCATGCAGACGTTCGATCGCGTGTACGGCCGCCCCAGCGAACGCTATGCCATTCTCACGCATGGGCAAGAGGCGTCGGCGCCGCGCGAGCTGCACTGGAACGACCAGTGGCATTTTGCGATGGCCCGCATGGCCAACGCCTGCCGCGCAAACGGCCTGCGCCCCATCGACGGCCCCTTCACCGACTTTGCCGACGAGGCCGGCTACCGTGCCAGCGCGCGCCGTGCCGCCGCCCTGGGCTTCGAAGGCAAGTGGGCGATCCACCCGGTGCAGATCGATCTGGCCAACGAGGTGTTCTCGCCCAGCGCGCACGACCTGGCCTGGGCCGAAGACGTGCAGCGGCTGATGACCGAGGCCCAGGAACGCGGCGATGGTGCCGCCAACGCCGACGGCGTGCTGGTCGACATGGCCCACCTCAAGCAGGCGCAGGCGATCCTCGAGCGCCAGGAGATGATCCGGCAGGCGCAGGGCTGAACAGGCGAGGGGACCCACGCGCTATTGATTACAAAACTATCACACTAGGTGGTAGCATTCGTTCATGAACAGGGTCTTCAAGCTGCGCCACTTTGCCCGATGGATGCGCAAGACTGACTTGACCCGGTGCGCAACTTTGCTCCGCGGTACAGGAAAGGGCCATGGGGCTTATCGACGCCGACTTAGGCAGCGGATTGTCAAGAAGCGCATCGCTATAGCTAGTAGGGGCAAAAGCAGGGGTGTGCGGACCCTAATCGCAACAAACCGGAAGAACCGCTGGTTCTTCATCTTCGGCTTTGCGAAGTATCCGCTCGCTACGCGAGCGTTATCAGTTGAGCCAATCAGTACTGGCATCGCTGCTGAATACCAGTATCTCTGCCGTGCAGCAATGGGAGTCCGGCGAGAAACGGCCCGGTGGTCCATCCCAAAGGCTGCTCGATATCCTTGAACGGAAAGGGCTGGAAGCCTTTGTCTGAGAGTAAAAACGGGTGCCTCCCTTTTGGGCGGCGCCCGTTTTTGTTCCAGGTGCCTTCCGTCTACCAGGCACCCGCCCGCAACTGCGTTATTACTCGTCCTCGTCGGCCACCGCCAGCATGTGGTCGATTTCTTCGGGCACTTCGCCCAGGAACAGGCGCTGCACGTTGGGGTTCTCGAGCAATTCCCTGGCGTCGCCCGAATACACCACCTGCCCCGTGTGCATGACATAGCCCACATCGGCAATCGCCAGCGCGCGCGAGGCCTTCTGTTCCACCATGATGATGGTCAGCCCCGTGGTCGCCAGTTCCTGCAACTTGTCGAAGACCTGGTTCACCAGCTTGGGTGACAGGCCCAGCGAAGGTTCATCAAGAATGATCGCCGAAGGATTGGTCATCAGCGCCCGGGCGATGGCGAGCATCTGCTGCTCGCCGCCGCTCATGGTGCCGGCCAGCTGGTTCAGTCGCTGGCCCAGAATCGGGAAGGTCTGGATCATGCGCTCCATGTTCTCTTGAACGACGTCCTTGCGGCCGCCCAGAATGTACGCACCGATATCCAGGTTTTCCCTGACTGTCATTTCCGGCATAACAATTCGGCCCTGCGGAACGTAGGCCATGCCCCGCGAGAGCCGTTTGTGGGGGGCTTCGTGCGTCACGTCGACCCCCGAAACGAAGACCTTCCCCGACCAGACGCGCAGCAGGCCCGCCGCAGCCTTGATGGCCGTGGACTTGCCCGCCCCGTTCGAACCGATGACCGCCGCAATCTGGCCGTTCCTGAATGTCATGTTGGCGTTTCTGACAACGGGAACGTCGCGATATCCGGTGGTAAGCGACTGTAGTTCAAGCAAAATCTCGGACATGGATTGCGGCTCCGTCTGGTAAGGGTGGGGGATCAGCGCTTGTCCCATGCCGGCATGGGGATTTCCGGCTCCATGGTCTTGAGGTGTTCCGGGAAGGCAATTTCACGCTGGCCGTCGCGGATCTGTACCAGAAGGCCCTTCACGCCTTCCTGCTTGCCCGTTTGCGGGTTGACCTTGTGGTCGCCCAGCACGGTCTTCGTTTCGAAGGTGGTCAGCGCCTCGCGCAGTTTCTCCTGGTCGAGCGAACCCACGCTCTTGACCCCGGTGCGCGACAAGCTCCGCCGTTCAGGGCGGGGAAGGATAGCGCGGACGGCGCAGCCGTCCTATAATGGCATTGCTGCCGACAACCAAGGCAGCCTACGGCAGGGCATGCCGGAAGTAACGCCTGTGGAGATACGAGCAGCGGTTGCGCACTCGGCCCAGGAACCCACCGAAGCGACTCAGGGCTGCTCAATGCCGCCCCTGAGCGCCGTAGGAATCTCCGGCCTTCAGGCTGGGGAGGATGTCAACAGGTGCTCAAGAACGGTGGCACCGGCAAACGAGAACGCAGAGTAGTAGGCGGGCTTTTCCTTGTAGCGCTTCTCGAATTCGGTCACGAACCATTCGTTGCCCTCGGTTTTCAGGCTGGGCTCGTACAGCGACATGCCGAAGGCATACTCGGAATCGGCACCGGCCGCACGAATGAAGTCGTTGATCGACGCACCGTTATGCACGAACACCTTGGGCAGGTAGTTCGATGCCTTCATCTGGCGCACCATCTCGATGGCCTCGTTGGGGTAACCGATCGACACCCACAGGTCGGGCTGCTTCTGGCGCGCCTGGGCGATCAGCGACGAAAAATCGGTCGTGCCGGCCGGGAAGAATTCCAGCGCCAGAACGTCCATGCCGGTGTCCTTCGCGATCTGCTGGATGGCCTTGCCCATGTCGCGCGCGGCCGGGTAGTCGCGCCCGAAGAAGACCAGACTCTTGAGCTGATGCTTCTGCGCCAGAGGCCCGATACTGGCCACGTAGGCGCTGATGGGCGCGGCGGTCTGGAACACGTACTTGAAGTTGCGCTCGTGAATCTGCTCGGAGGCGCCGCCCGAGTTGATGAAGATGCGCTTGTGCTTGTTGGCCACGGCCGCACCGGTGGCTGATGACGCAGAACCCCACGGGCCCATCAGCAGGTCGACCTTGTCGTCGCTGATGAGCTTTTCATACAGGCGCGCGGCGGTGGCGGCGTCGCTGCGGTCGTCATACACCACGACTTCCACCTGGCGACCCAGCAGGCCGCCCTCGGCGTTGACCTTGTCGCGCCATAGTTCGACGCCTTCCCAGTAATGTTTTGCGCTGTCGGCAAGGTTGCCCGATTGCGATAGCGCCATGCCGATGCGAATGGGCCCTTCCTGTGCCTGCACGCCCGACGTCAAGCTCATGCCGGCGGCAAGAAGCGCCGCGGCAAAGGTCTTGATATACGTTTTCATGTCTGCTCCTGTTTGCTTTGATGGATGAGTACTGCGGTATCTCGATCCTCTTCCCACACGCCTTTAGAAGTAGGCGTCCTTCACTTTCTCGTCTGAGCGGATGTCGTCGGCATCACCGTTGGCGATGATGTGCCCCTCAGCAAGAACGTAGAGCTCGTCACAGATGTCCAGCACGATGCGCATTTCGTGATCGATGAAGAACAGCGTGACGCCGCGCGTCTGCAAAACCTTGAGGTGATCGATGATGCGGTTCTGCAGGCGCGGATTGATGCCGGCAAAGGGCTCGTCCAGCAGCATGACGCTGGGATTCAGAATCAGCGCACGCGCGATTTCCACCAGCTTGCGCTGCCCGTACGAAAGCTCGTTGCCCCATTTGTTCTGCAGATGACCGATCTCGAGGAAGTCGAGCAGCTCGAGCGCCCGTTCTACGGCCCGTGCATCGTTCATCCCGTGGGCCACCGCCACCAGGTTCTCGAGCACGGTCAGTTCGGCAAATACCCGCGAAATCTGAAACGTGCGCCCGATACCGAACCGGCAGATCTGCGCCGGGCTGGCGCGCACCAGGTCGTGCCCGTCGAAGGTGACCCGCCCCGAATCGGGCTTGAGTGTGCCGGCGATAATGTTGAAGAGGGTCGATTTGCCCGAGCCGTTGGGCCCGATCACGCCCGTGATCGAGCCGCGCTTGACCCCGGTGCGCGACAAGCTCCGCCGTTCAGGGCGGGGAAGGATAGCGCGGACGGCGCAGCCGTCCTATAATGGCATTGCTGCCGACAACCAAGGCAGCCTACGGCAGGGCATGCCGGAAGTAACGCCTGTGGAGATACGAGCAGCGGTTGCGCACTCGGCCCAGGAACCCACCGAAGCGACTCAGGGCTGCTCAATGCCGCCCCTGAGCGCCGTAGGAATCTCCGGCCTTCAGGCTGGGGAGGATGTCAAGGTGAGGCTCGCATCGGAAAGCGCGACCCGGCCGCCAAAGCTCTTGCAGATGTTCTCGACGATCAGAATGTCCGGGCTGGCGCTCATTTCCTTGCCTCCTGAATGCGCTGGGCGAAGTGGCGCAGGTGCGCCCGGGCAACCGGCACCAGCGGCCAGTTCTTGCGCTGGGCATACGCCACGATGCCCCGCGGCATGTACAGAATGGTGACCAGGATGATCACGCCCACCAGCGACAGATAAATCTCGGGGAAGCGCGCCCACAGCAGCTCGTTGATGACCGACAGTGTCACCACGCCCACCAGCGGGCCGAATACGGTACCCAGGCCGCCCAGCAGCACCATGGCGATGGTGGTGAGCTCGGTCATCATCGCAAAGGCGGTGAACGGGTCGATATAGCCCAGATAGCTGATGTACAGCGAGCCGACCGCACCGGGCATGAGTGCCGACAGCACGAAGGTGCCCACTTTCAGCTGCGTGGAACGCACGCCAAGCGCCGCGGCGGCCGTTTCGTCTTCACGAATGGTGAGCAGCTGCAGGCCCAGACGCGAACTGTCGAGCCGCCAGGTCAGCGCCACGATCAGCACGGCGAGCCCCGCCACCACGTAATACAGCATGTGCAGGTCGGCCACTTCCACATACAGGCCCGTACCCCCGGCGGTAATGCCGTCCAGCCCCATGGCGAGCGATTCGCACACACGGGCGATGCCGAACATGCCGATGCCGAAGAACACACCGCTCAGGCGCAGCATGATCATGCCCAGCACCAGGGCGACAAACGCCGTGAAGGCGGCGGCAATGAGCGGAGCCACCAGCCACGAGACCCCGGCCTGGATGCACAGCGCACCCACGTAGGCGCCCAGACCGAAGAACGCCACCTGACCGAAGTGCGCGTAGCCGGCATAGCCGCCGATCAGGTTCCAGGAATAGGCCAGGCACACGAAGATCAGTGTCTGCACCAGGAAGGACAGACCATACGACTCCACGAAGCCGGGCAGAACGGCAATGGCCGCAACGGCCGCGACAAGTGCAACGATGCCTTTCATGCTCGCGCTCCAATTCCGAAGATGCCACTGGGGCGGAAGATCAGAACGACGAGCATTGCCAGGAAGACACATGCCGCGCCGATGACCTGACCGAACATGTAGCCGGCGAACACTTCCATGACGCCGATGAGCAGTGCGCCCACCATTGCACCCGGGTAGCTGCCCATGCCGCCGATGATGATGACCGCAAACGCCTTGATGCCCACGCGCACGCCAAACTGGGCGTCAACGGCGAACATCGGCGCCATGAGCACCCCCGCGAGGCCGGCCATGCCGGTGCCCAGCGCAAAGGTGACGTAGCGCACGCGCTCGATCGAGATTCCCGACACCACCGCCAGCTCGGGCGCCTGCGACACGGCACGAATGGCCTTGCCGAAACGGGTTTTCTGCAGGAACCACCAGATGGTGAGCGCCGCGAACATGGCCAGCAGGAAGGACACGAGGCGTGCGAGCGGCACGTCCTGCCCCAGGAAGGACACGGAGCCGCTGAGCACCTGCGGCAGGCCATAGAAGCCGCCGCCCCACACCAGCAGCGACACGTTCACCACGATCATCGACAGCGCGAACGTCGCCAGCAGCGACATGATCATGGGGCCTTCGATGATCTTGCGGATGACCAGGCCATGCATGGCCAGACCGATGGCCGCAGCGATGAGCGGCACCAGAAAGAGCGCAACCACATATGGCAGGTCGAACGACAGCACCAGCGTGACCGCCAGAAGCGCACCCAGCGCAAGCAGGTCGCCGTTGGCGAAGTTGATGACCCGCATCACGCCGAAAATGAGATTCAGCCCGCAGGCAATGAGCGCATAAACGCCCCCCAGCAAAATGCCGGACAAGAGTAATTCGAGATATGGCACGGATTCCCCCGGCTCAGTGGATGGTGAAAAGCGGCGCGGCAGACGCCGCAACGGAGAAACGGCCGGCGGCCAGGGATGCCAGATGCATGAGTTGTCTCCTGAGTTGAACCGTTTTCTTCTTGGCCTTCAAGAAAGTCGCGCAGCGACGGGCCAGACGTGTTTCAATGGTACGTACAAATTATGTACGTACATGAATGTACGTGCGGGGCAGGGGCTTGTCAACCTTTCGTTCTGCGCTTACACATTCGAAATACTCAACAACAATGCCGATATTCCCCGGGGAGGAGGTTGATGAAGATGCAGCCCGAACTCGCGCATAGCGCCGAACCCGAAGCAGTCGATCAGCAGAACGTGGCCCTGCCGATGTACCGCACGGTGGCCAACGCCATAGAGCGCGATATCGCGAGCAACGTGTACCCTGCCGGGGCCAAGATTCCCACCGAGGCCGAGCTGATGCAGCGCTTCGGCGTGAGCCGGCACACGGTGCGCCAGGCGCTGCGTGGCCTGCGCGACAGCGGCGCACTGATTTCCCGCCGGGGCGTGGGCACCATCGTGAATCACAAGCACGTGCGGCCCAAGTTTCTTACCGGTGTGAACTCGCTGGACGATCTGCAGCAGTTCGTGGAAGCCACCGAACTGCACATCTACAACGTGGAGAACTTCACGGTCAACGCGTACTGGGCCGACATCTTGCGCTGCGAGATCGACGAGAAATGGATTCGGGCCGACGTGGTGCGGGTGGCGCGCGAATCGCACGATCCGCTCAGCCACCTGCAGGCGTTCACCCCGGCGCGTTACGCACGGGTGCTGCGCGGCGTGAAAACGGTGCAGGGCTCGATTTATTCACGGCTGGAACGCATGACCGGCCTGCGCATCGTTGAACTGTCGCAGAAGATCGTGGCCGAAACGCTGGAGCCGTGCATTGCGAAGGCCGTGCACGCCAAACCCGGCATCGCAGCGCTCAAGATCACGCGCTGGTATATCGACCAGCACGGCGGCATACCGCTGGTGGGTATCGGCCACTACCCGGGCGACCGCTACAGTCAGGAGACGCACTTCCGGATGCAGGGGCGGCATTGAGCGCCACCGGCGCCGTGTGCCGACTTTGCGCGTCACCCCTTCGCAGCCAGGCGGCGCCCGCCGTATTCCGCCAGCCCGATGCCCAGAAGAATCAGGGCCAGCGCCACGCCATGGTGCAGGTGGAAGGTTTCACCCAGCAGGGTGACCGCCAGCAGCGCCCCCCACACGGGCAACAGGTTGATGAACAGCCCCGCGCGATTCGAGCCGATGAGCTCTACCGCGCGGATGTAGAACACCTGTGACAGCAGCGACGGGAAGACAACGATGTAGACGATGATCGCCCAACCGAACAGGTCGGGCACGATGAGCCCGCCGCCGGCAGCCTCGAGCACCAGCATGGGCAGCGCCACCAGGGTGGCGCCCAGACACAGTGCGAACATCAGGCTCGCCCAATGTATGGCCGGCTTGCTGCGTAGTGCCGCCGTATAGACGCCGTAGGCCACGATTGCGCCCAACATGAGCGCGTCGCCGAAGTTGATGTTCAGGCTCAGAAGGTTTGCCAGCTCGCCGCGTACGGCAATGACGATCACCCCGACGAACGACAGCAGAAAGCCCAGGAACTGCTCCACTACGATGCGGCTGGAGAACAGCACGAAGCTCGCCGCAAACACGAACAGCGGCATGCCGCCCTGCAAAATGCTGGTGTTGATGGCGGTGGTGAAGGTCAGCGCGTAGTACAGAGCCACGCTGAACACCGTAAAGCCCAGCGCGCCCAGCCCCAGCAGATACGCCAGGCGCGGTCGTATTGCCTTCCAGTCGGCCGCAAGCTGCGGGCGCATGAACACGGCAAGGGCCACCATGACGGCCGCCCAGCGCAGGGTAACGATCATCATGGGCGATACGTGGCCCACCGCCAGTTTTCCCGCGATCGAGTTGCCGGCCCAGAAGAGCGTGGTCAGGGCAAGCAGGACATAGGCTTTATACATGGCAGACGGCGTGTGAGGCATGGGCGCCAATGATGCCATGTTGCGGCGCGGGCTGCAGGGGCGGGCATCAGGCCGAGCGCAGCACCACCCTGCCCCTGGGTGTGTCCAGTTCGACGCTCAGCTCGGCGTCGTCGGCCTGCTCCACCGGCAGGCCGAAGCCGATTTCCTGCCACAGCGCCTGAATGTGCGCAGACTGCGGGTGCCGTGCGTGAACACGCGTAAGGGTGCACGGTGCGGATGGCAGGCTGCGTGAAGGATGCGTGGCGGCGCCCCAGTCGATGAAAAGTGGTGCAAAGACACCCAGCGGGCTACGTGCGGCCGGCATCAGCAGGTGCCAGCGCAGCACCTCGCCCGATGTGGTGGCGCGACTGAGCGGCCGCACGACCGCCGGCACGCCGGAGCGCTCATAGGCCCGCACGATGGCGGGGAAACGTTCAAGGCTGCCCAGAACGATGACACGATGAACCACGGGCTGCTTGATGACTTCGATGCTTTCCAGCAGATCGCTGCGCGCCTCAAGCGCGGGATCGGGTGCGATGAGTTCCAGGTACGCCTGTGACGTGGTGGCAATGAGCACGTTGCGGGTACCCAGATCGGGGTGGCTGCCACCGGGAGCCACCGGTACGCCGGTGAGCTGCGTGAAATGGTGCTCGAGCGTGTCAAGATCGTTCGCGGCGATCATGAAGTGATCGATGTTGTACATGGCGGCGCCTCTCCCCGTAATGATTCCGGCATTGTCTACCATCGACTTCATCCGCACAATGAAGCCCTGCACTGCATGAAAGGTAACGAGGATCCCACACGTGAGGCCTCTACACGCTTGCAGCAGCGAAGCGCTGCTCGCCACGATTCTGCGCGACGTGCCGCGCCGTTATCGCCTGCCCGAGCTGCCGGCGATCGATGAGTGCACGGCCGACCCGCAGAACGGCGCGAACCGGCTCGCGTTCATCATCGAACATGCGCGCCGCGCGGGGGCGGCGGGCCGCGAGCCGGATGCGCGGCTGAAGCAGCAGTTCCTGCACGAGCTGGACGCACTGGTACGCAGCGCGGTACACGCACAAGAAGGCGACCCGGTCGTGCAGGCAATGATTCTTCGACAGCAGTCGGAAGCGGTGCGCGAGTACGTGGGCCTGATGACACAGCAGCCGCAAGATGTGCGCCGCGTAAGCAACGTGGTCAACGGCGTTGCGCATCCGGCCAAGCTCGAACGCCTGCCCGCCTCGGAACTGCGCAAGCAGCTGGCGCAGTTGCAGGCCCATGTGGCGGCGGCACGGTGGGATGACGCGGCACGGGTACTTCAAGCGCTTTCAAATGCCGGAGGCATGAATCGAACGGTGGTGAGCGGCCTGGCCAGACTGCGCGAGGAAGGTACGCTGCAGCGGCTACAGCGCCTTGAAGCGCTGCGCAGGAACGACGACGTGCGCCAGTACCAGGCGCTGCTCGATCGGCAGGGCCCGCCCGCGAACAGCCACGAAGCCGCGCAGAACGGCGCGGCCGGGCGCGAGCGCGGCATGAGCGTCGAGGGACTGAGCAGGGCATCGCTGCAAGCGCTGGCCGACCGCCTGAACGAGGCCGAAGGGAACGACACCGCGTACCGGGTCGTTACGTCGATGTATGTTCCGGCGGCCCTGGCAGCAAACCAGGAAGGCGGCAAGACCGAGTGGGATGCCGTGCTGTTGAGACAGGCTGCAGACGATACGTGGGATATTCGGGTACTGGTGGAAGCCAAGGCCTCGCCCGATTCGGTGGCCACCGACTTCCCGCGCCTGCTGCGCGGGCTGGGCATGCTGGCGCGGGCCGACTCAGCGCAAACGTACACGTTCAAGGCGCGCGAGGGCAGTTTCACGCTGCGCGGATCAACGCTGCGCGCGTTACCCACCGATGTCGAAGCCGCCGCCGCCACCGTGCTGTACAGCAGCGATGCACCGGCAGAAGCAAGCCCCCGGCTGCTGAGCGCCGCGGCACGCATGCAGCTGTTATCGTCGCCGGAGGTGCTGGCACATGCCATCGCCATTGCAGAAGGCCGGCCGGCCCGCATGCAACGTCTGGAATCCGTTTGGCAACAGCTGCTGCACGCGCCGCGCTGGCGCCCCCTGCTGAATCAGTACCACACCATCAGTCAGGCGCGCGCGCTGATGGTGCATGTCGATGACCTGAAGGCCGCCGCCACTGCCGCTACTGCGTAAGGGCCACGCCCCCCTTCAGGCGTTCCGTTACCGCCCGACGCATGGATTCTGGGGCCGATTCCAGAAGGGACGGCCATGCCTGCTGGGCCCGCTTCACCGTTGCGCGCGCCTGCTGCATGAGCCGCGATGCGCGCGGCACCCGGGCGAGCCTCAACAGCGCTTCAAGGTCTTCCCAGCTGAACACCTTGAGCCTGGCATCGATGGCGCGGTTCACACCATAATCGGTGGGAGGCACCACGTCGAAGAACGCGGTGATGCAGACGGCGTCGTATACCGGAGCAAGAACGGGATCGATGCCGTTGGGGTAAGTCATGGCCCAGTTCTTCAGATGCGCATCGGTGTTGCCCATGAGAATGAACGCGACGAAGCGGTTCACGAATTCCTGCGCATCGCGGGCGGGGTCGGCCGACAACCGGTCGATGACGCGCAGCATGGCGGAATAGTCGTCGAACAGATTCTTGCCGTACTTGTGGCGCGGCTCGTAGCCGAAGATTTGCGCGAACTCTTCCATGTGCTGCCGGCGGCCGTCGGGCAGGCGGTCGAAGCGCCGCACGGCCAGAATCTCGTCGAACGGCACGTGCTCCGGCAGCTCGGCCGCCGTTCGTGGAATCAGCTCGGCCTCGGCGCAATTCAGGCCGAGCGCACGGGCCAGCTGATACGCCGCAAATTCGTTGGCCACCAGATCGGGGTGGCGGGTGGAAGGCAGCTTGAGAATGTGCGAACCCGCCGCGCCCGAACGCCGCACGGTATAGCGCCGCCCTTCCTGCACCGCCGAGAATTTCGTGACCACGCCGGGTATGGATGCGGCGTCTTCCACCGGTGTTTCCACGAAACCGGGCTCGAGCACGTCGAGCCCCATCGCGGTATGCCACAGCCGTACTGCGTCGGGAATGCCCTCTTCGGCCGGCACCGGTTCCACTTCCAGCGCACCCATCAGATCGTGCCCCGCGGCAGCCAGAAGTTCGAATTCGTCGTCGGTGCTGCAGCCCCGCTCGCGGGCCAGGCGCTCGCGGTTATGGCCTTCCGGCAACAGGTTCTGAAAATAGGCGGGCCATTTGCCGTCGGAGCGCGTGAGGCGGGCGTCGCGAGCGGCAGACAAGATAGCGCGTGTGGCCGCATCGTCGGCGCCGCGGTAGCTGAGCGACAGCGTGGGCCGCCGGGGGTCGTCGATGTAATCGCGATCGAACGACACGCGCAGGATGTCACCGTACTGCGACAGATATCCCACCGGCCGTTTGCTGCCCTCGACCGTATGCAGGTACATGCGCAGATAACGGATGAAGGTGCTCATTTGCGGCTCATTTGCCCAGGCGATCGAGAAGCTGATCCACCACCGAGGCCGGGGCCTCGACGCCGGGCTGCTGGCCGACGATGCGCCCGCCCGACTGCACGAAGTGCTCAAGGTCGCGACGCAGCGCGGCGGGCACCAGCATGATTTCCATGCCGAGAGCACGGGCCATGACTTCGAGCGTGGAAAGCCGCGGATCGGTGGAGCCGGATTCGGCCTTCTGCACGGCCATGCGGCTGAGGCCGGCTTTTTCAGCCAGATCGGCCTGAGTCAGGCGCTGGGCGCGACGGGCTTGGGCGAGTTGGCGAGGCAGAGAGATCATTATGGTGATCTTAATGAAATGAAAGCTAATTAATATTAGCTTATTCTACGCCGACGTGTACACCTATGCTAATCATCATGATCTTTTATAGTAAATTGATAACTTAAAGTATCAATCACACCCTGGCGCCCCACTACTCCACCGTCACACTCTTGGCCAGATTCCGCGGCTTGTCGACGTCGGTACCCCGCGCCACCGCCGTGTGGTAGGCCAGCAACTGCAGCGGTATCGTGTGCAGTATGGGCGAGAGCTTGCCGTAGTTCTCGGGCATGCGAATCACGTGCATGCCCTCGCTGCTGCCGATGCGCGTGTCGCTGTCGGCGAACACGTACAGTTCGCCGCCGCGAGCGCGCACTTCCTGCATGTTCGACTTCAGTTTTTCCAGCAGTTCGTCGTTGGGTGCGATGGTGACCACCGGCATGGCTTCGGTAACCAGCGCCAGGGGGCCGTGCTTGAGCTCGCCGGCCGGGTAGGCCTCAGCGTGGATATAACTGATCTCCTTGAGCTTCAAGGCGCCTTCCAGCGCAATGGGGTAATGCATGCCGCGGCCCAGGAACAGCGCGTGTTCTTTGCTGGCAAAGCGTTCGGCCCAGCCGATGATCTGCGGCTCGAGCGCCAGAACGGCGCCAATGGCCGCAGGCAGGTGGCGCAGGTTCTTGAGCAGCTGCTCTTCCATGGCGTCGGTACTGCGGCCCTTGACCTGCGCCAAAGCCAGTGTCAGCAGGCATAGCGCCGTAAGCTGGGTGGTGAACGCCTTGGTGGAGGCGACGCCGATTTCGACGCCCGCCCGGGTAATGTAATGCAGCTTGCATTCACGCACCATGGCACTGGTGGCCACGTTGCAGATGGTGAGCGTGTGTTCCATGCTCATGCTGCGGGCGTGCTTGAGTGCGGCCAGGGTGTCGGCGGTTTCGCCCGACTGCGAAATGGTCACTACCAGGGTGCGGGGGTTGGGCACACTTTCGCGGTAGCGATATTCACTGGCGATCTCTACGTTCACCGGCAGCTTGGCGATCGATTCGATCCAGTAGCGTGCCGTAAGGCCCGCATAATAGCTGGTGCCGCACGCCAGAATCAGCACGCTGTCGATTTCGTTAAAGACCTTGTAGGCCGCGTCGCCAAAGAGCTCGGGCGTGATCGTCTCGATGTCCTGCAGGGTGTCGCCCACGGCACGTGGCTGCTCGAAGATTTCCTTCTGCATGTAATGGCGGTAGGGGCCCAGATCGGCGGCCGCCGTGTGCAGGTGCACGGTGTGCACTTCGTGCTCTACCGGCTGGCCCTGTGCGTTGACCACCCACACGCGCGCCAGCTGCAGATCGACGACGTCGCCATCTTCCAGGTAGATGATCTGGTCGGTCGTGCCCGCCAGCGCGAGCGCATCAGAGGCGAGGAAGTTTTCGCCCTCGCCCAGGCCCACCACCAGCGGCGAGCCCTGGCGCGCACCCACCACCCGGTGCGGCTCGTCGCGGCAAAAGACGGCAATGGCGTAGGCGCCTTGCAGGCGGCGCACGGCCTGCTGCAGCGCCTCGAACAAATCGCCGTTGTACAGGTGGTCGACCAGATGTGCGATGACTTCGGTGTCGGTCTGGCTTTCGAACACGTAACCGACGTCGGTCAGCTCGGCGCGCAGCTCGTCGTGGTTTTCAATAATGCCGTTATGCACCAGGGCGATGCGCGCCGCCCCACCCTTGCCCGAGAAGTGCGGGTGGGCGTTGTGCGTGGCCGGTGCCCCGTGAGTGGCCCAGCGGGTGTGGGCGATGCCGGTGTACCCTTGGATGCCTTCGGCCTGCACCTGCTCCACCAGTTCTGCCACGCGCTGCGTGCTGCGTGCGCGCTTCAACGCACCGTCGGCATGAATGGCGACACCGCAGGAGTCATACCCCCGGTATTCGAGCCGCTTGAGACCTTCCAGAAGAATGGGAGTGATATCGCGCTGCCCGACGGCGCCAACGATTCCGCACATGGTGATTTCTCCGGTGAAACATCAATGCAGGCCATTGTGAGGTGTTCTGCAAGAAATTTGCATTCGATTTACACTGATACACGAAATATTCAGACTGCCTTTCACGTAACTGAAGTATAATTTCGTTATGCGTAGAAAACCAAAATCAACCAACACCGAAGCATGACCGCAGAGCCACCAGAAGTACCCTCCTCAGCCGTTCAGCCCGGGCTCGACGACCTGGACATTCGCATTCTTGAAATCCTGCAGAACGACAGTTCACTCACCAACCAGGAACTCGCCGCGCGCGTTCACGCGTCGCCGCCCACCTGCCTGCGCCGGGTCCGGCGTCTTCGTGCGCAGGGCTACATCCTGAAAGAGGTGGCGCTGCTGAATCCCGGCAAGCTCGATGCCGGGCTCACCGCCATCGTGGAAATTACGCTCGACGTGCAATCCGCCGAAGCGCTCGAGGCCTTTGAAGCCGATATCGTGGGCGAACCGGCCGTGCTGCAATGCTACCGCGTGTCGCCGGGGCCCGATTTCATACTGGTGCTGCAGCTGGCCGACATGCCCGCCTATCACGCGCTGGCACACCAGGTGTTCACGGCGAAAAAAAACGTGCGCAATGTGCGCACGTTCTTTTCGACTCACAGGGCCAAGTTCGAAACGCGCCTGGCCCTGCCCACGCGAAAGACCCCCTAGAATTCTTCCCAGTCGTCTTCCTTCGACACGCCGGGGCCATACGTGGTGGAACCCGAAACGGCGGTGGCCGTAGCCGCCGCGGCGCCGGCCGCAGCACCGGCACCCGCCGTGGCACCCGCCAGAGCGGGCTTCATACCACCCAGAGCCGGCGCTGCCGGACGTGAGGCCGGCGCGGCCGGTGCTGCGGGCGCCGACGCGCCGGAACCGGAGCCGGTGGGGCGCGATGCACCGTTGCCCCGCGCAGCCGTCGGCCGCTGGCTGCGGCGCTCGCCTTCTTCGATGGTGGCGGGCGGCACGGAAATCACACCGCTGGGGCCCTGCTGCTCGGAGCGGCCGGATTCCAGGCGGAACACACGAACCAGCTCGACCAGGCGCTGGGCCTGTTCGTTGAGGCTGGCCGACGCGGCGGCGCTTTGTTCGACCAGTGCGGCGTTCTGCTGGGTGACGTCGCTAAGCTGCAGCACGGCATCGTTTACCTGCGAGATGCCGGAAGTTTGTTCGGACGTGGCGGCGCTGATCTCGCTGATGAGGTCGGTAACCTGCTTCACCTCGGCCACGATGCCGTCCATGGTTTCGCCGGCGGTATCGACCAGCTTGCTGCCGTCTTCGATTTTTTGAACGCTGTCGTCGATGAGGGCCTTGATGTCTTTGGCGGCCGACGCGCTCTTTTGCGCAAGGCTGCGCACCTCGCTGGCCACGACGGCGAAGCCGCGACCCTGTTCGCCCGCACGCGCGGCCTCGACCGCGGCGTTCAACGCCAGAATGTTGGTCTGGAAGGCAATGCTGTCGATCACCGAAATGATGTCGACGATGCGCTTGGACGATTCGGTGATGCCGGCCATGGTCTGCACCACGTTATCGACCACCTCGCCCCCGTTCTCTGCGGAGCGGCTTGCGGCCATGGCGCGCTGGGCGGCCTGGCGGGCCACGTCGGCGTTGCTTTGCACGGTGCCGGCCAGCTCTTCCATGGCCGATGCGGTTTCAGTAAGGTTGGCGGCCTGTTCTTCGGTGCGTTGCGAAAGGTCGGTATTGCCGGCCGCGATCTGGCTTGCGCCCGCCGCGATGCTGTTGCTGCTGGCCAGCACCGAGCCGACGAGGCGGCGCAGCGATGCCTGCATGGCAGCCATGTTGGCCATGACACTGTTGGGTGCGACGCCGTCGGTGTTGATGCGCACGGTGAGATCGCCCTGAGCAATGGACGACGCGATATGCGCGACCTGGTCGGGCTCGCCACCCAGCTGACGCGAGATGGAACGCGACAGCAGGAAGCCCATGATGAGTGCGATGATGACGCCACCCAGCGTGAGCACGGCCACGAGGATGAAGGCGACACGCTGTTCGCCTGCCATTTCTTCCTGGAAGCGCTGCGCGTTGGCGCGCTTGCCCTGCAGCAGTTCCTGCATGACCGCTTCGGCGGAATCACCCGCCGGGCGCGCCGCCTGCACGAGGCGTTCGCGCGCGCTGAGTTCCGAGGCCACGGTGCCTTCGCGCAGCAGGCTCACCACCGACATGGACGCGGTCTGGTATTCCTGAATGAAGCCGCGCAGGCGCTGCACGCGCGCCTGGTTCTCGCCACGAAGGAAGTAGTTGCCGATATCCTTGCCGATGGCCTCGAGCGCGGTGAAGTGTTTCTGCAGCTGGCTGATGGCTGCGTCGCGCTCGGCACCCGGCGGTGCAAGCAGCGCGCCACGCAGGGATCGCCCGGCCGAACGCAGTTCGGCGTCGGCACGGCCGACCTGATACAGGCCCTGCAGCTCGAAGTCGTGCATGTGGGCCGCCATGCTGTTGACGCGGCTGAGCGAAGTGAGGCCCGTGGCGCCGATGACGGCGGCAATGAGAGCCACGAATACGAATCCGGCCGTTAGCTTTGCTCGTACCGAGAGACGGTTAAACTAGTTCATAGATTACGAATTCCGTCGAGAATTTGACAGAGGGCGGCCCGAGCGGGAATCGTCCGGCCTTCTCCAACCTTGGAATTCTAACTGTTTGTTTGAAATTGATAATGCGGGAACAAGCGGTAACTGTCACGCCTGCTTGCGCGATGCGCGCAAACCCGTGGCATACAGCCCCAGATACCGGCTCGCCATCACCGCCGGATCATGTTCGCGCGCCACGTACTGGCGCGCCCGCTCGACCATCACTGCACGCAGGGCGGCATCATCGAGCACGCGCATCATGTTGTCGGCAAGCCCCTGGGCATCGCCCACCTCGCTGAGCAGCCCGCGGCCGTCGGCCAGCAGGTCGGCCAGCCCGCCGGCATGGGTCGCCACCACCGGCACGCCATACAGGAAGGCATCAAGGGCACTGCTGCCCAGCGCCTCGTGGCGCGATGCGAGCACGAAAACATCCATCAGGCGATACAGGTCTTCGACGGCATCCTGAAAACCGGCGAAGAGGTAAACCGAATCCAGCCCCAGCTCGCGCACGCGGGCATGGGCGGCCGCTTCCTCGCTGCCGCCCGCCCCCAGGTGCAGGAAGACGAAGTCGTGGCGGCGCTGCGCAAGCGCATGCACCGCATCGACAAGGGTGAGCGGGTCTTTTTCGGGGGTCAGCGCGGCGGCCGTGGCCAGCACCCGACGTCCGTCAAGCTTGTATTCACGCGTGAAGGCGTTGAGGCGCTCGGCGTTCAGCGGGCGCGCTTCGACCGCGCTGGGAATGACCACCACATCCAGACCCAGGCGCCGGGGCTCGGCGGCGGCCGCATCGCTGATCGCAACGAACACGTCGGCCTGACGCCATTTCCATGCGTTGCGCCGGGCGTTCTTCTGCAGCGGGAAAGCCGTGCGCCGGGTGAAGACCAGACACGCCTGCAGCCACGGGCGCAGCAGCGCGAGCCAGGTCATCATGTGCGCCGTCTGGGCATGCATGACGTCGTAGCCGCGACGCCGCGCCAACAGGAAACGGCCGATGGCGGCGGCGCCTTCGTGTTCATGCACCACGAAGTCGAGCTCGGCCGCACGCCGCGCCAGCGCACCGCCCTTGCGCGCCAGCAGTTCGACGTCGTGCCCCTGGAGGCGCAGCTGACGCATGGTGAGCAGTGTCTGGCGCTCGCCACCGCGCCAGCCGCGCTCCATGTTCATCTGCAGAATACGTAAGGTTCGGGAATCAGAAACGTGCATCGGGAGTCGGATCGAGCTGGCGCAGAACGTTGATGACAAGAGCCCCCAGTGCGCAGGTAATGGCCACACCTACGCCGAAGGCCGGCCCGTGGGCGCCGCCCAGCTGGAAGCTCACCCCCACGAGCGCGGTACCCACACCCTGGCCGAACACGCGGGTGGTGGCCTGCATGCCGCCGGCCGCTCCGCTGCGGTGACGGGGCGCGCTGCCCAGCATGGCGCGGTTGTTGGGCGTCTGAAAGAAGCCGAAGCCGACCCCGCCCACAAACATGCACGCAAGCAGCCAGACCTTGCCGGCGCTCGCCGGCGCCACAAGAATGCCCGTAAGCCCGGCAGCCATGACCAGAGCGCCCAGGCCGCACAGAATTGCCACCGGATAGCGCGCTGCGGTGTACGCCGAAACGGGTGCCATGAGTGCACCACCGATCGCCCACGCCCCCAGGTACAGGCCCACGTCGGCGAACGACGAACCATAGGCGGTCTTGAAATAAAAGGGCAGAGAAACGAACGCCCCCATCTGTGCGGCAAAAAAGAGGGCCGAGGCGCCCACCGCGTAGCCGACCGAACGGATGCGCAGCAGATCGACCGGCACCACGGGGGCGGGCTGCGTCCAGGAACGGCGCACCAGCACCCAGGCAATCAGGGTGGCCGCGATCAGGCACAAGGCCGCACGCATCGGGTCGCCCCCCAGCGATTCCAGACCGAACAGGGCGAGCGCGAACAACGCCGCACTCAGGGCGCTGGCTGTCCAGTCGAAGGGCCCCGAGCGGCGCGGAATGTCGGGAAGCTGGCGCAACCCGACATACGCAAGAAGCCCCAGCGGAATGTTGACGAGAAAGATGGCCTGCCACGAGAACCATTGCACCAGCAGAGCGCCCAGGGTGGGGCCCACCACGGCCATGATGCCCACGGTAAAGGCGTTCACGCTGATGCCGGCGCCCAGCTTGCTGAGCGGATACGTGTTGCGCACAATGCCGCCAAACAGGCACATGAGCATGGCCGAGCCCAGGCCCTGGCCGATGCGCGAGGCCACCAGCTGAAACATGGAGGTCGACAGCGCCGACGAGAGCGACGCCGCCAGAAAAATGCCCATGCCCAGGCCAAACATGCGCTGAAAGCCGACACGCTCGGCCACGGCCGACAGGGGCAGCATGCAGGCAACCACGGTGAGACTGTAGGCGAGCACCACCCATACGGCCTGGCTGGCCGGAATGCCCAGCGAAGCGGAGATGGCCGGCAACGCCACATTGGACATGGAGCCGTCGAACACGGTTACCGTGATGCCCAGAATCATGACCGCGGCCGACCAGTAGCGGCGCGGTACGGGCAGGCCGTCGGGCAAAGACGTTGCGTCGGCCTTGCGGGCGTCAGAACCGCGGTGCTGCCCTTGCCGGACCTCAATCACGGGCGTGGCGGGCGTGCCGCCCGCCTCATTCTGCTTGCCTTGCGTCAATCGTGTTTCCTTTTACCTCAACGTAATGGCAGGCCAGGGGTCATTTCTTTCTTTCGGGCCTGCGCCAGCTTTCAACGGTGACCTGCGGCACACGCGACAGCGTCAGGCGGCCGGCCGGCGCATCGCGCGTGAGCGTCGTGCCCGCCGCCAGCGTGGCACCCTGCCCCACGGTCACCGGCGCCACCAGCTGGGTGTCGGAACCGATAAAAGCGTCGTCTTCGATGATGGTCTGGTGCTTGTTGACGCCGTCGTAATTGCAGGTGATGGTACCCGCCCCCACATTGACACGGGCACCGATGGTGGCGTCGCCAATGTAGGCCAGATGATTCGCCTTGGTACCCGCCCCCAGCGTGCTTTTCTTGATTTCAACGAAATTGCCGACATGCACGGCCTGGCTCAGATCGGCACCGGGGCGCAGCCGCGCGTAAGGGCCCAGGCGGGCATCGGCACCCACGCGGGCCTCTTCGATGTGCGTGAAGGCTTCCACCTGTGTACCGGCTCCGATCACGGCATTGCGAATGACGCAATGCGGGCCGATGCGCACCCCGTCGGCCAGCTCGACCCGCCCTTCGAACACGCAGCCCACGTCGATGAAGACGTCGCGGCCGCACACCAGCTCGCCGCGCAGATCGAAGCGCGCGGGGTCGGCCAGCGTGACGCCGGCTTCAAGCTGGCGGCGCGCCTGTTCCTGCTGCCAGGCGCGCTCGAGCTGCGCCTGCTGCAGGCGGCTGTTCACGCCCAGCGTTTCCCAGGCCGCCGCGGGCTGGGCGGCATGCACCGGCACGCCGTCGGCCACGGCCAGCGCCACCACGTCGGTCAGGTAATACTCGCCCTGGGCGTTGTCGTTGCTGATGCGCCCCAGCCAGTCGCGCAGGCGCGCGGTGGGCGCGGCCAGAATGCCGGTGTTCACCTCGCGGATCGCGCGTTGCGCGTCGGTGGCATCTTTATGCTCGACGATGCGCTCGACATTGCCCGCCGCATTGCGCACGATGCGCCCGTAGCCCGTGGGGTCGTCAACGGTTTCCGTGAGCAGCGCGAGGCCGCCCGCCCGGGCCTGCAACAGGCCGGACAGGGTTTCGGCCTGAACCAGCGGCACGTCGCCATACAGAACCAGGGTGGCGTCGGCGTCGCCATTGCCTTCCAGCAGATGGGGCAGCGCCTGCTGCACCGCGTGGCCGGTGCCCTGTTGCGGCTGCTGCAGTGCAAACACCACGCCGGCTTCGCCCTGGAAAGCGGCCTGCACCTGCTCGGCGCCGTGCCCCGTCACCACCACGATGCGCGCCGGCTGCAATTGCCGGGCGGCGTCGAGCACGTGGGCGAGCATGGGCCTGCCCGCAATGCGGTGCAGCACCTTGGGCAGATCGGATTGCATGCGCTTGCCGAGTCCGGCGGCAAGGATGACGATGTTCAGCATTTCAGTGTTTCCAGTAAGACGGTGGGCTCAGCGGGTGGTCTTGCGTGCCGTGCTGCGGCTTGCGGTTTTGCGTGCCGCGGCGGCCTTGGCCGCTTTCTTTGCAGTACTTTTCTTTGCGGCACTTTTCTTTGCCGCGTTCTTCGTTGCCGCCCCCGTTCCGGCCGCAGCCGTCTTGGCCGCACTCTTTTTCGCAGGGCTCTTCTTCGCCACAGAGGCCGGCTTCGCGGCGGTCGCAACCGCCTCTTCCGCCGCCTTCGTCATGGAAGCGGAAGTTTCGGCCGCGGCGTCTGCCGCAGCCTTGCCCGCCTCTGCCAGATCAGACAGGGCGCCTTCGGCGCTGGCGGCCGTTGCGGCGGCCAGGGTCTGGAACTGCTGCTGCAGCATGTTCCACCAGCCCTGTGCCGCCGACGCCGCGGCGCCGACGATGTCGGGGGCGTCGCCATTGCCTGCAGCGCCGGAACCGGCCGACGACGGCTGGCCGGGCGAGCCTGCCGCATCGGCGGCATCGCCGCGTGCTGCACCCGCCGCGCCAGGCTGACCCTGCGCCGCCGGGTCGCCCGTAGCGCCCGGACCGGACGCCGCCGCGGCGGGCCGAGCCGCCCCGGCCTGCGGTGAGGCTGCGCCCGCACCCGAGGGGCGCATGTTCAGCGCCCGCTCGAGCGGCGAACCCTGCGGTTCACCCGGCCCACCGCCAGCCGCCCCGCGGGCAGCCGGTTCAGACGCTGCCGTGCCCTGCGCCATGGTGGCCATGCCGGTGTCCACGAACGACTTGATGGTGGCGACCGTGGCGCGCTGCACCTCGAGCCCCTGAATGGTGCTGCTGAGCATCGACAGATTCATGCGCAGCCAGTTTTCGACGGCGCGCAGGTCGGCGATGCGCTTGTCCATTTCTTCCACCGACATCACCGGGCTCAGGGCGCCGGGTTCCATGGCCCCGGCGCGCGCCAGGCCTTCCCACGCCTGACGCATCATTTCCATGCTGGCAAGAATGGGGTTCTGCCCAAGCTGGCCGCCCTGCCCGAAACCGGGAAGCACGAAAGGATTCTTGTTCATCTGCATCTCCTGGAAAAGAACCACGGCGGCCCGCCCGGTTCAGCCTTGAGCGGCCCGGCAACGAAGCATGAGACTGTCAAGTATGCAGGCTTCGGCTTCATGTGTGAATGCATCGGCCTGCAGCATTTCGGCCACCTCGTCGAGCCGCGCCAGCCGGATCTCGCTGACTTCGCCGTCTTGATTGACGGGCGCGACGCCTTCGGGCAGCACGCAATCGCTCACCAGCACGTCTTCGACCTGATAGCCTTCGGGCAGGCGCCGGTGCATGCGCAGAATGACGCGCAGGGGCGTGCGCTCGCTCAGGTCGGCAGGTTGCAGGCCGGCCTCTTCGAACGATTCACGCACCAGCGAGGCGTCGAGCGCCTCGGAGGCGCCCACCAGCCCGCCCACCAGGGTGTCCCACTTGCCGGGGTCGGTGGCCTTGGTAAGCGAGCGCCGGGCAATCCACATGCTGCCATCGGGCGCCCAGGCATTGAGATGCACCGCCTTGGTCAGCAGCCCCAGCGGCCGCATGGCGGCGCGTTCGAGCACGCACAGGCGGCGCCCTTCGCCATAGACGTCGAGCAGCTCGTCGCGCCAGCCGCGCAGGCAACCGTTTTCGTTCAGCACACCGGCAATGCGCGCCATGAGCGAATCGAGCGTGAGGCGCTGGCGCGGCACGGCCACCACATAGACGGCTTCATCGGTAATGCGCACACCGGGCATGTCGCGCACGCAGGCCGTGGCCCGCGGAGTGATCCAGCCCGCCACGCGGCCCGCCACCACGAGCGGACGCGAACCGGCCGGCGGAAGGTGCTGAATGCGGGGAGCGAGCGATTCCTGCCGCGAAACTACAACATCGAGCAGGTTGGAAATGGGGCGGGAAATCATTGGGCCATTGTAGTGGAATGACGCCCCTGCCACACTGAGGTAAAGGGCCGCCGGCCACCTAGGGCTTACCATGCTGCCACAAGTGGCAAGGCTTCAAACGGCCGGCATTGTGGCTATAATCCCCCCGGAAGTAGAACTAGAGAGCAGGCATGTAGCCACAGCTACAGCATTTTAAAGCCTGCCATCCGACAATCCAGTGCAAGGCCAACGTTTTTGGTCAGTTTAGTTGACCAAAATCAATAATTTGACACAGCACGTTGCAACCAGGGGTCAGCATGATGAAGGAAAAGGGGGTATTGGGGATATGTGCGCTATTGTTTTCCAGCGTTGCATCTGCCCAAATCGTAGACATGCCGGGGGGGCCAGCGGTCAACCAGCTTAATGTCACACGGGGCGTTACACAGATTGCCCGCGACATATGGGATCTGCACACGCTTCTGCTGGTGATCTGTGCGCTGATCTTCATCGGCGTATTCGGGGTGATGTTCTACTCCATCCTGATGCACCGCAAGTCCAAGGGCGCCGTGCCCGCCAAGTTCCACGAACACGTCGGCGTCGAAATCGCCTGGACTGTCATTCCCTTCCTCATCATCATTGCCATGGCCGTACCGGCCACGCGTGCCGTGGTGGCCATGAAAGACACGACCAACGCCGACCTCACGGTGCTGGTCACCGGGTATCAGTGGAAGTGGGGCTACGAATACCTCGACGGCCCGGCCCAGGGGGTCAAGTTCCTGGCCAACCTTTCCACCCCGCGCGAACAGATCGAAGGCAATGCGCCGAAATCCAACACCTATCTCATTGAAACCGACCGCCACATGGTGGTGCCGATCAACAAGAAGGTGCGCGTCGTGCTCACGGCCAACGATGTCATCCACTCGTGGATGGTCCCGGACTTCGGCGTCAAGCAAGACGCCATGCCGGGGGTACTGCGCGACACGTGGTTCCGCGCTGAAAAGGCGGGCATCTATCGCGGTCAGTGCGCCGAGCTCTGTGGCAAAGACCACGCATTCATGCCGATCGTGGTCGAAGTCATGGAACAGGCCGACTACGAGCAGTGGGCCAACGAGCAGCGTCAGGCCATGCAGGCCGCTGCCGACGACCCCACCAAAACCTATGAACTGGCCGATCTGATCGAGCGTGGCCAGAAAGTCTATGCGGCAAACTGCATCGCCTGCCACCAGGCCAACGGCCAGGGCATGCCGCCGACATTCCCCGCGCTGGCCGGCAACGACACCACCGTGCTGGCGCCCATGAAAGATCAGATCGAAATCATCCTGAATGGCCGCCAGGGCACGGCCATGGCGCCGTTCCGCGACCTGCTGAACGATGTCGAAATCGCAGCGGTCGCCACGTACACGCGGCAGGCGTGGGGCCACAACGGCAAGGGCCCCGACCCGGTCGTCCAGCCCTCGGATGTCACGGCCCTGCGCTAGCCACGGCGCGCAGGCCACGAAGCCAGATCATCAGATTACGGCCCGCCAACCCTTTGAAGGACGCGGGCCGGCAGGAAGGAGCCAAGCATGAGCAGCGTTACCGCCGGTCACGTTCCACCGACCACTCACGATCACGATCACGACCACGCGCACCACGGCCCTGCCAAGGGGTGGCGTCGCTGGGTCTTTGCCACCAACCATAAAGACATCGGTACCCTGTACCTGGTGTTTTCCTTCGCCATGCTGCTGGAAGGCGGCATACTCGCCCTACTGCTGCGAACCGAGCTGTTCGCGCCGGGCCTGCAGTTCTTCCGGCCCGAACTGTTCAACCAGTTCACCACCATGCACGGCCTCATCATGATCTTCGGTTCGATCATGCCGGCCTTCGTGGGCTTTGCGAACTGGATGATCCCGCTGCAGATCGGCGCCTCCGACATGGCGTTCGCCCGCATGAACAACTTCAGCTTCTGGCTGCTGCCCATCGGCGCGATCCTGTTCACCGTGTCGTTCTTCGTGCCGGGCGGGGCCAACGCCGCAGGCTGGACCATGTACGCGCCGCTGTCGCTGCAGATGGGCCCGGGCATGGACTTCACCATCTTCGCGGTGCACATTCTGGGCGCGTCCTCGATCATGGGGGCCATCAACATCATCGTCACGGTGCTGAACATGCGCGCACCGGGCATGACCCTGTTCAAGATGCCCCTGTTCTGCTGGACCTGGCTGATCACCGCCTACCTGCTGCTGGCCATCATGCCGGTGCTGGCCGCGGCCGTCACCATGGTGCTCACCGACCGCCACTTCGGCACCGCCTTCTTCAACGCGGCCGCCGGCGGCGACCCGGTGCTGTACCAGCACATCTTCTGGTTCTTCGGCCACCCCGAGGTCTACGTGATGATCCTGCCGGCCTTCGGCATCATCTCGTCGGTGGTGCCCGCCTTCTCGCGCAAGCCGCTGTTCGGCTATGCCTCCATGGTGTATGCCACGGCCGCCATCGCCATCCTGTCGTTCCTGGTCTGGGCGCACCACATGTTCGCCACGGGCATGGGCACCACCAGCCAGCTGTACTTCATGTACGCCACCATGCTCATCTCCATTCCCACGGGGGTGAAGGTGTTCAACTGGGTGGCCACCATGTGGCGCGGCGCGCTCACCTTTGAAACGCCCATGCTGTTCGCGATCGGCTTCATCTTCGTGTTCACCATTGGCGGCTTCACGGGCCTCATGCTCGCCGTGGCCCCCATCGATATCCAGGTGCACGACACCTACTACGTCATCGCCCACTTCCACTATGTCATGGTGGCCGGTTCGCTGTTCGGCATGTATTCCGGCGCATACTACTGGCTGCCAAAATGGACAGGCGTGATGTACGACGAGAAACTTGGCAAGTGGCACTTCTGGTCGAGCATGATCTCGTTCAACATCACGTTCTTCCCCATGCACTTCCTGGGGCTGGCCGGAATGCCGCGCCGTTATGCCGATTACGCTGCGCAGTTCACCGACTTCAACATGATCGCCACCATCGGGGCGTTCTGGTTCGGGCTCTCGCAGCTGATCTTCCTGTGGCTGGTCATCAAGGCATCGCGCAAGATCGGCGAGCCGGCGCCCGCCAAGCCGTGGGAAGGCGCCACCGGTCTGGAATGGTCCGTGCCGTCGCCTGCGCCGTTCCACACCTTTGTTGAACCGCCGGTCGTGAAATGAGCCATGACACCTGAACAACGACGCAAGAATCGCAACACCGCTCTGGGCCTGCTTGTTTTTGTCATAGGCGTCATCGTCTGGACAATCTGGAGCATTGCGTCAGCGAGCCGATGAATGACTCAACGCAGCACTGATGAACCGCGCAACTACTCGTTTCTGCAGACCGTCCGCGCGGTGGCGTGGGGCATGCTCGGAATCCGCAAGGGCAGGGGGCACAAGGAAGACTTCAGCCGTCTCAACCCCCTGCACCTGATCCTGGCAGGGCTCGCCGCCACGGCATTGTTCGTGTTTCTGCTGGTCGCGGCAGCCCGCTGGTTCATCGGCTACCTCACCTGATATCGAATAGAAGAACATTTGTAGGAGACCCACCATGAGCGCAACTCACGCGGATACCGGCGGCAAAGCGCCCTACTATTACGTTCCGGGCGACTCGCCCCACCCCATACGCACCAGCATCTCGCTGCTTTTCATGTTTTTTGGGGCGGCGCTGTGGATCAACAGCATGTTCCCCGGCCGCTGGATGTTCCTGCTGGGTGTGGCGGGCCTGTTCGTGTCGCTGTACCTGTGGTTTTCCGAGGCAATCCGCGAATCGGAAGGCGGCCTGAACAGCAAACGGGTCGACAGCGCCTACCGCTGGAGCATGGCCTGGTTCATTTTTTCCGAGGTGATGTTCTTCAGCGCCTTCTTTGGCGCGCTTTGGTATGCGCGTGAGATCACTACGCCCATGCTGGCCGACATCGACCACCAGAACCTGCTCTGGCCGGGCTTCACGGCCCACTGGCCCAACTTCGGGCCGGGTGGCATCGTCGAACAGTTCAAGACCGTGGGGCCCTTCTGGCTGCCCACCATCAACACGGCGCTGCTGCTTACATCGGGCCTTACGCTCACCATCTCGCACCATGCGCTGCGGGCCGATCAGCGTGGCAAGGCCATCTTCTGGCTGGCCGCCACGGTTATTCTGGGCTTCACCTTCGTGTGGTGCCAGGGCTATGAGTACTGGCACGCGTACGTCGACCTGAACCTGCGCTTCGACTCAGGCATCTACGGTTCGCTGTTCTACATCCTTACGGGCTTTCACGGATTCCACGTAATCGTGG
The DNA here is from genome assembly GCA_030733815.1 of Yanghanlia caeni. Taxonomy (GTDB): domain Bacteria; phylum Pseudomonadota; class Gammaproteobacteria; order Burkholderiales; family Burkholderiaceae_B; genus Yanghanlia; species Yanghanlia caeni. The sequence goes on from JAUZQE010000001.1 coordinate 28,578, forward strand.
GGGCCTCGATACTCACGGTGATCCTGTATCGAATGATCCGGGGTCACTTCACCGCCGATCACCACTTCGGCTTCGAAGGTGCCGCCTGGTACTGGCACTTCGTCGACGTGGTGTGGCTGGGCCTGTACATCTATGTGTACTGGACCTGACAACGGTTCAGAACACGGGAATGCCGGTCGCCTGTATCCAACCCAGGCGGCCGGCCAGCAGCACGAACAGGAACAGCGCGATCGACAGCCCGATCCGGATCGTCAGGGCATTCACCATACGGTTGCTCTGGCTTCGATCCTTCATCAGATAAACCCCCGCGGATACGAGGCTTGCCACGATCCCGAGAAATGCAAGCAGTACCAAGATGCGCATGCTGGTCTCCAGTGGAGCAGGAAGTTTTGCAAAGATGTCTCGATCCTCAGGGGCCGACGACACCGGCGTGCAAGCCTCAAAGAACCTTCAATCTTCAATTATCCCCCGAGCCGCCACGCTTTCCAACCATGCGACGCAGGGCATGCGCAGGGGTGAAACACCTATTGCCGGCACGCGCGCAGGCACCTTGGCCCGCTTCGTGGCCATTGTGCTGCTGGGCATCGTGGCGGGCGGCTGCTTCGCCCTGGGCATGTGGCAGCTGGGCCGCGCCGAAGAACGCGACGCCCTGAACCAGCTCATCGAACAGGGGCGCCGCCAGCCGCCTCTCACCCTTTCCACCGCCAGCGCGGCCGACGAACTCATACCCTGGCGCAGCGCCCAGGCTCAGGGCCACTGGCTGCCGCACTACACGGTGCTGCTGGAAAACCGCAACCTCGACGGCCGCCCGGGCTACTGGGTGGCCACGCCTCTGGTGCTGGCCCAGGCCGCCCTGCCCGCCACCCGCAACGACGCCATTACCGCCGGCTCTTCCGAACTCGACGCGCTTGCGGGCTACAGCACGGGCGGCGAGTTTCTCAGCCGCGGCCCGGGTGCGGGCAGCACCGCCGTACTGGTGCTGCGCGGCTGGCTGCCCCGCGACATGCAGGCGGGCGGCGCACCGCCGCAGGTGCCGGCCGAGCCCACGGCGGTAAGCGTGCGGGGCGAACTGCATGCCCACGTGCCGCGCATCTTCGAATTGTGGGAATGGGCCGGCGGCAAGGCGTCGCAGCTGCCCGCAAGCCTGCCGGCGCCGAATGGCACCCCACCGGTGGTGCAGAACCTTGAACTGGCCGAGTTCGCGCGGGCCAGCGGCCTGCAGCTGCTGCCCGTCGTACTGGCCCAAACGCACGAGTCCATCGCCCTGGGTGGCGACCCGGCCGGCGCAACACCGGCCGACACCACCGCAGGGGGCAACGCAAGCGCCCTGCTACGCGAATGGCCGGGGCCGTCGCTCGATTCCGACCAGAACCGTGGCTATGCGTTGCAGTGGTTCAGTTTCAGCGCAATTGCCGCTGCGGTGGCCCTGTTCATGATCTGGGGGCTGCTGCGCCGTGCGGCCCGTAACACTGCCTGGAAGGACTCATGATCGTCAACGAGGTTCACCGTCGCTCACCCGCTGCACCCCCCGGCACCCCGCAAGGCGGGCCCGGCACGGGCGCGGCACGCAAGCCGCGCAGCATGTGGCCGCTGTACGCCATCGTGCTGATGTCGCTTGCGCCCGTGGTCGCCGCCGTGCTCGCTTACTTTGCGCCACAAATGGGCCTGCGCCCGGAAGGTCACACCAATTACGGGCGCCTGCTTGATCCGCAACGCCCCATGCCCTCTGCCCAGGAACTGCCGCTTGCCACGCTGAACGGCGAACCCTTCGACCTCACCAGCCTGCGCGGCAAGTGGGTGCTGGTCAGCGCCGACACCGCCGCATGCCCCGAATCGTGCGTGCGCAAGCTGTTCACCCTGCGCAATTCGCACGCCAGTCAGGGCAAGAACGTCGATCGCCTCACGCGGGTGTGGTTTGTCACCGACGCGGCGCCGGTGCCGCAGCAAGTGCTCGACGCCTACGTGGGCACGCACATGCTGCGCGCCGATCCGAACGCGCTCGCCGCCTTCCTGGCTGCAGAACGCAGCGGCGAAGAAGCGCTCGAAGCGCTGGGGGCCCACATGTGGATCATCGACCCGCTGGGCAACCTGATGATGGAATTCCCGCCCGACGCCGACCCCATCGAGGTCCGCGACGACATCGTCAAGCTGCTCAAGAACTCACGCATCGGCTGATCAAGGAACTCATGCTCATGCCCAAGATCGAAAAGCGCTACCGCAAACTCGTCTTCCTGGTCTGGTTCCTTACGCTCGACCTGATCATGTTCGGTGCGTTCGTGCGCCTGACCGATTCGGGCCTGGGCTGCCCCGACTGGCCGGGCTGCTACGGGCAGCTGAGCCCCGTCGGTGCCGCCGATCAAATCCGTGAAGCCTACGCGGCCATGCCGTATGGGCCGGTGAGCTTCCCGAAAGCCTGGATCGAGATGGTGCACCGCTACGTAGGTGCGATGCTGGGCATGCTGATCATTGCGATTTCGTACATGGCGTGGCGCCACCGCAAGGTACTGGGGCATTCGCCCGCGCTGGCCATTGCCACGCTGCTGGCGGTATGTCTGCAGGGCGCGTTCGGTGCCTGGACAGTCACCATGAAGCTGATGCCCATCATCGTCACCGCACACCTGCTGGGCGGCATGATCCTGCTCACCATGATGACCTGGCTCGCCGCACGCGAAAAGCGCCATGCGCCCGTCATGCGCCAGGAACTGCGCTGGCGGCCCTGGGCGGTGGGCGGGCTGGTCGTGCTGTTCGTGCAGGTGGCGCTGGGCGGCTGGGTCAGCACCAATTACGCCGCGCTCGCCTGCATGGATTTCCCCACCTGCCACGGCAGCTGGCTGCCGCCCATGGATCTGGCCAGCGGCTTCTCGCTCATACGCGGGCTGGGCGAGCTGCCCAGTGGTGAAGTCATCTCGCAGGATGCGCTCACCGGCATTCACTGGGTGCACCGCAACTTCGCGGTGCTGGTGTTCATATGGCTGGGGGCGCTCGCATGGGCCATGCGGCGCTCACCCGCCTTCAGGGGGCCCGCCCGCCTGATTCTGGCGTTGCTCGTGGCACAGCTCTTTACCGGGCTCACCACGATCTTCTTCGAATGGCCCCTGCTGGTGGCCGTGCTGCACAACGGCGGCGCGGCGGGGCTGGTGCTGGCCTGCACTACGGTGTGTGCCCGCCTCTACGATGTTTCCAAGCAAGGAGTTCCTCATGACGACACTGAGCCTGCAACCGCAAAGCCTGCTGCGGCAATACCTGGTGCTCACGAAGCCGCGGGTCACGCAGCTGGCGGTGTTCTGCGCCGTGATCGGCATGTTCCTGGCCACTCCGGGGCTGCCTGACCCGGGTACCGTCGTTGCCGCCACGCTGGGAATCTGGTTGCTGGCCGCCGCCGCATTTGCGGTGAACTGCCTGATCGAGCGCGAGATCGACGCGCGCATGCTGCGCACGTCACGCCGGGCCACGGCGCGCGGCAGCATTACGCCGCTGCAGGTGGTGGCGTTTTCCGGCGTGCTGGGCGCGGCGGGCATGCTGGTGCTGTATCACCTGGTGAATCCGCTCACCATGTGGCTGACGTTTGCCACCTTCGTGGGGTATGCCATCATCTACACCATGCTGCTCAAGCCGCTCACGCCCCAGAACATCGTGATCGGCGGCCTGTCGGGCGCCATGCCGCCCGCGCTGGGCTGGGCGGCCGTGGCCGACGCGGTGCCGGCGGGCGCCTGGCTGCTGGTGCTGATCATCTTCATCTGGACCCCGCCCCACTTCTGGGCGTTGGCCCTGTACCGCAACAACGATTACAAGCGCGCCGGCCTGCCCATGCTGCCCGTCACCCACGGCCAGCAGTTCACGCGGCTGCACATTCTGCTGTACAGCGTGGCGCTGTTTGCCGCCAGCATCCTGCCGTTCATCATGCGTATGAGCGGGCCGCTGTACCTGGCCGCAGCCACGGTGCTTAGCGGGCTGTTCGTATGGCGCTCATGGCAGCTGTATCGCCACTACACCGACGAGCGCTCGCGCGGCCTGTTCCGCTATTCCATCGTTTACCTGGCGCTGCTGTTTGCCGCGCTGCTGGTCGATCACTGGATCAGGCTGATTTAGGGCGGGGGGCCATGCGAAACCCCGCCTCGACGTAATCGATGATGCGCTCGAGCGTTTCTTCAAAACAGCCTGTATTGCACGCCCCGTCTGACAGCGCGTTCAGGCGGCTGAGGCTGGTAATGGTGTAATGCAGCGCCCCCAGCGAGAAGTGCAGGCGCCAGTAGATCTCTTCGGGGCTGAGTTCCGGCAGGACTTTCTGAAAATACGGGATGAAGCGTTTGAGATGCGAGGTGTCGTTGTGAAGGGTGTCGTAGATGGGGGAATCCTGATCGAGGTGGCCGCGTTCAAGAAACTGAATGAACAGGCCGCGGCCACCTTCGTCGAATGACCAGCGCACGCCGGGGCAGCAGCAGCTGCGGCAGCAGCGCGCGCCCGACGGCAAATTGCCCATCAACCCTTCAGGCGGCCTGATCGGTCTGGGCCACCCGGTGGGTGCCACCGGCGTGCGCATGATGCTCGACGCCCATGCCCAGGTGACGGGCCAGGCCGGTGCCTGCCAGGTGGAAGGCGCCAGGCGTGCGGCCATTCTGAACATCGGGGGCTCGACCACCACGATTGCATCGTTCGTGGTTTCGCAGGCCTGAACCAAAAAAATGGGACACCATCGCGGTGCCCCATGAAATACCCGCTTCGTAGGGAGGGGAAGAGGAGAAGCGTGAAGCGGGCAAGACGAATTCACGACCAATCCAGCGCCGGGCGGAGGTGCTCTGAATTCACCAGAGCACCGGCATCCCACGGGCGCCAGACAAGGTTAGTCTGAAAGTACGCTGAACGGTTCCGAAAGTCGCCGACGAATGCGCAACAATGTGTATCTGTCGGCGATTGTTTTCTGAAGAAGAATGAGGCCGGCTAGCCCTGCAGAACGGCGCGCAGCTTCTTGAATGCCGCCGCCTCGATCTGGCGCACGCGCTCGGCAGAAATGCCGTATTCCTGGGCAAGCTCGGTAAGGGTCATGCCGCCCTCGTCTTGCAGCCAGCGGGCCTGCACGATACGGCGCGAACGCGGGTCGAGGGTTTCAAGGGCTTCGGCAAGCCCCTGGCCGTGCAGCAGGTCGCGGGCACGGCGCTCGAGCACCTGGGAGGGTTCCTGCTGCCCTTCGTCAGACAGATACGAAATGGGTGCGAAGGCCTCGTCGTCGTCGGCCGGAGCCTCGAGTGCAAGCTCACGGCCCGACATGCGGATTTCCATTTCGCTGACGTCTTCGGGGCGCACATTGAGTTCGCGTGCGATTTCATTGACCTGATCGGGGTCGAGCGTTTGCCCGTCGGGGCGCAGGCGGCGCAGGTTGAAGAACAGCTTGCGCTGAGCCTTGGTGGTGGCCACCTTCACGAGCCGCCAGTTACGGATGATGTATTCGTGAATCTCGGCCTTGATCCAGTGCACCGCGAACGACACCAGGCGTACCCCGCGATCGGGGTCGAAACGTTTGACGGCCTTCATGAGGCCCACGTTGCCTTCCTGGATGAGATCGGCGTGCGGCAGACCGTAACCCAGATACTGACGCGAGATCGACACCACCAGCCGCAGGTGCGACATGATGAGCTGACGTGCGGCGTCGAGGTCCGATGCGTCGCGCAAGCGCTTGCCGAGCCGGGTTTCCTCTTCCGCCGTGAGCATGGGAATACGATTGACCGCGCTGATGTACGCCTCGATCGTGCCCAGGGCACCCGGATTGGAAATGGCGACCGCCAGATTGTTCTGGGGGGCAAGAGTGAGGGCTTGAGCGTTATGGGTCATCGGATGGCAGTTCCTCGCAATTCTTCCATTGATTTTATGATCTTAGCACTCTCATGTGTAGAGTGCTAATACTTTGTTCGACAACCGAACAAACCTGAAGTTCCGTTCTGCCGCGCTGCGCGTTGCGGTTATCGACGGGCAGCAAACCCTGCGCCCGCGCGGCACGGCACGCCACCCGGCGCAGGAACAGGAGGGGCAGGCCGTTACTTCAGGCGTTCGGCGTGAAACTCGAGGTGGTCGTCGATGAAGGTACTGATGAAGTAGTACCCATGATCGTAGCCTTCATGGCGCCGCAGCGTGAGCGGTTGGCCCGCCTGGCTGCAGGCCGCTTCGAATGCCTGCGGATGCAGCTGGTTTTCGAGGAAGGTGTCGGCCAGGCCCTGATCAATCAGTATGCCTTCGGGATATGGACACTTCGAACCCAGCATGAGTTCCGATGCATCGTACTGGGCCCACACATTGCGGTCGTCGCCCAGGTAGCCGCTGAAGGCCTTGTGCCCCCAGGGGCACTGCATGGGGTTGGCAATGGGGGCGAACGCTGAAACCGAGCGGTATTGCTCACGATGGCGCTGCGCCAGTACCAAAGCGCCGTGGCCGCCCATGGAGTGGCCAAAAATACCTGCGCGCGCGGCATCACCCGGTAACGTGGTGGTGGCGATTTCGAAGAGTTCGCGCGCCACATACGATTCCATGCGGTAGTGCTTCGCCCAGGGCTCCCGCGTGGCGTCGATGTAGAAACCGGCGCCGGTGCCGAAATCCCAGTCGTCGTCTTCACCGGGCACGCCGGCTCCGCGCGGGCTGGTGTCCGGCGCCACCAGCATCAGCCCCAGCTCTGCGGCACGGCGCTGGGCGCCGGCCTTGATCATGAAGGTTTCTTCGGTGCAGGTGAGCCCCGCCAGGTAAAACAGCACGGGCACGCGGCCCTGCTCGGCCTGCTGCGGCACGAATACCGAAAAACGCATGGGCAGGCCGATGGCCGTCGACTCGTGCCTGTAGAAATACTGCGTACCGCCAAAGCAGCGATGGCGGCTGATGACCTCGAGGGTATCTGTCGTCATTCCTTTCCTTGTTCCTGAATCAATCAATACACCACAACCGATCGGATCGATTCGCCGCGCTTCATGAGATCGAAGCCTTCGTTGATGCGCTCGAGCGGCAGCGTGTGCGTAATCAGGTCGTCGATGTTGATCTTGCCTTCCATGTACCAGTCGACGATGCGCGGCACGTCGGTGCGCCCGCGTGCGCCGCCGAACGCGGTACCCTTCCAGACACGGCCCGTTACCAGCTGGAACGGACGGGTGGAGATTTCGGCACCGGCTTCGGCCACACCGATGATGATCGACTGACCCCAGCCGCGGTGGCAGCATTCGAGCGCCTGGCGCATGACCTTGGTGTTGCCGATGCACTCGAACGAATAATCGGCGCCGCCATCGGTGAGCTGGATGATGTGATCGACCACGTTCTCGACGTCGTTGGGATTCACGAAGTGCGTCATGCCGAACTTGCGCGCCATGGCTTCGCGCTCGGGATTGATGTCCACGCCGATGATCTTGTCGGCGCCGACCATCCTGGCCCCCTGAATCACGTTCAGGCCGATGCCGCCCAGGCCGAAGACCACCACGTTGGCGCCCGCCTCGACCTTGGCGGTGAACAGCACCGCACCCAGGCCGGTGGTGACGCCGCAACCGATATAGCAGATCTTGTCGAAGGGCGCGTCTTCACGCACCTTGGCCAGGGCGATCTCGGGCACCACGATGTGGTTGGCAAACGTAGACGTGCCCATGTAATGGTGCACCGGCTTGCCGCCCACGGTGAACCGGCTGGTTCCGTCGGGCATCAGACCCTTGCCCTGCGTGGCACGAATGGCCGTGCACAGGTTGGTCTTCTGCGAAAGGCACGATTTGCACTGGCGGCATTCCGGCGTGTACAGGGGAATGACATGGTCACCGGGCTTGAGCGAGGTGACGCCCTGGCCCACTTCCAGCACCACGCCCGCCCCTTCATGGCCCAGAATCGCCGGAAACAGGCCTTCGGGGTCAGCCCCGGAAAGCGTGTAGTAATCGGTATGGCAAATGCCGGTGGCCTTGACTTCCACCAGCACCTCGAACGCCTTGGGGCCCTGCAGTTCGACTTCTTCGATGGTCAGCGGTTCACCCGCCTTCCAGGCGACAGCAGCTCTGGTTTTCATGTGTTCTCCTATACTTCGCGGTTGCAGGGTTCGGTGAACCCGTACCGCCATAGGATACAGTATGCGTGCGGCTCAATATTGTGACGACTTGCCGGTCAGCGCAACGCCAAAGCGCAGCATGGCGTAGGCAAAGGCATCGAGCACGCGCTGCAGCGCATTGCGCTTGCGCAGCACTTCGGCGGTGACCACGCGCGAGTCGGCGCTCATCTCGTCTTCCAGCGCCTGCTTGAGCGCATCGGCAAAGCGGGCGTCGTCGATGAACACGTTCGCCTCGCGCGCCAGCAGAAGGCTGAACGGGTCGAGATTCGATGAGCCCACCATGGCATACGTATCGATCACCGCCACCTTGGCGTGCAGGTAGCTCGCCATGTATTCGTGAATCTCGAGCCCGTCGGCCAGCAGGTCGTTGTACATATACCGGCAGGCCCGGTACTGCATGGCATATTCGGCACGGCCCTGCAGCAGCAGGCGCACCTTCACGCCCCGCCGCGCGGCGGCGCGCAGGGCCTTGCGCAGGCGCCGGCCGGGGAAGAAATAGGCGTTGGCGATCAGCACGTCATGGCGCGCGCCGCTGATCGCCTTGATGTAGACGTCTTCGATGCGCTGGCGGTAGCGCAGGTTGTCGCGCAGCACCAGCGCAGCACGCATGCCGTTGGCGGCCGGCTGCTGATATGCATGGCGCCGCGCCAGCAGCCGCTCGCCCCAGCCCTGAAAGCGCCGGTAAGCCCCCAGCTCGTCGTCGGTGCGCCGCCAGCTCATGCGCAGCCACAGGGCCCGCTGCGCGTGTACCAGGTCGGCCACCACGGGGCCCTGAATTTCCACGGCGAAGTCGAAACGCGGGCGCGGACCGCGCCCGTCGTTCGGCACGTCTTCCAGGTCGTCCAGAATATTGATGCCGCCCACGAAACCGATGCGGCCGTCGACCACGCAGGTCTTGCGATGCATGCGGCGCAGCCGGCGCAGGTCGAAGTGCGCCCGCCGCAGACCCCGGGGCTCCGGGCGATAGACGCGATGCCGGATACCGGCCTGGGAAAGGCGGTCACATACGTCGTAAGCGGTTTCGCTGCAGCCGAAGCCATCGAGCACCACCCGCACCTTGACACCGCGCTGTTCGGCGCGCGTCAGGGCGTCGATGACGCGCAGGCCGGTGTTGTCGAGATTGAAGATGTAGGTTTCAAGATGCACCGACTGTTCGGCGGCATCGATCGCCCGAATGAGCGCAGGAAAGAATTCGCCGCCATTGCGCAGCAGCCGGATCGCATTGCCCTCGCGCCATTTGAGCTTAAGCCGCGCCGGCATGAACGCAGCCCCTTCGTGTGGCGAGCCTCATGGCAGCTCCAGTTCGGCGAACAGTGGTGCGTGGTCGGAAATCTGCCGCCAGGGCGCGCCGTACAGCACCCGGGCATTGCGCACGGCAAAGCCGCGCTGGTAGATGCGGTCAAGCCGCAGCCAGGGAAAGGCGGCAGGGAAGGTGCGCGGCGGCGGGGTCATGCGGGCGGCGCCGTCGGCGCCCAGTTCGTGCACTTTCTGGGCAATGGGCTTGGGCTTGCTGGGCAGCAGGGTGTCGCGCAGCTTGCGCATCGATTCGCGCAGAATGCGCGGATCGCGGGCCTGGGGCGCAATGGCGAAGACCTCGTAAAGCCCCAGCTGCTGAACGAACAGCGGCGCGAGCCGGTTGTTCCAGTCGTTGAAGTCGCCGGCAATGAGAACGGGCTCGTGTTCCGGCACCAGGCGCTTGATGCGCTCGACCAGAGCCGCGACCTGGCGCGAGCGACCGCCGCCGAACAGGCCCAGGTGCACCACCAGGCAATGCACCGACGTTCCCTTGATGTCGACCACCGCATGCAGCAGGCCACGCTGCTCCATGCGATGATCGGAGACATCCTGATTTTCGTACTGCAGGATGGGGTAGGCCGACAACAGCGCGTTGCCGTGATCGGTGCGGGCGCGCACCGCGTTGCAGCCATAGGCCACCTGCATGTCGAGCGCGGCGGCCAGCGATTCGTGCTGGCCGTGCAGGCTGTAACGCCGTTCATTGCGCCCCTGCACTTCCTGCAGAAAAAGCAGGTCGGGCCGCAGGTTGTACAGCCCCAGGCGCAGCGCCGCCAGCGATTCACGCGTGCCCATCGCTGAGCGGCCCTTGTGAATGTTGTAGCTGACGACCCTGAGAACTGTCACCGGCGCTACGCTCCTTGAACGGCCTCGGTTTTGCGTAGCCGGATATGCAGTTCGCGCAACTGCTTTTCGTCGACGGGCGACGGCGCCTGGGTCAGCAGGCACTGCGCACGCTGCGTCTTGGGGAAGGCAATGACGTCGCGGATCGAGTCGGCCCCGGCCATCATGGTGACGAGCCGGTCGAGCCCGAAGGCGATGCCACCGTGCGGGGGCGCGCCGTACTGCAGGGCGTCGAGCAGGAAGCCGAACTTTTCGGCGGCCTCTTCTTCGCTGATGTTCAGGGCGCGGAACACCTTGCTCTGCACGTCAGCGCGATGGATACGCACCGAACCGCCACCGATTTCCCAGCCATTCAGCACGATGTCGTACGCCTTGGCCAGCGCACGCGCGGGATCGGTTTCGAGCAGGTCTTCGTGGCCGTCTTTGGGGCTGGTGAAGGGGTGGTGGGCGGCAAAGTAGCGGCCTTCTTCCTCGTCGAACTCGAACATGGGGAAGTCGACGACCCACAGCGGCTTCCAGCCCGCTTCGAACAGGCCGTGCTCGCGACCGAACTCGCTGTGACCGATCTTGACACGCAGCGCGCCCATGGCGTCGTTCACCACCTTGGCCTTGTCGGCACCAAAGAAGATCAGGTCGCCGTTCTGGGCACCAGTGCGCTCGATCACACCCTTGAGCGCGTCGAGGTGAATGTTCTTGACGATGGGCGACTGCAGGCCTTCGGGCAGCGCGGTCGCGTCGTTGACCTTGATGTACGCCAGACCGCGTGCACCATAAATGGCCACGAACTGGGTGTAGGAATCGATTTCGCCACGCGTGAGCGCCGCAGCACCGGGTACGCGCAGGGCCACCACGCGCGAGGCCGGGTCGTTGGCCGGGCCGGCAAACACCTTGAAGTCGACGTCTTTCATCAGGTCGTCGACGTCGACGAGTTCGAGCTTGACGCGCAGATCGGGTTTGTCGGAGCCGAAGCGGCGCATGGCCTCTTCCCAGCTCATGGCGGGGAAGGTTTCAGGCAGCTCGACCTGCTGCACCGACTTGAACACATGGCGCAGCATGCCTTCGAAGATGGCGCGGATCTCTTCTTCGTTCAGGAACGAGGTTTCGCAGTCGATTTGCGTGAACTCGGGCTGCCGGTCGGCGCGCAGGTCTTCATCGCGGAAACACTTGGTGATCTGGTAGTAGCGATCGAAGCCCGAGACCATGAGCATCTGCTTGAACAGCTGGGGCGACTGCGGCAGCGCGAAGAACTCGCCGGCGTTCACGCGCGATGGCACGAGGTAGTCGCGCGCGCCTTCGGGCGTGCTCTTGGTGAGCATGGGGGTTTCGATATCGATGAAACCGAGCTGGTCGAGATACTTGCGCACCTCGATGGAGACGCGATAGCGCAGCATGAGGTTGCGCTGCATCTGCGGGCGGCGTAGATCGAGCACGCGGTGCGTGAGCCGCGTGGTTTCGGAAAGATTGTCGTCGTCGAGCTGGAAGGGCGGCGTGACCGAGGCGTTCAGGATCTCGATCTCGCGGCACAGCACTTCGACTTCGCCCGAGGCGAGATCGGGATTCACCGTGCCTTCGGGGCGTTCGCGCACCAGGCCGGTGACGCGCACGCAGAATTCATTGCGGATGCGTTCGGCAATGGCGAAGGACTCGGCGTTGTCGGGGTCGACCACGATCTGGGCCAGGCCCGCGCGGTCGCGCAGATCGATGAAGATGACGCCGCCGTGATCGCGACGGCGGTGGACCCATCCGAAGAGGGTCACGGTTTGGCCCAGGTGGGCTTTGCTGACCTCGCCCGTGTAGCAGGTACGCATCAAGGATTACTCCGTATAAAGAATCTGTAAGGTGCCGATCAGGAGGCGGCAGCCGGGGCCGCAGCCGATTCGCTGCTGCCACCCGAAGCCGACGAACCGCTTTCGCCGGCCGATGAACCGCCGCCGGAAGCCGACGAGCCAGCGGCCTTGCCCGAGGCACCATTGTTGCGGAAATCGGTGACGTACCAGCCCGAGCCCTTGAGCTGGAACCCCGCTGCAGTGACCTGTTTCATATAGGTGTTCTGCTTGCATTCGGGGCAAACCGTAAGAACCGGATCAGACATCTTCTGAAGCACATCCTGCTCGTGATTGCAGGCGCTGCACTTGTAAGCGTAGATAGGCACGACAATGAATCCCGATAAAAAAAGGATAACGGATACACGGCCGGCCGCACGCGCGGCCGCCGGATAACCTGCAGATTTTAACCGTTTTGCCAAACGGCCCCATGCACGGGCCGTAGCGGCTCAGATCAGGAACATGACGGCCGCAACGAGCGTGGGCGGAAGAGCGGCCCCCAGAAGCTTGAGCGGTGAAATGGCGCCATCGGGGAAGCACCCCTTGAGAATGGTGAAGCCGGCCGGGTTGGGCGCGTTGGCGATGACCGTGAGGCCGCCGCCCGTCACTGCGCCGGCCACCAGCATATAGCGCCACGTTTCGCTGGTGCCGTCGACCAGTGAACCCAGATACGTGAGCGCCGCGTTATCGGTGACGGCGGTAAGCACCATGGCCCCCCAATACAACACCGTGGGTGAGAGCCCGCCCAGAAGGTCTTGCAGCCACCATTTTTGCAGGCCGCCCAGCACCACGAGGCCGGCCAGGAAGAAACCCACCATGAGGCCTTCGCGAATGAGCAGCGGATTCTGATGGCGGCTGTACGCATGTGCGAAGCCGACAAACAGCAGCAGCAACCCCATGAATATGGAAATATGGTGCGCCGCGAGCACGATGGCCACCAGGAAGGCGACGTGGATCGCCATGAAAATGGGCGGTACGGGCGGGCGCCTGTCGGTGGACTCGACGGGCCCGATCGTACCTTCGAGGAGATACTTGCGGCATACCAGGGTAAGGCCTGCGGCGCTGATGAACACGGCCACGGCCGCCCGCCAGCCGAAATGCGTGGCCATGTAGGCCGTGTCCCACCCGAAGGTAGCGGCCACCATGAGCACGGGAGGCGCGGCATAGGCCGTGAGCACGCCCCCGATGGATACGTTCACGAACAGCACGCCGATAGTGAGGTACTTGAAGCCGACCTGCTCGGAGCGGCGGAAGTAGGTGTCGCGCAGCAGCAGGGCGGCGAGAGTCATGGCCGCCGGTTCGGTAATGAAGGAGCCGGCCAGGGGCACGATGGAGAGAATGGTGAAATACATGGCCAGTTCGCGCCGCATGGGCAGCAGGCGCGCCACGCCCTTCACCAGAATATCGACCAGTTCGATGATGGGCCGGCTGGCCGCCACCACCATGATGGCAAACACGAAGGCGGGTTCGGTGAAGTTGGCGGCGTCGACATAGGCTACGGCGTTGCCCACGCCGGTGAACAGCACCATGCAGGCCACCAGCACCGCCGCCCACACACCGAACACGGCCTCGACTTCGGAAAGCAGGTGCCACATGCCCGCGTTGGGCCCGCCCTTGTTGGCCAGGCGGGCGAATACCGGAACCGAAAAGGTGTGAATGACGGCCAGGGCAAAGAGCGCCGTGGCGAGATATTCGATGAATCCGGTCATCTGTCAGAATCCTTGTCGAGGCGTTGCAGAAATTTTCGCATGCGGTGAGGCGCTCCGACCATAGGAAATCGGAGAACCCGGGTTGATTTTTTCAGTACGGCAGAACGGTGCCGGCCAGCGCCGCCGCCACCATCATCACGCCCACCGCCATGTTCGAGCGAAATAGCATGAAGCTGCGGTCGGGCCGCTGGATGCTGAAGACACACATCTGCCACGTGAAGTGGCCGGCAATGGCGGCCATGACGACGTAATAGGGCCAGTTCATGCCCATGCCCCAGCCGGCATACAGCCACAGCAGCACGGTGGCCGCGTAAAAGCCGCTGATCCAGAGCTTGCCGCGGTCGCGAAAGCGCATGGCCGTAGAGTGCAGGCCCAGTCGCGCGTCGTCGCGCATGTCGACATAGGCGTAGATCGAGTCATAGCCCACCTGCCACAGCACGGCACCCAGCCACATGGCCCAGGCGGCCAGCGGCACCGCGTCACGGGTGTCGGACCACGCCATGAGCATGCCCCAGTTGAAAGCAATGCCCAGCACGACCTGGGGCCAGTTGGTGAAGCGCTTGCACAGCGGGTAAATGATGACGATAGGCAGCAGAATCACCGCCATCCAGCGGCTGTATTCATTGATGGCCAGCAGCAGAAGCGCACAGACGCACAATTGTGCAAAGACGAACCACAGCGCGTTGCGCAGACTGAGCTGGCCGCTGGTAAGCGGCCGGAAGCGCGTGCGCTCGACCTGGCTGTCGATGTCGCGATCGAAAATATCGTTGAAACAGCACCCCACGCCGCGCATCAGAAAAGCGCCCAGGCTGAAGACGAACAGGCGCCACAGGGTGGGCAGGCCGTCGGCCGCCTGAATCAGCGCCGCAATGGTGGGCAGCAGCGTCAGCCACGTGCCCACGGGCCGGTCGAGCCGGCACAACCGGGCATACGGCCCCCACGAACGGGGCAGCCAGCGTTCGACCCAATCGTCGGGCCGCATGTCGGCAAGATCGGGAACGGGCGGGCGGTCTTGGTCGAGGTTACGGTTCGAGGGTGAAGCCTGGGTCATTGCAACGCGTAACGAGAAAATCAGCTTGCGCGGATCAGTTCGCCAAGAATCTGCACGCCCTTGCGGATACGGTCTTCCGACACGGTGACGAAGCTCAGGCGCAACGTGTTCGTTTTGGGGCTGCCGGCATAGAACGGCGCACCCGGCACGAAGGCCACGTTGCGTTCGATGGCGCGTTCGAGCAGCCGGCTGCCGTCGATATGTTCGGGTAGTGTCACCCAGATGAACATGCCGCCTTCGGGGCGCGTGTAGCTGCAGGTATCGGGAAAGTGTTCCTGCAGCGCTTCGAGCATGTAGCCGCACTGGCGCTTGTAAAGGTCGCGCACGGCCGGAAGATGCTGCTCGAGGAAGCCGCCCTTGATCGTTTCGTAGACGGCCATCTGCGAAACGGTGGCCGTGTGCAGGTCGGTGGCCTGCTTGATCTGCACCAGCTTGGCAATGATGGGCCGCGGCGCCACGATATAGCCCAGACGCAGGCCGGGGGCGAGTACCTTCGAGAACGTACCCAGGCGCACCACGGTGGCGCCGGCCTTGCGGCCCAGCTGCAGCAGGCCCGGCAGGGGTTCGCCGGCGTAGCGCAGCTCGCCATAGGGGTCGTCTTCGACAATGGGCAGCTGCAGCGCCGCGCAGCGCTCGACCAGCGCCTGGCGCCGGGCGGTACTGAGCGACACGCCGGTGGGATTCTGAAAATTGGGCAACGCATACAGGAAGCGCGCGCCGGCCGCCAGCGTGTCGGTGATCCGTTCCGGAATGAGGCCGCCTTCGTCGGTGGGAACGGGCGCGTAAACGGGTTCGAACAGCGAGAACGACTGCAGGGCGCCCAGGTAGCTGGGGGCTTCCACCAGCACCTTGCTGCCTGGGTCGATGAACAGCTTGCCCAGCATGTCGAGCGCCTGCTGCGAACCGGAGACGATGAGCACTTCATCGAGCGAGATATCGACGCCGCGCTTGCGGAAATCGTCGGCCACCCACTGACGCAGGGGCGTGTAGCCTTCGGTGGGGCCGTACTGCAGGGCCGAGCGGCCGTTCTGCTGCAACACGCGATCGAACGCGGCGTTGATTTCTTCAACCGGAAACCCGCCGGGCGCCGGCAAACCGCCTGCAAACGAAATGACCTCGGGCCGTTCGGTGACTTTCAGGATCTCTCGGATCGTTGAGCTGGTGAGCTTCTGAGCGCGCTGCGAGAACGTGTAGGGAAGAGTGTACGAGTCCATGAAAAGAGAGATCCAGAAAAAGAACGGAATCTTCTAGATTACCGTAAAAGTGGGTCAGTCGCGCTCAAGCACGTCAACCAGCGCGTCGGTGAAGTGTTCGAGATTGGCGTTGTTCAGGCCCGGTACCGCGATGCGGCCGGAATCAATAATGTATACACCGTGGCGCTCCCGCAGGGCAACCAGCTGTTCGCGCGAGAGCCCGCTATAGGTGAACATGCCCTTTTGCTGCAGAAAGTAATCGGCATCGTAACCCGGCAGTTTGGCCGCCAGCATTTCGTGCACGGCCTTGCGCACCTGAGCCATGCGCCGGCGCATGGCTTCAACCTCGGTGAGCCACTGGGCGTGGCGCTGCGGGTCGTTCAGCACGCCCGCCACCACGTGGCCGCCGTGCCAGGGTGCGCTGGAATAGATGCGCCGCACCACGGCCTTGAGCTGCCCCAGCACGAGTTCGGCTTCATCTGCCGAAGCGCACACCACCGACAGCCCGCCACAGCGTTCACCGTACACCGACAGATTCTTCGAAAACGAATTGGCGACGAGGAAGGAAAGGCCGGCGTCGGCCATGGCCCGCACCGCGTACGCGTCTTCTTCCATGCCTTCGCCCATGCCCTGGTAGGCCAGGTCGAGGAAGGGAATCAGGCCGCGTTCCAGCATGACGGCAATGATCTGCTGCCACTGTTCAGGGGTGGGATCGACACCGGTGGGGTTGTGGCAGCACGGGTGCAGCAGCACGATGCTGCGGGCCGGCAATTCGTTCAGGCAGTTCATCATGGCGTCGAACGCCAGCCCCTTGGTGTCGGGATCGTAATACGGGTAGCTGTGCGTGGTGATGCCGGCGCCACCAAAAATGGCATGGTGGTTGTCCCAGGCGGGGTCGCTGATCCATACCCCGGCAAGCGGGTAGGCGTCGTGAAGCAGGTCGGCCCCCACCTTGAGTGCGCCGGTGCCGCCCAGCGTCTGGATCGTGGCCACCTTGCCCTCGGCCACCACGCGGCTATCGGCGCCGAACACCACGCGCTGCACCGCGCTGCGGTAGCTGGCCAGGCCCTCCATGGGCAGGTACACGCGCGGGCTGGGGTCGTCGGCCAGTTCCTTCTGAACCGCGGCGACCGACGGCAATACGGGAATGCGCCCGTTTTCGTCGTAGTACAGCCCGATGGTGAGGTTGATCTTTTGCGGGTGCGTATTACGATGAAAGGCGTCGTTCAGCCCGAAGATCGGGTCGCCGGCGTACTGCTGTAGGTGCTGGAACATGGTGTTGGAGCCTGCCTGAAATACGGGATTCCGGAAAAAAGGCACGCCGCGCTGTACGCTTTGTACGCTATACGTGCCGACTCAAATCGAAATCATTATAAGGACATGGATCATGACTGAGCGCGAGTTCGACGCCCTGTTTCGCGATATCGCGGAGCAGGGCTTGAGCATCACCGACGGCCTGCTTCCCGCCGATCTCATCGACGGCCTTTACCGCGAAGCACTTCACGCCTGGCAGGCGGGCCGGTTCAGCCCCGCACGTGTGGGGCATTCACGCCAGCCGCAGCGCATCAGCGCAATACGCGGCGACACCATCATGTGGCTCGATTCCGCATCGGGCAGCCCGGCGCAGGAACGCTTCATCGACTGGAGCGAACGCCTGCGCAACGCGCTGAACCAGAACTTTTACCTGGGTCTGCAGCGCACCGAATTTCATTATGCGCGCTACGACGCCGGCCGGGGTTACGCCCGGCATATCGACCAGCACCGCGGCCAGCCGCACCGGCGCATCACCCTGATTCTTTATCTGACGCCCGACCGGCGGCCCGACGATGGCGGGGAACTGTGCCTGTACCGGCCGGAAGAGCCCGAACGGGAATGGCTGCGCGTTGCGCCGGAACGCGGCAGGCTGGTGCTGTTTCGCAGCGAACTGATTCCGCACGCCGTACTGCCTGCACGGCGCCCGCGCTGGAGCATGACGGGGTGGTTCCGCAACGACGGCATCCTTCTGCAGGCGGCATGAAACGGCCCGGTGCACCCGGGCCCGATCAGCACCACCGCCGGCGCCACGCCTGCCGGCAGCGATTGGCAGCCCCTACAACAGCCGTTCGAACCACGCGAGCGCGCGCTGCCAGCCGTCAGTGGCGGCGTCGGCGCGGTAGCTGGGCCGGTAATCGGCATGAAAGGCATGCGGCGCATCGGGGTACACCACGAACTCCGACGCCTTCGCCGCGTCACTGCCCCTGGCGAGCGCCGCCTTCATTTTTTCCACGGTTTCGACCGGTATGCCGCCATCGTTGCCGCCATAAAGGCCCAGCACAGGCGCGTTGATATCGGCCACAAGATCAAGCGGCTGGCGTGGCCGGAGTTCATCGGTCTCGCCGTCGAGGCCGCCGTACCACGCCACACCGGCCTTGAGGCGTGGGTTGTGGGCAGCGTACAGCCACACCACTCGCCCGCCCCAGCAGAAACCGGTGATGCCCAGACGATTGACGTTGCCGCCGTTACGGCCGGCCCAGGTCACCGCCGCATCGAGGTCGGCCAGAACCTGTTCGTCGGGCACCTTGCTGACCACCTCGCTCAGCAGCCGCGAAATTTCGGTGTAACGCGACACCTCGCCCTGGCGCACGTACAGTTCCGGCGCAAGCGCCAGGTAGCCTTCATGCGCGAGCCGGCGGCACACGTCCTGAATGTAGGCATGCACGCCGAAAATTTCCTGAACGACCAGAATCACCGGGGCCTCGGTGGCCCCTTCCGGCATCGCCCGGTAGGCGGGAATGGAGCCGCCTTCCACGGGAATGCGCACGGCCCCGGCGGTCAGGCCGCTGGCTTCGGTGGTGATGGCGGTTTGGGCAACCACGGGGCCGGCGGCGGCTGCGAACCCCGCCGCCAGCGTGGTGGCCAAAAAGTCGCGCCGCCCCAGCTTCAATGGCGGCAGCAGGCTGTCGTACTCGGCGCGCAGCGCGCGCCCGATCGCGGGCGGTTTCGTCATGGGCAGCTCCTTTGCAGGGGGAATGGCGTTCTTCCGATTATTCAGAAACCGGGTTCTTGCTACAAGAAAAAATCTGCTTCGTCGCGCCCCGCGCCGCGACTCATTTGCCGCTTTTGGTGCCCGAATGGCGTTTTCCCGAATCGCTGCCGCGCTTCCCGGATTTGCCGGCGCTCTTGTCGTCGACGTGCTCGGGCTTGCCCTTGCGCGAAGTCGAGGCGAGCTCGTCGAGCTCCTTCTGGCTCATGGTTTCGTACATTGAGCGCGATGCGCCCTGTGTCACACGGCAGTGACGCCCGGAACCTGGCGGCAAGCGATTTCGCCGCGCCCTGCCCGCGTGGCTGCCGGTTTACTCGCTTTCGGCCCAGATGCGCGCCAGCGCCTGGCTCGCCTTCGCCTCGAAGCGCACGATGAGCGCGCGGTTGGCTTCAACCAGGCGTCGTTCGGCCTCGATTTCTTTCACGACCCGCCGTTGAACGGACAGTTCGGGCACCGGCAACAGGTGCTCTTCCACGGTGCGCTTGCGCATCGAGGGCGGGCGAGCGCCACTTGCCCACGTGGAAAGGTCAAAGGAAAGCAGCCAGTACAGCAGGTATTCCGGCAACAGCCGGCGCGTGTCGGGCACGAGGCCCATGACGTTGTTGTCGAACGTGGCCTCGCGGCTCAGCATGCGCTTCTTGTTCGTGGCGATGGCCGCGCCGGTTTTGGGAAAGATGACGGTTCCGGCCGGGAAGGTGCGCGCGCCCATGGCGGCAAGGGCGTCGGCATCGACCGTATGATTCTGCACGGTAATGCGCAGTTCATTGCCCGGCAGGTTCATGTCGCTGACCTTCAGAAAGGGATACGGCATGCCCTGGCGCCCCTGGTGTGCAACGGGGAAACCGTAGCCGCCCGTCACCCGGGCCACCTCTTTAATGGGGCACAGCGGCCAGGCGGGATCGATGACGATGCGGGGCATGTAGTGCTGCACCACCCGCCGCGCGCCCTCGATCACGTTCTGATAACTTTCGATTTCGCGCACCACGTCGCGCTGAACATCGAGCGGCGGCAGAGGCAGGCAGTAGCGCCGCAGGCGGGAAAAATGCCGTTTGTAGCCATCGGGCGCCAAAGGTCGCAACCGCAGGCACCAGTACAGGAAGTCGGGCAGAAGCGCGTCGGCCGTCTCGAGTATGCGGATGCCGTCGGCCCCTTGCGCGAACGGCTGTGTCACCCGCTTTACCGCGCAGGTGTGGTCGCCAAAAACCACCAGCGGCTTGGCCGGATGCACCAGTGCCTGTTCATCGTTTGTCCAGCCCGCCACCGCCTCGCGCGACTGATCAATGACGGGAAAGCGGCCGGCTTCCAGGTACGCCCAGCGCGGAATCTTCGCGGGAGGGGCAATGCTGCGAACCACCTGCGACACCCGCACGACCGGATACGCGGTGTGCAGGGCACACACCTCGTGATACCGGTCGGCACTCAGGCTGCACTCGTCGTCATCACAGATGCGGTCACGCCCCACAGCCAGCACCTCGAGCCCGGCTGGCGGGTCAACCCGCCCCTGCCCCAGGAACTGCCGCAGCACGCGCAGGACCACCGGCAGATCGTTGCGTTCGATGGGCCGGCGCTGCAACCCCAGGTCGAAACCATCGTTCCTGACCCTGATGAAGAGGATTTCGCCGCAACGGGGGGCACGCCGCTTGTCGAGAACGAGGATCGACGTCTTCACCCCGCTGTACGGATTGAAGACGCCGGCAGGCAATGAAATTACGGCCATCAGGCTGGTCTGCACCAGCATGCGCCGCAGCTCGCGGTGCGCAGCCTGATTCTGAAAGACGATGCCTTCGGGCACCACGATGGCGGCACGCCCGTTGGGGCTGAGGTGCCCGGCAATGTAATCGACGAACAGCACTTCCGAGCGCCGCGACTGCACCGCAAACCGCGCGTGCGGCCGAATACCACCCCGTGGCGACATGAAAGGGGGATTTGCAAGGATCACGTCGGCCTGCTCGCCCCACCTTTCTTCGGAGGTGAGCGTGTCGTATTCCCTGATGCACGGCTCGGGCAAGCCGTGCAAATACATGTTGACCCCGGTGCGCGACAAGCTCCGCCGTTCAGGGCGGGGAAGGATAGCGCGGACGGCGCAGCCGTCCTATAATGGCATTGCTGCCGACAACCAAGGCAGCCTACGGCAGGGCATGCCGGAAGTAACGCCTGTGGAGATACGAGCAGCGGTTGCGCACTCGGCCCAGGAACCCACCGAAGCGACTCAGGGCTGCTCAATGCCGCCCCTGAGCGCCGTAGGAATCTCCGGCCTTCAGGCTGGGGAGGATGTCAACAGGGAAAGGCGCACCATGTCGGGCGAGATATCGTAGCCGCGCAGCTGCGCGTTCAATTGCCGGCGCTCGTCGGGCGTGAGCCGGTGACCGTTGCTGCCCAGAATGTGCCGGTACGACGCAATGAGAAAGCCCGCCGTTCCACATGCCGGGTCGAGAATCACCTCGTGCTTGCGGGGGTCGAGCACCTGAACCATGAAGTCGATGAGATGACGCGGCGTACGGAACTGCCCCGCGTCGCCCTGACTGCCCAGCACCGCCAGCAGGTACTCGAATGCGTCACCCAGGCGCTCGGAATGATCGTAGACGAACCCGTCGATGGCCTGCAAAAAGCGGCGCAACGTCGCGGGATCGCGATACGGCAGGTAGGCGTTTCTGAAGATCTTCTGAAACAGCGGCGGGATGCCGGGATTGCGATTCATGTGCCGAATCGCCTCGGCATAACGGCTCAGCACCTGGCGCCCGCTCAGGCCGGCATCAAGCAGCTGCGGCCAGGCATGGCGCTGGAACTCACCGGCAAAGAAGCTGCGCCGGCCACCCCGGGCCTCGGCCTCGCTGTCCATGTCGTGCATGAACTTGTAGATCAGCGCAATGGTGATCTGCTCGACCTGTGCCTTCGGGTCGGGCACCTTGCCGACGAGGATGTCGCGGCAGGCGTCGATACGACGCCTGGTTACGGAATCGAGCATTGCGTACCGTCGCTACCCGTGCCGCAGGGCGGCGGCCCAAGCCTAGAACGGAATGTCGTCGTCGAGATCGGCCAGGTTGGTGGGTTCCTGTGAGGCGGGGCGCTGCGGCGCAGCCGCCTGTGCCGGGCGCTGCTGCGGGGCGCGCGCGGGGGCCTGGTTGAAGTCGCCGCCGCCCATGTCGTCGCCGCGCCCGCCCAGCATTTGCATCTGTTCAGCCACGATTTCGGTGGAATAGCGGTCTTGCCCGGTTTCCTTGTCTTGCCACTTGCGCGTTTTGATGCGGCCTTCAACATAGACGGCCCGGCCCTTGCGCAGGTATTCGCCCGCGATTTCAGCCAGACGGTTGTAGAACACCACGCGGTGCCACTCGGTTTCCTCGCGCCGTTCGCCCGTGGCGCGATCCTTCCATGTGGAAGTGGTGGCCAGCGAAATGTTGCAGATCGCCACGCCATCGGGGCTGTAGCGCACTTCGGGGTCGCGCCCCAGGTTGCCGATAAGAATGACTTTGTTGACGGAGGCCATGTTTTGCACCTGTATGAAAGAAGGGTTCCTGCATGATTATCGTGCATCACCCCCATGGGCGACACCATCATGCGTAATCAATGCGACTGACGGGATTGTCCTGCATCGGGCACGGGTCGCATGCCCAGGGCTACCAGCAACCACAGCGCCGTGAGCGCGGCGGCCACCCAGAAGACGGCCGGCACACTGCCGCGCGCCGCCAGCACGCCGCCCAGTACGCCGCCCGCGAACACCCCCAGCGACTGCGCAGTATTGTAGAAACCCAGTGCCAGCCCCTTGTACGCGGGCGGCGCCACACGCGACACCAGCGAGGGCTGCAGGGCCTCGAGAATGTTGAACGCCACGAAGAACAACACCAGCAGGGTGAAGAGTGCCGCAAACGAATCGCTGAAACCCGGCATGAGGGCAAGCACCAGCGCCATGCCCAGCACCGAGGCTTCGAGCGCCCGCTTGTGCACGCGGCGCGTTTCCGTATAGAACACCGCCGGCACCATGGCCACGAACGACAGGCCGATGACGGGCAGGTACACCTTCCAGAGGCTGCCGGTGTCGTAGCCGCCCAGCCGCGCCAGCAGCCCGGGCATGACGATGAACAATGCCATCAGCACGCCGTGCAACACAAACACGCCAAAGTTCAGGCGCAGCAGATCGAGGTGGCCGAGTACGTCGCGCGCCCGTGCCTGCACGATGTCTTCATCCTGGCGCGGCACCGTGGGCACGGCAAAGGCGGCGATCAGCAGGCACACGAAGCCCAGCAGGCTGATCACCCAGAACAGGCCCGACAGCCCGAACGCGCCCACCAGCATGGGCGAAAGCACCAGCGAGGCCGCAAACGACAGCCCGATCGAGGCCCCCACCATGGCCATGGCCCGGGTGCGCACCTCGGGGCGCGTGGCGTCGGCCACCCAGGCGGTAATGGCCGCCGACACCGCACCAAGCCCCTGCAGGGTGCGCCCCGCGATGATCCAGTTCACGTTTTCCGCCAGCGCGCACACGATGCCGCCCACGACGAACAACACCATGCCCGCCACGATGACGAGGCGACGCCCGTAGCGGTCGGACGCCATGCCCAGCGGAATCTGCATGAACGCCTGCGTGAGCCCGTAGGCGCCCAGCGCCAGCCCCACGCGGGTGGCATCGTTACCGCCGGGAATGGCCTGGGCCGCCACCGCGAACACCGGTGTGAGCAGAAACAGCCCCAGCATGCGCGAGGCAAACAGCAAAGCCAGCATGATGCTGGCGCGGCGTTCGGTGGCGGTGAGTTTGAGCCGTTGTGGCGTGTCGGCGCGTGCTGCGGCCTGGGTCATGTAGGCGTACTCTCGGAGTCTGGGAAATGCACTGCGCGCTATAGTAGCAAGTTGGCCATAGGAAAACGTAGGCATAGCTCAAGGATGGAAGCCATTCGCATTCGTGGCGCGCGCACGCACAATCTGAAGAACGTCTCCATCGATCTGCCCAGGCACAGGCTGGTGGTAGTAACCGGGCTTTCGGGTTCCGGGAAGTCGTCGCTGGCGTTCGACACCCTGTATGCCGAGGGGCAGCGCCGCTACGTGGAAAGCCTTTCGGCCTACGCCCGGCAGTTTCTGCAGCTGATGAGCAAGCCGGACGTCGACCTGATCGAGGGCCTGTCGCCGGCGATTTCCATCGAGCAGAAGGCCGCGGGCCACAACCCGCGTTCCACCGTGGGCACCATTACCGAAATCCACGATTACCTGCGCCTATTGTACGCGCGGGTCGGAACCCCCTATTGCCCCGAACACGGCCTGCCGCTGCAGGCACAAAGCGTGGCGCAGATGGTCGACGGCGTGCTGTCGTGGGCGCCCGAGAGCCGTGTGGCGATCCTGGCGCCGGTGGCGCGCGGCCGCAAGGGCAGCTTCGATGACGAGTTCGCCGCCTTGCAGGCGCAGGGTTACGTGCGCCTGCGTGTCGACGGCCAGATGCTGCCCATCGAGGAAGCCGGGCCACTCAAGAAGAACGAAAAACACGATGTCGACGTGGTGGTCGACCGGCTGCGCGTACGCCCCGAGGTTAAGCAGCGGCTCAGCGAAAGCTTCGAGACGGCGCTGCGGCTTGCTGACGGGCGGGCGATTGCTCTGGAAATGGACGGCGGGCGCGAGCACCCGTTTTCCAGCCACTATGCCTGCCCGGTCTGCCACCACAGCCTCACCGAAATGGAACCCCGGCTGTTCAGTTTCAACAATCCGGCCGGGGCCTGCCCGGCCTGCGACGGTCTGGGCAGCGTCGAGGTCTTCGACCCGCGGCGCATCGTCGCCTTCCCCGAGCTGAGTCTCGCAAGCGGCGCCATTGCGGGCTGGGACAAGCGCAATGCCTTCACGCACACGCTGCTCACCAGCCTGGCCGCGCACTACGGCTTCGACCTCGAAACCCCGTTCGAGGCGCTGCCCGAACACATCCGCCAGTGCGTGCTGTACGGCTCGGGCGATGAAGAGATTCCGTTTCTGTACATCAACGAGAAGGGCCGCAGCACGGTCAAGAAGCACCCGTTCGAAGGGGTGATTCCCAACCTGGAACGCCGCTGGCGCGAAACGGATTCCAGCGCGGTGCGCGAGGAACTGGGCAAGCTGCGCCACACCAAGGTCTGCCCGGAATGCGAGGGCTCGCGCCTGCGTACCGAAGCGCGCCACGTACTGATCGGAGACGAACCGCGCCACCAGCAGCGCCGCGGCCAGGCCATCTACGAGGTCGAAGCGCTGTCGCTACAGGCCTGCCTGGAATGGTTCGAGGCGCTCACGCTGCAGGGCGCGCGCAAGGAAGTGGCCGATCGCATCATTCGCGAGATCGTCACGCGCCTGCGCTTTCTGAACAACGTGGGGCTGTCGTACCTGTCGCTCGATCGCAGCGCCGACACGATCTCCGGGGGCGAAGCGCAGCGCATCCGGCTTGCCAGCCAGATCGGTTCGGGCCTGACCGGCGTGATGTACGTGCTCGACGAACCGTCGATCGGCCTGCACCAGCGCGACAACGACCGCCTGATCCAGACGCTGCAGCACCTGCGCGACCTGGGCAACAGCGTGATCGTGGTCGAACACGACGAAGACATGATCCGCGCGGCCGATTTCGTACTCGACATGGGGCCGGGCGCGGGCGAGCACGGCGGCGAGGTGGTGGCATCGGGCCCGCCCGAAGCCATCGCGGCCAATCCCGATTCACTCACCGGCGCGTACCTGAGCGGACGCAAGCGCATCGAGATTCCGGCGCGCCGCCCACTGGCCGACGACCAGGCGTGGCTGCGTCTGAACGGCGCGCGGGGCAACAACCTGCAGTCGGTCGATCTCGCCATTCCCGCAGGGCGCCTGGTGTGCATCACGGGCGTGTCGGGTTCAGGAAAGTCGACCCTGGTGAACGACACGCTGGCCGCTGCGGTGGCCCGCAGCCTGCATCGCGCCCAGACCGAGCCGGCCCCCTACGACAGCCTTGAAGGGCTGGAGCACTTCGACAAGATCATCACGGTCGACCAGAGCCCGATCGGGCGCACGCCGCGCAGCAATCCGGCCACTTACACCGGCATGTTCACACCCATACGCGAGCTGTTCGCGGGCGTGCCCGAGGCGCGGGCGCGCGGCTACGACCCGGGGCGCTTTTCCTTCAACGTACGCGGCGGGCGCTGCGAGGCCTGTCAGGGCGACGGCGTGGTGAAGGTCGAGATGCACTTTCTGCCCGACATGTATGTGGATTGCGATGTATGCAAGGGCAAACGCTACAACCGCGAAACGCTCGAAATCCGCTACCGCGGGCGCAACATCAGCGAAGTGCTCGATCTCACCGTGGAGCAGGCTCTGACCTACTTCAGCTCGGTGCCCGCGATCGCCCGCAAGCTGAACACGCTGATGGACGTGGGGCTTTCATACCTGCGACTGGGCCAGAGCGCCACTACGCTGTCGGGCGGCGAGGCGCAGCGCGTGAAGCTTTCGCAGGAACTTTCACGGCGCAGCACGGGGCGCACGCTCTACATACTCGACGAACCCACCACGGGGCTGCATTTTCAAGATATCTCGCTGCTGTTGGAAGTGCTGCGCAAGCTGGTGGCCGCAGGCAATACCGTGGTGGTCATCGAGCACAACCTCGACGTCATCAAAACAGCCGACTGGGTGGTCGACCTGGGCCCGGAAGGCGGCAACGACGGCGGGCGCATCGTGGCGCAGGGCACGCCCGAAGACATTGCCGCGTGCCCGCAGAGCCACACCGGCCGTTATCTGGCACCGCTGCTGGCACGCCAGGAATGATCTGGGTAATGCGCACGCAGCAGACCGCCCGAACGTGGGGGTGCCGGTGCCGTGGGGACGTGTTCAGCGCACCGCCGACTACATCTGATACAGGTTACGGTGCTCGCTGATCGCGTAGCGGTCGGTCATGCCGGCAATGTAGTCGGCAATGGCACGCGCCTGAGCGGCCGGATCGTCGCGCCGGTAGTCGGCCGACAGCAGGCGTGGGTCTTCATGAAAGGCAATGAAGAGTTCGCGCACGATCTGGCGCGCCTTGCGGGTCATGCGCATGACCTTGGGGTGCCGGTACAGGTTGCGCATCAGAAACCGCTTGAGTTCGTCGGCTTCGGCGCGCAGTTCAGATGAGAACGCCGCGAGCGCGGGCGCTGCGCGCACGTCGTCGACGGACTCGGGCCGGTGTTCGCGCAGGCGCTCGAGCGTGGTCTGCGTGAGATCGGTGACCAGGGTGTTGATCATGCTGCGGATGATCTCGCCGATGAGACGGCGCTTTTCCAGCGCGCCGTAGCGCTGCGTCACGATTTCGTGGTGCCGGGCGAAAATGCGCACTTCCAGCAGCTGCTCGAGCGTGATGAGGCCCGAACGCAGGCCGTCGTCGATATCGTGATTGTTGTAGGCGATTTCGTCGGCCAGGTTGGTGAGCTGGGCTTCGAGCGAGGGCTGACGTCCTTCCAGAAAGCGCCGCCCCAATTCGCCCAGGCGCTCGGCGTTGCGGCGCGAGCAATGCTTCAGAATGCCTTCACGCGTTTCGTAGCACAGATTCAGGCCGTTGAACTCGGCATAGCGTTCTTCCAGCGAATCGACCACACGCAGACTCTGCAGATTGTGTTCGAAGCCGCCGGCCTCGGGGGCCAGCTCGCGCATGCAGTCGTTGAGCTCGTCTTGCCCGGCATGACCAAAGGGGGTGTGCCCCAGGTCATGCGCGAGCGCAATGGCCTCGATCAGGTCTTCGTGCAGGCGCAGGTTGCGCGCCAGCGTGCGGGCGATCTGCGCCACCTCCAGGCTGTGCGTGAGCCGGGTGCGAAACAGGTCGCCTTCGTGGTTGATGAAGACCTGGGTTTTGTATTCGAGCAGCCTGAAAGCCTTGCAATGCACGATGCGGTCGCGGTCGCGCTGGAACTCGTTGCGCCCCTGCGGCGGCGCTTCGTGATGAAGGCGGCCGCGGCTGCGGCCCGGATCGCACGCGTAGGGGGCAAGGTTCTGCATGGCCTACACCCCCGCGCCGACCGTGCGCTGGAATACCGCGTCGAGCGCGGCGGCATCGACGTCTGTACAGACGGCTTCCCCAATGCGCGGCATGAGTACGAAGCGCAAGCTGCCGCCCTGTACCTTTTTGTCGTTGCCCATGAGCCTGACCCAGCGGTCGCGGCCCAGGTCGGGTGCCACGGTCGGGCACCCGATGGCTTCGATCAGGCTCCGGACGCGTTCGACGTCTGCGCGCGGAAAGCCCAGCAGGTCGGCCGACAGTTCGGCGGCCTGCACCATGCCGCAGCCTACCGCTTCGCCGTGCAGCCAGGCGCCGTAGCCCAGGCCGGCTTCGATGGCGTGGCCGAACGTGTGACCCAGATTCAGAATGGCGCGCAGCCCGCTTTCGCGCTCGTCCTGCGACACCACGTGCGCCTTGAGTTCGCACGACCGCTGTATGGCATAGGTGAGCACCTGCGGTTCAAGTGCGCGCAACGCGCCGGCATTGCGTTCA
The DNA here is from genome assembly GCA_030733815.1 of Yanghanlia caeni. Lineage (GTDB taxonomy): Bacteria > Pseudomonadota > Gammaproteobacteria > Burkholderiales > Burkholderiaceae_B > Yanghanlia > Yanghanlia caeni. Next base: position 56,992 of record JAUZQE010000001.1, read on the forward strand.
CACCATTCGAAGAACGGCGCGTCGATGATCAGGCCGTACTTCACGACTTCGGCCAGCCCCGCGGAAATTTCGCGCGGCGGCAGCGTGGCCAGCACGGCGGGGTCGATTTCGACGGAAATGGGCTGATGGAACGCGCCGATCATGTTCTTGCCCAGGGGGTGATTGATGGCGGTCTTGCCCCCCACTGACGAATCGACCTGCGCCAGCAGTGTGGTGGGCACCTGAATGAAACGGATGCCCCGCATGTAGCAGGCGGCGGCAAAACCGCCCATGTCGCCAATGACGCCTCCCCCAAAAGCAACAAGTACGGCCTTCCGGTCAAGCGTATTTTGTAACAGTTCGTCAAAAATCATGTTGAGCGACTGCCACGTTTTATGCGCCTCGCCGTCGGGCAGCACCACCTCGACCAGCGGCTTGCCGGTGCGGCCAAGGGCCTGGCGCACCCGCTGGCCATACCTGGCCAGTACGGTGGCGTTGCTGACCAGTGCGATGGCGGTGGCATCGGCCGGAATGGCCGTATCGAGGGCGCCGAGCCGGCCGCTTTGTATATGAATGGGGTAGTTGCCACCCGGGGTGGTCACGTTCACCAGCGTCATTGCGTCATTCCTTTACCTCGTGGTTCTGCAGCAATGGCAGCAGCGCCTTGACCACTTGCGGCACGGGCATGCTGCCGGTGTCGAACACGATGTCGGCCACCTCGTCGTAAAACGGTTCGCGCGCCGCCACGAGTTCACGTATGCGCGCCTGCGGGTCGGGCGTTTGCAACAACGGCCGGTTGCGATCGCGGGCCACGCGGCGATACAGCTCTTCGGGCGTGGCCCGCAGGTACACCACCACGCCGCGATTCTTGAGACGCTCGCGATTTTCGGGCGCCAGCACCGCCCCGCCGCCCGTGGCCAGCACGATACCCGGCAGAGCCGAACATTCGTCGAGCACCAGCCGTTCGCGTTTGCGGAACCCTTCCTCGCCCTCGATGTCGAATATGTGCGCGATGCGTACACCGCAGCGCGATTCGATCTCGTGATCGAGGTCGCGGAACTCGCGGCCCAGCGCGCGCGCCAGGCCACGGCCAATTGTGGTCTTGCCCGCACCCATCATTCCCACCAGGAATACGGGTGCGCGGTACGGCAGGCGCGTGGTCTGCGGGCCGGGATCAGCAGCGGAATCGTGGGCGGCGGAAAGTAAAACTTCGCTCATTTGTGTATTATCACCTGTTAAGAATGCTCTGAATAATTCGGGTGGATTGTTCAGAGCATCCTTTTTAGGGCGCGCAACCCCCTGTCTGCGAAAATCCCGTCTGTAACGCATGATCCTGTTACACGTAGCCGGTGCGCCCATTCAGGAACAGCCGGCGTAAGCCTTAAAATCGCCCCTGATGAGCACCGATACTCCTTCTTCCTCTGAAAACGCCACTTCCCGCTCGTGGCTGAGCCGCTTCCTTCTGAAGGCCACGGTTCTGGCGGCGGGCCTGGGGCTTTCGGGCGTGCTGCTTGGCTCGCTCGCGCTGGCGCTTGCCTGGCCCAACCTGCCCGACCTCAGCGCCATGATCGACTACCGGCCCCGCGTGCCGCTGCGCATTTATACGGCCGACAACGTGCTGATTGGCGAGTTTGGCGAAGAGCGGCGCAACGTGCTGCGCTTCGACGAAATTCCCGACGTCATGAAAGCGGCCATTCTAGCAGCCGAAGACGACAACTTTTACCAGCACGGCGGCATCGACTGGAAGGGCGTGGCACGTGCGGCGCTCGCCAATCTCACCACCATGGCCAAGTCGCAGGGCGCCAGCACGATCACCATGCAGGTGGCCCGCAACTTCTATCTGTCGTCTGAAAAAACGTACACCCGCAAGTTCTACGAACTGCTGCTGACCTTCAAGATCGAAGCCACGCTCACCAAAGATCAGATTCTCGACCTGTACATGAATCAGATCTATCTGGGGCACCGCGCCTACGGCTTTGCTGCGGCCTCGCGCACCTACTTCGGCAAGCAGCTGTGGGAAGTGACCCCGGCCGAAGCCGCGATGCTGGCCGGCATTCCCAAGGCTCCTTCGCGTTTCAACCCCATTGCGAACTTCGAGCGGGCGCGTTCGCGCCAGCTGTACGTGCTGGGCCGCATGCTGTCGCTGGGGTATCTCACGCAGGAAGAGTACGAACAGGCCGTGAACCAGGAGATCGTGCTGCGCTCGGCGCCCGGCACGCCCGCAGGCGGCTATGCCGTCCATGGCGAATACGTGGCCGAACTGGCCCGCCAGCTGCTGTACAACGTCTATCAAGACGACGTGTATTCGCGCGGCTTCAACGTCTACACCACCGTAAATTCCGAAGATCAGGAAGTGGCCTACCAGGCGGTGCGCGAAGGCATTCTGAACCTCACGCGCCGTGCTCGCTACCCGGGCCCGGAAGAAAACATCGAGCTGCCCGAGGGCATCGAGTCCGATCACGCGCGGCTCGACGCGATTCTCGACGAGCTGCAAGAGCGCCATCCCGACAACGACGATCTGCTTACCGGCGTGGTGCTGTCGGCCAGCCCCACCAAGATCGTGGTGGCACGTACCGCGCAGCAAATCATCGAAGTCACCGACAAGCGCGCCCTCAAGGTAGTGGCGCGCGGGCTGGTGAAAAATGCCGATGACAAGGTGCGCATCCGCCGCGGCTCGGTGGTGTACCTGCACCAGAACGGCGATTACTGGGAAGTGATCAACAAACCCACCGTGCAGGCGGCACTGGTGGCGCTGCGCCCGCAAGACGGCGCGATTCAGGCGCTGGTGGGCGGCTTCCACTTCCAGGACGGCAACTTCAACCGGGTCACCCAGGCCTGGCGCCAGCCGGGCTCTGCGTTCAAGCCGTTCATTTACGCCGCCTCGCTCGAAAAGGGGCTGACACCCGCCACGCAGATTTCCGACGAGCCCTTCGTGCTCACGGCCCAGCAAACAGGGTCGAAGCCATGGACACCGAAGAACTACGGCAACACCTACGAACCCATGCTCACCATGCGCCAGGGGCTGTACAAGTCGCGCAACATGGTGTCGATCCGCATCATGCAGGCGGTGGGCCCGAAGTACGTACAAGATTATCTGGTGCGCTTCGGTTTCGACCGCGAGCGCCAGCCGCCCGTGCTGCCACTGGCACTGGGCGCGGGCAGCGTCACGCCACTGCAGCTGGCCAGCGCTTACGCCGTCTTCGCCAATGGCGGCTACCGCGTGCCGCCCTACATCATCGACCGGGTCACTGACAGCACCGGCAAGGTCATCATGCAGGCCAAGCCGGTGGTGGCCGGCGACGCCGCCGCCCGCGTCATCGACGCCCGCACGGCCTATGTCATGAACGACATGCTGCGCGGGGTGGCCACCTCGGGCACGGGGGCCCGTGCCCACCGCGAACTCAAGCGCAACGACATTGGCGGCAAAACCGGTACCACCAACGATTCGCACGACGCCTGGTTTGCCGGCTTCACCCCGGCCACCGTGGGCGTGGTGTGGATGGGCTACGACCAGCCGCGCTCGCTGGGCGGCAGCGAAACAGGTGGCGGGCTGGCGCTGCCGATCTGGATCGAGTACATGCGCCATGCACTGAAAGACGTGCCCGAAGCACCGGTTCCGCCCCCCCCGCCCGGGCTGAACCGCATCAACGGCGACTTCTACTTCGCTGAATACCCGCCCGGCCAGGCCGTGGCGCGTGTGGGGCTGCCCGCACCCAGCGACGCACTGCTGGGCCCCGGCGGCGGCAGTTTTGGCGACGGCATCACCGACCTGCTGAACCAGTTGCGCGCAGGCACCGAAGAACGCCACCGGCACGCCGACCCGATACCGTTCTAATCACCGCACCCGTACCGGGCCAGGCCGGGTTCATACCGCAGCAAAGCCTCCGCTTTGGCTGCGGTTTTTTTCGTTTACCATGTATCCATGCACGACAACCGGAGCATTGCGCCATGACACTCACCGCCACACCGCTGCTACGTGGCAGCGCACGCCTGCTGGGCGGCCTTGTGCTGGCCGGCGGCCTTGCGGCCTGTGGCTACAAGGGGCCGCTGTATCTGCCGCCACCCGAAGACCCGCCGGCCTCCCTTACCGAACCCCCCGGCCACGAGGCCGCACCGCCCACATCCCCCAACTGATCCGCTGAACACATCATGACCGTTGCACCCCGTTTTCAGTTCAAGAACGGCACTCTGCATGCCGAAGACGTTTCGCTCGCAAAGCTCGCCCGCGAGTTCGGCACCCCGCTGTACGTGTATTCGCGTGCCGCACTGCACGACGCATGGGGCGCCTACGCCCGGGCGCTTGCAGGGCGCAAGGCGCTGGTGTGCTTCGGCATGAAGGCCAATTCCAACCTTGCGGTGCTCAACGAATTCAGCCGGCTGGGCTCCGGGTTCGATATCGTATCGGGGGGCGAACTCGCCCGCGTATTGGCCGCAGGCGGCGACCCGGGCAAAGTCGTGTTCTCCGGCGTGGGCAAGCAGGCGTGGGAGATGCGCGCTGCGCTCGACGCGGGAGTCAAGTGCTTCAACGTCGAATCGGAACCGGAACTCGAACGCCTGGCTCAGGTGGCTTCCACCGGCGGGCGCATCGCACCGGTGTCGCTGCGGGTGAACCCCGACGTCGATGCGCAGACCCACCCCTACATTTCAACGGGCCTCAAGGAAAACAAATTCGGCATCGCCATCGAGCGGGCGCCCGAAGTCTACCGTCGCGCCATGCAGCTGCCCGGGCTCGAGGTGGTGGGGGTCGATTGCCACATCGGTTCGCAGATTACCGAGGCCGCGCCCTACCTCGACGCGCTCGACAAACTCATCGAGCTGATTCTGGCACTGCAGTCGGAAGGCATCCACCTGCGCCATCTCGACCTGGGCGGCGGCATCGGCATCCGCTACACCAACGAACAGGTCATCGAACCGGTAGTGCTGTTCGAGCAGGTGTTCAAGCGGCTCGATCAAGCGGGGCTGGGGGACCTTGAACTGGTGCTCGAACCGGGGCGCTCGCTGGTGGGCAACGCCGGCGTGCTGCTCACTGAGGTGCAGTACCTCAAGCATTCCGATGCCAAGAACTTTGCGATCGTCGACGCCGCCATGAACGATCTGCTGCGCCCCACGCTTTACGACGCATGGCATGGGGTCGAGGCCGTCGACCCACGGCCCGTCACCGACGCCACCCCCACCTACGACATCGTGGGCCCCATCTGCGAAAGCGGCGACTGGCTGGCGCGCGACCGGCGCCTCGAACTGCACCAGGGCGACCTGCTGGCCGTGATGTCGGCCGGTGCCTACGCCTTCACCATGTCGAGCCAGTACAACTCGCGACCGCGCGCGGCCGAGGTCATGGTCGACGGCGGTGCAGTTCACGTGGTGCGCCCGCGCGAAACCATCGAAAGCCTGTTCGCCAGCGAGCGTGTGCTGCCGCAAGGGTAAGCACTCACAGGGAAAGCACGCAGCCGCTTCCGGTAAAGAATTCCTGAAGTGGGCCGTTAAACATGAGTAGTCCCGGAAATTGTCCAGTGAACTGTGAACACTGCTGTCTGCAACAAAGCGGGTCCCGTCGATCACAAGACCGAATCTTTCAGTCGACCGGCATGCGTCTTCAGTATGATGCGCTGCAAGGCCCACCCAAAAGGAACAGGTCGACCTCGTTATGAAGGCCCTAGACGCCACCCCGTCTAAGCTTCTTGAAAAACTGCGCGTCGTGCGTCGTAGCGGCATCTACCTCTTTTCTTTGTGGGTGGTTCCGCTTGCGATCCTGCTGTTTTCCATAGTCGCCATCACGGGGTTTGCGCCGCTGTACCCTTCCACCAGCGGGGCGTCGCTCTCGTTCCGCAGCCTGCCGCTCGCGGCGGGTCACGCCGGGCCGCGCGAAGCACTGGCTGCGCTGCAAACCGTGCCGCAGCAGCAGCGGGTCGAACTGCATAACGGAGCGTGGCTGCTCATCAACCTGCCGCAACAGGCCCAGCTGCAACCGGCCGCCATCGATTTCCCGGCGCGCGACGCCGAATCCATCACCTGCTGGCGGCCCGACACCCTCCAGGTCATCGGCAGTGTGCAGGGTCGCGCCGCCAGCGGCGCCATGCGCACCAGCCGCCTGGGCAACGCGCTCATGCTGGGCCACAACGACGACCAGGCGGGTTCGTCGTTCGACACCCTGCTGTGCCGGGCCGAATATGGCAAACCCACCGTCTTCAGCACCGAAGTCTGGACCATCCCCGATCTGCGCATCGCCTCCGACCGCTTTCACCGCGGCATCGCCCTACTCAACGGCGGCATTGTCACCCTTGCACTTTTCCTTACCATCATTGCCTTGCGCAACCGCGAATGGGTGTTCCTTCTGCTGGGCGCCTGGCTGATCGGCAACCTGCGCCTGGGCGCCTACGCCCTGAGGTGGGACAGCCAGTGGCTCGGCTACGCCCTGCCGCCCGACTGGCAAGAGCTCCTGCGCAAGCTCACGCTGGCCGCCTACTTCCTGGTCACGTACACCCTGTTCACGCAGCTGTTCCGGCCCACCAGCAGCCGCCACCCCGGCCTGTCACGTGCGCTGCAATGGCTGGGTGTGGCGCAGCTGGCCGCCGCGTTCGTTCTGCCATGGCCCGTCTTCAGCCTGCTGAGCGGGCTGATCTGGGCGTTCGGTCTGGTGGCCGGCCTGCTGCTGCTGCGTCGCAAACTCGTCCGCCAGCCGCAGCAGCGCGTGTTCTCGTGGCGCCTGCTGTCGCTGGCCGTCGCGCTTACCGTGAGCCTTGCCGGTGTGGTGCTCACCCTCATCGGGCAGGAAGAACTGCTCGATTCCTTCAGCAGCGTACTGGCCCTGCTGCTGTCGAATCTAATGGTCGCCCTGGCGGTGGGCGGCATCATTCGCGAAGGCCAGCGCCAGCGCATGCGTGCGCAAACCGAACTCGTCACGGGCTATGCCGTGGCGCCGCTGGGCCTGTTCACCCTCGATGCCGACGGGCGCTTCCTGCGCATGAACGCGGTGCTGCGCGACATGCTGGCGTTGCATGAGCACAAGAACGACACGCTGTACTGGCACGATCTCTTTCCCCCGCAACAGTGGGAAGCGGTGGCGCGCGACACGCTCGATGGCAAAGACACCGACATTCTTTTGAACGAGCGCGATCCGGCCACTCGCCAGCCGCGCCATTTCGCGCTGCGGGCGGCACTGGCCGGTGAACACGTGGAAGGGTCGCTGCAAGATATCACCGCACGCACGCGCGCCATGAACGAACTGCGCGGCATGGTCGACAACGACCCGCTTACGCAGGCGCTGAACCGGCGCGGCATCGAAAAGAAGCTCGATGAAGCGCTGCGACAGATGATCGAAACCAATGCGCCGTGCTCACTCGCCTACATGGATCTCGACCATTTCAAGCGCATCAACGGCCTGTTCGGGCACACGGCGGGCGACGAAATCCTCAAGCAGGTCACGGAACGGCTGCGCCGCATTCTTACCGAAGACCAGGCTATGGGGCGCATGGGCAGCGACGAGTTCATCATTCTGTTCCCCAACATGACCATCTCTGAAGCGCGCAGCACCGCACAGCGCATCATCGGCGAACTGAACGAGGCGTCGTACCAGGTGGGGCAGCGCCACTTCCATATCCGTTCGGCCATCGGCGTGGTCGAAATCCACCACGGCATGACAGTCGCGGCCGCGATCTCGGCGGCCACGCGCGCCTGCCGCGACGCCCGCAAGCAGCATCAGGATGTGGTGGTGTACGAACACGATTCCAGCGAGCTGCAGGCGCACACCGAAGAGCTGCGCCTGTTCGATCAGCTGGAAGGCGGCGACTCGCCCAAGGGCCTGTACCTCGAGATGCAGCCCATCATGGCGCTCAAGAACTGCGACGACAGCCTGAACTTCGAAATTCTTCTGCGCGTACGCGACACCCACGGCAGGCTCATACCCACCGGCAAGATCGTCAGCGGCGCTGAAGAAAGCGGCACGATCACGATCATCGACAAGTGGGTGTTCTCGGCCACGCTGGAATGGCTGCTCAAGCACGGCGACCGCCTGCGCAAGACCCAGTTCGTCAACGTGAACCTGAGCGGCGTATCGCTGAACAACGACAAGTTCATCGACAACCTCTTCCACCTGCTGGGCCGCTACCCGCAGCTTTCACGCAAACTGTGCGTCGAGATCACCGAAGGCGTTGCGCTGCAGAACCTCGAGCGCACGCGCGAACTCATCACGCGGCTCAAGGCCATGGGCGTGCGCATTGCGCTCGACGACTTCGGGGCCGGCTATACCTCGTTCAGTTACCTCAAGCAGCTGGGCGCCGATGCCATCAAGATCGACGGCACGCTTGTGCGCGACATGCTGGCCAACGAAACCAACACCGCCATCGTGCGCACCATCGTCGAACTGGCGCAGAACCTGGGCATGTTCATTATTGCCGAGTGGGTGGAAGACGTGCACGCGCTGGAAGTGCTGCGCGAAATGGGTGTCGATTACGTGCAGGGCTACGCGGTGAGCGCGGCGCTGACACCCATGGAAATTCTCGACGCCGAGTACGTTTCAGACCTGGTCACCAACGCCGACACGCTCGCCTACATCAGCCGCCACTCGCAACCGCGCTCGCGCCGCTGAGCCCCGCCCCCGATCCTGAAACGCATCCCTGCGGTTCCATTTACCGCGACACGCACACCCGCCATACCGCACACCTCTGGCAAAACGCCCGCTGCATCGCTGCAACGGGCGTTCGCATTTGGGTATGGGGCCAGCTGCGCTGGCGCACGCTTACAGTTCGCCGTACGAGTGCAGGCCCGACAGGAACATGTTGACGCCCAGGAAGGCAAAGCTGGTGATCAGCAGGCCGCCCAGCGCCCAGTAGGCGGCCATGGTGCCGCGCAGGCCCTTCATGAGCCGCATGTGCAGCCAGGCCGCGTAGTTCAGCCAGACGATCAGCGCCCAGGTTTCTTTTGGATCCCACTGCCAGTAGGTGCCCCAGGCATCTGCCGCCCACAGTGCGCCCAGAATGGTGGCCACGGTGAAGAACGCAAAGCCCACCGCAATGGCGCGGTACATGATGTCGTCAAGCACCTCGAGCGAGGGCAGATGACGGCCGATGGGGCCACGCAGCGCAAGAATGGCACCCACCACCAGCGCGCCGCCGCCGAAGTATAGCATCCAGGTGGCCGAGACCTGGCGCGAACCGAACATGAAGGGTTCGGCGCACATGATGGCGCCCAGCAGGAACAGCGGAATGAGACGCTTGCGCGAGACGGTTTCACTGTGTTCCTTGACCAGATACGCGAAGCCCACCATGGCCGCCAGCGCGAAGGTGCCGTAGCCGATGAAGTTGGCCGGCACGTGCAGCTTCATCCACCAGCTTTTCAGTGCCGGCACGAGCGGCTGAATCTGATAGGCATCGCGCGTAATCGAATACCACAGCAGGAAGATGACGGCAGAACTGACCACCAGCAGCACGAAACCGCCCAGCGCGCGCGTGGCGTAGCGGCGTTCGTAGTACAGGTAAAACAGCGCCGTGATCACCGCGAACATCACGAACACTTCGTACAGGTTGCTGACGGGAATATGCCCGATGTCGGGGCCCAGCAGATGGCCTTCGCGCCAGCGCACCAGCATGCCGATGGTGCCGGCATAGACGGCCGCCCATGTCAGGCCCGACCCCAGCCACGCAGCCGTGCTGCTGACATAGCCGACCCAGTACGACAGCGTGGCCAGCACGAACAGTGCGCACATCCAGAGAATGGCCGACTGCGACGACAGCAGGTACTTCAGAAGAAACACCGATTCGGCGCGCGTGATATCGCCCTGATGCAGGCCGCCGCCGGCGCTGTACAGCCAGATGGCCAGCAGCGCCGCCAGGCCCGACACCACGGTCAGGGTGCGCAGGGGGCGCCACAGCCAGCCCATCCAGACCAGCAGGGGCACCGCGCCGACCAGAATGGCCTTTTCGTAGATATCCATGGCCTGCGGGTACTGCGTGAGCGCGTACACGACACCCAGACCCAGCAGAACGAAATACGCAGCGTCGGTCCAGTCTGGCCGGCCGCGCTGCCCGCGGGCGTCGCCGCTGGCAGACATATCGTGTTCCCACATTGCCGCGCCAGGTGAAGTCATGGTCTCTGACATATTGGCCTCTATCAGGTTACAAGACGCTGGAACGCGCCTTTGAAGCGATCGAATTCCTGGTTGAAATCGAGGTTGCGCCGCTGCGACGTCATGGCCGCAAGCAGTTCGCTGCCGCCCTGCACCGGCCGCACCCAGATCCAGATGCGCCGATCACGCACGTAGAACATGGCAAACACGCCGATGATCAGGAACAGGCTGCCCAGGTATACCGTGTTCTTGCCGGGGCTGCGCGCCACCTGAAACACGCTGGCTTCCTTCTGTTCGAAGGCGCTGAGCGTGAGGAAAACCGGCGCGGGGTAGTCGGGCAGGTTCGCCAGCGCAAGCAACGCCATCTGCACCCATTGCTGCCCGTCGAGCATGCCCTGCCCTTCCTGCGCTATGGGGGGCAGCCCTTCGCGCACCCGAACGATGTCGCGCAGTTCGGAAAGCGTGAGCTGGATCATGGGTACGGCAAACCCGAGCACCTTTTCGTGATCGGCTTCCGGCACGTTGCCCAGTATCCCATCAAAGCCTTCGCGGTAAAAGGTTTCAAGGGCACCCGCGGCCGCCTTCTGCAGCAGCCCCGCGTCCACCCGTTCGGTGGCGTTCTTTTCGGCAAAGCGCAGCGCCGCCAGGTTGAGCAGCGCCGGATCGGCCAGCGCTGCACGCAGCGACATGAATTCGTTGACCGAGTCGTTGTCATCGACCGGAATGCGGATATAGCGAAACGGCACGGCGGCGGATTCGCGAATGCCCGCAAGCAGCACCCGACTGCCGTCCAGTTCCATGGGCAGCATATAGTTGGTGTATTCAAACGCCTGGCCGTCGGCCCCGATGATGCGGTACTGCACGCTGGGCCCCACGTTGCGCAGGTTCTCGTTGGTGGCGGCGGCGGCGCTGCCGCTGACCGAAGCGACGTGGTCGATTACGGCTTTGGGCTGCGGCTCGCCGCTGCCCAGGTCTTCCACGTTGATGACCCGCAGGCCGGTGAATTCGACGGTGAGCGGCGTTTCGCGCCCGCCCTCGTTCACGGTGATTTCGCTACGGTTGCCAACGATGCCATTGACTTCGAAGGGCCGGCTGGTGGCGCCACGCAAGGGATGACCCAGCAACGTGACGGTGCTGCCGCCATCGTCGAAGCTCGACTGGTACACGGTGACGCCCTTGTAGCGCAGCGGTTCGTTGACTTCGATGTTGCGCTCGAACCGGTGACCTGATTCGTGGTCGATGACTTCGACCACGCTGCGAAAGCTGCTGGGCATGCCCGTGGAGTAATACTCGACGACAAAGTCTTTGAGGTGCAGGCTGAAGGGCAGGGGTTGCACCAGGATGCCGTTGCCCACGCTGATCAGGCCGTTGCTTGCCGTGCCCCCTTCCGGCACCAGCATGTTGGCGCGAAAGCTGGGGTTGGCCGGCGAGAGGCGGCCGCTTTCGGGCACCTGCGAAATCAGCATGTTTTCGGTAACGGGTGCTTTGTCGAACAGCCACACCTGCATGCGCACGGGCAGTTCGCTGTCGAGCAGCCCGCCTACGCAGATCACGACGATGGCAACGTGCGCAAAGATGTAACCCAGGCGGTTCGCCCCGCCCTTCTTGGCCGCCAGCATGATGCTGTCGCCGTCGTGACGCAGCTTCCATTTGTAGCCGTTGCTGCGCAGCCATGGCTGCACGCGCGCCAGCGCCTCGGCCGGCGCCACGGGCATGGCGCCTTCCACACGATGATGAAAGGCGCGCAGGCTGCTGCCACGCACGTGTTCGCGAAACGAGCGGGCGTCTTTGATGAAGCGCGGCGTGTTGCGGATGACGCAGATGGTGGTGGACACCACCAGAAACGCCATGATCACGAGAAACCACCAGCTGTTGTACACATGCCAGATGGAGAACGTGTCGAACACGGCATACCAGAAGGGGCCGAACTGATCAAAGTACGTGTTGGGGGGCTGGTTCTGCACCAGCACCGTGCCGATCACGCTGGCCACGCAGATGAACATCAGCAGGCTGACGGCAAAGCGCATCGAGCCGAGCAGCTCGAGCAGGTCGGCCGTAAGGTGGCGCGGGGAAGGCATGGTGGTCACGGATCGCACTTCATGAAAAAAGGGGGCAGCCCTTGCGGCATACCCCCCAATTCTAATGTGTCGGGCAGCCGGTTGACCGCCGCCACGTGGTTCAAGTTTGTTTAAGCTCAAACCTTTTGGCTTTTATGGCGACGCGCAGGCGCCGCCTGCCTGTTTTTAGCGCAGGCCAGCCGCGTAATCGGCCACCGCTGCGATGTCGCGATCGGACATGCGATCGGCGATTTCGAACATTTCGGTGCTGTTGGCGCGATCGCCGCTGCGGAACAGGCGAAGCTGATCGGCAATGTAGTCGGGATGCTGACCGGCCACGCGCGGATACTTGCCGGGCAGGCCCATGCCGTTGGGCGAGTGGCAGCCTGCACAGGCCGGCACGCCACGCGAAGCGATACCGCCGCGCCAGATCGTCTGGCCGCGTTCCATGGTTTCTTCGTTGGTGGCCGACGCCGCCGTTTCGGGATTCAGCGGCTGCACCGACAGGTAGTACGCCAGATTGCGGATGTCTTCATCGGTAAGCGGGGCGGCCATGGGCGCCATGAGCGACGGCGCGCCGTCGGCGCCGTTGCGCAGGGGCGGGTGATCGCCCTTGGGCTTGAAGTCGAGCAGCTGCTTGACGAGGTATTCGTACGGCTGCGCAGCGATGTTGGGATTGATGGGAATGATGCTGTTGCCGGCTTCACCGTGACAGCTGGCACAGGAAATGACGCCACGCGCCACGTCGCCATTCACGTAGAGTTGTTCACCTTTGGCCAAATCAGGCTTTGCGCCGGGCTCGGCGGCCTGGCTGACGGGAACTGCGCAAGTGCCGAGCAGCACACCGCTGGCAATAACCAATCTGGAAAGCATACGCTTCATGAAGACCTCGACGATCGCGAATTCGACCCGGCACCATTGGCGCCACGTTTTATAGTTTGAGCCCGTGACCCAGCCGGCCCGACCAGGCGTGGCAGCGTGAATCATGAGTTTTCAAACACACGATTATACAATAGGGTTTGAAAACTACTGTCACAGGCCAGACCGTGTCCATTCTTCATCGTGCCCGCTTCACCACCTCGGCCGCGCGGCTCGACCAGCTTCCCCCGCCCACCGGGCCCGAAGTGTGCTTCGTGGGTCGCTCGAACGCAGGCAAATCCTCGGCGCTGAACGTGCTCACCAACCAGCGCCGCCTTGCGTTTTCCAGCAAAACACCCGGGCGCACGCGGCTGATCAACATGTTCGGCATTCCCGATCCGCTCGACCCGGATGCCGTACTGGGGTATCTGGTCGACCTGCCGGGCTACGGCTATGCCTCGGTGGCGCAGTCGGCGCGCGAGGAATGGGCCGACGTGCTGGGCAGCTATCTGCGCGACCGGCCCTCGCTGGCCGGCGTGGTGCTGCTCATCGACATCCGCCGCGGCGTCACCGCTCTCGACCGGCGTCTGGTCGACTGGCTGGCGCCCCGCAAAATACCCGTGCTCGCGCTGCTCACCAAGGCCGACAAACTGCCTTACGGCCAGCGCGTGCGCGCCATTGCCGAAGTCAAGAAAGAACTTGCCGATCTGGGCAGGCTGAACGCCGTGGCCTTTTCCGCGACCCAGCGCATCGGCATCGACGAAGCCACCGCCCAGATCGTGAACTGGATCTCGCCACAGATCGTACCGTAATCGTTTTCCCGGCCCCCGGCCGGGTACCGGAGCCAAGATGACCGCATTTCTGCCCCAGGCCGATTTTCCCGCCGCACGGCCACGGCGCAACCGTCACGACGACTTCACCCGCCGTCTGGTACGCGAGCACACGCTCACCACAGACGACCTCATCTACCCCGTATTCATCGTCGAAGGCACGGGCGTACATCAGCCGGTGCCTTCGATGCCGGGCGTCGAGCGCCTGTCGATCGACGCGCTGCTGCCCGTGGCCGAACAGTGCCTCGAACTGGGCATACCGGTGCTGTCGCTGTTCCCCGCCATCGAAAGCCACCTCAAGACACCCGACGGCATCGAAGCCGCCAACCCCGACGGCCTGATGCCGCGGGCGGTGCGCGAACTGAAGACACGCTTTCCCGAACTGGGCATTCTCACCGACGTGGCGCTCGATCCGTACACCAGCCACGGGCAAGACGGCATCATCGACGACACCGGCTACGTGTTGAACGAGCCGACGGTCGAGGTGCTGGTGCGCCAGGCCCTGGCACAGGCGCAGGCCGGCGTCGATATCGTGGCACCCAGCGACATGATGGACGGCCGCGTGGGCGCCCTGCGCCGCGCGCTCGACGCCAACGGTTTCATTCACACCCGCATCATGGCCTATTCGGCCAAGTATGCCAGCGCGTTCTACGGGCCGTTCCGCGACGCGGTCGGCTCGGCGACAAACCTGGGCAAATCGAACAAGGCCACTTACCAGATGGACCCGGCCAACCGCGCCGAGGCACTGCGCGAAGTGGCGGCCGACATCCGCGAAGGCGCCGACATGGTCATGGTCAAGCCCGGCATGCCCTACCTCGACGTGTTGCGCGACGTGAAACTGGCGTTCGGCATGCCCACCTTCGCGTATCAGGTCAGTGGCGAGTACGCCATGATCAAGGCCGCGTCGGCCAACGGCTGGCTCGACCACGACAAGGTCATGATGGAATCATTGCTGGCCTTCAAGCGCGCCGGCGGCGACGGCATTCTCACCTATTTCGCCATCGAAGCCGCGAAGCTGCTGCGACAGCCGCGCTGAGGCGGCAGGCGCCCCAACGGCGGCACCCGGCGCAGCGGGCGTGTCGGCACGGGCCAGCGGCAAGCCCAGGGCGGCGCCGGTCATGCCGGCCCGCGCACTGTCGGGCGCAGCAGGCCCTGGTTGCGGCGCGCCTCGCGGCGCGGCCGGCGCAGGCTGCAGCGCCGCTGCATTCTGCAACACCGTGTCGAGCGCCTTGCCGAAGCGCTCGGCATTCTGAAAACCCACTACGCGCACGTCGAGCTCACGCCCCCGGGTATCGAAGAAGATGATTCCGGGCGGCCCGAACAGGCGAAATCGCTTGAGCAGCGCGCGGTGCTCGGGCGTGTTGGCCGTGACGTCGGCCTGCAGCAGCAGGAAGCTGTCGAGCTTGCGTGCCACGTCGCGGTCGCTGAAGGTGAAGCGTTCCATCTCGATGCACGACACGCACCAGTCGGCGTAGAAATCGAGCATGACCGGCTGGCTGCTTTGCGCCAGGGCGGCGTCGAGCTCGGCAACCGAATTCACCTGCACAAAACGGCGCTTGACGGCTGCGGCGGTATCGGCAGCGCCGGCCACCGGCCCGGTGGCCGGGGCGGCCACGCCCGATGCGCCCGTGAAAGGCGCCAGCGGCCGCAAAGGGTCACGCCCGCCACCGGCCATGCCCACCAGCATGAGCAGCGCCCACGCTGCAAGAACCAGCCCGATGGCCTTGAGCACATGGCGCCCCGCGTTCGCACCCTGAGGCAGCGGCTCGAACGCACCGAGCATGACCGCACTGCAAACCGCCAGCACCACCCACCCCAGCAGCACCACCCACAGGGGCAGCAGCGATGCCAGCATCCACCAGGCCGTGGCGAACAGCAGCATGCCGAACGCCCATTTCACGCCGTTCATCCATGCCCCGGCCCGCGGCAGCAATGCGCCCGACGAGGCACCCAGCAACAGCAACGGCACGCCTGAGCCCCAGGCAAGCGCAAACAGCGCCGAGCCGCCCAGCGCCACGTCTCCCGTTTGCGAGATGAAGAGCAGCACACCCGCCAGGGGGGCCGCCACACACGGGCCGACGATGAGCGCGGACAGCATGCCCATGATGAACACACCGCCGTAACGGCCGCCGGGGATGCGGTTCAACCGTGCATTCAGGGCCGTTTGCATGGCCGTGGGGGCCTGCAGGGTGAACACATCGAACATCGACAGGCCCAGCACGGCCAGCAGCAGTGCAAAGGTGGCCAGTACCCAGGGGGTCTGCAACCAGATCATGAGCCCCGCACCGAGCAAACCGGCGGCCATGCCCAGCGCGGTGTACACCAGCGACATGCCCAGAACGAAGACGGCGGCCAGCGCGAGGCCACGGCTGCGCGACAGGGCCTGCGTAGCCGGGCGCTGGCCGGCGATGACCGCCATGAGGATGGGCACCATGGGCAGCACGCAGGGGGTGAAGGCCAGCAGCAGGCCCAGCAGCAGGCACAGGCCCACGACCTGGAACCACCCGGCACCCTGCAGCCAGTCGGCCAGCCCGGTGTCGGAAAAATCGAAGGGGTTGAGCGCGCCCGCCTGGGCGGCTGCGCGTGCGCCATTCAGCGGCTTGCCGTCGCCGCCCAGCACCACTTGCAGCGGTTCCGGTACGCTGGCCGTGACCCCTGTGCCCGCCACGCTCCACGCACCGTCAGTGCCGAGGGTGAGCTGCAGTTCCCGTGTTTCGGGCGGGTAACACAGGCCCGCATCGGCGCAGCCCTGGCTGGTAATGGCCAGCGTGAGCGGTTCGCCACGCGCCAAGGGCTGCGCCGCCTCGCCTTGGGCCAGCGTGACCCGCACGGTGACCTCACCGTAATAGACCTCCATGTCTTTTTCGAACGTGGGGTCGTACTTCACCAGCCCCGGAGGGTAGGTTACGGCTGCGATGACACCGTCGGGCGCAGTGAGCTCAAAGCGCTCGCGATACATGTAGTATTCGGGCGCCACGGCGTAGTGAAGATCGAGGGTGGCCGGTGCGGTGACGGCCGCCGCAAAGCGAAAGGCGTCCTCCGGGTCGAGGTACTCGTCTTGCGCGCGCGGCGCGGCGGCCAGAAGCAGGCCGAATGCAAGCAGAAAGAGAACGTGAAGAAAAAGGCGGGCGGGCCGGTGGCGTAGAGAAAAGAGAAAAGGCCTGGATGTCATTGTTGCTGCCGCGTCTGGTCGCGAACCCACTGTATATAGCTGTGCAGCCCGCCCGTTACCGGCAGGACAAGGAGCTCGGGCACTTCGTAGGGATGCAATTGCCTGAACCGTTTCGTGAGGGCCGGCAGGCGCCCGCGGGTCGTTTTCATGAGCAACGGAATTTCTTCGGTGCCCTCGAGCGTGCCTTGCCACATGTACATTGACAGGCAGGGTGCGCCAAGGTTCACGCAGGCGGCCAGGTATTCTTCCACCAGCATGTGGGCAATGCGCTTGGCAAGCTGCATGTCGGGCGCGTTGCTGAGTACCAGCACCACCTCGTCGTCGCCGCTGCCGGCCTGCACTATGGAGTCGTTTGCCATGAGGTCAGTCGCAAGTGGTTGTAATGGCAACCATTTTAGCGGCCCAAAAGAAAAACCCCATTGCGCTGGATCACAATGGGGTTCAACTACTGCTTGAAACCTTAGGCGTGGCGCACGGCCACGCTTGCGGTCGGGTGCTTATTCAGCCGCTTCTTCGACTTCCGGGCGGTCGACCAGTTCCATGTAGGCCATGGGGGCGTTGTCGCCCTGGCGGAAGCCCATCTTCAGCACACGGGTGTAGCCGCCGTTGCGGGCCTGGTAACGCGGGCCCAGCTCTTCGAACAGCTTGGTGACGGCAGCGCGGTCGCGCAGGCGGGCAAAGGCCAGACGGCGGTTTGCCAGCGTCGGTTCTTTGGCGAGCGTGATGAGCGGCTCAACGACGCGGCGCAGTTCCTTGGCCTTGGGCAGCGTGGTCTTGATGCCTTCGTGCGTGATGAGCGATACAGCCATGTTGCGGAACATGGCCAGACGGTGACTGCTGGTGCGATTGAGCTTGCGAAGACCGTTGCGGTGACGCATGGTGATTTCCTTTGAATCTTGGGGCGGTTTCCCGCCGGTTGTCCGGTTCTTCTATCAGCCAGGCTGCGGACCGGATTCTGAATGAAATGAAAAAAAAGCGAGCAATTTTAGCATGGGCTGAACGGCTTCAAAGCCAGACAGCCCGGCCGGATGTGCCTGCGCGGGCTTTCGCCCGACACAGGCCTGAATCGACCGATCAGGGACGCTCGAGGCCCATGGGCGGCCAGTTCTCGAGCTTCATGCCCAGAGTCAGGCCACGTGCAGCCAGCACTTCCTTGATTTCGTTGAGCGACTTGCGACCCAGGTTCGGGGTCTTGAGCAACTCGTTTTCGGTACGCTGAATGAGGTCGCCGATGTAGTAGATGTTTTCGGCCTTGAGGCAATTGGCCGAACGCACCGTGAGTTCGAGGTCGTCGACGGGACGCAGCAGCACCGGATCGATCTGCGGCTTGACGCCGGTGGGTGTCTCGTAGGATTCGTCGGCGCCTTCCAGGGCCGCAAACACCGACAGCTGATCCATGAGGATGCGCGCCGCCTGGCGAACCGCTTCCTCGGGTGAGATCACGCCGTTGGTTTCGATATCGAGCACCAGCTTGTCGAGGTCAGTACGCTGTTCGACACGGGCGCTTTCCACGGCGTAGCTGACGCGACGCACGGGGCTGTACGAAGCATCGAGAATGATGCGGCCAATGGTGTGCGCGCGATCGTCGGCCAGAGCACGCACGTTGCCCGGCACATAGCCGCGGCCCTGTTCGACCTTGATCTGCATTTCGAGCTTGCCCGCGTCGGTCAGGGTGGCGATGACGTGATCGGGATTCACGATCTCGACGTCGTGAGGCAGATCGATGTCGGCAGCCGTGACCACGCCACTGCCCTGACGGCGCAGCGTCAGCGTGACTTCTTCGCGGTTGTGCAGTTTGAACACCACACCCTTGAGGTTCAGCAGGATGTCGACGACGTCTTCGCGCACGCCCGGCAGGGTGGAGTATTCGTGAACCACACCCGTGATCTGCACCTCGGTAGGCGCATAGCCCGTCATGGACGACAGCAGAATGCGCCGCAGGGCGTTGCCCAGCGTGTGGCCGTAGCCGCGTTCGAACGGCTCCATAACCACCTTTGCGTGATTCTTGCTTACCGGTTCGACTTCAATGGAGCGCGGCTTGAGAAAACCCTGAGACATGTATGTTCCTTTATCAATACCCTCGGCTCGTTACACCGATAAGGCTGATCTTCGGGAAAGCCCGCCACGGCGCAATGCACGGGCGGGCAGAGAGAGCAGAGCGCGGCACCACATGAAATGGCGCCGTTGCGCAATGGTTTAACGCGAGTACAGCTCGACGACCATGGATTCGTTGATGTCGCGTGCGACGTCAGCGCGATCCGGTGCCTGCTTGAAGGTACCCACCAGCTTGGTGGTGTCGACCTCGACCCACTGGGGCAGACCCTGGCCGGTGGCCAGATCGAGGGCTTCCTTGATGCGCAGCTGGCCCTTGGCCTTTTCGCGCACGGCGACCACGTCGCCCGCCTTGAGCAGCATGGAAGCGATGTCGGCGGTGCGGCCGTTCACTTCGATGGCGCGGTGGTTGACCAGCTGACGCGCTTCGGCGCGCGTGGAGCCGAAGCCCATGCGGTACACCACGTTATCGAGGCGCGACTCGAGCAGCTGGATGAGCGTTTCGCCGGTATTGCCGCGACGGCGCTCGGCCTCGGCGAAATACTTGCGGAACTGCTTTTCCAGCACACCGTACATGCGCTTGAGCTTCTGCTTTTCGCGCAGTTGCAGACCGAAGTCGGACGTGCGCGCACCCGAGGTGCGGCCATGCTGACCGGGCTTCGATTCGAACTTGCACTTCGAGTCGATGGAGCGGCGGGCGCTCTTGAGAAACAGATCGGTGCCCTCGCGGCGCGAGAGCTTGCATTTGGGTCCAATATAACGTGCCAAGATGCTTCCCCTTAAATGCGACGACGCTTGGGCGGACGGCAGCCGTTGTGCGGCAGCGGCGTCACGTCGGAAATACTGGTGATCTTGATGCCCAGGGCATTGAGCGAACGGATCGAGGATTCACGACCGGGGCCGGGGCCCTTGACCTTGACGTCGAGCGTCTTGATGCCGTATTCCATCGCCGTGCGGCCAGCCTGCTCGGCAGCCACCTGAGCCGCGAACGGGGTGGATTTGCGCGAGCCCTTGAAGCCTGCGCCGCCAGCCGTTGCCCAGGCCAGGGTGTTGCCCTGACGGTCGGTGATGGTGATGATCGTGTTGTTGAAAGAAGCGTGGACGTGCGCAATGCCGTCGGAAACGCTCTTCTTGACTTTCTTGCGTACGCGCGAAGCGCCGCCGGAGGATGCTTTTGCCATCGTCTATCCTTTATTTCTTCAGGGAAGCAGCAGCGCGACGCGGGCCCTTGCGGGTGCGCGCGTTGGTGCGGGTCCGCTGACCACGCACGGGCAGGCCGCGGCGGTGACGCATGCCGCGATAGGTTCCCAGATCGATCAGACGCTTGACCGACAGCTGCACTTCACGGCGCAGGTCGCCTTCGACCGTGAAGGTGCCGACCTGTTCGCGAATGCGTTCCAGTTCGGCGTCGGTGAGGTCTTTCACTTTCTTGGAGTATTCGATACCCGCGGCTTCGCAGATCTTGCGAGCGCGCGAACGACCGATTCCGAAGATCGCGGTGAGTCCGATTTCGGCGTGTTGATGCGGCGGAATGTTGATGCCAGCAATACGGGCCATGACTGTTCCTTGTTTAATGCGTTGCGATGCCGGCCATTAGCCTTGACGCTGCTTGTGGCGAGGGTCGGTACAAATGACACGCACCACGCCGTGACGTTTGATGATCTTGCAGTTGCGGCAGATCCGCTTTACCGATGCCATTACCTTCATGGTTGACTCCTAGTTTCCTGTAGCCGGCCGCCTATTTAGAGCGGAAAACAATTCTGGCGCGGGACAGGTCGTACGGCGTAAGTTCGACCGTGACCTTGTCACCCGGCAGAATCCGGATGTAATGCATGCGCATCTTGCCCGAAATGTGACCGAGCACGATGTGCCCGTTATCGAGCTTGACGCGAAAAGTTGCGTTGGGCAGATTTTCCAGCACTTCGCCCTGCATCTGAATGACGTCGTCTTTTGCCATGTGTGTTCTACCGCATAGGCAGGCCCGCGCCCTTGAAGTTGGCCTTCTTGAGCAGCGAGTCGTACTGGTGAGACATCATGTAGGCCTGGGCCTGCGCCATGAAGTCCATGGTCACCACCACGATGATCAGCAATGAGGTGCCGCCGAAATAGAACGGCACGTTCCAGCGCATCTGCATGAACTCGGGCAGCAAGCACACGAGCGTGATGTAGATGGCACCGGCCAGGGTCAGGCGCATCAGAATCTTGTCGATATAGCGCGCCGTTTGTTCACCCGGACGGATTCCCGGAACGAATGCACCGCTCTTCTTCAGATTGTCTGCGGTTTCTCGGCTATTGAAGACGAGCGCCGTGTAGAAAAAGCAGAAGAAGATGATCAGGGCCGCAAAAAGCGTGACATACAGAGGCTGACGCGGAGCGAGCGCAGCAGCCAGATCGGACAGCCAGCGCATGCTGGGGTTGCTGGAGAACCAGCTGGTCACGGTAGCGGGCAACAGAATGATCGACGAAGCGAAGATCGGCGGGATCACGCCGGACATGTTCAGCTTCAACGGCAGGTGGGACGATTGCCCGCCGTAGATCTTGTTGCCGACCTGACGCTTGGCGTAGTTCACCGTGATGCGGCGCTGGCCGCGTTCGACGAACACCACCAGATAGGTGACGGCCACCACGAGCACCAGCACGAACAAGGCCGAGAGCACGGACATGGAATCGGTACGAACCAGATCGAGCATGCCGCCCAATGCGCTTGGCAAGCCAGCCACGATCCCGGCGAAGATGAGTATGGAAATACCATTACCCATGCCCCGCTCGGTGATCTGCTCACCAAGCCACATCAGGAACATCGTGCCGGTCACCAGCGAGACGATGGTGGTAAAGCGAAAGAGCAGGCCCGGGTCGATGACCAGGCCCGGTTGCGACTCGAGCGCCACCGAAATGCCAACCGCCTGCACGAGTGCAAGCAGTACCGTGAAGTACCGCGTGTACTGCGTGATCTTGCGGCGACCCGACTCGCCTTCCTTCTTGATTGCCTCGAGGGTGGGCACCACGACCGCCATCAGTTGCATGATGATGGACGCGGAAATATAGGGCATGATGCCCAGGGCCAGCACCGAGAATCGTTCGAGTGCGCCGCCCGAGAACATGTTGAACAGGCCCAGGATACCGCCCTGGTTCTGTTGGAACAGATCGGAAAGCGCATCGGGATTGATGCCCGGCACCGGAATGTGGGTGCCCATGCGATAGACCACCAGGGCGAGAATCAGGAACACGATACGGCGCTTGAGATCGCCGTAACGCGGACCCGATTTGCTCATTGCCTGTGCTTTAGCCACCGTCGCCCCTCGATTCAAGCCAGCGAGCCGCCGGCTGCTTCGATCGCTGCGCGCGCACCGGCCGTGGCCGAGACACCCTTGAGGATGACCTTGCGCGAGAGCTCACCCGACTTGATGACCTTGGCGTAACGAACCGCCTGGCCAACGATGCCTGCCTGCTTGAGCGCCTGGACATCGATTTCCTCGATGGGCAGACGTTGCAGATCGGACAGGCGCACTTCTGCGTAGAGATGCTTTCCAAGAGACGTGAAGCCACGCTTGGGCAGACGGCGCTGCAGCGGCATTTGACCGCCTTCGAAGCCGACCTTGTGGAAGCCGCCCGAACGCGACTTCTGACCCTTGTGACCGCGGCCCGCAGTCTTGCCAAAGCCGGAGCCGATGCCGCGACCGACGCGGCGGCGGGCACGCTTGGCACCTTCGGCCGGCTTCAGCGTATTGAGTTGAGTTTCAGACATGCTGATTCCTTTAGGCTTCCGAGACGGTGACGAGGTAGTCGACCTTGCGGATCATGCCGCGAACCTCGGGCGTATCGACCAGTACGCGGCTGCTGTTCACACGGCGCAGGCCCAGACCACGCACGGTGGCGCGATGGTCTTTGCGGGTGCCGATGACGGAACGCACGAGCGTAACCTTGATTTGCTTCTGTGCCATGACTTACCCCAGGATTTCTTCCACCGTCTTGCCACGCTTGGCGGCGATTTCGGCGGGGGTGGAGCAGGCGCGCAGACCGTTGAGGGTTGCGCGGACCATGTTGTAGGGGTTGCTGGAGCCCAGGCTCTTGGCAACGACGTTACGCACGCCCATTACTTCGAAGATGGCGCGCATCGGGCCACCGGCGATCACGCCCGTACCTTCTGCGGCGGGCGAGATGAGCACCGTGGAGGCGCCGTGCTTGCCGACGACGGAGTGATGCAGCGTGCCGTTCTTGAGCGACACCTTGAACAGACCGCGGCGAGCCTGTTCCATGGCCTTCTGAACGGCCACCGGAACTTCGCGAGCCTTGCCCTTGCCCATGCCGATGCGGCCATCGCCGTCACCGACCACGGACAGCGCCGCAAAGCTCATGGTGCGACCACCCTTGACAACCTTGCTGACGCGGTTGACCGCGATCATCTTCTCGCGCAGGCCGTCGTCTTCCTTGTCGGCAGCGTGTTTGCCTTGTGCTTTAGCCATTTGACGATTCCTTGCTTAGAATTTCAGACCGGCTTCACGCGCGGCCTCGGCCAGCGCCTTGACACGGCCGTGATAACGGAAGCCCGAACGGTCGAAGGCGACCTTCTCGATGCCGGCTGCCTTGGCCTTTTCGGCCACGCGCTTGCCGATCAGCCCGGCAGCAGCAACGTTGCTGCTGGAGCTTTTCTGGTCTGCCAGCTCTTTGCGCACTTCGGGTTCCAGCGTGGAAGCGCTGACCAGCACCCGGTCGCCTTCCGGCGAAATGATGCTTGCGTAGATATGCGAGTTCGACCGGTGCACCGACAGGCGATGTACGCGCAGTTCGGAGATCTTCCGGCGGGTTGCGATCGCACGACGCAAACGGGAGATTTTTTTGTCCATGATTCGTCCTTGCCTGTGCGCTTACTTCTTCTTGGTTTCTTTGAGAATGACGCGTTCATCGGCGTAACGCACACCCTTGCCCTTGTAGGGCTCGGGCTTGCGATATGCACGGATCTTCGCGGCAGCCTCGCCAACCACCTGCTTGTTGGCGCCCTTGAGGACGATTTCCGTCTGGCTGGGGCACTCGGCCTTAACGCCTGCGGGCAGCTTGTGCACGATGTCGTGCGAGAAACCGAGTTGCAGCTTCAGCGCGTCGCCCTGGACCTGGGCACGGAAACCCACGCCAACCAGATTCAGGCGGCGTTCGAAACCCTGACTGACGCCCGTGACCATGTTATTGACCAGCGAACGCAGGGTGCCGGACATGGCCTTAGCGTGGCGCGAGTCGTTCGCGACGGTGAAGGTAAGCTGATTGTCTTCCTGGCGAACGTGCACGTCGCCGGAGAGTTCCTGCGTGAGGGTGCCCAGGGGGCCCTTCACGACGATCTGGCCAGCGCTGATCGTGGCTTCGACGCCCTTGGGCAGCTCGACGGGGTACTTAGCAATGCGTGACATGTGATTGACCTCCTTATGCCACGTAGCACAGCACTTCGCCGCCGACGCCGGTGGCGCGGGCCTTGCGATCGGTCATGACGCCACGGGGGGTCGAGACGATAGCCACGCCCAGGCCGTTCATGACTTGCGGAATGGCCTTGGCGCTCTTGTAGACACGCAGACCGGGACGCGAGACGCGGTCGATGCGCTCGATGACCGGGCGGCCGGCGTAGTACTTCAGCGTGATCTCGAGCTCAGGCTTGGCCTGGGTGCCGTTGACCTTGAAGTCTTCGATGTAGCCTTCATCCTTCAGCACGGCGGCAATGGCCGCCTTCAGCTTCGAGGAGGGCATGGTGACCGACGTTTTGTTGACCTGCTGCGCGTTGCGCACACGGGTCAACATGTCGGCGATGGGATCGCTCATGCTCATGTTTGGTTCTCCTACCAGCTGGCCTTGGTCATGCCCGGAACTTCGCCGCGCATTGCCATTTCACGCAATTTGTGGCGGGTGAGGCCAAACTTGCTGAAAACACCGCGCGGACGGCCGGTTACGATGCAACGATTGCGCTGACGAGTGGGGTTCGAATTGCGCGGCAGCTTTTGCAGCGCCAGACGAGCCTGGTAGCGTTCTTCGTCGGACTTCGACTGGTCGTTGATGATTGCCTTGAGGGCCGCACGCTTGGGAGCGTACTTTTCGGCCAGCTTGGCGCGCTTGATATCGCGATTGATGAGGGAAAGTTTTGCCACGTCATCGCCCCTTAGTTGCGGAACGGGAAGCGGAAGGCGGACAGCAGGGCCTTGGCTTCCTCGTCGGTCTTCGCGCTGGTGGTGATGCTGATGTTCATGCCACGCACAGCGTCGATCTTGTCGTATTCGATTTCGGGGAAAATGATCTGTTCCTTTACCCCGATGTTGTAGTTGCCACGGCCATCGAATGCAC
The DNA here is from genome assembly GCA_030733815.1 of Yanghanlia caeni. Lineage (GTDB taxonomy): Bacteria > Pseudomonadota > Gammaproteobacteria > Burkholderiales > Burkholderiaceae_B > Yanghanlia > Yanghanlia caeni. The sequence goes on from JAUZQE010000001.1 coordinate 82,318, forward strand.
GGCCCGACACGCCACGGAAGTCACGAACGCGCGGCAGCGCGACCGAGATCAGGCGGTCGAGGAATTCGTACATGCGGCGGCCACGCAGGGTCACCATGCAACCGATCGGGTAGTCTTCACGGATCTTGAAACCGGCAATAGCCTTGCGGGTCTTGGTGACAACCGGCTTCTGGCCGGCGATCTTGGTGAGATCGCCCACAGCGTGCTCGATGACCTTGCGGTCGGCCACCGCCTCAGACACACCCATGTTGAGGGTGATCTTGGTAATGCGGGGCACTTCCATCACGCTCTTGTAGCCAAACTTGGCCTGCAGGTCGCCAACGACCTTGCTGTGATAAAACTCTTGCAAACGAGCCATGTTCTACGCCCCTTACGCCTTCGCACCAACGACGGCGCCGTTGGAGCGGAAAATTCGGACTTTCTTGCCGTCGACAACCTGAATGCCGACGCGGTCGCCCTTGCCGGTGGCCGGGTTGTACAGCGCCACATTGGAAATGTGGATGGGCATGGTCTTGTCGATGATGCCGCCGGGGGTACCCGCCATGGGGTTGCCCTTGACGTGCTTCTTGACGACATTGATGCCTTCGACCAGCACGTGGTCGGTGCCAACGCGGCCCAGCACGGTGCCACGGCGCTTTTTGTCGCGGCCGGTCAGCACGATGACTTCGTCGCCTTTGCGGATTTTTTGCATTTCGGGCTCCTTACAGCACTTCGGGAGCCAGCGACACGATCTTCATGAACTTTTCGGTACGCAGCTCGCGCGTGACCGGTCCGAAGATACGCGTGCCGATGGGTTCCAGCTTGGCGTTGAGGAGAACGGCGGCGTTGCCACCGAACTTGATCAGCGAGCCGTCTTTACGGCGAACGCCCTTAGCGGTACGCACCACTACTGCGTTGTAAATTTCGCCTTTTTTGACGCGCCCGCGGGGGGCCGCTTCCTTGACACTCACCTTGATGATGTCACCGATGGCGGCATAACGGCGCTTCGAGCCGCCCAGCACCTTGATGCACATGAGCGACCGTGCACCGGTGTTGTCGGCCACGTCGAGCGTGGTCTGCATTTGGATCATGATTTTTCCTGTTCCAACTTAGTCGCGATGCGCCACCACCATTGATGACGCCACGCAGCCAGTCTTGGCCCCGCCAGCTTGCCTGGCGAGCCCAAGAGCCCGGCCCGGCAAAGCCTGGGTTGAAATCTTGCCTGAGCGCCCCGCTGTTTGAAAACGGGCCACTTATGCAATGCGCTGCCTACTAAAATTTCGGCAAGATGCTAATAATAGCGCGTACGAAAGTTGATGGCAAGTGTTGGGTGGGCAATGTGTCAGTTATCGACAAACGCGCCATCGAGTTCGGCGGAGTCGAGGGTGAAGTCTTCTGCGACGGGAAGCAGTACGCCGTATTCCAGCAACAGGGCGGCCGTGGGCGCATTGGGCACGTCGTGCGCGTAGACCTTGACCCCCTGGCCGATCGCCGCTTCGGTGATGGCGGCGATCAGCTGGGTGGCGCCCGGGCTTTCAAGCAGACCCGAGATCAGGTCGCCGCCCAGCTTGATGTAGCGGATGGAGACTTTGTGCAGGCGCAGCAGCGCGGCCGGCTGTTCGGCCAGACGGCGCACACCCACCCCCACGCCGGCCTTTTCGGCCAGCGCGCAGAAGGCGTCGAGTTCATCGGGGTAGGCCACGAAACCGTGTGCATCGATTTCTATGACCAGACGCTCGAGCTGGTCGCGGCTGGCTTCGGCGTTGGCAAGTATGCGTTCGAGCTGCGGCATGAAATCGGCCTGCAGTAAGGAGGCCAGCGACACCCGCAGCGAAAGGCTGCCCGGATTCTCGCGCACCCACCGGATGCCCAGTTCCACCGCGCGCAGGTCGCAGGCACCCGAAAGCCCCAACCGCACGGCAGGCGGCATGAACAGATAACCGGAGATCACCGAGCCCGGGTCTTTAGCGTCGCGCAGCACCAGCAAAGCTTCATGGCGGTCGGGCGTGTCGTCGTCGCGATAGGCGTCGGCATGCACCGTAAGCTCGAGGCGGCCCTGTTCCAGGCCCTCGCGGATCAGCGTCTTCCAGGCGGTTTCACCGGGGCCGCCGCGCGGGGTGGTGGCGCGATATTCGGCCGAAGCCATGTACTCCACTTCATCGTGGCCGGCGTTTTCGGCGCGCATCAGGCCGTGATCGAGCCGGGCCAGCACCTTGCCGACGTCACAACCGGGCACGAAGTCGGTGAGCGCGTAGCTCCAGCGGCACAGGCGGTCGTCGGCCGTACGGATGCGCAGCGCATCGAGCGCCTGACGCAGCGCCTGGATGAGATCGGTGGTGTCGGGGCCGTCGTAGCCGGCAAGCAACACCGCAAAGTCGGATCCGTTCAGGCGTGCCAGCTGCGGCTCGGGGCGCGAGGGGTCGCGCGCGGCCTTGAGCACCTGCCTGACCGTATCGCCCACCGTGCGCAGCCAGACGTCGGTCTGCTGACGATCGTGCAGCGCGTTGATGGCAGGAAGGTCACGCTGCCGGAATATGAGTACGTGACCATACGGGCCGCCTGCATTCGGTGCGCCCGCATCTTCGGGCATCAACAGCGTGCGGCGCAGCTCGTTCAGGAAATACTTGCGGTTGGCCACGCCCGTAACCTCGTCGGTGTTCAGCTCGAGCTGCAGTGTTTCGATCTGGCGGTGCTGTTCTTCGGCCGTGGCGCGCACGCGTTCACGCACCGATTCGATGACATTGCTCACCTGAGCAAGTTCCTTGATGCGCGGGCCACTCGCCGACGCGTCGTCGCCCTGCTCATCGCCCTCGGCGATGGCGCGCACCCGCGCGGTAATTTCTTCCTGCAGCGCACGGCGCAGCCAACGAATGAGGAATACGGCGAAGACGGCCCACAGAACGCCGGCGCCCAACACCAGCAGCAATACCTGATACGCCATGCGCCACAGGGTTTCGCGCGCATGGGCGTCGGCCGGCGTGACCGTGATTTCGCCAATCTGCTTCCAGCCGTCGCTGACCGCACGCGACACGCTGGGCGCCCGAATGGGCAGCCAGGCATCGAACCACGCGGGCACTGCCGACTTGCCCGCGTCGACACCCCGCTCGCGCAGTACCTGCACCTCACCATTTGTGGTGGTGAACGCAATACTGCGGTACTGGCCACTGTCAAACAATGCAGTGATGAGCAGATCGCGCGTGACCGGATCTTGATTCTGCGGTTGGGAAAGCGACAACGCCAGTGAAGACGCCGCGTTCTCGGCGTCAACCTGCAAGCGCGTGTTCAGGTAACTTCTGGCCCCATCGAGCCCGGACCAGAGCGTACCCACCAGAATGACGCAAATTGCCAGGGAGACGCTAATCAGTAGTTGCTTGAGCAGGGACATAATGGAAATTCAATGAGCGAAGCGTAACAAAACTTGTAACGCCCGCACGATGACACCGAACATAGTGGCCCATAGGGGAAAATTCCAGCGGTACGCTGGGGAGAACCCTTAAACGTACGCTCATGGCTGAAACCCTTCCTGCTGCATGCGCAGCAACAGCCCCTGCCACCGGGAAATGCGATCGACGGACGCGCGCGCCGCACCGGCCACGTACACGCCATCGGCGTTGAATGAGAACACGGGGGTCAGATCGCGCCGCTGTGCGGCGGACTGAATCGAATCGCGCAGATTGTCGAGGATGAGCGGTTCGGCATCTGGGCGCGTGTAATAACCCAGCACCATGTGCGCGATGCTTGCGCCACCCACCTGGGCACGAACGTAGATCAGGCGCAGACGATCGGGCGGCACCCCTAGATGAACCAGCGAAAAATATTTCCCGATCACGAAATCCTCGCAGTCGCCAATACCGCGCCCCAGGGTTTCAAGGGGTGTAGCCCAATAATCTTCCTGCTTCCAGATCGCCGCATCGACACCTTCGCGCACGTTACGGTTCCAGAACGCATTGACGACGACCAGCTGCGCCGGAACATCGGGCTCGGATGCTGCGCGCTCGAGCATGGCCAGCCAACGCTCGACACGCTGGGCACCCGCAGCACCGTGCTGCGTGCGCGTATGCTGCACGAGCGTAGCACGGTTGAACTGCAGTGCCGCAGAGCGCCCCGCAACGACAAGCCAGGCAGCAAAAACTACCACAAGGCATAGGGCGACGTACCGAGGCGCTGTGAAATGCAAACCAGGTTCCACCAATCTACGGATGCAGCCATCAATGTTACCAATTGAACGCCGCCCGTGCGCGCGCGGCGCACCGGGCGGCAGGCTGCCAGCCGAAAGGCAGACTCACTTCTAGATACTGCCATCCCCTCCCTGCTTGCCGGCATCAACGATCTGCTGAATGATCTCGTTCTGCGCCGTGAAGGTGTCGACATCAACAGCGCCCGGGCCCGCTGCCGCGTCGGACGGCTTCGCGTCCGCACCCTTGTCGCCGCCCTTGCCGGCCGCTTCGGTAGCGGTTTCGGCAACCGAGGCTGTGGAGGCCGTGTCGCCGGGCTGCGCGTCGCTGTCGTCTGCGTCATTGCCGGCTGCGTCCGAATCACTTTCAGCATCGGCAGACTCGTCGATCGCTGCGTCGAGCTGTTCGCCGACGCGTTCGAGCAGATCGGTCAGATCATCGTCGCCCAGGTCGTCGAGGATATCGCCGAGGCTGGGTTCGTCGTCTTCGCTGGCTGCAGATTCCACATCGAACATATCGGCCGATTCATCGGCGGAGTCCGCTGTTTCGACGATGTCGGCATCAGCGTCAGCATCGGAACCGGATGGGTCATTGAACGCAAAGAGTTCTTCTTCCCCGGTGCCGAGCAAGCCGGCGAGCGTAACGCCACCTTCGCCTTCTTCCTCGAAGCCCGTGACGGACATGCTTTGAGCAAATTCACCTGTACTCAGCTGCCCAACCCCCTCGGGTGAGTCTACGTCGTCATGCCAATCTGGAGCAGTGGCATCAGGATCCGACGACACCCAATCGGACGCCTCGAGTGAATCGCCCTCGCCCACCGGTTCTGCAACGGCATTGGCCGTAACTGCCACGTCATTACCGGGGGCCGATACGATCTTCAGCCCATCCAGGTCCTCGATGGACACGCGATAGGTGCCATCATCTGCCGGCGTCAGCGGCTGACCATTCGCCCCGATGAGGGTGACAGTGCCTTCAGACTCCAGAGACAAGGTGACATTGCCAACGGTGTACGCATCAGCCGGCTCAGCTGATACCGAAACGTTCAGGTCACGCACGATGTAGCTTTCAATAGCACCCGCCACATGCGCACCATCCGCATCGATGATGCCCTCAATATTCTTGAAACCAATCAGCGTTCCGTCAGCGCGTTCGATGACGCCGTGCATGTCCTTGCCGTTACCGTCCGACTTGTCCACGCGAACCGTGTCACCCGACTGGATCACGATGAAGTCGTGCGAATGCTTGGCCTGAGGACCCGTACCCGTACCGTCTATGGTGCCGGCCACGCCGTTGCCGTTGCCGTTGCCGTTCCCGTTCCCGTTGCCGTTGCCGTTGCCTTTACCGTTACCTTTACCGTTTCCTCCACCATTGTTGCCAGATGGAACGGGATTCTCGGTCAGGACAAAGACGTTGTGTGGCTTGTTGTTTCCACCGCCCGAGTTCGCTCCCTGGCCGTAAACGTCTTGGCCAGTGAACAAGCGAATATTGCCCTCCACATCGAGCCCATCACCGCCGCCGCTCCATGAGAACAACGGCTCATTGTGACCAGGAAGTCGGACATGACCCGTAGGATCGCCGAGGCTCAACACGATTGAGAGGGTTCCTTCAGCAGGTGGCTGCTCATCATCTGCACCACCCGAGCCCGGATCCTCCTCTTCTTCTGATCCATCAGAATCCCCGTCTGAATCCGCATCTGCGTCGGCGTCGGCGTCGGCATCTGCATCTGCATCTGCATCTGCATCAGCATCGGCATCTGCATCTGCATCAGCATCGGCATCAGCGTCTGCGTCAGCATCGGCATCGGCATCTGAATCCGAATCAGCGTCGGCATCTGAATCAGCATCAGCATCAGCGTCTGAATCAGCATCAGCATCAGCATCCGCCTCATCACCTTCCTGCGGCAATGATGGCTGCTCGCCTGACGGCGCGCCGTCAGCGCCTGGGGCTGCCAGTACCACAGCTGGATCTACGTCGTCATCTGCACCGATAGGGCCAGTGAGGTCTGTAGTACTACCGTCAAAATCCTCTGTGGCGTAATCGAGACCAAGGGCGAGATGGGCTCTACAACTTCCAGAACACGCGTATACGCCGCGCCGCCGGTGTGGCCACCACCAAACAGGCCGCGGCTGATGCGCGTGGCGGCCGTGGCTTCAAGTTCTTCGAAAGGATCAAGGCCAGCTTCAAGAGCAGCGATTACGCGCTCGGCATCGGCGTCTGCCAGGTCTTGAATGCTGTTCGATTCGGGGCTGGGGTCGGAAGTGAACATCTCGCGCGCCAGCGCCAGCTCACGCCCACCGCCCACCACAATGGGATCGCGGCCGTCTGCAATCAGTTCCACAGCGGTGTCTTGGGCGGTGACGATTTCGGCATCAGCCGGAACACGCATGCCTTCGATCAGCGGCACCAGATCGCCGTCTGGCGTCCGCATCCATGCCTGTCCATCAACCTGCCCGACCAGTACTGTAGTAGCCACGATGAGAAACTCCGGGAATTCGATTGTGCGCTGCAAAATACGCACATTTGTTCACATATATCACCGCATTCTAGGATGCGGTTGCAAACGGCAACATTGGCGCGTGCGCCAGTAACCTTGTGCTAAAAAAAATCGCCCCGAACCGCGGGGCGCAAAAGGGGAAAAACCTTCACTACCTGAACAGTGCTAAGACGAAATTCCATGCACTTTCAGTGCGAGCATCAGGCGATCGGAAACGCCCAGCTTCTCGAACACTGCGGAAACATGCGCTCTGACGGTTCGTTCGGTGATACCCAGCTCGTCGGCAATCGCCTGATTCGACATGCCTCGCGCCGCTCGCTCGGCCACTTCTATTTCTCGAGGCGTCAGGCCCGTCATCCAGACCGAGGCGGGTTCCCCGTTGGCGGAAGCGCCACGATCGACCTGTTGCAACAGGCGCGCAAGCAGCGTCGGCCCCAGCCAGACGCCCCCGCTTGCCACCGCCTTGAGCGCGACTGCGAGCGCCTCGGGGGGCATATATGCATGGACATATCCTTTTGCCCCGCCAACCAGCAATTGGCGTCCGTGTTCGTCGGAGTGCTTCAGGCTGGCCATCAGCAGATCGAGGTCGCGCACCGCAGCCTGCCATTTTTCGGTATCGGGAGCAGGCAGACCCGGCAGACCGGTATCGACAACGACAAGTCGCTGTCCACGTTCCCGCCAGCGCGACACGTCCTTCCATGATTGACCCCATGCAGGCAGCCAGTCCGACGACGGCACCTGGCGCCAATGGCGCCACAAATGCTCATCGTGGGTCAACGTCAATACCGGACGCGCTTGCATACACTCCTCGGAACACGCTTCGATTCTATGCTTTAGTTTCTTTTTGAAACATTGGCCTTGCCGACAATCATTCGCGCTTCAACGTTCAGTGAATGCATCGGAACGCGCTCGCAAAATGGGCTTGAGCAGGAATTGCATCACCGTGCGTTTGCCGGTAAGTATGTGCACGTCGGCCAGCATGCCCGGAATGATCGGCATGTCGTGCGCAACGTGGGCGGCATCGGTTCGCACCTTGACGATGTAATACGAGTCGCCTTTCTCGTCGGTTATGGTGTCGGCGCTGATCTGCTCCACGTGCGCCGACAGCCCGCCATACACCGTGAAGTCGTACGCGGTGAACTTCACTTCGGCAGTCTGACCCGGGTGCAGGAACCCGATATCCTTCGGGTGCACCCGCGTTTCCAGCAGCAACGTGTCGTCAGCGGGCACGATATCCAGAATGGCATCCCCCGGCTGCACCACGCCGCCCACCGTATTGGTGTTCAGCACACGTACCGTACCGCGCACGGGCGAACGCACTTCCGCCAGCCGCACCCGGTCTTGCAACGCCACCTGGGTTTCGCGCAAGGCCGCCAGACGTGCACGGGTATCGGCAAGCTGAGTCGCCGCCTCGTTGCGCACGTTCAGCTCGGCCTCGACCCGTTTGCTGCGCGCTTCCTCGATTGCAGCATGCAGCCGGTCGATCTGCGCCTCGGCCGCCTTCTGTTCGCCGCAATAGCGCGCCACGTCGCGTTGCAGGCGCAGAATGTCCACTTCCGACACGGCACCACTCTTGAGCAGGGGCCGCGTCACTTGCAATTCGCGCGAAGTCAGTCCGCAACTGGTGGCGGCCTGATCGCGATTGGCTTGCGTTTCGCGCAGCTCTTCTTCGCGCTGTTTGAGCTGGTCTTCCGCCTGCTTGATCACCGCCTCGAGTTCATCGTGGCGCGCCATCCAGATGCGCCGCTCCATGTCGGCAATCTGCGGCGCCTCCAGAAGAACCCGTTCCGGGGCTTCGAATGGCTGCCCGCTCACCAGCGCTTCAAGGCGGGCAGCCTTGGCTTCCAGACTCAAGAGCTCGGCACGGTTTTCGCCCAGCGACGACGAAAAGCGGGTGGGATCGATGCGCACCAGCACCTGACCCTCCTCGACCACGTCGCCGGCCCGCACCAGAATCTCCTGCACGACCCCGCCGTCCATAGTCTGCACTACCTGCACCTGCTGCGAGGGCACAACCTTGCCGCTGCCGCGCACGATCTCATCGATATACGCAAAATAGGCCCAGACCAGCAAAGCGGTGACCGCCAGCAACGAAAGCCAGACGAGGGAGCGAGCGCCGCGCGCACTTTGCAGCTCGAGCGCGTCGGTCGCGTCCGCCCACCCCGCCTCGATCCGTGAAACGGCGACCCGACTGCGAACATTGCCTGCCATCACGCCGCCTCCGCCGCCTTGCCAATACGCCCTTCGCGCAGCGCGTCGACCACCTGTTCCTTGGGCCCGTCTGCAACGATGCGGCCGTTGTCGATCACGATGAGGCGGTCGACCAGTGCCAATAACGCCGTGCGATGCGTCACCAGAATGAGGGTCTTGCCGTCGACCACCGTGCGCAGGTGGCGGCGCAGGTGCGATTCGCTCTGGTTGTCCATATTGCTGCTGGGTTCGTCCAGCAGCAGTATCGGCGGGTTGTTGATGAGCGCCCGGCCCACGGCGATGGCCTGCCGCTGGCCTCCGGAAAGCGACTCGCCCCGCTCGCCGATCATCATGTCGTAGCCCTCAGGGTGGCGGGCTACGAATTCGTCGATACCCGTGATGCGTGCGGCATCGAGCATATGGCGGTCGTCGGCGAAAGGTGCACCCATGGTGAGATTCTGCTTCAACGTGCCATAGAACAGCACCGGATCTTGCGGCACGTAGCCGATCGACCGGCGCAAGTCGGCCGGGTCAATTTGCTGAATGTCGACGCCATCGATCAGCACGGAACCGGCAGTGGGCTGATACAGGCCGAGGATCAGCTTTTCGAGGGTGGATTTACCGGAGCCGACCCTTCCCAATATGCCGACACGCTCGCCTGCACGAATGTGTAGATTGATGCGATGGAGCGACGGCTGTGCGGCACCCGAATACGTGAACGAAACATTGCGCAGCTCGATCTCACCCTTCAGGAAAGGGCGCGGTACGAAATGACGCTCAGCAGGGCGTTCCACCGGCGAATGCATGTAGCTTGTGATCGACCCGAGCGAAGTGCGCGCATTCTGGTACTGCATGAGCAGACCCGACACCTGGCCCAGCGGTGCCAGACAGCGCCCGGCGATCATCGATGCCGCAATGATGTCGCCCAGCGAAATGGCCGCCTCCTGTACCAGATACGCACCGATCACGACTACGCTCACGGTAACGAGCTTCTGCACCGCCTGCACGATGCTCACCGTCACACTGGAAATACGCTTCATGCGTGCGTTGACTCGGGCCAGAAATTCGGTGGAGCTTTCCCAGCGGCGCTGCATTTCGCCCTGCGCGTTGAGCGCCTTTACGGTGTCGAGCCCCGACAGCGACTCAACGAGACTGGCATTGCGCTGTGCAGTTGCCTGGAACGTTTCCGCCACGAGCGCACCCAACCGGGCCTGGGCTATCGACGAGACGATCAGCACCACGACAATGGCCACCAGCGGCGGAATCAGCATGAGCGGCGAGATCCAGGCCAGCACGCCCAGGAAGAGAAAGACAAAGGGCAGATCAACCACGGCCGCCAAGCTGGCCGACGCGATGAAGTCGCGTACGGCCTCGAACGAACGCAGGTTTGCCGCAAAGGAGCCGACCGACGGCGGTCGGTTTTCCATGCGGATATCCAGCACGCGCTCCATGATCTGGGCCGACAGGCGAACGTCGACCTTCTTGCTGGCCGTGTCAAGAATGTGTGCCCGCGCACTGGAAAGCAGCAGCTCGAACAGGATCACCAGCACGATGCCCGCCACGAGCACCCACAGCGTCTCGACCGCGTTGTTGGGCAGCACGCGGTCGTACACATTCAGGGTGAACAGCGGCATGGCCAGTGCAAAGACGTTCAGCAGCACACTGGCCACCATGGTGTCGCGGTACAGCGCACGATTTTGCCGCATGGCCGACCAGAACCAGTGCCCTTTGGATAGAGGCACCGCACTGCGCGAACGCGGCTCGAAACGAAACAGCGGCTTTACGAAGTGAACAAGCCCGCAGTGCTGGGCATTCAGCTGCTCGGCCGGCACTTCAATGGGGGCCGCCACCTCGGGGTACTGAACCAGATAACTGCCTTTGCGTACTTCGAGCAGCACGCAGGCCTTTTCCCCATGAAGCAGGGCAATGGCCGGCAGCAAGGGCGCCGCGATTGCGTCGAGGCGGGTGCGCATCAGCCGCGCCGAGCAGTTGGCGCGCTCTGCCGCACGGGGAAAAATCTTGAGGGTGAGGCGGTTGTCACGCAAGGGCAGACCGGCCGACAGGGCCTGAGCGGACTGCGGATGCCCGAAGTGCTCTGTCAATGCGACAAGACAGCCCAGCAGGCTGTCCTCGTGCACCAGATGCGGGGGGATCGTATCCATCATAAGATGCCGTCGTCGTCCTCGATGAGATCAAGCGCGCCGCGCAGGCGGCGGCGCGCGCGGCGCCGCTGGTTCAGCTTGGCCAGCGCTTCGGGCGGCAGGTCGGTGAGGTTGATCACGCCTTTGGCCACCAGCACGTCGATCAGGTCTTCCAGCACGCGAATGAACTGCGCGTCCATCTTGTCCAGGTCGTTCCTGATGTCCGGATCATCACCGGGCTGACGGGACTGTTCGCTCACTCCACCTCCTTGTGGTGCACCAGTACCGGGGGCTTCATTGCCTCGCGGTACTGCACGTCGACGGGGCGCAACCGGCTCGCGTCCGGCAGCACCGAGGCACACCGGCGTGCGACGTCGTCAGGGAAATTCAGATCGCCTGCTTCAGCGGGCACCGCATCATAGGGCTGCGACAGCCCCAGCGCAGGCAATAACCGGTGGGCCCGCATGAGCCAGCGCATCTCTTCGCGCCTCAGATCGATCTGAGCGTTGGCGAGTGCACGGCGCGCATCGAACAGCTCGTTTTCGGTATCGAGCACGTCGAGCAGTGAGCGTTCACCAATTTGAAACTGTTGCTGGTAGGCCGTGCGCACGCGTGTGGTGGCTTCCACGTGTTCCTGCAGATACGGCATTTGTTCGCGCAGCTTGGAGATGTTGTTCCACGCGATGGCCAGTTCCTGCTGAATGTTCCTGCAGGTATAGTCGCGCACGTCACGCGCCGCGTATTCCTGTGCAATGGTTTGCCGCACGCGCGCCTGGTCGGCGCCACCCCTGTACAGGTTGTACGACAGCACCAGTTGTACGTTGGCGCTGTGGGCATCGCGATACGGGGTGCCGGGCTGACCCCGATCCTTGCCGCCCGAAGCCCGCAATTCCAGTACCGGGCTATGGTTGCCTTTGGCCACCTGCACGCCGGCTTCACCGGCCTGAACCAGCGCCTGCTTGGCCAGCAGTTCAGGGTTGCTGCGCAGCTGGGCCACGAAATCGTCGACACGCGCGGGCAGCCATTCTGCAAACGAGGGCGCATCGACCAATACCGGCGGCGGCATGTCGCCCACCAGGCGAAGATAGCGCTGGCTGACGTCGTTCAGATTGCCGGATTCGGTCATGAGATTCGCCTGTGCAAGCGCAAGGCGACCGGCCGACTGCGACAGGTCGACGCCGCGTCCTACGCCCGATTCCTGACGTTCCTGAATCTGCGCATGCGTGTCGAGGTGGGCCTCGTAGTTTTCGCGTGCGAGGCGTTCGAACTCACGGTAGCGGATCACGTCGAGATGCGCGATGCCGGCTTCGAGCGCGACCGAATCAATCGTGTGAAGCAGCGTGAAGTAGGCGGAAAGTTTTCGAAAGCCCTGTTCCCGCACCGAATTGAGGGTTTTGGAACCGTCGTAGATCAGCTGGCGAAGCTCGACGCTGTACGCATGGCGCGACCAGTTCACGGCGGGCTCGGCCCCAGTGCCTGTTCGCCATTCGTGGCCGGTTTTGGCCTCGACGGACACGTTGGGCAGCAGGCCACCGCGCTGGATGTTCTTGCCTTCCAGTACAGAAAGAAAATCGTGGTATCGCGCCTACACCTCTGGGTGCGACAACACGGACTTTTCCAGTGTTTCGGGCAAGCTGCGACCGTTCTGAGCCTGCGCTGGCGCATGCAGGCACAAGGGAATGGCTAGCGCCGCAATCAGGCTTCGTGTGACGGAAGCCGACCTGAAAAGTAACGAATTGGGTTTGGAATTAGCAGTAGTAAGTAACCGACTGGCCGAAATGTTGGGCTCGGTCATACGCACCAAAATACGCGGCAAGGTGGAGCTATGAGCTTCTGGCTCATATTCTTGAGGCATAACCTTGCGTCGGCAGGCATTGGGGGAAAACCATGCATGCCCGTAGGAATTTATCAACAATAACGTACCGTTTCAACTGCTTACGCTGTTACAGTTGTTTCTACAGCCATTCCCGCAACACCTCCGGCTTGGGCAGGCATCGTGCTATAAGCTGGAAGATGCCTGCCCAAGCCGGCAGCCTGCGGAATTCGTCTGAACCCTTCCCCTGGTAACCCACAGAACCACCATGTACGAAACCCCCTGCCTGTATATTGACGGAGAGTTCCTGAGCGGCGAAGGCCGCAAGACTCAAGACATCATCAACCCCGCCACGCACGAGGTGCTGGGCCAGCTTCCCCACGCCACCCGGGCCGATCTCGACCGCGCCCTGAACGCGGCAGCACGCGCCTTTGAAACCTGGCGCGACAGTTCGCCCATGCAGCGCTCCGAGATACTGCGCAAGGTCGCACAGCTGAGCCGCGAACGCGCCCAGGAAATCGGCCGCAACATGACCCTTGACCAGGGCAAACCGCTCGCCGAGTCGGTGGGTGAAATCACCACCTGTGCCGACCACGCCGACTGGCACGCCGAAGAATGCCGCCGAATCTACGGCAGGGTGGTGCCCCCGCGCAGCCCCGAGGTGCACCAGTACGTGGTGCGCGAGCCCGTGGGAGTGTGTGCCGCCTTCACACCCTGGAACTTCCCCTTCAACCAGGCCATACGCAAGATCTGCGCGGCGATCGGTGCGGGCTGCACCATCATTCTGAAAGGCCCCGAAGACGCGCCCAGCGCCGTGGTGGCCATCGCACGCATGTTCCACGATGCCGGTCTGCCCCCCGGCGTGCTGAATATCGTATGGGGCGTCCCCGCCGAGGTGTCCGATTACCTGATCCGCTCGCCGATCGTGCGCAAGGTGTCATTCACGGGTTCGGTGCCCGTGGGCAAGCAGCTGGCCGCGCTGGCCGGCGCCCACATGAAGCGCATCACCATGGAACTGGGCGGGCATTCGCCGGTTCTGGTGTTCGACGATGCCGACGTGCCCCGCGCCGCGAAGATGCTGGCGCGCTTCAAAATACGCAATGCGGGGCAGGTATGCGTCTCGCCCACACGCTTCTACGTGCACCAGAAGATCTACGACGCCTTCCTGGAAACCTTTGTCGAAACCCTGCGCGGCATCAAGGTGGGCAACGGCCTTGAAGCCGACACGCAGATGGGGCCCCTGGCCCACGCGCGCCGCGTGCCGGTGATGACCCGCTTCGTGGAAGACTCGCTGGCCCGCGGCGGCAAGGTGGTACTGGGCGGCGAGCCCATGGGCGGCACCGGCAACTATTTCCCGCCCACGGTCATTACCGACATTCCCGAAGATGCCATGATCATGACCGAAGAGCCCTTCGGCCCGGTCGCGCCCGTGGTTCCGTTCAACGATACCGAGGCGGTCATCCGCCAGGCCAACGCCCTGCCCTTCGGTCTTTCGTCGTACGTGTTCACCAACTCGCTGCAAACCGCGAACCGTGTTTCGCGCGCGCTCGAAGCCGGTATGGTGAACATCAACCACTTCGGCAGCGCACTGCCCGAAACACCTTTCGGGGGTGTGAAAGACAGCGGCATCGGCAGCGAAGGTGGCAGCGAAACCTTCGACGGCTACCTGGTCACGAAGTTCGTCACCTCGGTCTAGTTCTTACTACGCACCATGTACCTTCTCATCGCGCTCGTGCTGATCATCGTTGTGGGGTCCGGCCTGGTGGTGGCCTATGAACCCTGGCGGCAGAAGCACCTGACGCGCCGGATCTTCAAGGCTTACCGGCGCGTGGCGCCCGCACTTTCAGACACCGAAAGTGCGGCACTGGACGCCGGAACGGTGTGGTGGGAAGGGCCGCTGTTCAGCGGCAAGCCGCAGTGGGCGGAACTGCTCTCGCACGGGCGGCCGGTGCTCACCGCCCACGAGCAGGCCTTTCTCGACAACGAAGTGGCCGAGGTGTGCGCCATGGTCGACGACTGGCAGCTCACCACGCGCGATTTCGATTTGCCCCCACAGGTCTGGCAGTATTTGAAGGAAAAGGGCTTTCTCGGCCTGATCATCCCCCCCGAATACGGCGGCAAGGGGTTTTCGGCGCTGGCACATTCCGAAGTGGTGCGCAAGCTGTCCACCCGCAATTCGGCGCTGGCCGTCACGGTGATGGTGCCAAACTCGCTGGGCCCCGCCGAACTGCTTCTGCAATACGGCACCCACGAACAGAAGCAGTTTTACCTGCCGCGCCTGGCCGACGGCCGCGAGATTCCCGCATTCGCACTGACCAGCCCCTGGGCGGGCTCCGATGCGGCAGCAATTCCCGATACGGGCATTGTCTGCAAGGGCATGTGGCAGGGCGAGGAAGTGCTGGGCATGCGGGTCACGTGGGACAAGCGCTACATCACCCTTGCCCCCACCTGCACCTTGCTGGGGCTGGCCTTCCGCCTGTACGACCCCGACGGTTTGCTGGGCGACACGGTCGACCTGGGCATTACGTGCGCGCTGGTGCCGGCCGACCACGAGGGCGTCGAGATCGGCCGCCGCCACCTGCCGCTGGATGCCATGTTCCTGAACGGGCCCACCCGTGGCAACGACGTCTTCATGCCACTCGACTTCATCATTGGCGGGCCGCGCATGGCCGGCCAGGGCTGGCGCATGCTCATGGAAAGCCTGGCTGCAGGACGCTCGATTTCGCTTCCGGCTGCCTTCTGCGGCATGGCGGCGCTTACGGCGCGCACCGTGGGCGGCTACAGCGTGGTGCGCAGCCAGTTCAACTCGTCGATCGCCCGCTTCGAAGGCGTTCAGGAGGTGCTGGCTCGCATGGCGGGCAACCTGTACGCCATGGACGCAGCGCGCAGCCTCACGGCGCACGCGGTCGACCTGGGCGAGAAGCCGGCGGTGATCTCCGCCATGGTGAAGTACCACCTCACCGAACGCGGCCGGAGTGTGGTGAACGACGGCATGGATATCGTTGGCGGCAAGGGCATCTGCCTGGGGCCGTCGAACTTTCTTGGAAGGGTATATCAGCAACTGCCGGTGGGTATTACGGTGGAAGGCGCCAATATCCTGACCCGCAGTCTCATCATCTTTGGCCAGGGTGCCATCCGCTGCCATCCGTATCTCATCGCCGAGATGCAGGCGGTGCACGACCCCGACGAGGCACGTGGTATGCAGGCCTTCGACAAGGCCTTCTGGAGCCATGCCCGCCATACAACCTTCAATGCCCTGCGCGCCTTCTGGCATGGCATCAGCGGTGCCATCACCGTTCGAACCACTTCGTACATGGCGCCCGCCATGCGGCCGCACTACCGCCGGCTCACCCGCTACAGCGCCGCCTTCGCCGTCATTGCCGATGCCACGCTGCTGACGCTGGGCGGCTCCATCAAGTTTCGCGAGCGCCTGTCGGCCCGCCTGGGCGATGCGCTCTCGCAGCTGTACATCGCCTCGGCCGTGCTCAAGCGGTATGAAGATGAAGGCCGGCAGCCGGCCGACGCGCCGCTTGCACACTGGGCGGTACTCGACTGCCTGCACCGGGCGGAAGCGGCGCTTGACGGCGTGCTGCACAACTTCCCCAACCGTGCGGTGGGCGTGTTGCTGCGCATGCTCACCCTGCCGCTGGGCCGGCGCAGCGCCCCGCCCTCCGACGCACTGGGTCAGCAGGCGGCAAAGCTGCTGCTGCGCCCCGGGCCCGATCGCGACCGGCTCACCCGCAACGGCTATCTTCCGCGCGACGAAGACGACCCGGTCGGTGCCATTGAAGCGGCGCTACATGCCACCCTGGCCGCCGAGCCCGTAGAACGCAAGATACGCAAGTTCCGCCGCTCGGGTCGCCTGCAGAACGACCCGCGCGCGAATGTTCGCGACATTGCCGAGGCGGTGTACGCAGCCGGAGGCATTACCGATGAGGAATACGCCCTGCTGCAGCGGCGCAATGCGTTGCGCGACCGGGTGATCGCCGTAGACGACTTTCCGCGCGATCTTTCCAACCCGGCCAGCCGAGCAGACGCCCGCCGCCACCCTGCGTAAGGAACGATGCCATGGCCTTTGAACCCATTTACATCGTCGACGGCGCCCGCACGCCCTTTCTGAAGGCCCGCAACCGCCCCGGCCCGTTTTCAGCGGCCGACCTGGCCGTACAGGCCGGGCGCGAACTTCTGCTGCGTCAGCCCTACACGCCCGATGCGCTCGATGAGGTGATCGTGGGATGCGCCGCCCCGGCACCCGACGAAACCAACATCGGCCGCATCATTGCCCTGCGCCTGGGCTGCGGCCCGAAGGTGGGTGGCTGGACGGTGATGCGAAACTGTGCCTCGGGTATGCAGGCCCTTGATTCCGCACTGCTGAATATTCAGGCCGGACGCGCCGACCTGATTCTTGCCGGCGGAGTGGATGCATTGTCGCGTGCGCCCGTGCTGGTGAGCGACGAGATGGTGAAGTGGCTCGCCGACTGGAACGCCGCCCGCAGCATCGGTGCCCGCCTCAAGACGTTGCGCCGGCTTCATCCGCGGCATCTGGCACCGGTACTCGCCTTGCTGCGGGGGCTCACCGACCCGGTCGCCGGCCTGTCGATGGGTCAGACCGCCGAAAACCTGGCCACACACTTCAACATCAGCCGCCGCGCCATGGACGAATACGCCGCACAAAGCCATGCGCGCACCATGCGGGCCCGGCACGACAACGCGTTCCAGGAAATCGTTCCCGTGGTTGATGACCGGGGCACCCTGCACGAACACGACGACGGCGTACGCAGCGATTCCACACCCGAAAAACTCTCGGGCCTCAAGCCGGTATTCGACAAACCCTGGGGCAACATCACCGCAGGCAACAGCTCTCAGGTCACCGATGGGGCCGCGATGCTGATCCTTGCCAGCGAAGCGGCCGTGACTCGCTGGCAGCTTCGGCCGCTGGGGCGCATCCTCGACGTGCAGTGGGCGGCGCTCGACCCGGCCGTGATGGGGCTGGGACCCGTGCATGCCGCCACCCCCATACTCGATCGGCACGGCCTGGGGCTGAACGATCTTGATCTGTGGGAAATCAACGAAGCGTTTGCCGCCCAGGTGCTGGCCTGCCTGGCCGCATGGAACGACGACGCCTGGTGCCGCGAACACCTGGGGCGGCCGGCCCTGGGCCAGCTCGACCCCGAACGGCTCAACGTCGATGGTGGCGCCATCGCCATCGGGCATCCGGTCGGGGCGTCGGGCGCGCGCATCGTTCTGCACCTGCTGCATGCCTTGCGCGCGCGCGGCCTGCGCCGGGGCATGGCCGCCATCTGCATAGGCGGTGGCCAGGGCGGCGCCATGCTGCTTGAAACCTGCGATTCCGATGTTCAAGGGAGTGTAGAGGCATGAGCGCGACCCCCGATTTACAGAACTTCGAGTGCCGTATCGATGCCGCCGGTATCGCGTGGCTGGGTTTCGATTGCGCCGATTCCTCGGTGAACCGGCTCTCGCGCGAGGTCATGGAAGAATTCAATGCTGCGCTCGATCACTTCGACCGGCATCGCCCCGCCGGGCTGGTGATTCACTCGCTCAAGCCTGCCGGCTTCATCGCGGGCGCCGACATCCGCGAATTCGACGCGCTGCAGACACCGGAAGGCGTCACCGAACTGATCCGCCGCGGCTGGAATGCCTTCGAGCGCCTGGCGACGGTGCATTACCCGACCCTGGCCCTGATACGCGGCCACTGCCTGGGCGGAGGCCTGGAACTGGCCCTGGCGTGCCGCTATCGCCTCGCGGTCGATCAACCCGATACGCGGCTCGCCCTGCCCGAAGTCATGCTGGGCATTTCCCCCGCGTGGGGTGGAATGCGCCGGCTGCCGGCGCTCATCGGCGCCCCCGCTGCGCTCGACATGATGCTGACCGGCCGCGCGGTGGACGCCCGCAAGGCGGCCCGCCTGGGCCTGGTCGACGCGCGGGTGCCGCCGCGGCTGCAGATGCGCGCCGCGGCACAGCATGTCGTGTCGGGCAAACCCCGCATGCAGGCCCGGGGCATGGGCCGGTGGCTGAACCATTCCGCCGCCCGCCAGCTGGTGATGAACCACACGTTGAAGAAGGTGAACGCGCGCGACCCCTACCAGCACTACATGGCGCCCCGCGCCATATTGCAGATTTGGGCGCGACACGACGGCAACGCCCTGACCGCGCCCGATCTGCTGAACGACCTGGTGCGCTCCGAAACGGCCCGCAACCTGATTCGCGTGTTTCACCTGCAAGACCGCCTCAAGGCATTTGGCAAACGCAATGAGCTGGCCGGCGAAGTGCGGCACGTACATGTCATAGGCGCCGGCGTCATGGGCGGCGATATCGCGGCGTGGTGTGCGCTCAAGGATTTCAAGGTCACCCTGCAGGATCAATCGCGCGACCGCATTGCCCAGGCTCAGGGCCGCGCCCATGCGCTGTTCAGCCGCCGGATCAAACCCGCCCGCCTCCAGCGGGCCGCCGCCGATCGCCTGATTCCCGACCCGGACGGCCACGGCATTACACAGGCCGACCTGGTCATCGAGGCCATCACTGAAGATCTGGAAGCCAAACTGGCGCTGTACGCGCGCATTGAACCACGCATGAAAACCGGCGCCATTCTCGCCAGCAACACGTCCAGCCTGTCGCTTGAAGCGCTGCAGGCCGGCCTGCAGCAGCCGCAACGACTGGTTGGCATTCACTTCTTCAACCCGGTGGCGAAAATGCCGCTGGTCGAGGTGGTGGAGACGCCCTGCACCGATCCCGCCGCACGCGCCACCGCGCTTGCCTTCGTAGGCCGGCTGGGCAAGTTGCCGCTTCCGGTGCTTGACGCACCTGGCTTCCTGGTGAATGCCGTGCTGGCCCCGTACATTCTGGAAGCCATGCGTTGCGTCGATGAAGGGCTGTCACCAGAAACGGTCGACGAGGCGATGAAGGTGTTCGGCATGCCGATGGGGCCGCTCGAACTGGCCGACACGGTGGGGCTGGATATCGTGCAGGCCGCCGGGCAGCAGCTGGCCGGCGATCGTGCCATGCCGGCCTGCCTCACCTCGTTACTGGCGCGCCGGCAGCTGGGGCGTAAATCGGGGCGCGGCTTCTATGTCTGGAAGGATGGCAAGCCCGAAAAGCAGGCGCCCGGTACCCCGCCCGCAAACCTCGCCCACCGGCTGATCGCGCCGCTGGTTGCGAAGGCCCGCGAGCAGGTTGAACGGGGTGTCGTGGCCGATGCCGACCTGGCCGACGCCGGGGTGATCTTCGGTACGGGCTTTGCACCGTTTTCAGGCGGGCCACTGCATTGGGAGCAGCATCGCGCACCTGCGGTCACCCCCGTATGAAGTGATACCATGAGGTAACAACAACAGATGGGGGATGGCAACATGGAACCAATCTGGCACAACAGTTACCCGCCTGGCATCCCGACCGACATCAGCACCGACGCCCAGGCGTGTGAGTCGCTCGTGGCGCTGTTCGAAGAAAGCTGCGCACGATTCGTGCGTCGCACCGCCTACATCAGCATGGGGGCACGGCTCAGCTACGGCGACCTCGATGAGGCCTCGCGCTGCTTCGCCGCATGGCTGCAGTCCATAGGCGTGAAAAAGGGCGACCGCGTGGCGCTCATGATGCCCAATCTGCTGCAGTACCCCATCTGCCTGTTCGGCGCCTGGCGGGCCGGCGCGGTGGTGGTGAACACGAACCCGCTGTATACCGCCGAAGAGCTCGAACACCAGCTGGCCGACGCCGAGGCGGAAGTCATCGTCGTGGCCGAAAACTTCGCCCATACCGTGCAGAAGGCGCTGCCCCGAACGCCGCTCAAGCACATCGTGGTAACCGGCGTGGGCGACATGCTGGGTTCCATCAAGGGCACGGTTACGAATTTCGTCGTGCGGCGGGTCAAGAAGCTGATTCCCGAGTACGCGCTGCCCCAGGCACGCAAGCTCGACGAAATTCTGGTGCTGGGCCGCCAGTGCGGGTATGTGCGCCCTGCCCTGGGGCACGACGATCTGGCGTGCCTGCAATACACCGGCGGCACCACCGGCTTGGCAAAGGGTGCCATGCTGAGCCACGGCAATCTGGTGGCCAACGTGCACCAGGCACATGCCTGGGTCAAGCCGTATCTGGTGGAAGGCGAGGAATGCATCGTCACGGCCCTGCCGCTCTACCATATCTTTGCACTCACGGCGAACTGCCTCACCTTCATCAAGCTGGGTGCCTGCAACCTGCTCATTCTGAACCCGCGCGACGTTCCCGAGTTCGTGCACAGCCTGACGCAGGTGAAATTCTCTGCCATCACGGGCGTGAATACCCTGTTCAACGCGCTGCTGAACAACACCGATTTTGCAAAGCTGGATTTTTCGAGCCTGAAGCTGACGCTTGGGGGCGGCATGGCCGTACAGGAAGCCGTGGCCGAACGCTGGCTGCAGGTCACCCGTGTGCCGCTGACTCAAGCCTACGGGTTAACTGAAACTTCACCTGCCGTGTGCATCAACCCGCTCGACCGGCGCGACTTCACCGGCTCGATCGGCCTGCCCGTTCCTTCCACGGAAATCGCAATCCGCGACCATGCCGACCAGGATCTGGGCATTGGGGAAGTCGGCGAGATCTGTGTGCGCGGGCCGCAGGTATGCAGCGGCTACTGGAACCGGCCCGACGAAACCGCCGCCGCCTTCCATGCCGACGGCTTTCTGCGCACCGGCGACATTGGGCTGGTCGACGAACAGGGTTACCTGTACATCAAAGACCGCAAGAAAGACATGATCGTGGTTTCGGGGTTCAACGTGTACCCCAACGAAGTGGAGGCGGTGGCGGTGCAACACCCCGACATCATCGAAGCCGCCGCCGTGGGCGTGCCCGACCCGCACTCGGGCGAAGCGGTGAAGCTGTTCGTCATCTCGCGCAACCCCGCGCTGACACAGGAGCAGGTCATCGAGCACTGCCGCACCCATCTTACCCGCTACAAGTGCCCGAAGATCGTGGAGTTTCGCGATGATCTGCCCCGCAGCAACGTGGGCAAGATCCTGCGGCGTGAACTGCGCGACGCCGCGGCCGGCGCGGCATCCAGCTCGAACCCCACCTGAGCGGGTCGCCCCAAAAAGCAAAAATCCGGAAGCCCCTTCACGGGGCATTCCGGATTTCTGTGCTGATGCAGCCGGAAGACGCGCTTGCCGGCAACCGCAATCAGATGACGCGTGCGGCTTCGAGCAGACGAACCACAGTCCAGGACTTGTCGCGGGAGATCGGACGACCTTCTGCGATTTCGACGAGGTCGCCCTCGTTGTACTGGTTGGTTTCGTCGTGCGCCTTGTAGCGCGCGGAACGCACCACGATCTTGCCAAGCACGGGGTGCTTGACGCGACGTTCTACGTTCACCACCACGGTCTTGTCCATCTTGTTGCTGACGACGCGACCAATGAGGGTGCGCTGGCGCTTGGCCGGTGCAGTGGTTTGGGTTTCGCTCATGTTACTTTCCTGCCTTCTCAGCCATGACGGTACGGACGCGCGCGATATCGCGACGCACTTTGCCAAGCTGACTGGTGTTGGAAAGCTGCTGGGTGGCACGCTGCATGCGCAGGTTGAACTGTGCCTTCAGCAGGCTCTCGAGCTCCTTGGCGAGCTCGGTGGCATCTTTGGAACGGAGTTCGCTGGCTTTCATGAAGACTCCTTATGCCCCAGCCTGACGCGACACGAAGGTCGTGCGGATGGGCAGTTTGGCAGCGGCCAGGCGGAACGCTTCGCGAGCCAGAGCTTCGCTGACGCCCTCCATTTCGTACAGCACCTTGCCGGGTTGGATTTCGGCGACCCAGAATTCCGGATTGCCCTTGCCGTTACCCATACGGACTTCGGCCGGCTTTTGGGAAATCGGCTTGTCGGGGAACACACGGATCCAGATACGGCCACCGCGCTTGATGTGACGGTTGATCGCACGACGGGCGGCTTCGATCTGGCGAGCGGTGAGGCGGCCGCGATCGGTGGCCTTGAGGCCGTATTCGCCGAACGAGACCTGTGCGCCGCGCGTTGCCAGGCCGGTGTTGCGGCCCTTGTGCTCTTTGCGATACTTTCTGCGTGACGGTTGCAGCATGTTTTATTCTCCTTCAGGCGCCGGAGCAGCCTCGGGCCTGCGGCCACCACGACCACGCCCGCCGGGGCGACGGCCATCGGGGCGCTCGCCACGGGGCGCGCGACGCGAACGACGCTCTTCATCGCGAGGAGCGGCGGCCTCAGGGGGCATTTCGCCATTGGGCAGCATGTCGCCCTTGTACACCCACACCTTGATACCGATGATGCCGTAGGTGGTCTGGGCTTCGGCCGTGCCGTAATCGATGTTGGCGCGCAGCGTGTGCAGGGGCACACGGCCTTCGCGGTACCACTCGGTACGGGCGATCTCGATGCCGTTCAGACGACCGGAGCTCATGATCTTGATGCCCTGGGCGCCCAGACGCATGGCGTTCTGCATGGCGCGCTTCATGGCGCGGCGGAACATGATGCGCTTTTCGAGCTGCTGAGCGATCGAGTCGGCGATGAGCTGAGCGTCGGTTTCAGGCTTGCGGATTTCTTCGATGTTGACGTGCACGGGCACGCCCATCAGGCGCTGCAGGTCGACCTTGAGGTTTTCGATGTCTTCGCCGCGCTTGCCGATCACCACGCCCGGACGTGCCGAGTAAATGGTGATGCGCGCATTTTTGGCGGGACGCTCGATGACCACACGGCCCACCGAAGCGTTCTTGAGCTTCTTCTTGAGGTACTCGCGAACACGGATATCTTCGCCAAGCATGCTGCCGAACGCTTTGTCGTCGGCATACCAGCGTGAACTCCAGTTACGGTTGACCGCGAGGCGGAAGCCAATCGGATGAATTTTCTGTCCCATCGTGACTCCTTAAGCGCCGACCTTGACCACAATGTGGCAGGTCTGCTTCTCGATACGGTTACCGCGGCCCTTCGCACGTGCGGAGAAACGCTTCAGCGATTGGCCCTTGTCGACGTAGATGGTCGTGACACGGAGTTCATCGATATCGGCGCCGTCGTTGTGCTCGGCGTTGGCAATGGCGGACTCCAGAGCCTTCTTCAGGATGCCGGCCGCCTTCTTGGGCGTGAATGCCAGGATGTTCAGGGCCTGGGCAACGCTCTTGCCGCGGATCAGATCAGCGACGAGACGTGCCTTCTGGGCCGAGATACGGACACCACGGATAGTAGCTGTAGTTTCCATCTCTTACCTCCGGGCCTTCTTGTCGGCAGCGTGACCCTTGAACGTGCGGGTCAGTGCAAACTCGCCCAGCTTGTGGCCGACCATGTTCTCGTTGATGTACACGGGAACATGCTGACGGCCATTGTGCACGGCGATGGTCAGCCCGATGAATTCGGGCAGGATAGTGGAACGGCGCGACCAGGTCTTGATCGGCTTCTTTTCTTTGCCCCCGACGGCTGCATCGACCTTCTTGAGCAGATGCGCGTCGACGAATGGGCCTTTCTTGATCGAACGTGACATAGTGTTCGCCCCTTACTTGCGCTTGCGACGCGAAACAATCATATTGTTCGTGCGCTTGTTTCGACGGGTGCGGTAGCCCTTGGTAGGGGTACCCCACGGGCTGACGGGCTCGCGACCTTCGCCAGTGCGCCCTTCACCACCACCATGCGGGTGATCGATCGGGTTCATGGCCACGCCGCGAACGGTCGGGCGCACACCACGCCAGCGCATTGCGCCGGCCTTGCCGATCTGGCGCAGGCTGTGCTCTTCGTTGCCGACTTCGCCAATGGTGGCACGGCAGTCGATGTGCACGCGGCGCACTTCACCCGAGCGCAGGCGAACCTGTGCGTAGGTGCCTTCACGCGCCAGCAGCACGGCGGAAGCGCCGGCCGAACGGGCCATTTGCGCGCCCTTGCCGGGCAGCATCTCGATGCAGTGAATCGTGGCGCCCACCGGAATGTTGCGGATGGGCAGCGTATTGCCTGCACGGATGGGTGCGTCTTGGCCGGAAAGCAGGGTTGCGCCCACTTCGAGGCCACGCGGAGCGATGATGTAGCGACGCTCGCCGTCGGCATAGCACAGCAAAGCAATGTGCGCCGTACGGTTGGGGTCGTATTCCAGACGCTCGACCTTGGCGGGAATGCCGTCTTTGTTGCGACGGAAGTCGATGACACGGTACTGCTGCTTGTGACCACCGCCACGATGGCGAACGGTGATGTGACCGTTGTTGTTACGGCCCGAACCACGCGTCTTCTTTTCGAGCAGACCTGCGTAGGGCGCGCCCTTGTGCAGGTTGGGGGCGACCACCTTGATCATGCCGCGGCGGCCGGCCGATGTGGGTTTGACTTTTACGAGTGCCATTAGTTCACCTCAGTAAAGTCGAGTTCCTGACCGTTCTTGAGCGTGACATACGCCTTGCGCTCGTTACGGCGGCGACCGATAAAGCGGCCGAAACGCTTTTCCTTGCCCTTGCGGTTCAGGACCTGCACGGACTCGACCTCGACCTTGAAGAGGAGTTCGACGGCGGCCTTGATTTCAGGCTTGGTGGCGTCGGCGGCGACGCGGAAAGCGACTTGCTGGTTCTTTTCGGCGACGAACGTGGCCTTTTCGGTCACGACGGGCGCCAGGATGACTTGCATCAAACGTTCGGCGTTCATCCCAACATCTCCTCGAGTTGAGCGATAGCCGGCTTGGTGATCAGCACTTTCTTGTAGTGGATCAGCGAGAGCGGGTCGGCATAGCGCGGTTCGACCACGGCAACGTGCGGCAGATTGCGCGTTGCGAGGTAGACGTTTTCGTCGAGCTCATCGGTAATGATCAGCACCGAATCGAGACCCATGTTCTTGAGCTTGGTTGCGGCAAGCTTGGTTTTGGGTGCTTCGAGCGTGAAGGTGTCGACCACTGCGATGCGGTCTTCGCGGGCCAGTTGCGAGAGGATCGCGCGGATACCGGCGCGATACATCTTCTTGTTGACCTTGTGCGAGAAGTTTTCTTCGGGCGAGCTGGGGAACGCGCGACCACCCCCACGCCACAGCGGCGAGGACGTCATGCCGGCGCGGGCACGACCCGTACCCTTCTGGCGCCACGGCTTGCGCGTGGAGTGCTTGACCGTTGCGCGATCTTTCTGCGCGCGGTTGCCGCCACGGGCGTTGGCCTGATAGGCGACGACGATCTGATGCACCAGTGCTTCGTTGAACTCGCGACCGAACACGGTGTCGGGGGCGGCAACGGTGGAAGCGGCTTGACCCTGATCATTCAGGAGCTTGAGTTCCATTATTGGGCTCCTTTCTTGGCCGGTGCCTTGACGGCGGGGCGCACGATGACATTGCCATTCTTGTGGCCGGGCACGGCACCCTTGACCAGCAGAAGGCCGCGTTCGGCGTCGACGCGCACGATATCGAGATTCTGGACGGTGCGGGTGACGTCACCCATGTGACCGGCCATCTTCTTGCCCGGGAACACACGACCCGGGTCTTGCGCCATACCGATGGAACCGGGGACGCGGTGCGAGATCGAGTTACCGTGGGAATTGCGCTGACCTGCGAAGTTGTGGCGCTTGATGGTACCGGCGAAACCCTTACCGATGGTGGTACCGGTGACGTCGACCTTCTGGCCTTCTTCGAAGATGCTTTCCACAGCCAGTACGGTACCGGCCGAGAATTCGGCAGCCTTGGCGGGATCGAGGCGGAATTCCTTGAGGATGCTGCCGGCTTCGGTGCCGGCCTTGGCGAAGTGACCTGCAGCAGGCTTGCTCACGCGCGAGGCGCGACGGGTGCCGTAGGTGACCTGCACGGCCGCGTAGCCATCAACTTCTGGCGACTTGACCTGCGTGATGCGATTGTTCGACACGTCCAGCACAGTCACGGGGATCGACTCACCGTCTTCCGTGAAAATGCGGGTCATGCCGACTTTACGCCCCACAAGCCCAAGCCGGTGCGCGGCGGGCGTAGGTGTCGAGTTCGACATTGTTTTCTCCATTCCCGACTGCGATTGGTCGGGGCTAATAGGCTTCGATTTATTCGCCCAAAAAATACAATTAGGGCGAAGCCCTTAAATTTAACATGGCTTCGCCCATACCGCAAGCGCGCGGTTCATGCAAGTGCTTGCCGCACGGTGATTCTTTTAGCCGGGGCGCCCGCCTGCCACACGGCCGACGCGCGCGCCCGAGCGCCTCAATCGAGTTTGAAGCCCGGTTCGGCCACTACCTTGGCGGCGTGATCGTACCAGGTGCGGATTTCGGCGGCGAATTCTTCGGGGCTATTGCCCGAAGGAGCGGCCCCCTGCTGCTCCAGCGCCTGAGACACCTTGGGGTCCTTCAGTGCCACGACCGCGGCATCGCGCAGCTTGTTGACGATTTCGGCCGGGGTACCGGCCGGCGCCAGCAGACCATACCATGCGGGATGGTTCAGCTGCGGGTAGCCCAGCTCGGCAAGCGTGGGAATATCCTTGAGCACGTCGGCGCGCTGCGGACCTGCCACCGCAATGGGGCGCAGGTTGCCGGCGCTGATCTGGTTCATGGACGAGGGCAGGTTATCGAACAGCACCTCGACCTGGCCGGCAACGGTATCGACGACGGCCGGCCCCGACCCCTTGTAGGGCACGTGCACCATGTCGGTACCGGTGGCGTGTTTGAAGGACTCACCGAACAGGTGGTTGATGGAGCACGTGCCCGAGCTGCCATAGGAATACTTGCCGGGGGCGGCCTTCAGTTCCTTCACCATGCCTTCCAGATCGTTGGCCGGGAATTTGGGATTGACCACAATGACGTTGGGCACGTTGGCGAAGTTGGTGACGGGTACGAAGTCTTTCAGCGGATCGTACGAAAGATCTTTGCGGCAGGCCGGATTCACCGCCATGGTCGAGACGGTTGCCACAGACAGGGTATAGCCGTCGGGTTTGGCGCGCGCAGCTTCGGAAGCGCCAATGGCGCCGCCCGCACCGGCCTTGTTTTCCACGATAACCGTCTGGCCGAGCTCCTCGCCCATGCGTTGCCCCACGATGCGCGCCACGATATCGGTGGAGCCGCCCGGCGCGAACGGCACGATGAGCCGTATGGGCTGAGACGGGTAATCAGAGGCGGCCGCAACCGGCGCAGCGATCGCGCCCAGGGTCACGATCATCGCAGACAGAAGGGTCTTTCGGAACGTAAATACCATCTACATGTCTCCACTATTCGTATGATGTCGAAGGGAGACATTCTAGGCGTTCTGAGTTACGAATAGATACACAACCGGGCGCAGATTGAGTACGGAATTTCCCCGATGGCGTAAACGCTTTACGCTGGTTCAAACGGGCCGATGCATGACGAAACGTTCCACGTATTCATTTGCCGGATTCTGCCGGATTTCATCGGGCGTACCCACCTGCTCCACTCGCCCGTCGCGCAAAATGACGATGTGCTCGCCCAGGCGCAGAGCTTCCTGAATGTCATGGGTGATGAAGACGATGGTCTTGTTCAGACGCTGCTGCAGATCGAGCAGCTGATCCTGCATGTCGTAGCGGATCAGCGGGTCAAGCGCGGAAAACGCCTCGTCCATGAGCAGCACTTCGGCATCGATGGCCAGGGCGCGCGCAAGACCCACGCGCTGGCGCATGCCGCCCGATAGCTCGTCGGGAAAATGGCGGCTGTAATCGGCCAGGCCCACCCGTTCGAGCCACTGCATCGCCGTCTCATGAGCCTGCGCACGGCTCTCACCGCGCACGCGCAGCCCGAAGGCCACGTTATCGAGCACGTTCATGTGGGGCATCAGCCCAAACGCCTGAAAAACCATGCTGACCTTGCGACGGCGCAGTTCGCGAAGTGCAGGCATGTCCAGCTCGAGAATGTCGCTGCCGTCGAGCAGGATGCGGCCTGCCGACGGGTCGATCAGGCGGTTCAGATGCCGCACCAACGTAGACTTGCCGGAACCCGAAAGGCCCATGATGCAGGTGATGCGCCCTTCAGGAATTGCGGCGCTGACACCGGCCAGCCCCACCGTGCAACCCGTGGTCTCATGCACCACATTGCGATCCGCGCCCTCGCGCAGCATCGCCACCGCGCGGGCCTCGTTGGGGCCGTATACCTTGTAGACATCGTCGATGCGGATCTTCTCGGGGTTCATCGGGGCCTCCGTCGCGCCCGGCCGTAAGCCTGGGTGATGCGGTCGATGACAATGGCCAGGATCACGATGGCGATGCCGGCCTGCAGCCCGCGCCCGATATCGAGTGTCTGGATACCGGCGAGCACGTCTTCACCCAGACCGCGAGCACCGATCATGGACGCCACCACCACCATCGCGAGCGCCATCATCGTGGTTTGATTGATGCCGGCCATGATGCTGGGACGGGCGAGCGGCAGCGTTACCCGGGTCAGCATCTGCCAGGGGGTGACACCGAACGACTGCGCGGCTTCCTTGGCAGCCGGGTCGACCTGCTGCAGGCCCAATACGGTAAGCCGGATGAGCGGTGGCACGGCATAGACGACCGTGGCAATGAGTGCCGGTACCTTGCCCAGGCCGAACAGCATCAATACCGGGATCAGGTACACGAAGCTGGGCAACGTCTGCATCACATCCATGATGGGCACCAGCACGCGGCGCAGTCGCCGGCTGGCCGCGGCCAGTATGCCCACGGGAATGCCGATGACGATGGAAAGGAGCGTGGAAACCAGCACCAGCGAGAACGTCTGGATCAGCTTTTCCCAAAGGCCCACTGCACCGATGAGGTAAAGACCCAGCACGTACAGGATCGTGGCGAGCGGCTTGCGCGTGGCATGCCATGACAGGGCCGCAACGAGCACCAGCAGCAACGCTGCAGGTATGGCCATGAGCAGCCGTTCGACCGGCAGCAGTACGGTGACCAGAAGCACGTCACCCACGTTGCGGAAGGCCTCACCCCAAGCCTTCACCGCCTGCGCCAGCCGGCGGTTGACCAATTCGGCGCCCGACCATTCGGGAAAGATACTGAACGCCTTGGCCGTGTGCTCGCCCTGTAGTGCGGCTTCCAGCCGTGCCGCGCGGGCCGCATCGAGCCAGCCCTGCCACAGTTCGGGGTTCTGCTTGAGAAAGCACTCGGCCATGACTGCAGCGGCCACCCGTTCTTCTGTCATGTGCAGAATGGCCTGATTGAGCGCCTGCGGCGCAAAGCTCACCCGCTCGAAGAAGGCGATGATTTCCGGATTGGCCCCGGCAAACGGTGTGGAGACGGCGATGGCAAGATGCGCCTTGAGAAAATCGGTGGGGCACGGCGTGCCCTCGCCGCTGACGATGCTTCGCCAGCAGGCCTCGTTGAAGGGAGGCAGTTCGACGCGATGCAGCCGGTACTTTGCCATGAGGCCCGCGGGGGCCCAGTAATAAAAGAGCAGCGGCTGACCCTGCTCGTGCGCGGCACTTATTGCGGCGTCGAGCGCGGCACCGGTACCGGCACGGAAATTGGTGTAATGCTCGTCGAGCCCGTACAGCGTGAGAAGGCGCGAGTTCGTGGTTTCGCACACCCAGCCCGTGGGGCAGTTCAGGAAGCGCCCCTTCTCGGGCGATTCGGGGTCACGGAAAAGCGCCTTGTATCGTGCCAGGTCTTCCCATGTTTTCAAGTCGGGGGCCATGGGCTGAATGCCGCGTTCGGCATCGCCCTTCACCACGAATTCGGGAACATACCAGCCCTGCTCGGCACCGCCCTGCAAGGTATCGCCCACCACCTTTACCGAACCGGCCGCGATTGCGTCTTCGATGATCGACGAGCGGCCGCTCCAGATCTCGGCAATGACGTGCAGGTCGTTCTGTGCCAGGGCGGCTTCCGCGGCAGCCGACGTGCCGGGTACCACCTCAGTGGCGCAGTCGAATGCATCGTTGAGTATGCGCGCCAGAACGTGAGTGATGAACGCGGCGCTTTCCCAGTTCTGGTCGGCAAAACGCACGGGCGTGGCCGGGCCACAGGCTGCGGGAGCGGATTGGGCGTGAGCGGCGGGAGGTGCACCGCACAAGGCCAGCCACACGAGAAGCAGCGCCAGGCCCCAGGCCATTCTGCACGTCAGTGTTCGGTGTACAACCGGATCCGGTATCGGCATCGGCGGAGGCTCCCGTCAAGGTGTGGCGAGCACTGCTTGCGCCCGTCGCGCGCAGCGTACGCGGCTGAACTGACCCTACGACCTTAAACTAAAAACGCCATGCTGAATAGCATGGCGTTTTTTGAAAGCCTGACGAGGCTGATCGCAATTACTGCAGCGCGATCTCGACATCGACACCGGCAGGCAGGTCGAGGCGCATGAGCGCATCGACGGTTTTGTCGGTGGGATCGACGATATCCATGAGACGCTGGTGAGTGCGCATTTCGAACTGGTCGCGCGACGTCTTGTTGACGTGCGGCGAACGCAGAACGTCGTAGCGACGAATCCGCGTGGGAAGGGGTACCGGACCACGCACGACAGCACCCGTGCGCTTGGCGGTATCCACGATTTCAGCGGCCGACTGGTCGATGAGCTTGTAGTCGAACGCTTTCAGACGGATGCGGATTTTCTGGTTTTTCATGGGTATTCCTAAAGAACGAAGGAACCGGGGCGAAAGCCGCCCCGGTCTGGGCGAGCGATTTTACTCGATGATGCTGGCCACGACGCCGGCGCCCACGGTGCGGCCGCCTTCGCGGATCGCAAAACGCAGACCTTCTTCCATGGCGATGGGCGCAATCAGCGTCACTTCCATGGAGACGTTGTCGCCCGGCAGCACCATTTCCTTGTCGGCCGGCAGCTGAATCGTGCCGGTGACGTCGGTGGTGCGGAAGTAAAACTGCGGACGATACCCCTGGAAGAACGGCGTGTGACGGCCACCCTCTTCCTTGGACAGAATGTACACCTCGGCGGTGAACTTCGTGTGTGGCTTGATCGAGCCGGGCTTGGCCAGAACCTGACCACGCTCGACGTCTTCACGCTTGGTGCCGCGCAGCAGAATACCCACGTTGTCGCCGGCCTCGCCCTGATCGAGCAGCTTGCGGAACATTTCCACGCCCGTGCAGGTGGTCTTTTGCGTTTCGCGGATACCGACGATTTCGATTTCCTCGCCCACCTTGATCACACCGCGCTCGATACGACCGGTCACCACAGTACCGCGGCCCGAGATCGAGAACACGTCTTCCACCGGCATCAGAAACGTGCCATCGACCGCACGCTCAGGCGTGGGGATGTAGCTGTCGAGCGCTTCGGCCAGTTGCAGAATGGCCTGCTTGCCAAGCGGGCCTTCGTCGCCTTCCAGCGCCAGCTTGGCCGAACCCTTGATGATCGGGGTGTCGTCGCCCGGAAAGTCGTACTTCGAGAGCAGCTCACGCACTTCCATTTCCACCAGCTCGAGCAGCTCCTCGTCATCGACCATGTCAGCCTTGTTCAGGAACACGATGATGTAAGGCACGCCCACCTGACGGCTCAGCAGAATGTGCTCACGCGTTTGCGGCATAGGGCCGTCAGCGGCCGAGCACACCAGAATCGCGCCGTCCATCTGGGCCGCACCGGTGATCATGTTCTTCACGTAGTCGGCGTGGCCCGGGCAGTCAACGTGCGCGTAGTGGCGGTTGGCCGTCTCGTATTCCACGTGCGAGGTGCTGATGGTGATGCCGCGCGCCTTCTCTTCGGGGGCCGCGTCGATCTGATCGTAGCCGCGTGCCTCACCCGTACCGAATTCCTTGTTCAGCACCGTGGTGATCGCTGCCGTCAGCGTCGTCTTGCCGTGGTCGACGTGCCCGATGGTACCCACGTTCACGTGCGGTTTGGTCCGTTCAAACTTGCCTTTTGCCATGATTGTTTCCAGTGATCTTGAATAAATAAAGGATCAACCCGCCCATCGCACGATGGGCGGGCCTGCTGATTACTTGCTGCGTGCGCTGATGACCTCTTCGGCAACGTTCCGCGGAGCTTCGGCGTATTGCTTGAACTCCATGGAGTACGTTGCGCGACCCTGGGTCTGCGAACGCAGGCTGGTGGAGTAGCCGAACATCTCGGCGAGGGGAACCTCGGCCTTGATGATCTTGCCACCGCCCGGAACGTCTTCCATGCCCTGGACCATGCCACGACGGGAGGACAGGTCGCCCATAACGTTGCCGGCGTATTCTTCCGGCGTTTCGACTTCCACAGCCATCATGGGCTCGAGCAGCACAGGGTTGGCCTTGCGCATGCCTTCCTTGAACGCCATGGACGCAGCCATGCGGAACGCGTTCTCGTTCGAGTCGACGTCGTGGTACGAACCGAAGAACAGTGTGACCTTGACGTCGACCACCGGGTAGCCGGCCACCACGCCCGAAGGCAGGGTTTCCTGAATACCCTTGTCGACTGCGGGAATGTATTCGCGCGGAACCACACCACCCTTGATGGCGTCGACGAATTCGTAGCCGCCACCCGGCTCGAGCGGTTCGAGCTTGAGCACGACGTGACCGTACTGACCACGACCGCCCGACTGCTTGACGAACTTGCCTTCGACTTCCTCGACCGTCTTGCGAATGGTTTCGCGGTAGGCCACCTGCGGCTTGCCGACGTTGGCTTCCACGCCGAACTCACGGCGCATGCGGTCGACCAGAACTTCGAGGTGCAGCTCGCCCATGCCGGAAATGATGGTCTGGCCGGATTCCTCGTCGGTGGAGACGCGGAACGAGGGGTCTTCCTGTGCCAGGCGCGACAGCGCGATGCCCATCTTTTCCTGGTCGGCCTTCGACTTGGGCTCAACGGCCTGCGAAATCACGGGCTCGGGGAACTCCATGCGCTCGAGCAGAATGTGCTGACCGACGTCGCACAGCGTTTCACCCGTCGTGACGTCTTTAAGACCCACCACGGCAGCGATGTCACCGGCCAGAACTTCCTTGATCTCGGCACGGTTGTTGGCGTGCATCTGCAAGATACGGCCAATGCGTTCCTTCTTGCCCTTGATGGGGTTGTAGACCGTTTCGCCGGCATGCAGAACGCCCGAGTACACGCGCACGAACGTGAGCTGACCGACGAAGGGGTCGGACATGAGCTTGAACGCGAGCGCCGAGAACTTGGCGTTGTCGTCGGCCGGCAGGCTGATGGGGTTGCCATCGTCGTCGACACCTTCGACCGGCGGAATGTCGATGGGCGAAGGAAGGTAATCGATGACGGCGTCGAGCATGCGCTGCACGCCCTTGTTCTTGAAGGCGGTGCCGCACAGCATAGGCTGGATTTCGCCGGCGATGGTACGCAGGCGCAGGCCCTTGTTGATTTCGGCCTCGGTGAGCTCACCCGTTTCCAGGTATTTGTTCATGAGCTCTTCGTTAGCCTCGGCCGCATTTTCAACGAGCTTTTCGCGCCATTCGTTGGCGGAATCAACCAGCTCGGCAGGAATGTCGGCGTACTCGAACTTGATGCCGTAGTTGGCATCTTCCCAGTAGATGGCCTTCATCTTCACCAGGTCGACGACGCCCTTGAAGTTGTCTTCGGCACCGATGGGGATCACGATGGGCACCGGGTTGGCCTTCAGGCGCTGCTTGAGCTGGTCGTACACCTTGAAGAAGTTCGCACCGGTGCGGTCCATCTTGTTGATGAACGCCAGACGCGGCACGTTGTACTTGTTGGCCTGACGCCAGACCGTTTCCGACTGGGGCTGCACGCCACCCACGGCGCAATACACCATGCAGGCGCCGTCGAGCACGCGCATGGAGCGCTCGACTTCGATCGTGAAGTCGACGTGCCCCGGGGTGTCGATGATGTTGATGCGGTGTTCCGGGTAATTGCCGGCCATGCCGCTCCAGAACGCCGTGGTGGCCGCCGACGTAATGGTAATGCCGCGCTCTTGTTCCTGCTCCATCCAGTCCATGGTGGCAGAGCCTTCATGGGTTTCGCCAAGCTTGTGGTTGACGCCGGTGTAGAACAGAATGCGCTCGGTCGTGGTGGTCTTCCCTGCGTCGATGTGGGCAGAGATGCCGATATTACGATAGCGCTCGATGGGGGTCTTGCGGGCCATGATGAGTATTTCCTATTGATTACCAGCGGAAATGGCTGAATGCCTTGTTGGCCTCGGCCATCTTGTGCGTGTCCTCACG
This sequence comes from Yanghanlia caeni, assembly GCA_030733815.1. Classification (GTDB taxonomy): domain Bacteria; phylum Pseudomonadota; class Gammaproteobacteria; order Burkholderiales; family Burkholderiaceae_B; genus Yanghanlia; species Yanghanlia caeni. The sequence continues at coordinate 117,062 of JAUZQE010000001.1, forward strand.
CTTCTTCATTGCACCGCCGCGGCCTTCTGCGGCGTCCATGAGTTCACCGGCCAGGCGCATGTCCATCGATTTCTCGCCACGCTTCTTGGCGGCTTCACGCAGCCAGCGCATGGCAAGGGCCAGGCGGCGCACGGGGCGCACTTCAACCGGCACTTGATAGTTTGCGCCACCTACACGGCGGCTCTTGACTTCGACGACGGGCTTGACGTTGTTGATCGCAGTGTTGAACACCTCGATCGGCTCTTTGCCAGTTTTAGCCTGAATCTGGTCAAGGGCACCGTACACGATGCGCTCTGCAACGGCCTTCTTGCCAGACAACATGACAACGTTCATGAATTTGGCGAGCTCTACGCTGCCATACTTGGGATCGGGGAGGATTTCACGCTTCGGTACTTCGCGACGACGAGGCATTTCTTGCTTCCTTGTGACAGTTCAGTTGAACCGCTTTCGCGGCCACGGCACCTCATCTGGAGAGTGCCACTTACATGCGCGGGCCAATGCCCGGCGCTGCACTGAATCGGCCTTGGGGCCGGATATGAGGGAATGGCGACCTGTTCAGATCGGCCGGATCAGGACTTCTTGGGACGCTTGGCACCGTACTTGGAACGGGCCTGCTTGCGATCCTTGACGCCCTGAAGGTCGAGGGAGCCGCGAACGATGTGGTAGCGCACACCCGGCAAGTCTTTCACACGACCGCCGCGCACGAGCACGACCGAGTGCTCTTGCAGGTTGTGGCCTTCGCCGCCGATGTACGAAATGACCTCGTAACCGTTGGTGAGACGCACCTTGGCGACCTTACGCAGTGCGGAGTTCGGCTTCTTGGGAGTGGTGGTGTACACACGCGTGCAGACGCCGCGACGCTGAGGGCAGTTCTCGAGCGCGGGGCTCTTGCTGCTTTCGCGTGCGACTTCGCGCGGCTTGCGCACGAGCTGACTAATGGTTGGCATGACCTTTACGCATCCTGTTGTTTACGTTACGCGCCTGGTAACTTGCCCAGGCCGACGTATTGAGTGAATACGCCCTAAAACCGGAATCAGGCTGCCGTTGCAGCAGCATGGCGCCCGGCTCGCAGGCGGTTTACGCAATAACCGCCTTCAAACGTGAACGTAAAAAGAGCGGGTCTTGCATGGCCTACCCGCTACGTGTGGCAAGCACGTATTTCGGGCAAGCTCGCTATCATATCATTGGGGTTTTCGATAAGTCAAATATATAAACCCCAAAGCCGCGCCCCAATGACACGACTCCGGGGTCGGGAAACAACGCGAGCGGCAGCATGGCCACCGCTCGCGTGATGTCGGCACTTACTGGGCGTTTTCCTCGCCGGGGGCGGCGCCCTCGGCATGGTCTTCGCCGGCGTGAACGTCAACCGATTCCGGATCGACATCTGCAGCCTCGGCCGCCGGGCGATCCTCGAAGGGGTTCTCCATTGCACGTGCGGCCTGACGCTCGGCCGCCTCGAAGGCTTCCTTGTCGCGACGCGCCTGGTGATACGCCATGCCGGTACCGGCCGGAATCAGACGGCCGACGATGACGTTTTCCTTGAGGCCACGCAGTTCGTCGCGCTTGCCCATGATGGCCGCCTCGGTCAGTACGCGGGTGGTTTCCTGGAACGACGCCGCCGAAATGAACGAGTCGGTGGACAGCGAGGCCTTGGTGATACCCAACAGCACGTTTTCGTACGTGGCCGGAATGCCGCCCTCGGCGATCACGCGATCGTTTTCGTTCAGCAGTTCGGAACGCTCGACCTGCTCACCGGTGATGAAGCCGGTATCGCCCGGATCAACGATGTTCACACGACGCAGCATCTGACGCACGATGACTTCGATGTGCTTGTCGTTGATCTTCACACCCTGCAGCCGGTAGACATCCTGAACTTCGTTGACGATGTAGATCGCCAGCTGTTCGATGCCCTTGAGACGCAGGATATCGTGAGGATCGGGCGGCCCGTCGACGATCATTTCGCCCTTGTTCACCACCTGGCCGTCGTGCACCAGAACCTGTTTTTCCTTGGGAATCAGGAACTCGTGGCTGACGCCTTCCAGGTCGGTGATGACCAGGCGCTGCTTGCCCTTGGTGTCTTTCCCGAACGAAACCGTACCCGTAACTTCGGCCAGCATGCCGGCATCCTTGGGCGAACGGGCTTCGAAGAGCTCGGCCACGCGCGGCAGACCCCCGGTAATGTCGCGGGTCTTCTGCGATTCCTGCGGAATACGCGCCAGGATCTCACCCATCTGGACGTCCTGGCCGTCGCGCACGGTGATCAGGGCGCCAACGGGGAACGAGATGTTCACGGAGTGCTCGGTACCGGCAATCTTGACCTCTTCGCCCGCCTCGTTGATCAGCTTGATCTGCGGGCGCATCATGGTCTTGCCACCGCGCGTCTTGGGCGTGATCACCACGAGGGTCGAAAGACCGGTGACCTCGTCGAGCTGACGGGCAACGGTCACGCCTTCCTCGATGTTCTCGAAGCGTACGCGGCCGTTGTATTCCGACACGATCGGGCGGGTCAGGGGATCCCACGATGCCAGGCGCTGACCAGCCTTGACGACGTCGCCATCGCCCACCGCAATGGTGGCACCGTAAGGTACCTTGTGGCGCTCACGCTCGCGACGGTTGTCGTCGAAAATGACGATCTCGCCCGAACGGGAAATGGCCACACGCTCACCCTTGGGGTTGGTGACATAGCGCAGGCCGATGGCAAAGCCCACCGTACCGGCCGACTTCGTTTCGACCGAGCTTGCCGTGGCGGCACGCGAGGCCGCACCACCAATGTGGAACGTACGCATCGTCAGCTGCGTGCCCGGTTCGCCGATCGACTGGGCGGCGATCACACCCACGGCTTCACCGCGGTTGACCATGGAGCCGCGGCCGAGGTCGCGGCCATAGCAGTGTGCGCACAGACCATGGCGGGTTTCGCAGGTCAACGGTGTGCGAATCTTGACTTCGTCGATGCCCAGCGTATCGATGAGCTCGACGCAGTCTTCGTTCAGCAGCGTACCGGCCTCGATGGCGGTTTCCTGGGTGTCGGGGTTGACGATGTCGACGGCAGCCACGCGGCCCAGAATGCGGTCGCGCAGCGGTTCGATGACTTCGCCGCCTTCCACCAGGGCCTTCATGGCGTAACCCTGCGTGGTGCCGCAATCGTCTTCGGTAATGACCAGGTCTTGCGTGACGTCGACCAGACGGCGAGTGAGGTAACCCGAGTTCGCTGTCTTGAGCGCCGTATCGGCCAGACCCTTACGCGCACCGTGCGTCGAGATGAAGTACTGCAGTACGTTCAACCCTTCGCGGAAGTTGGCGGTAATGGGCGTTTCGATGATCGAGCCATCGGGCTTGGCCATGAGGCCGCGCATGCCGGCCAGCTGACGGATCTGCGCCGCAGACCCCCGGGCGCCGGAGTCGGCCATCATGTAGATGGAGTTGAACGATTCCTGGCGCACTTCTTCGCCGAAGCGGTTGACGACCGGTTCGGTCGCCAGCTGTTCCATCATGGCCTTGCCGACGCGGTCGCCGGCCTTGCCCCAGATGTCGACAACGTTGTTGTAGCGTTCCTGCGCGGTAACGAGACCCGAGGAGTACTGCTTGTCGATTTCCTTCACTTCGCGGGCGGCCTGCGCCAGGATTTCTTCCTTGACGGTAGGCACGACCATGTCGCTCATGGCGATGGAAATGCCGCCACGCGTGGCCAGACGGAAGCCCGACTGCATGAGCTTATCAGCGAAGATGACCGTGGCGCGCAGACCGCAGCGACGGAACGACTGGTTGATGAGGCGCGAAATTTCCTTCTTCTTCAGGGGCCGGTTCAGCACTTCGAACGGCAGACCCTGAGGCAGAATCTCGGAAAGCAGCGCACGGCCGACCGTGGTCTCGAAGCGGCGCAGCTGGCCCTGCCACTCGCCGTTCTCGTCCTTCTCGTATTCCATCAGGCGCACGGTGATGCGGCTTTGCAGTTCGACCACGCCCGAATCGTAGGCGCGCTGCACCTCGGAAACGTCGGCGAAGAACGAACCTTCACCCTTGCCGTTGATGCGCTCGCGGGTGGCGTAGTACAGACCCAGCACGATGTCCTGCGACGGCACGATCGACGGTTCGCCGTTGGCCGGGAACAGCACGTTGTTCGAGGCGAGCATGAGCGTGCGTGCCTCGAGCTGGGCTTCGAGCGACAGCGGCACGTGAACGGCCATCTGGTCACCGTCGAAGTCGGCGTTGAAGGCCGCGCAGACGAGCGGGTGCAGCTGAATGGCCTTGCCTTCGATGAGCACCGGCTCGAACGCCTGAATGCCCAGACGGTGCAGCGTGGGCGCCCGGTTGAGCATGACAGGGTGTTCGCGAATGACTTCTTCGAGAATGTCCCACACCACCGGCTCGTGGCTGTCGACCATCTTCTTGGCCGCCTTGATCGTGGTGGCCAGGCCCATGATTTCGAGCTTGTTGAAGATGAAGGGCTTGAACAGTTCAAGCGCCATGAGCTTGGGCAGACCGCACTGATGCAGCTTGAGCTGCGGGCCCACCACGATGACCGAACGGCCGGAGTAGTCGACACGCTTGCCCAGCAGGTTCTGACGGAAGCGGCCGCTCTTGCCCTTAATCATGTCGGCGAGCGACTTGAGCTGACGCTTGTTGGCGCCCGTCATGGCCTTGCCGCGGCGACCGTTGTCGAGCAGCGAATCGACGGATTCCTGCAGCATGCGCTTTTCGTTGCGCAGAATGATGTCGGGCGCCTTGAGCTCGAGCAGACGCTTGAGACGGTTGTTGCGGTTGATGACGCGACGGTACAGATCGTTCAGATCAGAGGTGGCGAAGCGGCCCCCGTCGAGCGGCACCAGCGGGCGCAGATCGGGCGGCAGCACCGGCAGCACTTCCATGATCATCCAGTCGGGCTTGATGCCCGACTTCTGGAAGCCTTCCAGCACCTTGAGGCGCTTGGAGATCTTCTTGATCTTGGCGTCGGACGAGGTGGCCTTGAGCTCGGCACGCAGCGCATCGACTTCGCGGTCGATATCGATGGTGCGCAGCAGCTCGCGAATGGCTTCCGCACCCATGAGGGCATGGAAGTCGTCACCGTATTCTTCAGTTTTCGCCAGGAAGTCGTCGTCGGACATGATCTGGCCGCGCTTGAGCGGAGTCATGCCCGGCTCGATCACGCACCATGCTTCGAAGTACAGCACGCGTTCGATATCGCGCAGCGTCATGTCGAGCACCATGCCCAGGCGCGACGGCAGGCTCTTGAGGAACCAGATGTGCGCAACGGGGCTGGCCAGTTCGATATGGCCCATGCGTTCGCGACGCACCTTGGCCACGGTGACTTCCACGCCGCATTTTTCGCAGATGACGCCGCGATGCTTGAGGCGCTTGTACTTGCCGCAAAGACACTCGTAGTCTTTCACCGGGCCGAAGATCTTCGCGCAGAACAGGCCATCACGCTCGGGCTTGAAGGTGCGGTAGTTGATCGTCTCGGGCTTGCGAACCTCGCCGAACGACCACGAGCGGATCTTTTCCGGCGAAGCAATGCCGATGCGAATCGCATCGAACTGTTCGTCTTGCGAGACTTGCTTGAAGAGATCGAGTAGCGCTTTCATTATTTACGCTCCAGATCCATGTCCAGAGACAGGGATCGAATTTCCTTGACGAGCACGTTGAACGATTCGGGCATGCCCGCATCGATGACGTGATCGCCCTTGACGATGTTCTCGTAGACCTTGGTCCGGCCGGAAATGTCGTCGGACTTGACCGTGAGCATTTCCTGCAGGGTGTACGCTGCACCGTAGGCTTCGAGCGCCCAGACTTCCATTTCCCCGAAACGCTGACCGCCGAACTGCGCCTTGCCGCCCAGCGGCTGCTGCGTGACAAGCGAGTACGGGCCGGTGGAACGGGCGTGCATCTTGTCGTCGACCAGGTGATGCAGCTTGAGATAGTGCATGTAGCCGATGGTGACGGGCCGCTCGAAACGGTCGCCCGTACGGCCGTCGTACAGCCAGGCCTGCGCGCGGGTGTCGGTCAGCTCGAGCTTCTCGGCGATGTCGTCGGGGTAGGCCAGACGCAGCATCTGATCGATTTCTTCCTCGGTCGCGCCGTCGAACACCGGGGTGGCCAGCGGCACGCCATCGCGCAGGTTGCCGGCCATTTCGATGATTTCGTCGTCGCTCAGTTCATCGAGGCGGGCAGGTGCGCCCACGCTGTTGTAAACCTTGTCGAGGTATTCACGCAGCTGCTTGACCTGCGCACCACGCTCGGCGTCGAGCATCTCGGCAATGCGCTGACCAATGCCCTTTGCGGCCCAGCCCAGGTGCATTTCCAGAACCTGACCCACGTTCATGCGCGACGGCACGCCCAGCGGGTTCAGCACGATGTCGACGGGCGTACCGTCGGCCATGTGCGGCATGTCTTCAACCGGTGTGATGCGCGAGACGACGCCCTTGTTACCGTGGCGGCCGGCCATCTTGTCGCCCGGCTGCAGGCGACGCTTCACGGCCAGGTACACCTTGATCATCTTGAGCACGCCCGGCGGCAGTTCGTCGCCCTGGGTGAGCTTCTTGCGCTTCTCTTCGAAGGCCAGGTCAAACTGATGACGCTTGTGTTCGAGCGATTCCTTGGTTTGCTCGAGCACCACGGCGTGCTCTTCGTCGGCCAGACGAATGTCGAACCACTGCCAGCGATCGAGGTCGTTCAGGTATTCCTGCGTGATCTGCGAACCCTTGGCCAGCTTGCGCGGGCCGCCGTTGACGGTCTTGCCGACCAGGAACTTGGCGATACGGTCGAATGCGTCGTCTTCCACGATGCGCAGCTGATCGTTCAGGTCTTGGCGGTAGCGGCGCAGTTCATCGTCGATGATCGACTGGGCACGCTTGTCGCGCTCGATGCCTTCGCGGGTGAAGACCTGCACGTCAATGACGGTGCCGACCATGCCCGAGGGCACGCGCAGCGAAGTGTCTTTCACGTCGGAGGCCTTTTCACCGAAGATGGCGCGCAGCAGCTTTTCTTCCGGCGTGAGCTGGGTTTCACCCTTGGGCGTGACCTTGCCCACGAGGACGTCGTCGGCACGCACTTCGGCACCGATGTGCACGATGCCGGAATCGTCGAGGCGGTTCAGCTGCGTTTCCGGCAGGTTGCTGATGTCGCGGGTGATTTCTTCGGCACCCAGCTTGGTGTCGCGCGCCACGACCGTGAGTTCCTCGATGTGGATCGAGGTGTAGCGGTCGTCGGCCACGATCTTCTCGGAAATGAGAATCGAGTCTTCGAAGTTGTAGCCGTTCCAGGGCATGAACGCGATCAGCATGTTCTGGCCCAGCGCGAGCTCGCCCAGATCGGTCGAGGCGCCATCGGCCAGCACGTCGCCGCGCGCCACCACGTCGCCGCGCTTGACCACGGGACGCTGGTTGATGTTGGTGTTCTGGTTGGAACGGGTGTACTTGGTGAGGTTGTAGATGTCGACGCCCACTTCACCGGCAATGTTTTCGTCGTCGTTCACACGAATGACGATGCGATCGGCATCGACGTGATCGACCACGCCGCCGCGACGCGCCTGAACCGTGGTGCCCGAGTCGACCGCAACGGTGCGCTCGATGCCCGTGCCGACCAGCGGCTTTTCGGGGCGCAGGCAGGGTACGGCCTGACGCTGCATGTTGGCGCCCATGAGCGCACGGTTCGCGTCGTCGTGCTCGAGGAACGGAATCAGCGACGCCGCCACCGACACGATCTGCGACGGCGCCACGTCCATGTAGTGAACGTTTTCCGGCGCGGTCATGAGCGTTTCACCGGCCTGGCGGCACGCCACCAGGTCGTCGACGAAACGGCCTTCTTCATCGAGCTGGGCGTTGGCCTGAGCGATGACGTAGTTGGATTCTTCGATGGCCGACAGGTAATCGATCTGGTTGCTGACCTTGCCGTCGATGATCTTGTTGTACGGGGTTTCCAGGAAACCGTACTCGTTCAGGCGGGCATACAGCGCCATCGAGTTGATCAGGCCGATGTTCGGGCCTTCAGGCGTTTCGATGGGGCACACGCGACCGTAGTGGGTGGGGTGCACGTCGCGCACCTCGAAGCCGGCACGTTCGCGGGTCAGACCGCCCGGGCCAAGGGCCGAAACACGACGCTTGTGCGTGATTTCGGAAAGCGGGTTGGTCTGGTCCATGAACTGCGACAGCTGGCTCGAACCAAAAAATTCCTTGATTGCCGCAGAAATGGGCTTGGAGTTGATCAGGTCGTGCGGCATGAGGTTTTCGGTCTCGGCCTGGCCCAGACGTTCCTTCACTGCACGCTCGACACGCACGAGACCGGCGCGGAACTGGTTTTCGGCCAGCTCGCCCACACAGCGCACGCGGCGGTTGCCCAGGTGGTCGATATCGTCGATCTGGCCGCGGCCGTTACGCAGCTCGACCAGCACCTTGATGGTTTCAAGGATATCTTCGTCGGTGAGCGTGAGCGGGCCGTCGTCATCTTCACCACGACCCAGGCGGCTGTTGACCTTCATGCGGCCCACGCGCGACAGATCGTAGGTTTCCTCGCTGTAGAACAGCCGCTGGAAGAGCGCCTCGACAGCGTCTTCGGTGGGGGGTTCGCCCGGGCGCATCATGCGGTAGATGGCCACACGCGCCGCGTTCTGGTCGGCTGTTTCATCGGTGCGCAGGGTCGCCGAGATGTAACCGCCGCGATCCAGATCGTTGATGTAGAGCGTTTGAATTTCGCGGATGTTGGCCGCGCGGATATCGGCCAGAATGCCTTCGGTGATCTCGTCGTTCGCGTTGGCGATGACTTCACCCGTTTCCGGGTTGATGATGTTCTTCGCCAGAATGCGGCCGATCAGGAAGTCTTCCGGTACGGAAATGCGCTGCACGCCGGCGTTGGAAAGTTCACGCAGGTGCTTGGCATTGATGCGCTTGTCTTTCTCGACGATGACCTTGCCGTCGCGATCGGAAATGTCGAAGCGGGCGACCTCGCCCTTCCAGCGCTCGGGCACGAACTCGAGCATGCCGCCTTCCGAATGGATTTCGATCTGGTCGAAATCGAAGAAGGTGGCCAGGATCGACTCCGGCGTCATGCCGATGGCCTTGAGCAGGATCGTTACCGGCATCTTGCGACGACGGTCGACGCGGAAAAAGAGGATATCCTTGGGGTCGAATTCGAAATCAAGCCAGGAGCCGCGGTACGGAATGACGCGCGCAGAGAACAGCAGCTTGCCGGAGCTGTGGGTCTTGCCACGGTCGTGCTCGAAGAACACGCCGGGCGAGCGGTGCAGCTGCGAAACAATGACGCGCTCGGTGCCGTTGATGACGAAGGAACCGTTTTCGGTCATGAGCGGGATCTCGCCCATGTACACTTCCTGTTCCTTGACCTCGCGGATCGTGGGGCGGCTGGCCTCGCGGTCCATCAGCACCAGGCGAACCTTGGCGCGCAGCGGCGACGCGTACGTCAGCCCGCGCTGCTGGCATTCCTTGACATCAAAGACCGGGTCGCCCAAGGTATAGCTGACAAACTCGAGTCGAGCCATGCCATTGTGGCTCACGATCGGGAAAATGGAATTGAAGGCGGCCTGCAGGCCCTCTTCTTTGCGTTTGGAAGGTGGAGTTTCCGCCTGAAGAAAAGTTTTGAAAGATTCCAGCTGAGTCGCCAAAAGGTAAGGGACGTGTTGCACGTCGGCACGCTTGGCGAAGCTCTTGCGTATGCGCTTTTTCTCGGTGTACGAATAAGGCATGAGCACTCCGACTCGAGGGGTTACAATGGCCGTCAACCACGGCCCTGGTTTACGACTCCAGAGAACCTGGCTGCCGGCAAGAACGGGGCCGCAACACGGGTTTTCTGGAAACGCAAAAGCCCGGGAAGGCCTTGGCGCTCCCCGGGCAAGGCGCAGCAGGTCTTACTTGAGTTCGACCTTGGCGCCAGCTTCTTCCAGCTTCTTCTTGGCTTCTTCGGCGCCAGCCTTGTCCAGACCTTCCTTGACAGGCTTGGGTGCACCGTCGACCAGGTCCTTGGCTTCCTTGAGGCCCAGGCCGGTGATTTCGCGAACGGCCTTGATCACCGAGACCTTGTTCGAGCCGACGTCGGCCAGAACAACGGTGAATTCCGTCTGCTCTTCAGCAGCGGCAGCACCACCCGCAGCAGCGGGGGCAGCAACGGCCACGGCGGCCGCAGCAGCGGACACACCGAACTTTTCTTCCATTTCCTTGATGAGCTCGGACAGCTCAAGCACGGTCATGCCGGCGATGGCGTCGAGGATTTCAGCTTTAGTTGCCATTTTGTAGAACTCCAGATGTATACAGTTTCCAGGTTTGGTATCGTTCTGTGACGCTGCACAACGAAGGGCTTATGCCGCTTCCTTCTGATCGCGAACGGCAGCGAGGCCGCGCACGAACTTGGTCGGAACTTCGTTGAGCGTACGCACGAATTGCGTGATCGGGGCCTGCATGGTGCCCATGAGCTTGGCGAGCAGTTCGTCGCGCGAGGGCATCGTGGCCAGGGCCTTGACACCTTCGACGTCGAGCTGGCTGTTGGGCATTGCACCGCCCTTGATGACCAGCTTGTCGTTGCTCTTTGCAAACTCGGCGAGTACCTTGGCAGCGGCAACCGGATCGGAGCTGATGGCGTACATCAGTGGGCCGACCAGTTGATCGGTGAGGCCTTCGAAAGGCGTGCCTGCCAGGGCACGGCGTACCAGCGTATTCTTCAGAACGCGCAGGTAAACGCCCGACTCACGCGCAGTCTTGCGCAATACGGTTACAGAAGCGACGTCCAGACCACGGTACTCGGCGATAATGATCGATTGGGCCTTCGAAACTTCTGCGGAGACTTCCTCGATGACTACCGCTTTCTCTTCACGATTGAGACTCACGGTTGAACACTCCTTCTAACGACGCTCGGGGGGTTCCCTTGCGTCAACCGAATGCGGCGCACCTGGTCGAGTTCTTCTTGCGAAAAATCTTCCATGGGCGCCGTCTACGCTGGACCCGGCAGCGGGGCCGGAATTAAGCGCCGCAAAGCGTTACTGCTGCCTTGCGAGGCTCCAGCGGTCTTTGACAGCAGTGCCCGGGAATGCACCCGGGCACAGCCCAAAGTTCTGGTGCTGCACTCAGGCGCTGAGCGAGGCAACGTCGACGCGTGCGCCACCACCCATGGTGGAGGACACGGCAACCTTGCGCAGGTAAACACCCTTGGATGCAGCGGGACGCGCTTTTTGCAGCGCGTCAATCAATGCCGACAGGTTGGTTTGCAGCTGATCGACCTCGAACGAGGCACGACCGATGGTGGCGTGAATGATGCCGGCCTTGTCGGTGCGGTACTGAACCTGACCGGCCTTGGCGTTCTTCACCGCGGTGACGACATCGGGGGTCACCGTTCCGACCTTGGGGTTGGGCATCAGGCCGCGGGGGCCGAGCACCTGACCCAGCGCGCCGACGACACGCATGGTGTCGGGCGTGGCGATGACGATGTCGAAGTCGATGTTGCCGGCCTTGATGCTTTCAGCCAGGTCTTCGAGGCCGACGATATCGGCACCCGCTTCCTTGGCGGCTTCGGCCTTGTCGCCCTGGGCGAACACGGCAACGCGAACAGTCTTGCCGGTGCCGGCGGGCAGCACGACAGAGCCACGAACCAGTTGGTCGGACTTGCGCGGGTCGATGCCCAGCTGCACGGCAACGTCGATGGATTCATCGAACTTGGCCGTGGCGGTTTCCTTGACCAGGCTCAGGGCTTCGGCAACGGGGTAGAACTTGTTGCGATCGATCTTGGCGGCAATGGCGGCCGCACGCTTGGACAACTTCGCCATATCAGACTCCCTCGACGTTGATGCCCATGCTACGGGCGCTGCCTGCAATCGTACGGACGGCTGCATCGAGATCGGCAGCGGTCAGGTCGGGTTGCTTGGTCTTGGCGATTTCCTCGGCCTGGGCACGGGTGAGCGTGCCAACCTTGTCGACGTTGGGGCGTGCGGAGCCCTTCTGTACGGAGGTGGCCTTCTTGATGAGGACGGTCGCCGGCGGCGTCTTCATGATGAAGGTGAAGCTCTTGTCGGCATAGGCCGTGATCACCACCGGAATCGGCAGACCGGGCTCCATGCCCTGGGTCTGGGCGTTGAACGCCTTGCAGAATTCCATGATGTTCAGGCCGCGCTGACCGAGCGCCGGACCAATGGGAGGTGAGGGGTTGGCTTTACCAGCCGGCACTTGCAGCTTGATGAAGCCGACGATCTTCTTCGCCATTATGATGCTCCTTGCGGGTAGTGACGCCATCGGCGACCTGCGTTACGCGGGCCGGGATGGCTCCCCGGGGTTGATGAATCAGGTCTTTTCGACCTGAGAGAAATCGAGTTCCACAGGGGTGGACCGGCCAAAAATGGTGACCGAGACACGCACCTTGCTTTTCTCGTAATTCACTTCTTCGACGTTGCCGTTGAAATCCGCGAAAGGGCCTTCCTTTACGCGAACCATTTCGCCAACCTCGAAAAGAATCTTGGGGCGCGGCTTTTCCACGCCTTCTTCCATCTGCGAAAGGATTTTTTCGACTTCCTTTTCGGAGATGGGGGCAGGACGATTGCCGGAACCGCCCAAAAAGCCCGTGACACGCGGCGTGCTTTTCACCAGGTGCCAGGTTTCGTCGGTGAGTTCCATTTCGACGAGGACGTAACCGGGGAAGATGCGCCGCTCGGTAATGGACTTCTTGCCGCCCTTGACTTCAATGACTTCTTCCGACGGTACGAGAATCTGCCCGAATTTGTCTTCAAGGCCGGCGCGGGCGATGCGGTCGACCAGGGCGCGCTGCACGCTCTTTTCCATGCCGGAATAAACGTGAACGACGTACCAACGCTTGCTCATGTATGACCTTTAATTCCAGCCCAGCAAGATGCCGAAAATGACCCATTGCAGGATCTGGTCGACCAGCCAGAGAAATGCGCCCACGGCGATGACGAAGACAAATACGATGCCCGTCATGCGGATGGATTCCTGGCGGGTGGGCCAGACGACACGCTTGACTTCGTTGTAGGAGTCGCGACCGAAGCTCAGTGTGCGCTTGCCCGGCTCGCTGGACCACGCAATGAAGCCGGCGACGATGACGCTGACAAGGAAGACGCCAACACGAACGACTGCCGCCTGACCTTCGAGCATGGAATACGCGACAATGCCCGCGACGAGGACCAGAACGGCCAGCGCCAGCTTGAGGCGGTCGGCGGTGCTGCTGACGGTTTCTACGTTGCTGTTGGACATGTTCCCGGCTACAAGCGCCACGAAGGTGGCTGCGGTGAATCTGATGTGGCAGGGGCAGTAGGAATCGAACCTACAACCTTCGGTTTTGGAGACCGACGCTCTGCCAATTGAGCTATACCCCTAGACTCGGAAAGCGGTGATGTGATGACCACATCACCGCCTGTTGTTGGATGGCGCGCTAAAAACGCCAGACCAACATAATACTACGTTTTTACTCGATGATGCTGGCCACGACGCCGGCGCCCACGGTGCGGCCGCCTTCGCGGATCGCAAAACGCAGACCTTCTTCCATGGCGATGGGCGCAATCAGCGTCACTTCCATGGAGACGTTGTCGCCCGGCAGCACCATTTCCTTGTCGGCCGGCAGCTGAATCGTGCCGGTGACGTCGGTGGTGCGGAAGTAAAACTGCGGACGATACCCCTGGAAGAACGGCGTGTGACGGCCACCCTCTTCCTTGGACAGAATGTACACCTCGGCGGTGAACTTCGTGTGTGGCTTGATCGAGCCGGGCTTGGCCAGAACCTGACCACGCTCGACGTCTTCACGCTTGGTGCCGCGCAGCAGAATACCCACGTTGTCGCCGGCCTCGCCCTGATCGAGCAGCTTGCGGAACATTTCCACGCCCGTGCAGGTGGTCTTTTGCGTTTCGCGGATACCGACGATTTCGATTTCCTCGCCCACCTTGATCACACCGCGCTCGATACGACCGGTCACCACAGTACCGCGGCCCGAGATCGAGAACACGTCTTCCACCGGCATCAGAAACGTGCCATCGACCGCACGCTCAGGCGTGGGGATGTAGCTGTCGAGCGCTTCGGCCAGTTGCAGAATGGCCTGCTTGCCAAGCGGGCCTTCGTCGCCTTCCAGCGCCAGCTTGGCCGAACCCTTGATGATCGGGGTGTCGTCGCCCGGAAAGTCGTACTTCGAGAGCAGCTCACGCACTTCCATTTCCACCAGCTCGAGCAGCTCCTCGTCATCGACCATGTCAGCCTTGTTCAGGAACACGATGATGTAAGGCACGCCCACCTGACGGCTCAGCAGAATGTGCTCACGCGTTTGCGGCATAGGGCCGTCAGCGGCCGAGCACACCAGAATCGCGCCGTCCATCTGGGCCGCACCGGTGATCATGTTCTTCACGTAGTCGGCGTGGCCCGGGCAGTCAACGTGCGCGTAGTGGCGGTTGGCCGTCTCGTATTCCACGTGCGAGGTGCTGATGGTGATGCCGCGCGCCTTCTCTTCGGGGGCCGCGTCGATCTGATCGTAGCCGCGTGCCTCACCCGTACCGAATTCCTTGTTCAGCACCGTGGTGATCGCTGCCGTCAGCGTCGTCTTGCCGTGGTCGACGTGCCCGATGGTACCCACGTTCACGTGCGGTTTGGTCCGTTCAAACTTGCCTTTTGCCATGGCTGACTCCCGAATAGGAAAGAGCGTTTATTCAATAATGGTGTTGGTGCCCATGACGCGGATCGAACGCGTGACCTCTCCCTTACCAAGGGAGTGCTCTACCACTGAGCCACATGGGCGTGTTCTTGTTGCTTCGCTACACAGCGCGTATGGGATCGCGAGTTGTGGAGCGGGTGAAGGGAATCGAACCCTCATCATCAGCTTGGAAGGCTGTTGCTCTACCATTGAGCTACACCCGCGAGGAACGATTCACCTACCGGTTCACCCATGAAGTTTTGTGGTTCATGGCTGAGCAACGACTGATAGCTGTGGTGGTGGGAGTTGGATTCGAACCAACGTAGGCGCAAGGCCAACAGATTTACAGTCTGCCCCCTTTAACCACTCGGGCATCCCACCGGCAGCGAATTTCGTATTATGCGTGGTTTATTTTTGGTTGTCAAGCATGTGTACGAGATTCGGGTGTCGCGGGTATGTGGTTTTCGCGACAGGAGGGAATCATAACCTAAAAAATCACGTCGCTGGGTTGTTGAGGGGTTGCAGGTTTGGTGGGTGCACGTTTGAGTTCTTGAGGCGGTTGCGGGTTTGGGTGCTTGGGGAAGTGCTTGTCTGAGTTCTTAAGGCCGGCGGTGGGCCTGTGGGCCGCGGCTAAACGTAGCCGGCCCTTCGGGCTTCCCTCCCCTCCGGCACCGGACAGAGCGGCCGCTGAACTCGCACGATTCGCAGCCCCCCGGGCTGCGAATTCGTGCTCAGACAGCAGCGGCCTTGTTCCTCTGTCCGGTACCTGCGGCTCGGCGGCTCCGAAACCGCCGCAACCCACAGGCCCACCACCGGCAGAGGGTATCTCAAGTTTGTACAGTTCTGAGTTCTTTCGAATGAGTCCTTCAAGCCTGAGCTTCAAGCCAACTCTTCCAAGCCAATTCATCCCAAGCCTGTTCATCCCAAGCCTGTTCATCCCAAGCCTGTTCATTCCAAGCCTGTTCTTCAAAGCTGAATCTTTCAAACCGAAGCTTTCGAGCCGGCCCTTTCAGGCTTTGACATCCTGCCGGCCTAAAAGCCGGAGATTCCTACGGCGCTCATTACAACAATGAGCCGCAATGAGTCGCTTTGGTGGGTTCCTGGGCCGAGCACCCAATGGCGACTCGTATTTCCACAGGCGTTGCTTCCGGCATGTCCTGCCGTAGGCTGCTGTGGTCTTTTTGGCAGCCATTCAATTACAGGACGGTTACGCCGTGCGCGCTATCGTTGCACGCCCTGAGTGGCGGGCTTGTCTTGCACCGGGTCAGTCTTCAAGGACCTTGCTCAGGCCCTGCTGTTCCAGGAGGGCGTTCAGGTGGTCCCAGCCATGGAAGTCGATGATGAGCTGGCCGCGTTTGCGGGCGCCGACCTTGAGGGTGACGCGGGTGCCCAGGTGATCGGAAAGTGCTTCTTGCAGGCGCTTGATATCGCCCGATGGGGTGGCGTCTTTCTTGCGGGCTGCAGGGGACGATTGTTCGTCTTGTGCGCGCATGCTGCGGCCGACCAGTTTTTCGGTTTCGCGTACCGACATGCGTTTGGCAACGACTTCGTTGGCCAGCATGATCTGGTTGGCTGCGTCGACGGCCAGCAGGGCGCGGGCGTGGCCCATGTCGATGTCGCCCGCTAGAAGCATGGTTTGCACGGGTTCGGCCAGGTTGAGCAGGCGCAGCAGGTTGCTGGTGGCCGAACGCGAGCGGCCGATAGCCTGGGCTGCCTGTTCGTGAGTTAAACCGAATTCGTCCAGCAGGCGCTTGACGCCCTGGGCTTCTTCCAGCGGGTTGAGGTCTTCGCGCTGAATGTTTTCGATCAGCGCCATGACCGCCGCGTTTTCGTCGGCGACCTCGCGCACGAGTACGGGCACTTCCTTGAGGCCGGCTATGACGGCGGCGCGGTAACGGCGTTCACCCGCGATGATTTCGTATTTGGGGTTCTTGCCCGTGCCCAAAGGCCGCACAAGAATGGGCTGCATGACACCCTGAGTGCGAATGGAGTCGGCCAGTTCGTTCAGGGCGCCTTCATCCATGCGCGTGCGCGGCTGGTATCGGCCGGCCTGCAGCTGGCTGACCTTGAGTGTGGTGGGCGGGCCCTCTTCCACGGAGGGCTGACCCAGCGATTCGATGATTTTTGCGTCTGCGCCAAGCAGGGCGTCGAGGCCTCGTCCCAGGCCTTTGGGTTTTCTGGTTGCCATATCGGTTTCCTTGTTCAGGCCTGTTCTCAGGCTCGTGCTCGGGCTGATTGTTTGAGGCCTTCCCGCTTCATGCGTCGAACGAGCTCATTGCCGAATTCCTGGTATGCCTTGGCACCGCGCGAGTTCTTGTCGTACACAAGACCCGGCATGCCGTGGCTGGGCGCTTCGGCCAGCCTGACATTGCGGGGAATGACTGTTTTGAAGACCTTGTCGCCGAAATGCGATTCGATCTGCGCCGATACCTGCTGCTGGAGCGTGACGCGCGGGTCGAACATGACCCTGAGCAAGCCAATGAGCTGCAGATCGGGGTTGATGTTGTGGTAGACGCGTTTGACAGTGTTGACGAGGTCGGAAAGGCCTTCCAGTGCAAAGTATTCGCACTGCATGGGAATGATGACACCCGTGGCCGATGCCAGGCCGTTCAGAGTGAGCAGCGAAAGGGTCGGCGGGCAATCGATGAGGATGAAATCGTATTCCATGCGCACGGCATCGATGGCCTGCTTGAGACGCGCCTCGCGGTCGCCCATTTGAACGAGGTCGATTTCGGCCCCGGACAGTTCGCGGTTGGCCGGCAGCACGTCGTAGCCGCCGGTTTCCGACCGTACGCGGGCATCGGTGATGGTGGATTCGCCCAGCAGCACTTCGTACAGGCTGATGCTGGCCGCATTCTTGTCGACCCCGCTGCCCATGGTGGCATTGCCCTGCGGATCGAGGTCGATCAGCAGGACTTTCTTCCTGAGTACGGCCAAGGCTGCCGCCAGGTTGATGGCCGTGGTGGTTTTTCCCACACCGCCCTTCTGGTTGGCGATGCAGAAAACGTGGGCCCCCGTTTCGACGGAATTGTTCTTCATGCGGATCCTTGTTCAATGAGCCATACCAGACAGCGCTGGGCTTCCAGTTCCGGTACCTGCAACGGTTCAATTCGTTCCACGCGCCAAGCCGTTTCGGTCTGCAGCGCTTCAATTTCTTCCAGCGGTTCCTTGCCTTTCATGGCCACCAGGCGGCCGCCGGGGCGCACGTGACGCCCGGAAAGCCGGGCAAAATCGGCAAGCGAAGCAAATGCACGCGAAATGACGACGTCGGCCTGCAGTGGCGGCAGCGTTTCGATTCGTGCGTGATGGGCCTGCAGATCTGGCAACTTCAGGGCACCCGATATGTGCCGGATGAAGGTCGCCTTTTTTTCCACCGCATCGACACAGTGCACGGTTGCGCCACTGCACATGATTGCAAGCACCACACCGGGCAGGCCTGCCCCCGAACCCACATCGACTACCGTGGGATGAACTGTATGTTTATACAGTTCTTTCTTAATGGGTTGCACTACCGCCAAGCTGTCGAACAAATGCTGAATCAGCATGCCTTCAGGGTCGCGTATAGCGGTGAGATTATAAGTACGATTCCAGCGCTGTAGCTGGTCGAGGTACGCCAGCAAGCAGTTCTGCTGATTGACGTCAATGTCCAGCCGCAGGGCAGACGCCGCGGCCCGAAGGCGCGGCGCAAAGTCCGGTAAATTTTTCATTAGGTGACACGGGCGCCGGCTTGCAGGCGCTTGAGCTGAACCAGAATGAGTGACACTGCAGCGGGTGTGATCCCCGACACGCGTGCAGCCTGCCCCAGCGTGGCGGGGCGTGCCTGTTTGAGCCGCTGACGGGCTTCGATGGAAAGACTGGGAACCTTGTCGTAATCAAAGTCGGCGGGAATCACCAGGTCTTCCTGCGCACGCTGACGTTCTACGTCCTGCATCTGCTTTTGAATGTACCCGGCGTACTTGACCTGTACCTCGACCTGTTCGGCCACTTGCGGGGCATCCACGCCCGGCCCCAATAGTGGCTGGCCGTCGCTGCCAGGAAGACGCATGAGTGCGTCGTACGTTACCTTTGGTCGCTTGAGCAGATCATAGGCCGATGCATCTTTTTCCAGTGCCTGACCAAGCAGCGCTTCGGAATCATGGGCGGATACGACCTTGGGATTCACCCATGTGCTGCGCAGGCGCTGGATCTCGGCTTCGATGGCATCACGCTTGCGACAGTAGGCATCCCAGCGCGCGTCATCAATCAGACCCAGTTCACGACCAGTTTCAGTAAGGCGAAGGTCTGCGTTATCTTCACGCAGACTCAGCCGGTACTCGGCACGGGAAGTGAACATACGGTAGGGCTCGGTAACTCCCCTTGTGATCAGGTCGTCAACCAGCACGCCAATGTAGGCCTCGTTTCGCCTGGGATACCAGCCTTCCAGATCCTTGGCTCGACGCGCTGCATTCAACCCTGCAAGCAGACCCTGTGCTGCAGCTTCCTCGTAGCCGGTGGTTCCGTTGATCTGCCCGGCAAAGAACAGATTCCGAATCGCCCGGGTTTCCAGTGTGGGATGCACTCCACGGGGATCGAAGTAGTCGTATTCGATCGCGTAGCCGGGCCGCATGATTGTTGCGTTCTCCAGCCCCCGCATCGAGCGCAGCATCGCCAGTTGAATATCGAAGGGCAAACTGGTTGAAACCCCATTCGGGTAAATCTCGCGGCTACTCCACCCTTCCGGCTCCAGAAAAATCTGATGACTGGATTTATCGGCGAACCGATGGATCTTGTCTTCGATAGACGGACAGTACCGCGGACCCACGCCTTCGATCGTGCCTGCGTCGCTATACATGGGCGAACGATCCAGGCCCGAACGAACAATCTCATGTGTACGTTCGTTCGTATGAGTGATCCAGCACGGCATCTGGTCGGGATGCATGTCAGCAGATCCGATAAACGAGAATACCGGTACGGGATCGCTGTCACCAGGCTGGGTTTCCAACGCGTCGAAGTCAATGCTGCGCGCATCAATGCGAGGTGGCGTACCTGTTTTGAGGCGGCCCTGTGGAAGGTTCAATTCTTTAAGGCGGTGTGCCAGTGTGATTGCAGGCGGGTCCCCTGCCCTTCCGGCCGAATAGTTTTCCAACCCCACATGGATACGACCATTCAGAAACGTACCCGCTGTCAGGACTACTGTGCTGCCCATGAACCTCAGACCAATCTGCGTCGTTGCACCCGTTACGCGATCCCCTTCCAACAGCAAGTCTTCAACCGCCTGCTGAAAGATCGTAAGATTGGGTTGATTCTGAAGCATGCAGCGGATCGCACGGCGATACATTGACCGATCGAGCTGAGCACGCGTCGCGCGGACGGCCGGCCCCTTGGAACGATTCAGAATCCGAAACTGGATTCCTGCCTGATCCGTAGCAAGGGCCATCGCACCGCCCAGAGCATCCACTTCTTTCACCAAATGCCCTTTTCCAATGCCCCCTATCGAAGGGTTGCACGACATTTGGCCGAGCGTGTCAATATTGTGAGTGAGAAGCAGCGTTCGAGCACCCATTCGGGCAGACGCCAGCGCAGCCTCTGTACCAGCGTGGCCTCCCCCTACTACGATCACATCAAACTGGTCAGGGTAAATCATCCTCGAAACCGCAGAAAGAGCATGTTAATTCGACATTATACGTCTCCACGGCGCCCGAGACTGTTTGGTTGTTTATCCGAATCCGAGTCGGTAGTGTGTTGTTTCACGTGAAACACAGACGTATGGATGCCTGACAGTCTCCCTTCTAACTATCGAACGAGAACGCGATTCACGTTGTCATGGGAATGATGCAGTATTTTTCGACCGTGGATGCAGCGTTACACCAACTGGAGACTTACTGATACTGCAGCACACCCATGTATAGCGCCCGGATTGTTCGGCTGCTCCACCCACACTTGGATACGCTTTCGGTAGGTGCCGCTACCGCACTGGTGCGGCTACAGCATGCCCAATACGATTGAATATTTCATCGGATCTGTCTATTCACGGATCTAGTCATTCAACATGGAAGCATTACTTGATCCCCCTGCGGCAACCCGCTTTGATGGCCGATATACACGCGCGTCAGTGAACTGAGCTCAAAACGGCACATGATGTTTCACGTGAAACACTGAGAATCTGAGGCACTAGCCTGCAACCCACCACGCGTTCTTCCAGCGCCGGTGAAACCTTTAGCTCGCCGTTTCGCCAGGTCTGTGCCAAGAGGGGTGCTCGACTGATCGAAATGGATGACGAGGACGGCCACGTTCACCTGCTGGTGGAATATCCGCCAAAGTTCGTCGTCACCCATCGTAAACAGCCTCAAGGGTGTGTTCCGCCGCCTGCAGCACACGGAACGGGTCGACATTCAAAACCACTACCGGAATAGGGCGTTGTGATCGCCGCCCTATCGCTTCAAGCTGCAGCGGTGTGCCAGTTTCCACCTTGCACCATTACATCGGCGCATCAGCACACACGGCAGTGAAACCCAAAGAAAAAGACTGATTCGTCGTGCGCGCAATCCTTCCACGCCCCGAACAACGGCGCTCGTGGCGCACCCGGTCATTTCCGCGAACCCGGCGCACGCCGTACGTCGAGGTGTGTCATCAATTATGACGTTCATCATCGACGCTCTTGCTGGGCCAGCGGTATTAAAAAGTTCAGCTTAATAATCGCCGGCGACACTCATGTGTTTTATATCTTACATATGACACGGTCTGGCTCAACCCGCCGTACCCTGTGGATAGATGGATGGATGAGATAAACGGCTATAAGGTCTTAGACGCTCCTGTCAGCCCAAACTTGGCCATGCCGGTGAGAAAACATTACGGGGTAAGCCTATAACACTTTTGCCGTGCACGCTTACTTGCGCATGGGAGTGAGGGGACGTGCACGGCAATGGGACACTTGCGCGTTAATAAGGGCACTTGAGTATCGATGACGGCCCTTGCGCATCAACACGCGCACTTACCCATAATGGGGTCAATCGAGTTTCAATAATGGAACTTCCGCATCAATGATGGCATTCGCGCATCAATTCAATCATCCCTGTGAACTTATGCATCTATCAATGTTTCACGTGAAACACCTAATTTCCAGGACAAGCCCATCGTTGATGTATTCGGCTTCGGTGTTCTCACTGGATACTGCTCTGAGAGTGCATCGTCATCCGCATTAACAAATGCTGTGGACAATATTGTGAATAACGCAGGGGATACCGTTGAATAACTTCGCAGCATGAAATGGGAAAAGATGGAGGAAGGGCAGTTACGCGGGCAGTTACCAATCCAATGATTCGCCAGTGGGTACTGCCGTATTACGCCGCATGCAACAAGAAACGCGCAACAAAAAGCGCCCGCGATGCGGGCGCCAAAACAGCATTTAGCTACGCAGCCTGGTTACAGCGGGCGAATTTCGGCTGCTTGCGGCCCTTTGGGGCCATCTTTTACTTCGAACTCGACTTCCTGGCCTTCGTTCAAGCTGCGATAGCCGCGCCCTTGAATTGCCGAGAAGTGAGCAAAAACGTCACTGCCACCAGCATCGGGAGTAATGAAACCGAAGCCTTTTTCGGCATTGAACCACTTAACTTTGCCCTTTTGAACCATGATATGGAGCGTCCTAAAAATAAAACAAGAATTGCATTGCACCAAGAACGCAAAACTCGGACGGCATACCAGGCTTTCAGTACGGAACTGAAGAGTGATGTATCGCTACGGGACTTGCGGTACGTTGGTTCACAACTGCACGTGACAGCATACTCACAGGTTCAACACCACGCAATTACGAGTTAACCCTTATGTGATTTTTTTCTGCCAAGGACGCAACGATACCACAGAAAAGAGGCCTGTCGAGTGTGCGCAGCACGGAGCGTGTTGGCTGGGCGAAGCCATGTTTATACATAAACATCTATATCCAAAGACTGATGGTAAGAAGGGCTGTGGATAACTGGCACAAGCTGCAAAATGTCTGATATAACAAGAACTTGCAGACCACTTTGGCACGGAACAAGGACGGGTGCTGCGCGTGTATGAATTGGGGAGAACTTTTTTGCCCGTCGGCAAATTCACAGTTGTCCCCCTGCCGCCAACAGGTTCTTCACACACGCTCGTCCCAGAGCTTATCCACAGGGAGAATCGGCATGAGCCGGTATCACATAGCGGGGTCACAGGGGGCTTTACAGGCGGGGTCCAACGACCAGGTGCTGAAGAACAAGCTGGGTCTCACCCGTGCTGTGGACATCGATGAAGCGCAGCTCGTGCTGTTGCAGAAGCTGTATGAGTCGGTGCTCAGAGATCATCTGCCTCCCGGGCGCATCAGCGTGCTGCACTTGCGTCGCTGGCACAAGCGCTGGCTGGACAACGTTTACGACTGGGCGGGGCAGTACCGGTCTGTAAACATGAGCAAGGACGGCTTCCCGTTTGCGCCAGCCAGCCAGTTGTCACGCCTGATGCAGGAATTCGATACGCAGTGTCTGGCCCGCTATACGCCTTGCTCGGGCATGACGCGAGATGAACTGATCGAGGCCATTGCCACGGTGCACGTCGAGTTCATTCTCATGCACCCGTTTCGGGAAGGGAATGGGCGTATTTCAAGGCTGCTTGCGGATGTGATGGCCGTACAGGCAGGCAGAGAACCGCTGGATTACAGTGCGTGGGAACGAAACCGGGGCGGGTATGTCGCGGCCATACAAAGGGGCCTGGATCGGGACTACGAACCGATGAAGTACTGGGTAGGGCAGGCGCTGGATGCTGTATAGGTAGGTACGGCGCGAAACACACCAGATTGCTGAGAAGGACACCAGAACGACCACGGCTGCCGTGACCCTGTAAGGGCACAGACTTACCGTTTGAATTGTTCAGGGAAGCTTCAAGCGTTGCCCAGCGACAGCTGCTGAAACTTGCTGTCGCGTGCCTGCAGGCGAACTTCGAGATCTTGAATGGATTGACCGGTTTCGATTGCTGTTGAACTGGCAACGGCGCGGATGATGCGCATGGCGGTTGGCTGCTTGTGGCCGTTCAAGGCAAGTTCAGTCGGATTTTTCACTGATGTGGCTTTCATTTAAGCGCATGGAATGGTCTACCATTCATTATACTCTTTAACGCTGTTCAAACCACGTCTTATCAAGGGTTTGCGCTGTTTTGGCCACAACTGAAGGCGCGCGTTGTCTGGCGTTGCACTTTCTCCATTCACTTCTTGCACCTACCTTTTTTTATGTCGCGTTTGAAACGTATTGCTTTGTTGTCGACTGGCGGCACGATCGCCAGCATTCCAGGCCAGGACGGTCGGGCCATTGCCGGCGCACTGCCCGGCGAACAGCTTTTGGAACGAACGGAATTGGAAGGGCGGTTCGACATGCGTGTCGAATCGGTGTTTCAGCGCGCCAGCAATGCCATAGGCCCCGACGAGTGGCACGCATTGGCGCTCAAGTGCCAGGCGTTGATGGCAGCCGGCGACACCGACGGCATTGTCATCACACACGGTACTGATACCCTCGAAGACACGGCCTACTACCTGCACTGCGTTCTCGATACGTCGCGGGTTGCGGTCGTGGTAACCGGCTCCCAGCGTGTGCCGCATGCATTGGGCAGCGATGCCTATGCCAACCTGCGTCAGGCCATCGAGCTGGCCGGCAGTGAACGCGCGCGCGGGCTCGGCGTGCTGGTTTCCTTCAATCAGTCTGTCTTTAGCGCCGGGTTCGTTCGCAAGGTTAGCAGTTATCAGCTGAACGGATTCGATGCGCCCGGCCTCGGGCCGCTCGGCATGCTGGATAACGGCTGTTTCCACCTGCTGCAGCGGCCGTTGCAGCAACAGTTGCTTCTCACCCGCGACGCCTTGCCCCGGGTGGACATTCTGCCCGTATATGGTGGGGCTCATGTTGATATGGCAACGGCCGTTCTGAACAGCGGGCCTCGGGCAGTGGTGATCGACGGCCTTGGGCGCGGCCAGGTGCCCCCGCAATGGGTTCGTCCGATCGCCGAAGCGATAGAGGGGGGAATGGTGGTGGCGGTGTGCACCAGCACCCTGCATGGCCCCACGCATCAAAGTTATGAATATCCTGGAACCCTGTTCGAGCTGGAGAACGCCGGCGCGTTCGGGGTCAGTCATCTGTCTGCGCGCAAGGCGCGAATCCGCCTTTCGCTTTCTCTGGCTGCCGGTATATACGATATTGCTTCATTGCGCGCAGTGTTCGATTGGCAGTCTGCCGTGTAACTCACCCAAAAGAAGGAAAAAATGTCTTCACTCAAGATTGCAGTCATTCCGGGCGATGGTATTGGCAGGGAGGTCATGCCCGAGGCCTTGCGTGCCCTCGATGCCCTGAATTCACGTCATGACCTTGGGCTCAAGCTGGATCATTTCGACTGGGCGTGCATCGAGCACTACCAGCGTCATGGCGATATGCTGCCGCCCGATTGGTTCGAAACGTTGAAGGGTTACGACGCCATTCTGTTTGGCGCGGTAGGCTGGCCGGCGGCCATACCCGATCACGTTTCATTGTGGGGTTCGCTGCTCAAGTTCCGCCGGGAATTCGACCAGTACATCAACCTGCGCCCCGTGAAACTGATGCCGGGAGTGGCCTGCCCGTTGGCAGGCAAGAAGCCGGGCGACATCGATTTTCTGGTGGTGCGCGAGAACACTGAAGGCGAATACACCAACATGGGTGGCAGGCTGTTCGGTGGCACGCAACGCGAGATGGTGCTGCAGGAGTCGGTGTTCACGCGTCATGGCGTGGATCGTGTGCTGCATTTTGCGTTCAAGCAGGCGCAAAAGCGTGGGCGCAAACACGTGACGTCGGCCACCAAGTCGAACGGCATTGCCATCAGCATGCCGTACTGGGACGAACGCATGAAGGATGTTGCTGCACAGTACCCCGACATCACCTGGGATCAATACCACATCGACATTCTTACGGCGCGTTTCGTGCTTTCGCCCGAGCGCTTCGACGTGGTGGTGGCATCGAACCTGTTTGGCGACATTCTTTCCGATCTCGGCCCGGCCTGCGCCGGCACGATCGGTATTGCGCCTTCGGCCAATCTGAACCCGGAACGCAACTTTCCGTCGCTGTTCGAGCCGGTACATGGCTCAGCACCGGACATATACGGCCGCAATATCGCCAACCCGGTCGGCATGATCTGGTCAGCCGTGATGATGCTGGAGTTCCTGGGCGAAATTCAGCCGTCGTGCACAACCGCTGCCAATGAACTGATGTTTGCCATTGAAAAGGTCTTGCAGGAAGGCCCTCATACCCCTGATCTGGGCGGGCAGGCCAGTACGACGGATATGGGCAAAGCTGTGGCCGATGCCTTATAGCAAAAGCTTTTATATTGTATTGATGGTAGTAATGGAGCCCTGTGCATAACAGGGATAACTTTGCAAATCCAGTGTCTGCGCGGCTTACGAGGTCTGCAACAGGCTTCGTAAGTCGGGTGGCAACTGAAGGACGAACACTGGGCATCTTTCTGGTCTGACTGGATATCCGGCGTTATTCAGAATGTGTCCCGTCCTTGTGCACAGGGTTTTGTGAGTAGTTTTTCGGTGTCTGCAAGGATTTCGCGATGTTTGGTCTCATGCTGCGAATCCAGCTTGTTTTCAACCGCTGGTTCGAGAACTTCTTTCTGGAAGATCGCTATCGTTATCTGGCGCGGCGAGGCGGTTTCGAAGATACCTTCGACAAACGCCTGGCCCATTACAGGGAACGCAAGCAGTACGGTGCAGTGCGGCTGGCGTATTCCGACGCGCGTTATGAACATGCACGCAAGAATCTGGGTTCGATGGCGGGAAGATCGGTCAAGTGATTGACCGCGCCCCGTATGCGCGCGTGGCAGATGGTGCACCTTGGGCCCGGCGTGCGCAGGCTGATCTACCCGCGCGCTTCGAATGCCGGCTTCATTCCACCGAAGCCGGATCGGCGGCATCACGCGGTGCCGGCCGTTGCGGGGGAGTCGCCCCCCGCCAGCGGCGAATCACGCGCTGGAAAATGAGGGCATTGGGAATTTGAAGATACACGCCCGGCTGTGAAGCAGTGGAGTCTTCAAGCGTGATGTACAGCAGGTTGATGTCGACCACTTCGCCGCGTGCACCGGGTTTTTCGGCCGTGTCGAGTATTTCGACATGATCGCCAAGCCTCAGCGGCCGGGCCGTAAATATCAGAATGGCGCAGAACAGGTTCGAAAGTACGCTCCATGCGGCGAAGAAGGCCACGGCGGCAACGGCGGCGAACCCAGTGAAGGCTGTCCAGAGCACGGTTCCCGATACACCCAGCCGCCCCAGAATCAGCAGGGTTGCGCTGATGACAATTGCCCAGCGGGTGAACAGAATGGCCGGGCGCACCAGGTGCCGGGGCAGGTCGTAAAGTTCGCCGGCTTTGAGAATGACACGCCGGATGCTGCGTTGAAGCAGCATGGCGACGAGGGCAATGAGCAGCAATTGGCCCAACAGCGCCAGGCTGTCGAGCCAATCGTGGGTCCAGACCGGAAGTTGGGCGGAGAGTGACGCAGACATGCTGCGTATCGTAGTGGAAACTCCGCCCGAAGTGCTAGGGATGCGTTGAACGATTACGGCTCGGTTTATGCCGAGCATCCTTATCGCGTCAGGCCGCGATCTCCACCGGTTTGCGATCGTCCGCTTCGATCAGCCCCGCATGCAGGCTGCGTACGGCGGCCTCGTAATCGTCTTCATCCACCACGAACTGAATATCCACCTGGCGCATCGACTGATGAATGGCCAGCACGTCGACCCGGGCGTCGGCCAGTGCCCGCACGGTGCGCGAGAGCATGCCGCTGATCTTCATGTCGGAACCAATGGCTGAAACGATCGCCACCTTGCGCGCCTGAAACTCGGCGTTGGGAAATTCTTCCTCGAGGTCGGCAATGATGCGCTTGATCTTGCCCAGCCCGGTATCCAGGAAGTGCGTGATCGTGTTGGCGTTAAGGTCTTTGGTGATGATGCGTGCGCGGTGCTGGTGTATGGCCTTGACGATGATGCTGTCGTAGCGGTTGGCGCCCATCATGTCCTGATCGAACACCTCAATCGCCATGACGCCTTTGCGCCCCGCAATGATTTCAACCTTGGGGCGGCTGCTGACGTATTCGCGCGTGATGAGCGTTCCGGCGTGTTCCGGCTCGAACGTATTCTTCACCCGCAGCGCAATGCCCAGCTGGCGCAAACCCTTGGCGGCGCGGGGGTGGATGGCCTCCATGCCCAGGTTCGCCAGCTGGTCGGCCACGTCGTAGTTGGTGCGGCCGATCGGCACGACCTTTTCGGTGCCCACCATGCGTGGGTCGGCGCTGCTCAGGTGAAATTCCTTGTGGATGATTGCTTCGCTGGCCTGGCTCACCACTGCGAGGCGGGCAAACGTCATTTCGCTGTAGCCGCGATCGAACGTGCGCACCATGCCTTCCTTGCACTGGCAGTAGCCGGTGACGATGGGCAGCTCGCGTTCGAGATCCATTTCGTCGAACGCCTGGCGCAGGCGGTCGTCCAGCGGCAGCAGCTGAGTGTCGCGCCAGCCGGTCAGGTCAACGAAGCGTGCCGCAACGCCTTCGCGGCGCAATAGGGCCGCCATGTTATACGCCGAATGCACTTCGCCCAGCGACGCAAGCAGTTCGCGCAGCGTGGTCAGGTGTTCGGCAAGCTGAAAGTGGCCGTACGTACAGACGCGGCGCAGGTCCTGCAGGCAGCTGCGTACGCCTTCCATGCGTTCGGTGATGAACAGGTCGGCCTCACGACGGTCGGCACATTCCCCGAATAACCGGGCGTTATGGGCCAGCATGGCCGAAAGCGCGCGGTCGAGCTGGGCTTCCCAGTGGTCGGATCCGCCGCTTTCTTCTTCAGCCTTGCCGGCAAACAGGGCATATACGCCGGGGTCGCCGCCGCGCTTGTGTTCCAGCAGCATATCGGTAATGCCGCCGTAGGCGGAGACCACGAAGATGCGGCCATACGGGTTGTGCTTTCTTCCGCCGTGAAGAACGATGTTGTCGCGCACGGCGGCGTAATCACTCATGGACGTGCCACCGATCTTCTCGACAGTATGTGACATGTGTTGGGGTTCCTCAAGCTGGGCGGAAATCGTCCGCCGTGTTCCTGCGTACGACAAGCGGCGTGATTTCGTCGCGTGTGGCAATGAACTCGGGGCGCGGCGGCTGGTTGCAGAACGGTGCCTGCACCGCGTTGCTCAGTGCGTTGTAAACAAAAAAGGCGTTTGAACGCGGCAGGTGCGTGATGTTGCTGTTCGAACCGTGCATCAGATTGCAGTCGAAGATCAGCACCGAACCGGCCGGGCCCGCAGTGTCGACCAGCCCGCTGTCGTTGGCCAGCCACGCCAGGTTTTCATCGCTGGGCACACCGACTTCCTGTGCCTGGAGCGACATCTGGTAGTTGTCGGGCGGCGTTTCGCCTTCACATACCACATAGTGTTTGTGCGAACCGGGCATGACCAGCAGCGGCCCGTTGTGCGGCGTGTTGTCGGTAAGTGAAACGGAAATGCTCAGTGCCCGGGGCAACGGCATGCCGTCTTCGATGTGCCAGGTTTCGAAGTCGGAGTGCCAGTAGAACTCCTTGCCGTGAAAACCCGGCTTGTAGTTCAGGCGGCTTTGGTGCAAGTAGACGTCATCACCCAGCAGATAAGCAGCCAGGCCGGCCAGCCGTTCGTCGGCCGCCAGCTTGGCAAACACGGCGCTGAGCGCGTGTACCTTGAAGATCGAACGTACCTTGCGTGAGCCCTTTTCGGTGATCACTTCGGGGCGCTCGAGCGACTCGGCCTGATGCCGCAGCCGGTCGAGTTCGGCCTGCAGGTGCGCCACTTCGTCGGGGGTGAACACATTGCGCAGCACCAGGAAGCCGTCGCGCTCGTATTGCTCGATGAGGCTGCGATCGACGGGCGGCTGCGTAGCCGGGTCGGCCCATACGCACGGGTGCTTGCGAGGCACGATGGCGGCCTTCGAGTCACCACGCGATGGGTAAAGATCAACGCGGGACGTATCCCGCTCCAGTGTTTCAGTATTCATGCGTTATCCCTCCACAGTTTCGGCTTCCAGGGGGTAGGCGCCGGATGCGTCGTGCACTTCCTTGCCGTTCAAGGGCGGGTTGAAGACGCAGGCGCAGGTAATTTCATCCTTCACGCGCAGAATGTGGCGGTCGTGCTTGTCGAGCAGGTACATCGTGCCCGGGGCAAGACGGTAGACCTTGCCGTCATCCACGCACTCGATCTCGCCTTCGCCACTGATGATGTAGACGGATTCGAGGTGATTCTGATAATGGATGGGCGTTTCGGTGCCGCTGTACAGCGTGGTGATGTGGAACGAAAAGCCCATGTTGTCGCTTTTGAGCGCAAGGCGGCAGCTGTCCCAGGTTTCGGCTTTCACCAGTCGGTCGGTTTTGCGGCATTCTTCAAGTGTGCGAACGATCATTGTTGCTCCGTTTCTGTAATGTTCATCAGGGTCTGAAAAGGGGGAGGCCAATGGCGGCGCGCTCAGGCGGCCATGCTCAGGTGCTGGGCCAGGACGTGGCGCACGCTGCGCTCCAGGATGTCGAGACCGGCGTTAAGATCGGCGTCGCTGATCACCAGCGGGCACAGAATCTTCACGACTTCGGAATCGGGCCCGCTCGTTTCGATCACCAGGCCGTCTTCGAAGCAGCGGCGCACGATTTTCCCGGCCAGTTCGCCGTCGCGGCAGCCAATGCCCTGCATCATTCCGCGCCCCTTGGTGTGGAATACACCGCTGCCGCCCAGTGCGGCAATGCGTTTGAGGCGATCGGCAAGCAGTGCGCCCTTGCGTTGCACTTCGCGTGCAAAGTCATCGTCCTTCCAATAGGTTTCAATGGCGGCGGCCGCGGTAATGAAGGCGTGGTTGTTGCCACGGAAGGTGCCGTTGTGTTCGCCGGGAGCCCATTGGTCGTGCTCAGGCTTGATCAGCACCAGAGCGAACGGCATGCCGAAGCCCGACAGCGACTTCGACAGGGTGACGATATCCGGCGAGATGCCGGCCGGTTCGAAGCTGAAGAACGTACCCGTGCGGCCGCAGCCGGCCTGAATGTCATCCACGATCAGCAGGATCTCATGGCGGCGGCACAGGGCTTCCAGCGATTTGAGCCAGCGCGTGCTGGCGACGTTCAGCCCGCCTTCGCCCTGCACGGTTTCCACGATTACCGCGGCAGGTGCATCCACGCCGCTGGAATTGTCGTTCAGCATCTTTTCGAGCAGGCGGGTGGAATCGAGCCCGCTGCCCATGTAGCCGTCGTAGGGAATACGCGTGACGCCGCCGAGCGCAACGCCGCAGCCGCCGCGATGGTGGCGGTTGCCGGTGGCGGCTGCCGCCCCCAGCGATACGCCATGAAATCCATTGGTGAAGGCGATGATGTTCTGGCGACCGGTGACCTTGCGCGCAATCTTCATGGCCGCTTCGACGGCGTTCGTACCGGTGGGGCCGGTGAACTGCAGGCGGTAGTCCATGTTGCGCGGCTCCAGAATGCGGCGCTGGAATGTTTCCATGAAGCGGGCTTTGGCGCGCGTGTGCATGTCGAGCCCGTGGGCGATGCCGTCGCCCGCGATGTAGTCGAGCAACGCCTGCTTGCACACCGGATTGTTGTGCCCATAGTTCAGCGTGCCGGCACCGGCCAGGAAGTCGATGTAGCGTTTGCCTTCGGTGTCGTACAAGGTGGCACCTTCAGCGCGGTCGAACACGACCGGAAAGGAGCGGGCGTACGACTGGACGTTGGATTCCAGTTCTTCGAATATTGTTGGCATGATGTCTTTCCTCTTAGCGTTTTGGTTCGAGGCGGGCGAATGGAATGCGGCGCGAGGGGTTGCGCGCAGGCGTGAATGGGGCGGGGGTGGTACCGTCGCGCCCGTTTCTGGCGGTACCCGAATGGGTGCCCGGCAATGCAGCCGGTATGCCCCTGCAAGACGCGTTTGCCTCAGGTGGCGAATTCGGCTGCCAGTTCGAAGGGGCCGATGCGCATCAGATGCTCGTCGTCATGACGCCCCGCAAAATGGCGCTCGCGCTCGAAGTGCACGTGGCTTGTGGTGGGCGCGCCGTGGCGGCGCGCCCAAGATTCGAACAGCGCCCACGAGGCCTGGTTGCCGGGCGTGATGGTGGTGTTGATGTAGCGCACGCCGGCACAGGCGGGGCGCTGCACAATGGCGTCGAGCATGCGTCGGCCGAGGCCCTCGCCGCGCGCTTCCTGCGCAACGGCTACCTGCCACACGAACAGGGTGTCGGGCTGAGCCGGTGGAATGTAGGCGGAAATGAACCCCACCAGGCGTTCATTGCCCTGTGAGTCGCGGCGCGTGGCGGCAACGGACGTACCGCTGAAGTGCGTGCAGTGCAGCAGGTTGCAATACAGAGAGTTGGGATCCAGCGGAGGGCATTCTGCGACAAGTGTGTGCAGATCCGCGGCGTCTTCGGCGAGCGGCGAGCGCAATGTAATGGCTGAATCGTGGCTGCCTTGCTTCATATTTCCGGGAGGATGCGACTGGTGTTGCCGACCTCTTTTTTAATTCGACGCAAATCAGTGTATCACGAATGATTTGAGCACGAATCATTAATTCGTGAATGGATGTGTGACGGAGGACGCAACGGGGGTGTATTCTTTTCGGTACGCAACAGTCGTTGCGTTTCTTTGCACGCTCGTGCACTCGCATTGACCCCGCACTTTTGCTGGGGTGTGACCCGGGTGATCTTTTCACCACCCGCAATATCGCGAATCTGGTGCCGCCGCCCAACGAGGTGATCGGCCCGCAGGGCATTCTGGCCGCCA
Source organism: Yanghanlia caeni (assembly GCA_030733815.1). Classification (GTDB taxonomy): domain Bacteria; phylum Pseudomonadota; class Gammaproteobacteria; order Burkholderiales; family Burkholderiaceae_B; genus Yanghanlia; species Yanghanlia caeni. The sequence goes on from JAUZQE010000001.1 coordinate 149,433, forward strand.
TACAGTTCGCGGTAGACGACCTGAATGTGGAACGCATCATCGTGCTGGGCCATTCGCAGTGTGGCGGCATTCGTGCGCTGATGCAGGGGCGCTCGGTGGGCGAGCGACCTGCCGATTATGTCAGCCGATGGATCGACATAGCCGCACCGGTGCGCGAGCTGGTTCTTCGCCAGCTGCCGCATGCGAGCCCGGAAGAGCGCTGCAGGGCGTGCGAGCAGGCCTCGATTCTGATGTCTCTGAAGAACCTCAAGCGTATGGAGAACGTGGCATCGCGGCTGGAAGAGGGATCTCTTGCCCTGCATGGGTGGTACTTCGACATGATTTTCGACCAGGTCGCCACAGACAGCGGTTGCTGCAGCTGGTGATCGCTTGCACGCATCTTCACGGTGCCGTTGATGCTTTCGAGCTCCATGTCCTCCATGGCCAGCGCCACGTCTTTCGGTTCGGTCGAGCCGGATTCCTTGATGGCATTGGCCAGCAGCGCCACGGCGGAATAGGCCTGCAGCCAGGTCAGGTCGTCGTTGTACTTCTGCCTGAAGCCCTCGACATGGATCAGGTCTTCCATGCCCGCGATGTACGACTGTTCCCAGGGGTATCGCCATTGCGTGATCTTCTGTGCCACAGAGTGAATCGAGAAGTTCATGGAGCCCATGTTCAGCGAACACATTTCGGGCTGCAGCTGTAACGGGTACGCCAGCCGTTCCTCGAGCGTCATGCGCGTGCTGCCACCCGTGGTGATGTTGATGACGGCGTCGGTCTGTTCGCGGATACGCGGCACGATCATGTCGAAGACGGCCGGATCGGGGGTAGGGCGCCCGTCGTGCGGGTCGCGCGCGTGCAGGTGCACGATGGCCGCGCCGGCATTGGCCGCATCCACCGCGTTCTGCACGAAGCACTTCGCCGAAGGTGCAGCCCAGTGCGGCCGACATGCCGCTGAACGTGGCGTTCATCAGCACTTTCGACCAGCGGATGCCCATGAGGTCGGGCAGGATGCGGGTGGTGCCCACACATGAAAGGTAATCGTGAACCTGTGCCAGTCGAGGCCGCGGTTCGCCGTCGATCTCGCCGATCTCGAAGGCAAAATCGCGCATGGTTTCCACCTTGGTGGTGAGCTGGGAGACGCCCGGCCCGATCCACGTGGCGCCGAACCCCACGGCGCCACCCACGGTGCGCGAGGCCGAGACGTACGACGCGACGCGAGGCTCGGGTATGCCGTTTTGCAAGGTGCACACCACGCTTTGATCGTGAAGAAAGGGCAGCAGGTGCCCGAGCACGGCGTCGTTGGCCGTTTGCTTGTTCAGAAGAAAGCCCAGGTCGTAGTGGTCGGTCATTTCCTGGGGAGTGAGGGCCTTTACGGGAACGACGAGCTCGAGCTCGCCGGTGATGCGTGCGCCGTCGCGATTCAGGGCGGCCACGTGTTCGGCGTTGGTGTCGATGAGGTCGATCGGGCGCCCGCCCTGAGTCATCAGTGCGCCGATGAAGACGACCGTCTGCAGGCGGGCGACACTGCCGAAGAGGGCGTGATCGAGGGGGTAGCCCCCCTACTTGCCTATACAGAAACTCGAGAAGATTTCGCCCAGCAGGTCGTCGCTGGTGAACTGGCCGGTGATGGCACCCAGCGCCTCATGTGCAAGGCGCAGTTCTTCGGCAAAGAGGTCGAGCACCTGGTCGTCATGTTCGGCATGTTCGCGGGCCCTGTTCAGGTGCTCGCCCGCCTCTTCAAGCGCACGCAGATGGCGTTCGCGGGCCAGCCAGGGCGATTGTGCGCCGGGCGACCAGCCGGCGATATCAAGCAGCCGCCGTCGCAGCTGGTCGAGATTGTGACCGGTTTTGGCAGAGATATACAAAGTATCTTCTTCCGACGTGTCGGCGCCCGCCGTCGCGTCGATCAGATCGACCTTGTTGACGACCGTGAGAATCGGCGTGCGCACGGGCAGGCGCTGCGCGATCTGAACCTCGAGTTCGTCGGTGGCGTCGCGCGCGTCCTGCAGGTGTATGACGACGTCGGCACGTTCGATCTCGGCCCATGTGCGGGCGATGCCGATGCGCTCCACCTCGTCGTCGGTTTCCCGCAAACCAGCCGTATCTACGATGTGTATTGGTACGCCATCGATGTGAATTTGCTGAATGACGCGGTCGCGCGTCGTGCCGGCGATCGCGGTCACAATGGCGACGTCGTCGCCTGCAAGTGCATTCAGCAGGCTCGACTTGCCCACGTTGGGCCGCCCGGCGAGCACGACGTGCAGGCCTTCGCGCAGAATCATGCCCTGGCGTGCGTCGCGCCGTATGGCGGCCAAGTCGGCGATGATGCCGTCCAGTGTGGGTTTGGCCTGGTATTTTTCCAGAAAGTCGATTTCTTCTTCGGGAAAGTCGAGCGTGGCTTCCACCAGCATGCGCAGGTGAATGATGCGCTCGTTCAATTCGCTCACCGCTTTCGAGAATGCACCGCTGAGCGAGGCCATGGCGCTGCGCGCGGCCGCTTCCGATGAGGCATCGATGAGGTCGGCCACTGCTTCGGCCTGAGCAAGGTCGAGCCGGTCGTTCAGAAACGCGCGTTGCGTGAACTCGCCCGGCTGCGCATGGCGCACTCCCCACGGGCGGCCCGCCTCGATGCAATGCTGCAGCACACGGCGCAACACTGCGGGGCCGCCGTGGCCCTGCAATTCCAGCACGTCTTCGCCGGTGTAGGAATGCGGCCCCTTGAAATAGAGCACGATGCCGGCATCAATGGGCTGGCCTTGCGAATCGTTGAACGGAAGGTAGTGCGCATGGCGGGCCTTGAGCGGCGTGTCGAACAGCGCGGCGGCCAGGCCGTCGAGATTGGGGCCGGAGATGCGCACCACGCCGATTCCCCCCTTGCCCGGGGCGGTGGCGATGGCGGCAATCGGGTCAGTCGTACCGGAGATCGTCATGAAAGCAAGTCAGTCAATGCGGGGCTTTGTCTGAATAGGCAAAACGGCCTCAGACCGTTAATATCGGCCCGAACTTTTCAGGTCGGGTCGGTCGGAAATCAGGAGCCAACACATGACACTCTATCAGGCGTATGTGTATCTAACTATTGCAATTGTTTGCGAAGTGATAGCAACTACGGCTTTGAAAGCGTCGGATGGATTCACGCAGCTGTGGCCGAGCGTGGTCACCGCCGTGGGGTATGCCATCGCATTCTACTGTCTCGCCCAGACTTTGAAAGTGATCCCCACCGGCGTGGCCTACGCGCTCTGGTCGGGCATCGGCATCGTGCTGATTTCCGTGGTGGGCTGGGTCGTCATGAAGCAGGTGCTCGACGTTCCGGCACTCATAGGCATGGGTCTGATCGTGGCCGGCGTGGTGGTCATCAACGTTTTTTCCAGCACCGTCAGCCACTAACCGTTGCGGCGCGCATTTGAATCACGACCGGCCTTTCAGCCGCTCGATAAAGAGCACACGCAGAAATGAAAAGAAGGCGCCCGGGCCACATTGGGGGCTCGGGCGCTTTTATGCCGGCTTGCGATCAAAATCGGCTGCCGCGCCGGTTTGGCGGGTGGGCTCGACCGTGACCGGTCAGGCCTGCGCCGGTTCCGTGCGGCGTTCGATCGCGTCGATGGCGGCCGCCACACCCGCACCATAAGCGGGATCGGCCTGGGTGCAGTGCCAGATATGGCGTTCCTGCACGTCGCGCGACACCCCGGCGATTGCGCGCGCCGTATTCTCGAAGAGGCGCTGCTGCTCTTCGGGCGTCATCAGGCGGAACAGATTGCCAGGCTGGCTATAGCCCCAGATAGGGCTGCAGGGCCTGTTGCTGGGCCAGGTAATCTTCAGACGTGCCCTGCCAGGCGACGCGGCCCTTCTCGACGATGTAGTGCCGGTCGGCCAGCGGGAGCATGGGGGTCAGGTTCTTGTCGATACACAGAATGGCCAGGCCCGTTTGCTTGAGCATGGCCAGCGCCTGCCAGATGTCGCGGCGCACGAGGGGAGCCAGACCCTCGGTGGCTTCGTCGAGAATGAGCAGGCGCGGGTTGGTCATGAGCGCCCGGCCGATCGCCAGCATTTGCTGCTCGCCACCGGAAAGGCGTGTGCCGGGGTTGCTGCGCCGTTCCTGCAGGCGAGGAAACAGCTCGTATACGCGCGCCAGATTCCAGGGTGAGCGGGTGGCCTTGGGCACGCGCGCGGTGGCCAGCAGGTTTTCCTCCACGCTCAGATTCGGGAAGATCTGGCGCCCCTCGGGCACCAGGCCGATGCCCGAGCGGGCGATCTGGTGGCTGGCGCTGCGGGTGATGTCGCGGCCATCCAGGTGCAGCGTGCCGGACTGTGCGCGCAGCAGCCCCACCATGCACTTCACGGTGGTGCTCTTGCCCATGCCGTTGCGCCCCAAAAGCGTGACGAACTCGCCGGCGTTCACGTGCAGGCTCATGCCATGCAGCACGCGGCTGTGCCCGTACCCGGCGTACACGTTGTCGAGGCTCAGCAGCGCCGTCATGCCTCATCTCCCAGATATGCGCTTTGCACCTCGGGGCTGCGCCGGATCTCTGCGGGGCTTGCGCTGGCGATGCAGCGGCCGTACACCAGCACGCTGATCCGGTCGGCGAGGCTGAATACGGCTTCCATGTCGTGTTCCACCAGCAGCAGTGCGTAACGCTTACGCAGGCGCGACAGCAGGGCCGTCATCTGCTGGGATTCGGCCTGGCTCATGCCGGCCATGGGTTCGTCGAGCAGCAGCACACGCGGTTCACCGGCCAGCACCATGGCCAGTTCGAGCTGGCGCTGCTGGCCGTGCGCCAGAACGCCGGCCGGCGTGTGTGCGTGCGCGTCCAGGCCCACTTCGCGCAATGCGGCCAAGGCGGGGTCGCGCAGTTGCGGTTGCTGCGCCACCGGCTGCCAGAAACGGAAGCTGTGCCCCTGACGGGCCTGAACGGCCAGCAGCACGTTCTCCAGAACCGTGAACTCGGGCAGTATCGACGTGATCTGGTAGGAACGCATCAGGCCCAGCAGGCTGCGTGTGTGCACGGGCAGCCGCGTGATGTCGCGGCCGTCAAGCACGATGCGGCCCGCGTCGGGTTCGATCTCGCCCGAGAGCTGCCCGATGAGTGTGGATTTGCCGGCGCCATTGGGGCCGATCACGGCATGAATGCTGCCGGTTTCGAGTTCCAGGCTGAGGTTGTCGGTTGCCAGCAGGCCGCCATAGCGTTTGACGAGGCCGCTCACTTCGAGCCGTGCCGGTGCCGGCTGAGCGGTTGAGCGTGCATCGGCCGGCCGTGCGTCATTGCCCGGCGCCGCGTCAGGCGGTGCGGGCGACGGTGCTGCGGTTGCTGCAGTACCGGCGCCCGCGGGCCCGGCCAGAAGCCCCGCGATGCCCCGGCGGCTGGCCACCGCCACGGCCACGATCGCCGGCCCGAAAATGATCATCCAGTGGTCGGTAATCGACTTGAGCGCTTCTTCCGTCAGCAGCATGGCGGCGGCGCCGTACAGGGGCCCCATGATCGAGCCCATGCCGCCCAGCACCACCATGACGATCAGTTCGCCCGACATTGCCCATGACATGTACGAGGGTGCGGCAAACTGGGTGAGATTGGCGTACAGCACCCCGGCCACGCCGCAGAGCATGGCCGAGATCACGTAGGCGGCGAGCCGGTAGCGAAACGTCGGGAAGCCCAGCGCGAGCATGCGCCGCTCGTTGATGCGGGCGCCGCGCAGCACCATGCCAAAGCGCGCTGCCACCAGCCTTCGCGTGCCGTACAGGGCCGCGAACAGCACCACGAGTGCCACCGCATACAGCACGCCCGGCTGGGTCAGGGTGAGGCCCGCCAGGCGGCTGCCCGCGGCAAGGCGCAGCCCGTCGTCGCCGCCGTACGGGCTCAGGCTGACGAACACGAAGTAGAACATCTGCGCGAAGGCCAGCGTGATCATGATGAAGGCGATGCCCTGCGTGCGCAGGGCCACCGCACCGGTGGCCAGGCCCGTGAGCCCGCAGGCCGCCAGGGCGATGAGCAGGTGCAGCAGCCCGTTGTCGAGGCCGTGAAACGCGGGGATGGCGGCGCTGTACACCCCCAGCCCCAGGAACAGGGCATGACCGAAGCTGACCATGCCGCCAAAGCCCAGCACCAGATTGAGCGCCACGGCGGCAATCGCCAGCACCACGATGCGGGTCATGAGCGCCAGCATGAACGCGTGGCCGGTGGCGAGCGCATACACCGGCAGCACCACGCACAGCGCGAGCACGATGCCGGCCACCCAGCGCGCGAGCGGCCACCGGCGGCGGGCGGCGTGAAGTGAAGAAGCGTGTGTCATGCCGTTCAACCCCGCTGCACCGGAAAGAGCCCCTGCGGGCGCAGCGCGAGGACCACGGCCATGAGGATGTAGATCATCATCGAGGCGATGGCCGGGCCCGCGATGTCGGCACTGCTGCGTTCCATGAGCCCGCGCAGCAGCGCGGGCAGCAGCGTGCGGCCCAGCGTGTCGACCACTCCGACAATGAGCGAGGCATAGAAGGCGCCACGTATGGAGCCGATGCCGCCGATCACGATGACGACCATGGTGAGGATGAGTATGGGCTCGCCCATGCCCACCTGAACCGACATGACCGGCCCGGCGAGCAGCCCGGCCACACCGGCCAGCACGGCTCCCAGGCCAAAGAGCAGGGCATTGAGCAGGCGGATATTGACGCCCAGCGCACCCACCATGTCGCGGTGCGTGGCCCCGGCGCGCAGCAGCATGCCCAGCCGGGTGTGGTGCACCAGCAGGTAGCAGCCCAACGCCACCAGCAGGCCGGCGGCCAGAACGAGCAGGCGGTAGGCGGGGTAACGGATGCCGAAGAACTGCACCGCCCCGCCCAGCACTTCCGGCACTTCCATGTAAACGGGTGATGGCCCCCATAGCATGCGGGCGAGCTCATTGAAGAACAGGATCAGGCCGAACGTGGCGAGCACCTGATCGAGGTGGTCGCGATCGTACAGACGGCTGAGCGCGATGCGGTCGAGCACCATGCCCAGCGCCATCATGATCGGGGCGAGCAGCACGGCGGCCAGCCAGAAGGAACCCGTGTAGTTGTAGAGCGCGGCGGCGATGAAGGCGCCCATCATGTACATGGAACCGTGTGCCAGGTTCACGAAGTTCATGATGCCGAAAACGAGGGTGAGGCCCGCCGCCATGAGAAAAAGCAGGACACCCAGCTGCAGGCCGTTGAGGGCCTGGATGACGAACAGATTGAAGCTCACGATACCACCCCGCGGGCAGGCGGGCGGCACGAAGGCCGCCCGATGCCACGCGTTCTTACTTCATTTCGCACAGTTCGTGGAAGTTCGCACGGGTGGCGATATTGACGGGTGTGGAGGCCCGCAGCACGGCTTCGCCGTTTTCTTCCACCACGTCGACACGGTAGAAGGCGGCGTCGGGGAAGTGGTTGGAGTCGAACTTGAAGGGCCCGCGCACCGACTGGAAGTCGGCTTCACGCAGGGCTTCGATGAAGGCCTGCTTGTTCGACAGGTCGCCCTTTACCTTGCGCAGCGCGGAATCGAGCAGGCTTGCCGCGTCGTACGACTGAGCGGCATACATGGAAGGCGGGCGCTTGTAGGCCTTTTCGAAGGCTTCGACGAACGCCTTGTTTTGGGGGTTGTCGATGTTCGGTGCGTAAGGCGCGCTGGTGATGGCGCCGACCGCCAGGTTCTTGAGCGCCGGCAGCGTGGTGCCGTCGAGCGTGGCGGCCGAAAGAATGGGAATCTGGCCCAGCAGCCCCGCCTGACGGTACTGCTTGATGAAGTTGATGCCCATGCCACCGGGGTAGAACACATAAACCGCATCGGGGCTGGCGGCCTGCAGCTGCGCGATTTCAGCGGAATAGTCGGGCTGGTTGACCTGGGTGTAGACCTCGTCGATGACGTTGCCCTTGAAGTTGCGCTTGAAGCCCGAGACGGCGTCGCGCCCGGCCTGGTAGTTGGCCGCCATGACATACACGTTCTTGTAGCCCAGGTCGTTCGTGAGCTGGCCGCCGGCCTCGTGGAGCATGTCGTTGTCCCACGAGGTGGAGAAATAGAACCTGGAGCACTGCTTGCCAGCAATGGGTGCCGGGCCCGCGTTCGAGCCGATGAAGAAGACCTCGGCGTCGGTGATGGGCTTGTGGATCGCCATCATCACGTTCGAGAAGGTGACACCCGTGATGATGTCGACCTTGTCGCTCTGCAGCAGCTTGGTGGCCGCCTGAACACCCACGTCGGGCTTGAGCTGGTCGTCTTCCTTGATGACGGTGACGGGCACATCGCCCAGCTTGCCGCCACGCTGCTCGATGGCGAGCATGAAGGCGTCGTACTGGTCTTGCCCCAAGGCGCCACCGGGGCCGGAAAGCGTGCCGATGAAGCCGATCTTGAGGGCGTCTTGCGCCTGGGCGGCGCCAAGCAGGCCCAGGGAAAGCGCGGCAGCGGCCGAAGCCTGCAGCAATGTGGCGCGCAGGGTGTTCGAGGGGCGAGGATTCATGGGGCTGTCGTTCCTGTAATGCAATGTGCGAGAAATCGCGTTCGGTCGAACGCGTGACAGTACCGTAAACCCGTAACGAAAGCTATCGGTGAATACCTCAAACGACGGCCCGGGGCGCCCGCCCTGATGCGGTTCCCCGGTATCGTGCTCAGTAGGCCGCCGCATAAATGGCGTAGGCGTCGTCTTCCAGCACTTCGCGCGGGTTGTTGCCCAGCAGACGGGTCTGCTTCATGGCCTCTTGTGCCATGTGGCGCAGATCGGATTCCTGCACGCCCACGTCACGCAGACGGCGCTCGATGCCCGTGGCTTCGATCATCGCCTCCAGGTGGCCGATGAGGGCCTGAGTCTTTGCCTCGTCGCTGCCCGTGCACCCTTCGACGATCATGTCGGCCAGTTCCGCATAAAGCGGGGCGGCATCCGGTGCATTGAACCGCAGCACGTGCGGCAGTACGAGCGAGTTGGACAGCCCGTGCGGAACGTGGAAGATGCCGCCAATGGGGTAGGCCAGTGCGTGCACGGCCGCCACCGGTGCGTTGGCGAAGGCCTGGCCGGCCAGCATGGCGCCCAGCAGCATGGCTTCACGCGCGGCCAGGTCCGAGCCATTGCGGCAGGCTTGCAACAGGTTGGCCGACAGCAGCTTCAAGGCTTTTTCGGCCAGCAGGTCCGACAGCGGGTTCTTGAGATGCTTGCTGGTGTAGGCCTCGATCGCGTGCACCATTGCATCGATGCCTGTGGCCGCGGTGGCCGCAGGCGGCAGCCCCAGCGTGAGCTTGGCGTCGAGTATGGCCAGGTCGGCATACAGTACGGGCGAGACTACCCCCGCCTTGGTGGTTTCGCCGGTGGTGACGATTGATATGGGCGTAACCTCGGAGCCCGTGCCGGCGGTGGTCGGAATTTGCACCAGGGGCAGCCGCTGCGCACGCACATTGCCAATGCCGTACATTTCGGAAAGCGGCTGTGTGCCGCCGGCCAGAACGGCCAGCAGCTTGGCGACGTCCATCGACGAACCACCGCCCAGCCCCACGATGATTTCGGCGCCGAATTCGCGCGCCTGCGCGGCGGCTTCCAGCACGACGTGTTCGGGCGGATCGGCCACGACGTGGTCGATCACGTTCACCTGCCAGCCCTCGGCGGCCAGGCTGGAAAGCGCCGGTGCCAGCAGGCCGCTTTCGTGCAGGAAGCGGTCGGTCACCAGGCACAGGCGGGTGAGTGAATACTGTTCGCGCAACAGCTGCCCCAGGCGCTCGGTGATGCCGGCTTCGACAAGAATGGCGGGCACGGTGCGAAACTGGAATTTCATGATGACGGACTCCCGTGAGTCAGGTTCGAGTGGATTCAGCGGCGACCATCTGACCGCGATCGATCTGGTAGGTGTGATCCAGTACGTTGGCGGCGTGCTGCAGGTCGGCTCCCGACAATAGCGCGCTGAAACCTTCCTTGCGCAGTTCGCCCACCACTTCGGCAATGCGTTTCGACAGCGCAGGGGCCACACCTTCGAAGGGTTCGTCCAGCAACAGCAGCTTGTCGGCGGTCATGAGGGCGCGCCCGATCGCCACCAGCTTCTGCTGGCCGCCCGACAGCTGCATGGCCCGCCGCGGCCGGAATTCTTCGAGCTCAGGAATGATGCGTTGCACGTGGTGCAGCCGTTGCTCGATCTGTGCGGGTTTCATGCCGAGCGCCCATGCGGGTGTGCACAGGTTCTCGAGCACGTTCAGATCAGGTATGAGGCGCCGGTCTTCGGGCGCATAGCCGAAGCCCAGCGCGCTGCGCTGGTGGGCGTGCAGCGCGACCAGATCCTGCCCATGAAACTGCATGGTGCCGCTTTTGGGTTTGAGCAGGCCCATGATTGTGCGCATGAGCGTGGTCTTGCCGGCCCCGTTGCGCCCGGTCAGCCCGACGATGGCGCCGTGATCGACTCGCAGCCGTATGTTGCGCAGAATGGCGGTCGGCCCGATATTGACGTTCAGATCGTGAATCTCAAGCATGGGGTGCCTCGGCGTTGGCGGTGGTCGGCAACGGTTCGCCGATGATGTACTGGCGGACCTGCGCATTGTTCAGCACGTCGTCGGGTGCGCCGGCGGCCAGAATCGCGCCATCGTAAAACGCGAGCACCCGGTCACTGTAGCGGCGCACGATATCCATGTCGTGTTCAACGAACAGCACGGTGACGCCCGCCGCGCGAATGACGTCCATGACGCGATCCATCACGGCGAACTTTTCGTCGCTGGCCACCCCGCTGGTGGGTTCGTCAAGCAGCAGCACTTTGGGTTCGGCCACCATCGCCAGCGAAATGTCGAGCAGCTTGCGTACGCCTTCGGGCAGGTTGCCCGCCACGGAATTGGCGTAGGCGCCCAGGCCAAACTGCGCCAGAATCTCGTTTGCGCGTGTGAGCGGCGACTTTGCAATGCCCAGCGCGATCTCGAGATTTTCGCGCGCGGTAAGCGAGGTGAACAGCTGTGGAATCTGGAACGAGCGTGCGATGCCCATGCGGGTGATATCGCGCGGCTCGCGCCCCGTGATATCGGTGCCCTCGAACGTGATGGTGCCCTGGTCCGGCTTGAGGTAGCCGGTGAGCATGTTCACGAACGTGGTCTTGCCCGCCCCGTTCGTTCCGATCAGGCCCGAAACCGTCTGTGCCGTGATATCGACGGAGATATCGCGGGCCGCCACAACGGCACCGAACTGCTTGTGCAGACCGACTGCAGAAATGAGTGTGCGCGAGGTCATAGGCCGGCCTCCTGTGCATGCTGGCGGGCGCGGCGCTTTTCGAGCGCGCGCTGGGTCAGGCTGATGAGTCCGCCCGGCAGGAACACGATCAGCGCCAGCATGCTGGCACCCATGACCACCTGCCACGTATTGGGCGCGTACTGGTAGGCGAGCGAGCGGATCAGTTCCAGAACGATCGCCCCCAGCAACGGTGCGTAGGCGTTGCGCGTGCCGCCCAGAATGGCGATGAACACGAACTCGCCCGAGGTGGTCCAGAACGCCATGTCGGGGTCGATGTGCCCGATGCTAAACGACGACAGGCCGCCGCCGAAGCCGGCGAGGCCGGCCGCCAGAATGTAGTTCAGGTGGATGTTGCGGCGCGCGGAGGCACCCAGGTATTCCACCCGGACCTCGTTGTCTTTAATTGCCGGGCCGAGACGCCCGGCGCGCGACTGCAGGTAACGCTGGATCGCCCAGACTGTCACACCCGTGAGAATGACGGTGACGGCAAACAGCGCCGGGCGCGACAGTTTCTCGCCGAAAATGACGGGCGCGTAGACGTTGAAGCCGTCACTGCCGCCCAAGACGGGGTTGCGGATCAGCAGCCCGTACAGAATCATGGACAGCGCCAGCGTGAGCATGGCGAAAAAGATGTCGCGATACCGCGCCAGCAGAAAGCCCAGTATGCCGCCCAACACGGCCGCCAGCAGCGTGGCGCCGACCAGCAGCACGACGAGATTGTTCCATTCCAGGTAGGTCATGGCCATGCCCACCGAGTAGGCACCCGCGCAGTAGTACAGACCCTGGCCGAACGAGGCGAGCCCCGAGCGCAGCAGCAGAACCAGACCCAGGGCGACCAGGCCCTTCGACAACGCGACCGCAAGCAGGAATTGCCATTGCGGGAAGGCATAGCCCACCGCCAGCGCGACGACCGTGCAGGCGGCGGCGACCATGCCGGTACGCTGAGGATTGAAGGTGGTGTTCATATTTTTCTAGGCTCCGCAGCGGCAAACAATCCTTTGGGACGAACGGCCAGGACGATGGCCATGACGGCGTAGATCGAGAACAGCTCGACTTCCGGCCAGTAGTGCACGGCGAAGGAGCGGACCAGGCCGACGATGAGTGCGCCCAGCGCAGCGCCCGGCAGCGAGCCCAGGCCGCCGATCACCACCACGGCGAATGCCAGCACGATGACGTCGACGCCCATGCCCGGTGCCACCGAGATCGTGGGGGCGGTCAGTGCGCCACCCAGTGCGGCGAGCATTGCGCCAACGATGAATGTGTAGAGGAAGTAGCGCTGCACGTTGATGCCGATGGCCTTGCTGACCTCCTGATCGTGGATGACGGCACGCAGCAGCTTGCCGTAACGCGTGAACTTGAGAAACAGCGCCAGGGCCACGCCGGAGAGGATGGCAGCACCCACGATGACGAAGCTGTAATTCGGATAGGACAGCGTTCCGATCGTGAAGTTGCCCAGCAGGCCGTACGGTTCATAGGCCACGTAGGGTTCCACGCCCCAGATCAGCTTCACCGCGTCTTCCAGAATGAGGAAGACGGCATACGTCATGAGCAGGAGCACGACCGGCTCTTCACGATAGAAGTGCCGCAAGAGGCCGTATTCAATGATGATGCCCAGTACGACCCCGGTGATGACGGCCGCCACGATCAGCAGCACGTAGCTGAACAGCGGCTCGCTGCCGCCCGCCAGCCATTGCGTCACCAGGGTGATGGCGGTGTAGGCGCCGATGGTGTAGAGGCTGCCGTGCGCCATATTGAGAATCTTCATTACCCCGTAGATCAGCGTGAGCCCGACTGCGACCAGAAACAGCCAGGCTGCGTACATGACCCCGTCGATCAGGGCGGCAGGCAATAACGACATAGTGAATTCCGAAAGAAAGCAACAGGCAAGGAGGCTGACGGCCCCGCAATGCGCGGCCGTCAGCCTGTTTCGTGACGACTTAGTGCTTCAACCCGTTGTTGATCCAGTCGATGGATTTGACACCTTCCGGCGGGTTCACTTCGCTGGCTTCGAAGCGGCGAACGTCCACGTAGGTGATCTTGCCATCCACTTTCTTGACGGCGCCGATGGCCGTTCCCTGAATCGCCTGGTGGCCCTTGCCGAGCGCCATTTCGACTTCACCCGAGGGCGAGTCGAACTTCAGGTATTCAAAGGCGCTGATGATCTGGTCGGTCGAGGGCGCCTTGCCGCCATTGGCTTGCTGCGCCTTCTCGTACGCCGCCTTCACGCCCAGAATGCTCTGCGCCATTTTGTACGACGGATAGCTGGGGTCGGCATCGAACTTCGCCCGGTACGACTCGCGCAGCCAGGTGTTCAACGCACTGTCGGGGGCGAATGCGCCGTGCGGCCCGCGCGCGCCGATCACGGTGCCGTCGGGAATCTGGTTGTTCGGGCGGTGCGTGGCGGTTTCGCCTGCGGTGAGCACGGTGAGCGAGCGTGTCAGCAGGCCGCGCGCCTGCGCCTGAACGATGAAGCCCTCGAGGTCACCGCCCCAGAAGCTGGAGTGCAGGACGTCGGGGTTGGCCGCCATCAGCGAGGAAATTTCGGCGTTGTACTGCCCCGCACCCAGCTTGGGCATCTGCGAGGTGGTGAGCTTGACGTCGGGCTTGAGCTGCTTGAGGGTGCCTTCGAAGTCGTTCCAGGCGTCCTGACCCCAGGCGTAGTTCTGATTGATGCCGGCGTAGGTCACCAGGTCGGGCTTGCGCTCCAGCACATAGCGTGCAGCCGCCACGTTATCCATGGTGGCGTGTGCAACCGGGCGGAACACGTACTTGTAGCTGGCGTCTTCAAAGATGCGCGGCGTGCCGCAGTCGAACAGCACGGTCAGCGTCTGCATTTCTTCGGCCACCGGCGCGATCGCGAGGCAGTTGCCGGACGAGGTGTAGCCGATGACCATGTCTACGTTTGCCTGTTGAACGAGGTTGCGGAACTCGGTCACCTGCTTCGACGTGCTGCCGCTTTCATCGAGGTACACGAGTTCGAGCGGCGCGCCGCCAAAGCCCACGGTGTTGTACGGGGCCGGTACCTTGCCGGCGTTGAGCTGCTCGGCAACGACTTCCGCGGCCTGCCTGGCCGGCACGCCGAATGGCCCGGCCGCCGCGCCGGACATGAAGGTTACGACGCCGATCTTGATCGGCTTGGCTGACTGTGCGAGCGTGGGGGCGCTGACAGACAGCAGGCCTGCCGCCAATGCCAGGGGCAGGATCTTGATTCGTAGGGACATGTCTCTCTCCTCCAGTTTTTTGTGGGACTGCGTCATACCTGCATGCACAGGTATTTGAGTTCAAGATATTCATCCAGGCCGTAGCGGGAACCTTCCCGACCCAGACCTGACTGCTTCACCCCGCCGAAGGGGGCCACCTCGTTGGAGATCAGGCCGGTGTTCACACCCACCATGCCGTACTCCAGGGCCTCGGAAACGCGCCAGACCCGTGAGATGTCGCGCGTGTACAGGTAGGCGGCAAGGCCGTATTCGGTGTCGTTGGCAAGCGCCACGGCCTCGTCTTCGGTCGAGAACCGGAAGACCGGCGCCACGGGGCCGAAAATTTCTTCGCGCGCCAGCCGCATCGATGTGTCGACATCGCACAGCACGGTGGGTTCGAAGAAGGTGTGCCCAAGCGGGTGCGGGCGGCCCCCGACGATCACGCGGGCGCCTTTTTCGACGGCGTCGTGGATGAGCGACTGCACGTTCTGCAGGGCAGCCATGTCGATCAGGGGGCCTTGTTCGGTGGCGGCATCGAGGCCGGGCCCCACGCGCAGCTCGGCGCTGCGTTCGGCCAGCCGCTCTACGAACGCTTCGTAGATGCCGTCTTGCACGAGGAAGCGGTTTGCGCAGACGCAGGTCTGGCCGCTGTTGCGGTATTTGGAGGTGACGGCGCCTTCGATGGCCGCTTCGATATCGGCGTCGTCGAACACAATGAACGGTGCGTTGCCGCCCAGTTCCAGCGACAACCGCTTGATCGTGGGCGCACATTGTTCGCTCAGGAGGCGGCCCACTTCAGTAGAGCCCGTGAACGACAGCTTGCGCACGGTATCGCTGGCGGTGAGCACCGCGCCGATCTCGCGGGCGTCGCCGGTGACGATCTGCAGCACGCCGCGCGGAATGCCGGCACGCTCGGCGAGCACCGCCAGGGCCAGTGCGGTAAGGGGCGTCTGTTCGGCCGGCTTCACCAGGATGCTGCATCCGGCAGCCAGGGCGGGCGCCACCTTGCGCGTGATCATGGCGGCGGGAAAGTTCCACGGCGTGATGGCTGCGCAAACGCCCACCGGCTGCTTGAGCACGGCAATGCGCTTGTCGCTTTGCGGTGCCGGAATGATGTCGCCGTAAGCCCGCTTGCCTTCCTCGGCAAACCATTCGATGAACGACGCGGCGTACGCCACCTCGCCCCGGGCCTCCGGCATGGGCTTGCCTTGTTCCGCCGTAAGAATCAGGGCGATGTCGTTGACGTGCGCCATGATTTCGCGGAACCAGCGCTGCAGGTGACCGGCGCGCTGTTTGGCCGTCTGTTCCTGCCAGACGCGTTGCGCCTCGGCCGCATCGGCAATGGCCTGTTCCACCTGTGCGGCCGTCAGGCTGGCCACTTGTGCCAGCAGCGTTCCATCGGCGGGATTCACGACGTCGAAGCGTTGGCCCGACCGGGAGGCGGTCCATCCGCTTGCGAGAAAGGCGTCTTGCTTCAGGAGCCCCGGATCACGCAGCTCCAATCCCGGGCTCGCACTTTGATCGTTCAACATACTGAACTCTATTCATGAAATTAGACCTCGTTCATAATATGGTTCACGATTCAGGCAGTCAACGACAATTCGCTGGGGGAAATCCCTAGCCAGCCTTGTTACGATTTCGTCTGTTACGCTGGTTTAATCAACGTTCACGAACCGGCGGGGGGTTGTCCGCCTGTGTCCAGTCCAAACGGGGGATAGAGTGTCATCTGAAAAAGTTGCAGCACCTGCGGTCGTGCGGGCATCGAAAATCCTCGATCTGATCGCCGCCTCTGCAGTGCCCCTGTCGCTGGCCGACATGGTGCGGGAGCTACAACTTCCCAAGAGCACGCTACACGGCCTGTGCGGCACACTGCAGCAGCTGGGTCTGATCACCCGGCTCGAGAGCGGCCTGGTCACGCTCGGGCCTCATGTCATGATCTGGGCCAATGCCTTTCTCGCGCGCATCGACCTCACCCAGGAATTCTTTGCGTCGTGGGACGACATGCGGGTATTGCCCGAGGAAACCATCACGCTTTCGGTGCGTGACGGGTGCGACGTGGTGTATCTCGCCTGTCGCAACGGCAGCCGCCCCTTGGGCTTCACGTTCCGGGCCGGCATGCGTCTGCCATCGGTGTACACCGCCACCGGCAAGGCCATGCTCAGCACACTGCCGCCCGAGCAGGTGCGCCGGCTGTTGAGTGGTGATTGGCCCAAGCCGCACACCTCGAACGGGCCGCGCAGCATCGACGAGCTGCTGGCCGAGCTGGAAGCGGTGCGCGAGCGCGGGTATTCAATCGATCAGCAGGAAGTGAGCGAAGGCATGCATTGCTTCGGCGCGCCGGTATTTGATTCGCGCGCCAGCGAGGCGGTGGCGGGCGTGGCCGTCAGCATTCAATCCGACTCGCTCGATGAGACCCTGCAGGAAAGCGCCGGTCAGGCCATGCGGCGTCTGGCGAACCGGCTGTCGGAACGTCTGGGTTCGTCGCGCAGGGCATGAAAAGGGCGTCGTAAAGACGCCCCATTCATCTGCGGTGTGGTGTCGCAGCCGTGCCTAGCGATTCGCGGCGGCGTCGGCCTTGTCGATCTGGTGCATCACGAAGCGCTGCTGCGCGATCGACAGAATGTTGTTCACCACCCAGTACAGCACCAGGCCGGCGGGGAAGAAGAACATCATCCCGCCAAACACCAGCGGCATGATCATCATGATGCGCGCCTGCATGGGATCGGGCGGCGTGGGGTTCAGCTTGATCTGCAGGAACATGGTGGCCATCATGACCGCCGGCAGAATGAACCACGGATCGCGGGCCGACAGGTCGTGAATCCAGAGGATCCACGGCGCGCCGCGCATTTCCACGCTGCCCAGCAGCACCCAGTACAGCGCGATGAACACCGGAATCTGAATCAGCATGGGCAGGCAGCCGCCCAGCGGATTGATTTTCTCGGTGCGGTACAGCTCCATCATGGCCTGGTTCATCTTGGCCTTGTCGTCGCCGTACTTCTCGCGCAGCGCCTGCATGCGCGGCGTGAACTTCTTCATGCGCGCCATCGAGCGGTACGCGGCGGCCGACAGCGGGTAGAACGCAAGCTTGATCAGCACCGTGAGTGCAACGATTGTCCAGCCCCAGTTGTTCAGCAGCGTGTGCAGCCAGGTCATGAGCTTGAAGACCGGCTTGGCAATGATGGTGAGCCAGCCGTAGTCGACCACCAGTTCGAGGCCGGGGGCGAGCGCGCCCATGGCCTTCTGGTCTTGCGGGCCCACCCACAGGTCGGCCTCGACGGTTGCGGCCTGGCCCGGGCCGATGGCAGGGCTGCCCACCAGCGTGCGGATCGCGTACAGGTTGTCGCCGATGCGCAGGGCCTCGTTATGGCGCTGCACGCCCTGCTGCGGCACCCACGCGGTGGCGAAGTAGTGCTGCACCATGCCGATCCAGCCGTTGTCGGCGGTTCGCGTGTAGCTGGCGCGACCCTTGTCGAGATCGGAGAAATCGATCTTCTGGTACTTGTCTTCGGCGGTGTACAGTGCGGGGCCCGTGAACGTGCGGTAGAACGCCGAGCCGTCGGACGGTTCGTTGCCGTCGCGTTCCAGCTGCAGGTACACCGACGGCTGAATCGGGGTGTCGCCCAGGTTGTGGATTTCGTGGCTGACGCGAATGTCGTAGCTGCCGGGCGCCACGAGATAGGTCTTCACCAGACGCACATTGCCCGACTCGGCCTCGAAGCGCAGGGCGGTGCGGCCGTCGGCGGCCGGCTGCTCGCCCACGTAGCGGAAGGGCGTGAGGTGCGTGGGGAAGCTTTGACCTGCAGGCGCGCCCACCACGCCCGACTGCGCCACGTAGGTGTAGCCCGCGCGACGATCGAGCAGCGAGAGCGGTTCGTTGTCGTCGCTGGAAGTGGCGTAGTTGGGCAGCACGGCGCGCACCAGCTGGGCGCCCTGCGTGTCGAAGGTCAGGTGCAGCACGTCGCTGCGGAATTGGACCTGCTGTGATTCGGTGGCGGCCGGTGCCGCTTCGCCCGGTACGCTGGAAGGCGCTGCGGGCGCGGCGCTGGCGGTGGCGGCGGGGATACTGGCATCGGCCTGCTGCTGAGCCTGCTGCTCGGCCACGGCCGGGTCGACCGTTTGTGAGGTCATGCTCGAACCGAACATCGACGGCTTGCCGTTATAGGTCTGCCAGTTGTTCCACAACAGCAGCAGCGAGAAGGTCAGAATCATCCAGAGGATGGTGCGTCGGATATCCATAGCGCCTTTACAAATCGAAGCGGGGCAAATCTGTGAGAGTGTAGCGGAGCTTGCCGGAAGATGTGGTGAAGCGGCGGGGTGAGGTCATCGGGAGTGCGGGCGCCGGCCATGAAAGCATGGTTCGGTGGGCACCGGGTCGTAACCGCCATGGCACCACGGGTGGCAGCGGCAGATGCGTCGAACGGCGAGCCAGCTGCCGCACAGCCCGCCGTGGGTTTCAAGCGCTTCGATCGCATAGGCCGAGCAACTGGGCGTGAAGCGGCAGTTGTAGCCCAGCCAGGGGCTGATGAAGTAGCGGTAGAAACGTATGGGCGCAATGAGCAGCTTGCGGATCATTGGCGGCTCCGGTCGAGCAGGGTCTCGATCTCGTCGCGCACCCGGGTCTTGAGTTCACGCAGCGAGCAGGGCTCGATGCGGGTGTGCAGCCGGAACACCAGATCGCGTGGCGGCAGTTCGTGACGACGCTGCCGGAAGCATTCGCGGATGACGCGTTTGATGGTGTTGCGCGAGACGGCCAGCGGCGCCATTCGCTTGGCGATCACCATGCCCAGGCGCGGCCCTGTGGCGGGGTCGTTCGGTGTTCCACGCGGTGTGGAAACGACGAACATAGGGCCTCGTGCCAGGTGCTTTCCCCTGAGTGCCGCTGCAAATTCCGAGGGTCGGTGCAGGCGGGCCGCAGGGGGGAAAGAGGCTCGCTTGGGCACGGGAACGCCAGCGCTGGCTGGCTTCGTGGTGCGTGTCGGGCTCAGACGGCCAGACGTTTGCGACCCTTGGCGCGGCGCGCATTGATGACGGCGCGACCGCCACGGGTCTTCATGCGGACACGAAAGCCGTGAGTGCGCTTGCGACGGGTGACGGAAGGTTGGAAAGTGCGTTTCATGACGGATCCGGTAAAAGAAAAGAGCAGAAATCTCGAAAAGCCCACCATTTCATCAAATTTATGCCGTTTCGTCAAACACTTGGGGTGGCGGCCAATGGGCATCCGTGTCCGCCCTGTGGATAACTAGGGCGCCGACGGGGTAGAATCGAGGTTTACTGAAGTGGCCGACAATGAAAGATTTCTGGCAGGCCTGTGTCCAGAAACTGGAGCAGGAACTACCTCCCCAACAGATCAGCGCGTGGATACGACCCTTGGTACCCCTGGCATTCGACGAAGATCAGGGCGTGCTGCGCGTGTCTGCGCCCAATCGGTTCAAGCTCGATTGGGTGCGCAAGAATTTTTCCCATCAAATTGAAACCCTGGCGAGCGACTGGTTCTCGCGCCCGGTGCAGGTGGCGTTCGAGCTGCCGCCCGGTGGCAGCGGCCGCCCCGCGCCGCACGTGCCGCGTGCCGGCGGCGCAGCCGTGGCTGCCGGTGCCGCCGTACAGGCACCGACCCAGGCCGTGGCGCCCGCTGCTGCAGCAGCCGCAGCAGCGTCGGCCGCCACGCCCCCCGGTGCGGCAGCGGCCTCGGCTGCGGCCGAAGCCCTGCACGACCGTTCGCGCCTGAATGCCGAGCTCACGTTCGACAACTTCGTCACCGGCAAGGCAAACCAGCTTGCGCGTGCGGCCGCCCTGCAAGTGGCCGAGAACCCGGGCGTGTCGTACAACCCCTTGTTCCTGTACGGGGGGGTGGGCCTGGGCAAGACTCACCTCATTCACGCCATCGGCAATTCGCTGCTGGCCTCGGGCAAGGGTGCCCGCGTGCGCTACGTGCACGCCGACCAGTACGTGTCCGACGTGGTCAAGGCGTACCAGCGCAAGGCGTTCGACGAGTTCAAGCGCTACTATCATTCGCTCGATCTGCTGCTCATCGACGACATTCAGTTCTTCGCCGGCAAGAACCGCACGCAGGAAGAGTTCTTCTATGCGTTCGAGGCCATGGTGGCCCAGCGCAAGCAGATCATCATCACGTCCGACACCTACCCGAAGGAACTATCGAACATCGACAGCCGGCTGATCTCGCGCTTCGATTCGGGGCTCACCGTGGCGATCGAGCCGCCCGAGCTCGAAATGCGCGTGGCGATTCTGCTGCGCAAGTCCGAAAACGAAGGCATCACCATGCCCGAGGAAGTGGCCTTCTTCATTGCCAAGCATCTGCGCAGCAACGTGCGCGAGCTGGAAGGGGCGCTGCGCAAGGTTTCAGCCTACGCACGCTTTCATGGCAAGGAAGTGCTGACGGTCGACGTGTGCAAAGAGGCGCTCAAAGACCTGCTTTCGGTGTCGAACGGGCAGATCACGGTCGAGAACATTCAGAAGACGGTGGCCGACTACTACAAGATCAAGGTGGCCGACATGTATTCGCGCCGCCGGCCCGCCAACATTGCGCTGCCGCGGCAAATCGCCATGTATCTGGCCAAGGAACTGACGCAGAAGAGCCTGCCCGAGATCGGCGACCTGTTCGGCGGGCGGGATCACACCACCGTATTGCATGCGGTGCGTAAAATCTCCGAGGCCCGGCTCAAGCAGCCCGAGCTCAATCACGCTCTACACGTACTCGAACAAACCTTAAAAGGATAATCATGCAACTCGTACAAGCGACTCGCGACGCCTTGCTCAAGCCGTTGACCACCGTGGCCGGGATCGTTGAACGCCGGAATACGATGCCGATACTTGCGAATATCCTCATGCGCAAGCAGGGCCAGGCCGTCGAGTTCATTGCCACCGACCTCGAGGTGCAGATCACCACGCACGCCCAGTTCGGCGTGGGAGACGAGGCCGCCGCCACGACTGTCGCCGCGCGCAAGTTGCTTGATATTCTGCGGGCCCTGCCCGACACGGGCGAGGTCAAGCTCGCCGTGCAGGGCGGGCGCCTTTCCGTTCAGGCGGGCAAAAGCCGGTTCGCCCTGCAGACGCTCGACGCCGCCGAGTACCCCGTGCTGGCGGTGCCTGATCAATGGGACGTGTCGTTCTCGATGCCGCAAAAGGCGCTCAAGCACCTGTTCAACCAGGTATATTTCGCCATGGCGCACCAGGAAATCCGCTATTACCTCAACGGGCTGCTGTTCGTGTTCGAGCCCGGTGCCGTGCGTGCGGTGGCCACCGACGGGCACCGCCTGGCGCACAGCGGCACGGCCGTCGAAGGCATCGAGGCGCGCCACGACGTGATCGTGCCGCGCAAAACCGTGCTGGAAATGCAGCGCCTGCTGTCGGAATCCGACGACCCCGTGCAGGTCGACGTGTCCTCCACCCAGATCCGCTTCCGCTTCGACGACGTCGAACTCATTTCCAAGCTGGTCGAGGGCAAGTTCCCCGACTACACCCGCGTGATTCCCACAGACTATACGCGGCACTTCCTTGTAAACCGCGAAGCCCTGCAGGGCAGCCTGCAGCGCGCGGCCATTCTTACCACCGACAAGCTCAAGGGCGTGCGTCTGCAGCTTTCCGAGAACCTGCTGCGCATTTCGTCTTCCAACGCCGAACAGGAAGAGGCGGTCGAGGAAATCGATATCGATTACGGTCATGAGCCGCTCGACGTGGGCTTCAATGTCAGCTATTTGCTCGATGTGCTGGCCAATGTGAAGACCGAGTCGCTGCGCTGGTCGGTAAAACCCGATGTCAGTGCGTCAGCCCTCATTACCACGCCCGATGACGATGAGTTCAAGTACGTCGTCATGCCGATGCGCATCTGAACGCGAGTCTGACACTTCTACACCCGGAAAACTATGTCTGATCAAATTCAAAATTCTGCCGTGCCCGAGTACGGCGCCGAATCCATCAAAATGCTCAAGGGCCTCGAGGCCGTGCGCAAGCGCCCGGGCATGTATATCGGCGACACGTCCGACGGCACTGGTCTGCATCACATGGTTTTCGAGGTGGTCGACAACGCGATCGACGAGGCGCTGGCCGGCTACTGCGACGATATCGTGGTGACCATTCATGCCGACAACAGCATTTCGGTCAGCGACAACGGGCGGGGCATTCCCACCGAAATCCATAAAGACGACGAGTTCGGGCGCAGCGCGGCCGAGATCGTCATGACCGAGCTGCATGCGGGCGGCAAGTTCGACCACAATTCCTACAAGGTGTCGGGCGGCCTGCACGGCGTGGGCGTGTCGTGTGTGAACGCGCTGTCGGAATGGTTGCGGCTCAGCATCCGCCGTAACGGCAAGCTGCACGAAATGGAATTTCGCCGCGGCGAACGCGTGGCCCCCCTGGCCGTGACCGGCGAGGCCGACACCACGGGCACCACGGTGCACTTCCTGGCCGATTCCGAGATCTTCGACGATATCGACTACCACTACGACATTCTGGCCAAGCGCCTGCGCGAGCTTTCGTTCCTGAACAACGGGGTCAAGGTGCGCCTGGTCGACGAGCGCCAGGGCAAGGAAGAAGACTTTGCGTTCCTGGGCGGGGTGAAAGGCTTCGTTCAGTACATCAACCGTAGCAAGACCGTGCTGCACAACAACGTGTTCGCGGTGTCCACCACGTCAACGGTGGGCGATGCCGTAATCGGTGTCGACGTGGCCATGCAGTGGAACGACGGCTACAGCGAAACCGTGCTGTGCTTCACCAACAATATTCCGCAGCGCGACGGTGGCACGCACCTTACCGGCCTGCGCGCGGCCATGACGCGTGTGCTGAACAAGTACATTGCCGATAACGAACTGGCCAAGAAAGCCAAGGTCGACACTACCGGCGACGACATGCGCGAAGGGCTGGTGTGCGTGCTGTCGGTGAAAGTGCCCGAGCCCAAGTTCAGCAGCCAGACCAAAGACAAGCTGGTTTCCAGCGAGGTGCGCCCAGCGGTGGAAGAGGCGGTGGCCCGTACGCTGGAAACCTGGCTGCTCGAAAACCCCAACGACGCCAAGGCGCTGTGCAACAAGATCATCGAAGCGGCCCGTGCCCGCGATGCCGCGCGCCGCGCCCGCGAGATGACGCGCCGCAAGAGCGTGCTGGAAGGTGCCGGCCTGCCCGGCAAGCTGGCCGACTGCCAGGAAAAAGACCCGGCGCTGTGCGAGCTGTATATCGTCGAGGGCGACTCGGCCGGCGGCTCGGCCAAGCAGGGCCGCGACCGCAAGTTCCAGGCCATTCTGCCGCTGCGCGGCAAGGTACTGAACGTCGAGAAGGCGCGCTTCGACCGCCTGATCGCCAGCGAACAGATCACCACCCTGATCACCGCGCTGGGTACCAGCATCGGCCCCGATTTCAACATCGACAAGCTGCGCTACCACCGCATCATCATCATGACCGACGCCGACGTCGACGGCGCACACATTCGCACGTTGCTGCTGACGCTGTTCTACCGTCAGATGCCGGAACTCATCGAACGCGGCCACATCTATATTGCGCAGCCGCCGCTGTACAAGGTGAAGGTGGGCCGCGAGGAACGCTACCTGAAAGACGACGCGGAAGAGGCCCAGTTCATGCTGCAGCTGGCGCTGAAAGACGCCGCGCTGGTGCCATCGGAAGGCGCTGCGCCCCTGGAAGGCGAAACGCTGGCCGATCTGGCCCGCCAGTACGTGCTGGCCGACAGCATCATCAACCGCCTGTCGCGCTACCTCGATGAAGAGGCGTTGTCGGCCATTGCCGAAGGCGTCACCTTCGACCTCGACACCGAGGAATCGGCCCGCGCATCGGCCGAGGCACTGCAGGCCGCGCTGCATGATCCGGCCGACCCGGCCGGGGTCAAGGTGATCGTGGAAGCAAACGAGGCGGGCGATGCCTGGCGCCTGGTGGTGCAGCGCATGCACCATGGCAATATCCGCGTCAGCGTGTTCGACCGCGCCTTCGTTCGCGGCGCCGATTACGCGGTGCTGGCCAAGGCGGGCGCCACCTTCACCGGGCTGCTGGGCGAGGGGGCCGTTGTGATGCGCGGCGAAGGCGACCGCCGCAAGGAAAAGCCGGTGAGCGACTTCCGCGAGGCGATGCAATGGCTGCGTTCAGAGGCCGAGCGCAGCGTCAGCAAGCAGCGCTACAAGGGCCTGGGCGAAATGAACCCCGAGCAGTTGTGGGAAACCACCATGAACCCCGAGGTGCGCCGCCTGCTGCGCGTGCAGATCGAAGACGCCATTGCCGCCGATGAGATCTTCACCACGCTGATGGGCGACAACGTGGAACCGCGCCGCGCGTTTATCGAGGAACACGCGCTGCAGGCGGGGAATATTGACGTTTGAGGGTGATGTGGCTGCTCATTGAGCCGTTCGTCAACCTTTTCCCAGGATAGAAACGACCAACGGCGGGCTACCCTCCAAGAGGGCTGTGCCCCGCCTGCCCGAGGTCACTTTATAAGAAATGCCAGGTCCCTCTGCTATGCCGTGCTTGCGGACGGCGAATTCGGCAGAAGGGCGTGGATATACGGATCGGGTTAGATATAGCCGGGTCGATTCAAGCCGGGCATATTCGTTCTCGCATTCAGATCACTGCAAGCTTGCCAGGGTATGCGAAGCCGTGATGGACGGCTAATATCACTGGTGTGTAAGCAAATATGAATTTGGAATGCCGGGAACCCGCAAGATACTGCTCGCCGTCAGCGGCATGTCGCCGCAGATCATCACTGAAACTCTGTATGCCCTCATTCATGCAGGTTGGGTGCCCGATGAAATTCGTCTGGTAACCACAGAGCGAGGGCGCCAAAATGCCGTGCTTCAGCTGCTGGAAGGTGAACGCTTTTTCCATCGGTTGCTACACGATTATTCCGTGTCGAAGCC
The DNA here is from genome assembly GCA_030733815.1 of Yanghanlia caeni. GTDB lineage: Bacteria > Pseudomonadota > Gammaproteobacteria > Burkholderiales > Burkholderiaceae_B > Yanghanlia > Yanghanlia caeni. The sequence continues at coordinate 174,667 of JAUZQE010000001.1, forward strand.
GATTGAGTTTACCGAGCAAAGCATCACGGTAATACGCGATGCAGAAGGGCTGCCTTTAAGCGATCTGCGCACGCCATACGATAACGAAGCTGCAGCGGACTGCATTTGCGATGTGGTGCGTGAACTCACGTGCGATGACAATGTGGCGCTACATGTCTCGCTCGCTGGCGGCCGCAAAACAATGGGGTTTTACGCAGGCTATGCCCTGTCGTTGTTCGGCCGGGCTCAGGACAGCCTCAGTCATGTGCTCGTGAGTGAGCGCTACGAGTCGAATCCGCATTTCTTTTACCCGACCCCCGAGCGACGTGTGATTCACGCGCTCGATGGCACCCCTCTTGATACGCACGCAGCAAAAGTATGGTTGGCCGAGATTCCGTTTGTGCGACTGCGTGATCGCTTGCCCACCAGCCTGCTTACCGGCAAGCATACATTCAGTGAAACCGTGCGCCTGGCACGCGAAGCGACAGAAAGCGTTCGCCTGGTGCTTTACCCGGACGCGCGTGAGTGTTGTGTAAACGGCCGTTCGGCGAAGCTCACCACGTTGCAGATGGGACTCATGCTGTGGGCTGCAACCCGCCATCTTGAACAGGTCGGGCCAATCGAGCCCGTTGTGCACGGCGAGTTCCGCCCGGCAGATGAGTTTCTCGCACTCGTTGACAAGTATTGGTTGCCCCTGCACGCAAAAACGGAGGGGGTGCTAATGCGCGAAGGTATTACGCAGCCGTGGCTTGAGCAGAATATTTCAAAGCTTAATCGCGACATTGCTGCAGCGGTGGGAGAGGACTTGGCAAATCGTTGCAAGCTTGCGAGCCGATATATCGGGCGTACGCGTGGTTATGCTCTGCCCTGCGATTTGAATATAGAAATTGTGGCGTGATGTTGTATTCGGGTACCGGCGCTTCATAACCAGAAGCCTGGCCTAGTAACTCTTGAGAACAGGGATGAACGCATGAAACAGGTGAGCTATGCCGTCAAGTTCATCACTCCGGCTTTCCTTGGCAATGCCGACGCCAGCTTTCAGTGGCGTACGCCGCCGTTCAAAGCGCTGCTTCGCCAGTGGTGGCGTATGGCGGTTGCCCGGGAAGTGGATTTCAATGTGAATGAACTGCGGCGTCGTGAGGGCGCGCTGTTTGGAGTGGCATCCAGCGCAGAAGGTGAGAAGTCCTGCAAGAGCAAGGTGCGAATCCGTTTGGGGCACTGGCATGAAGGCACCATGACTTCCGCGCCAGACATTGGCAGGGTGAATATTGGCCGGATGGCGACGCCGGCTTCCTTATATTCTGGTTTTGGCCCGATCGTCCCCGGTGGGCGTTCCGGTGCCCAGATGAAGTCAGGCGCGGCCATACAGCCGGGTGATATGTCAACGCTCAGTATTGCGTTTCCCGCCAGTGAGTCGCGCTTGGAACAGGCTATCGCACTGATGGCAGCGTACGGTACCACCGGTGGGCGCAGTCGCAACGGTTGGGGTTCGTTCGAGCTGCTTGGAGATGTGCCAGAGCCACGAATCCCGACACGCTACTGGAAAGACGCTATGGAGAAGGACTGGCCGCATGCGTTCGGGAAAGACGATGATGGCCCGCTGGTATGGAAATCCTTACCGCAGCGTAGTTGGGAGAACGCAATGCGCTTATTGGCTCAGACGCGCGTCGACCTTCGACGTGCGGTTCCTGATCGCCTGATGCTGGCTTACCCGGATGCGCGTCGCACCATGCCAGGTTGGGGCAGGAACGAACGGGTGCCCAACAGCCTGCGCTTCAAAGTGCGTTCAGAGGGTGGTCAGTTCTACGCTCTCGTTTTTCATATTCCCTGTCGTCCGGCTGATGCACTTTGGAGGCGACTACCTGATGACATCGCGCTGCGATTTGTCGATTGTTTTGAGATTGCACACGAATTTATGGACGCCCATGGCCAGTTCGCAAGATTAGGGGGAAACCATGACTGACACCCAAGAGCTTTGGAAAACAAAGGTGGCAGCGCGGTTGCATGACCCGGCCGAGAAAGCATTGGTGCTCTTGCGTGACCCGGCCGGCCATGAAAACGGTACGAGCCGGGCCTTGGCGCGACTGCTGGGCCTGTACGAGTTGTCGAGCGGAATCACAGGGGTGGAAAACGAAGGCGTGCTTGCCCGGACTTTGCTGGGTACGCAGATTCCCGCAGCAATGTATCGTCACGTTCAACGTGCGGATTGGTGGGCTGCCGCAGCTGACCGGCCTCAGTTCCCCATGGACGAAATCACCGTTGACACCCGGCAGGGCGAGCGGACATTGGCCGTGTCGAATTGGGCGCAGGTGAACTGGGCGAAGGCTCCCGTTCTGATTCATCCCCTCACTGGTGAGCAGTTGGACCTGCGTGAGTCGGGGGGATTGATGGATACGGCCATCGAGGCAGTAAAAGACCGCTCGCTGAATCATTTCAGCGAGTTGGCGCTAAGGGTGGCGGGCGATGCGACGCAAGCCCCCGACTGGCGCGCACTGTTGCTGGCTTTCTGGCGTTTTGGGCCAGACTTGAGGGTAACCAAGGCCGATACTGCCGATAACGACAAGATGGGCATCTTGTGGGAAGCGTTGCCGGCTGATACTCGTATTCCCGATCACAGCATTTGGGATCACCTTGATCTGACATCGGCGTTTGCAGGGGCCTTTGCAGGCGACGATGCGGGAGAGGTTTCATTGCTGACGCTATCGATTGGGCCGGTGCAGTCATTCATTGCCGCCGCGCGCAGCACTTCCGATCTTTGGGCAGGTTCCCATTTGTTGTCGCGCTTGAGCTGGGAGGCCATGCGACCGGTTTGTGAGCGTCTGGGGCCAGACGCCATTCTGTTCCCCCGTCTGCGGGGCATTCCGCAAGTTGATCTGTGGCTGCGCGACACGATGGGCCTGCCTGATGATCTCTTTGCCCAATGCGACTGGCAGAACCGCGCTACGGATGCCAACCCATTGTTTTCTGCCGCATTGCCAAATCGGTTTGTGGCGCTGGTGCCCGCGGGGCAGGCCAGGAAAATCGTTGAGTTGGTGCAGGATTCGATGCGCACGTGGCTTAGCCAGCTGGGCGAGCAAGTCGTTGCCGAGTTGTTGGCTGCAGCCGGGTACGAAAGCGATCCTGCAAGCACTCCCGTACCGTTCGAGCAATTGCGGCATCAACTGAACGGTTTCCCCGAGGTGCACTGGGCGATCATTCCTTTTTCGTTAATCAAATGCCGCGATGTGCGTAAACAGCGCGACCTTGACATTACGCAGCTATCGGCCGGCATGCGCCCGTTCTTCGATGCGAGTGAGGGCGACCCGGGTTTTTTAAGTACGGCTGCGTGGCGAGTGCTTAAGAACGACATAGAGCTCGTTGATGCTGAGGGGCGCCGGCAGACGTTCATGGCACCTAACCCGGGCGCGCTTTACCCAGCCGTTTATGAGCTGGCCGAGCGGGTTCTGGCGGCCGCAAAAAGCACGCGAACGTTTGAACAAACGAGACAGGAGGGCTGGCGCTGCACTCTGACTGGTGAAAACGAGTGGCTGACGACTGACCGTGAACAGTTGGGCTGGAACAGCACGTACCGCCGCAAACAGGGGACGCTCTGGACGATACTGGCGCAGAAGCAGGCTTCCTGGGTGAAGGAAGGAGAGCATCTGAGCGCCCTGCCGGCCATCAAGCGTGTATGGCCGACGCTTTTCCGAAGGGAAGTTGAGCGGGCCCTGCGCGATGTCGGCGACACCAGGCAGGTTCGACGGTTCGTTGTGTCAACTCATACTATGGCGATTGCGCACCAGCTCGATCGTTTTGTTCGCAGCGAGCGGACCATACCGGAGACATTGGCGAAGCAAGTCCAACAACATGAGCGGGTGGCACTTCCTGCTGCATTGGCCAGGCAGTTGCATTCGTCTGCCCATCCCCAGGGTGATCTCATAGCCCGTATTCCGGGCTGGCTCGAACATGCCGCTGAGTTGGCGCAAGAGCCCGAATTCGATCATGCTCGCAGGGGTCTGGAAGCCATGTTTGGCGAAAGAATCGAGACCTATTACGGCCTGTTGATGATGGATGGTGATCGCATGGGTGCCATTTTGGCGGGCGACGAAGATGCCGCGACAGCCATTACTTACGAACAGAGCTTTCATCCTCGTGTACGCGAAGGCTTCAGGCAGCGTGCTCTATCTCATTCATTGCTAGGCCAGTATGCAGCCCAAGCGCGCCCTGTGACACCCAACCGGCACATGGCCATCTCTGCCGCCCTGAATGATTTTTCGCAGGTTGTTGCGCGGCATGTCGTTGAAAAAGAGTTCATGGGACGCCTGATTTATGCGGGCGGTGACGATGTACTGGCGATGGTGCCCGTGGCTGACCTTTTGCCAGCCATGTTGCGATTGCGTTATTCGTATTCGGGTATCACTCCATTCGGAACGCTTGACAGGGGTGCCCTGCAGACGCCTGGAGCGCTTGTTTGCAAAGCAGGGTATGCGTGGTTGGGCGGACGCCTGATGCGAATGATGGGAAAGAACGCTACGGCCTCATGTGGTGCCGTAATCGCGCATCATAAGGCACCGTTGTCTGCCGTAATGCGCGAGTTGCGTGCTGCCGAAAAGCGAGCCAAGAATGACGGCAACCGCGATGCCTTTTCCATTACGGTCATCAAGCGCTCGGGCGGTGCTCTTTATCTTACTGAGAAATGGGGCGAGCCAGTCAATCTGTTGATGGATTTGCGTCAATTCCTGACGAGCGAGAAGGTGTCCCGGCGTGCGGTGTATCACACGCTGGCGTGGTTGGAAGAAAACAGCCTGCCGCTTGACGCATTTGACAGTGGCTTGGCGTATAGCATGCTTGCGTTCCAGCTTGAACGGCAGGCCGACCGCGTGCTTCGGCAGCAGGCGCATGAACTGGCGGCTCGCGCCATAAAGCTGGCTCAGGTATGGCAGGGCCAGACCCGAGTGGCCCGGTTGCGCAATTTTTTGTCGGTTGCAGAGTTTCTGGCGCGTGAAGTACGTGCGGGAGAAGAACAATGAGCGCCGTTTCCTATCGTTTTATCGAACCGCTGGATGTGCTCTTTCTTCGCGGTAACAAACTATTCGGCGAACCCGGAAGTTACGGGGAAACCGTGTTACCTCCTTGGCCTTCCGTGGCTGCTGGAGCCATCCGTTCACGAATGCTGGTTGATCGTCAGATTAACCTCACCGCGTTTGCCGCCGGCGACGTTACCGATGATCCGGAGCTTGGAACACCTGCCCGCCCCGGTACGTTCATGCTGGCGGGCTTTTACCTGGCGCGCAGAAATGATGAGGGTCGGGTGGAGATCCTGATGCCGCCGCCCGCCGATCTTGTAATAAGTCACTCGGATTCCGGGTTGCCGCAGGCGCGCTTGGTACGGCCTCAAACGGTGGAACTGGCATCGTCGTGCCCTTTGCCGTTGCTGCCCGTGCTGGCCCAGGGTCGCAAGCGCGAAAAGCCGGTCGCAGGTTACTGGCTGACGCAGGCTGGGTGGTCGGCCTGGTTGCGCGGCGATGTTCCGGCGTCTGAGCATCTGGTGCCGTCCTCTGCCCTGTGGCGTACAGACGAGCGTATTGGTATTGGCATGAATTCAACGACACGCAGTGTAGATGCCGGCAAGCTGGTGCTTACCCAGGCGCTTGTCATGCGAAAGCGCGGCGAATTCGGTGACGAGCCGCACGGGCAGCGCTCCACCGATTATGACGTTGGCTTCCTGGCTGTCGTCAGCGGCGCTCAGGCACCGTCTGACGGGGTATTGCGTTTCGGGGGGGACGGCCGTGCTGCTGCAATCATGCCGGCCGATGTCGCATTTCCACACCCCGATTATGAGGCGATTGCCGCAATGGGGCGTTGTCGCCTTGTATTGAACAGTCCAGCGCTATTTCCAAGTGGGTGGATGTTGCCGGGGGCAGACCCAACGGGCAGGGTCGACCTGGGAGAAGGCGTTAGCGCCCGGGTGGTCGCGGCTACTGTTCCCCGTTCAGAACGCTTGTCGGGCTGGGATCTGGCTAAGAAAAGACCGAAGGCGTTGCAACGGGCAGTTCCTACAGGCAGTGTTTATTGGCTTGACGAGCTGCAGGGCAGCCCTCAAGCGCTTCGCAAGCTTGTGGAAAATGGCCTGTGGTCAAGGCTCGACGACAATGGTCAGCATTACGAGTATGTGATGCGTCGAGCTGAGGGGTTCAATCGCATTGCGGTTGCGGTGTGGCCGTGACGCGAGTTCGAATACGCAAGGAGGACACTCATGTTCCAGAAACAGGCAGCGGTATTTTTCTACGCAGTAAGCCCGGTGCACATGGGCGCAGGTCAAGCAGTTGATGTGATCGATAATCCGATTCAGCGTGAACGGCATACTGGCCACCCCTGCTTTGCAGGTTCGGGCATCAAGGGGGCAATACGTCACGGCTTTGCTGCGCTGGATGGCAATCCGGCGCACATCGATCTTCTGTTTGGTCCCGAATCTGGCAGCAGCGAGCTGCACGCCGGAGCTGTCAGCTTCGGTGATGCACAACTTGTGGTTTTGCCTGTTCGCAGCCTCAAGGGCGGGTACGTATATGCGACCTGCCCGCTTGCCTTGGGCAGAGCACGACGCCTGTTGACGTTATGCGGCGTACAGGCCAAATGGGTTGTGCCGGATGTCGCCCAGGGTCAATGCGTAGTCAACAATGCTGCTTTGCTTTCGGACAACGGCACCCTGTATCTCGAGGCATTCGAGTACACAAACGTGGCGGCAGACATAACTGCGCTTGCTCAGGATATTGCCGACACGGCTTTACCCAATGCGCCAGAGTACGCGTTCTTTCGCGAAAAGCTTGGGCGGGACCTCGTGGTGTTGTCGGATTCGGACTTTTCTTACTTTTCCCAATACGCCATGCTGGTCGAGCCACATGTACGTATCGATCCTAAATCTGGTGCCGCCAAGGAAGGCGGATTGTTCTATACCGAGAACTTGCCGCCTGAGTCGATCATGCTTGCACCGCTAATGGCCAGTCAGACGCGAAGCGGTAAGGGGAACGGGGAGTTGTCCGCTGCCGAAGTGCTGTCCCAGATGAAGACGCTGATCGATACCCAGGTCATGCAATTTGGTGGTGACGCCACCACCGGGCGTGGCCTGGTCGTAGCGCGCGTGCTGGAGGGGTGAATTATGAAGCAGACACTTGAGCAGCAGCGTGCACATAACGCCTGGGAGGTATCGCAGAAATATGGGGAGGCGCATGTCAAGATTGCGAAAGGGCTGCCGGCGCTGATTATGCAAAGCGGGCTGATGCAGGTGCTTGCATTTGCCCATGAAAAAAATAAGGAGCATGAAGCTGTAGCGACCGATCTAAGAGCGTGGCTGACTAAACGGTTCAGTCATTTGCTCCCCGATCCCGAATTCGGGCCATTTATGCACACACTCATGACGCAGGTGTCATCGCCGGACTACCAGGCAATCAGCGCAGAAGCTCTGTTGTGGCTGAAATGGTTGCGCCAGCTGGCTGCCGCAAGAGATCAGGAAAGGAGCATCAAACATGGTTAACGCAGCCGTTCCGTCGTACCTGGGAACCGATTTCAGCACAGCTTCGCCCGGCCAGCGTTTTGGTGTGTATCTTCCCGTTTGGGATTCCGAGTTCAGGGTTACCCCTAGCGGCAAGAATGACGCGTTGAAGTTTGCGTGCCGTATTAACCCGAATGACAGCCAAATAATGCATGCGCTGCGGTTGCGTCAGCAATACCTCCATGCGGCGGCTGTGGGCGACACTGACGGGCTGCTAGTGGATGCACGGGCTGTGGCGCCCTTTACTACTGGTTTGGGCAACGAGCATCCTCTGGAAAACGGGTTCGCCTTTCTTGACCCGTATGGGTTGCCTTACCTGCCCGGTAGCGGCGTAAAGGGTGTGTTGCGCCAGGCGGCAACAGAACTGGCTTCAGGTGAGTGGGGCGCAACGCATGGCTGGGATGCCGACTTGATCGGACTGCTGTTCGGGTTTGGCGATACCGACGATACCGCCCAACGCGGTGCTCTTGTGTTCTGGGATGTGATTCCGCAGATCGCCGGTAACCTGCGGGTAGAAATCATGACGCCCCATCAAGCTCATTACTACCAGGGTGATGAAAGTCCACACGATTGTGGCAAGATCACGCCGATCAAGTTTCTGACGGTGCCACCGGGCTCAGAGTTTACATTTCATGTGCAGATCAGGCATTCCATGCTGCAGCACTCGCCTGATTTGCTGGAAAATGATAAGTGGAAGTCCTTGGTAATGGCGGCATTTGAACATGCCTTTACCTGGCTTGGATTTGGCGCAAAAACAGCCGTTGGCTACGGCGCCATGAAAGAAGATCCACAAAAAAGGGCGGCGCGCGAAGAATTCCTGAAGAAGAAGCAGGAGGCAGAGCGCGAGGCACGTGAGCGGGCCGAGCGAGAGCGACAGATCGCTTCTATGGGGCCGGTTGAGCGTGCCATTGCAGAATGCCTTGATGCCCGGGTAGACAAGAATCAGCCGGAGATCAATGCGTTGATCGCGGCCTTGAAGGCCGGAAAATGGGCGAATGAGATAGCCGTGGGTGTTGCCAAAACGCTGAAGGAACGTCTGATTGCCGAAGACAAGTGGAGGGAATTCAGTAATAAAAAGAAGCCCGAGAAAGATACGGTATATCAGAACACCCTGTTCATCAAAACCCTATTAAACGAATGATCGATATGGGCGGGGGTTGGGGTATGGCCCTATACAAGGAGTGGAGCGGATGGAACGTGTTCAGCTGTGCGTGATTACTGGTCAGGCATTAGCCAACCTGATTCCATTGTTACAGGAACGGCCCGATCATGTTGTATTGGTACGCACGGCCGATAAGCATGACGCCGCCGAAGCGTTTGCGCGCACCCTGTTAGAGGGCGGGTTTACTGCAGATCAGATTCATATCGAGCCGCAGCCCTTGCCGCCGAATTCATTCGAGGCCATTTTGGAGTATGCGCTGGAATTGCGGGAAAGCCTCAATAAACGATTCCCTGATGTGAAATTCACCTGGAACGCGACCGGTGGCACCAAACAGATGGCCCTGGCGATCTGGGAAGCGCTCGACCGAAAGCGCGACCGCGTCATTTATACCGACACCCGTGCGGGCAAACTTGAAGAACTGATTCCGCATCCTGGCAGTACGGAGCTCCGGTCTCTATTGACGCCCACACTTTACCTGCATGCGTTGGGTAAAATCCGGCGCCATGCCGCGTCAGATAATGCTGAATGGCGTGAGGCCGCCCTTCGGCGACGAAGTGCCACTTTGCACCTGGGTGATCATGCACGTGACCTCATTTCATTGTTTCAGCAGTTCAACCGGATCGACAATGCACAGGTCGCCCCACAATGGTTGTCATTCGATCGGACGCATCCAAAATGGCGCAAGGCATTGACATTGCTGGAAAACGGCGGCGTTCTGGATCTTGCTGATGACGGGCGTTACGCTGTGGCCTGCACTGATGGCGCGCGCTACCTTACGGGTGGTTGGCTTGAGGAGTACGTCTGGCACGTTGCGCGGGCGCAAGATGTCGATCACGTTGAGGTTGGACTCAAGTTTGGTGATCTGGCGTTACGCAAAAAGGGCGAGGACAACGAGATCGATGCGTTCATCATGCATTGCAACCGCTTATTGCTTGTGGAATGCAAGGCAGCTCGCATGGGCACCGATACCGCGCGTGACAGCACGATTGTTTACAAGCTCGATAGCATCGGCACGCATGCTGGTGGCGCGCAAGCTACTCGTCTGTTGGTTTCAGCGCAACCGCTTGATCACGAAACGCGCAGCGGCCACAAGGTAAACACGCGCGCCCGTGCAACCGCATCAGATATTCACACGCTCGAAAGCGATGAGTTGAAAACTTTAGGTGGGCTAATACAAGCTTGGAAAGAGTGTGGAGTATGGGCTGGTTCTCCCCGCCGACCCTGACAGTCGGTCGCTACCGTTTTCATTGGCGTGTCAGCATGCCACTGAGCCTACCGCCTTATGCCGCATCTACATTACGCGGTGTATTTGGGTGGGCCTTGCGAGAGTTGAGCTGCGTAACCAGGGCACCAGATTGTGCGGAATGCAGGCTGATTGTGCGTTGCCCCTACGCGCGGCTGTTCGAGTCACAGAAGGTGGCGTTGACACAGGGAATGCGCTCCGGCATTCCGGTGCTGACACCTTATTCCATAGAAACTCCGTTCAATGTCAACGGCGTGCACCCGGTGGGCGAATCGTTTTCTTTCGACTTGGTGCTAATGACACCGGATGCGGTAACACGATTGCCGTTAATCATTAGTGCCTGGAAGCGTGCGTTTGCCCGCGGCACTGGCAATGGCAGTGGGCGCGCCGTGTTGGTCAGTGTGGATTTTTTGCCGCCGGAAGCTCCCGCCGTTGTTGTTTACCGCAGTGACGAGCCCACAATTTCGCAGCATGAGCCAAAGCTAACTGCACCCTGTTTCCGGCAGGCTGCAGACGTGACGCTACATATTGAGACGCCCCTTCGAATAGAGCAAAAGGGAAAGCTTCTGGGTGCTCATACCATTACACCGGCTTGGTTTCTGCGCCACTTGATCCGTCGCGTAAGCTTCTATATCAACAGTCAGCATCCCGCACAACTGCCGCTGGAAGCGATTCATCAACTGAATGCCTGGGCAGATGCTGTGAATGAAAGCAACCGAATGCTTAAATGGGTGGATTGGAATCGGTACTCTACTCGTCAGAACCGCAGGATTACGCTTGGGGGTATCGTCGGGCATTGGCAGCTGTTAAGCGTGCCACCCTCTTTACTAACGTTTCTGTACCTTGGGCAATGGTTTCACGTCGGTAAGGAAAGTGCGTTCGGGCTCGGCAAATATAACGTAGCTGCAAGCTTGCCAGAGTCGCACGCGTCGCAAACTCAGCCAAAATGGCCGTAACCATCACACTTAGTCATAAAGGACGAGATGAACTATTTGGTTACGCGGCACAAGGGCGCGCTCAATTGGTTGCGAAGTTATATTGCCGGCCCTATCGTGCATCTCGAGCATGCTGATGATTTTTCGTTCTTGCATCCGGGTGATCGCGTCATCGGAACGTTGCCGGTGAACCTCGCGGCAACGGTATGTGGTCGTGGTGCCCGTTATTTTCATTTGAGTATTCGTGTTCCCTATGATCTTCGCGGAAAAGAGCTTACCGCGCGGCAATTGCGCGAACTGGGCGCCACACTCGAGGAGTATCGCGTTAGCAAACGCGAGGATTCTCCTGACAGTTATTAATGCACGCCAACGATGGAGGTGCACATGGCACGGCAGCTCTATCTGGTCGCTTATGACGTTCGTGATCCGAAGCGTCTGCGCGAGACCCATAATGTCCTGAAGGATTATGCATGCGGCGGACAAAAATCTGCCTTCGAATGTTACTTGACGCATGCTGAACGTGAGGAGCTGGTGCGTCGTGTAGAACGATGCATGGATACTACGCGTGATGCGTTGTTGATCATTCGTCTTACCGATCGTGACAGCGTTTCCACACTGGGTATTGCGGTACCTCCAAAAGACGAGCTTTATACGTATTTGGGCTGACTAGGGCGGAACGGGGGAGCGAATTGTGCAAACGCTCTATATAGATCGCAAGGGCGCAGAAGTGGAAGTTCAGGGGCAGAGACTGACTGTACGCATTCCCGGAGTCGAGAAACCGTTCGGCGTACCCCTGAAGGTCCTGGAATTCCTCGTTGTTAGTGCGCCCGTGCAGTTTTCTTCCACGCTTCTTTGCCAGCTGACATTGGCTGGAATAACCGTTGTATTTCTTAATCCGCGAAAGGGCGATGCGAGCTGCATCGCACATGGAACATTGCATAACGCGGCTGATCGTCGTCTGCTGCAGTATCAACTGGTTAGTGATGTTCAAGTTCGGTTTGAACTGTCGGTTAGCCTGGTGCGGCAGAAGTTACGTGGGCAGCGTGCAATGCTAATGCGTGCGTTGCGCCGGCGGCCTGAGAATAGATATATTCTGAAGAATGCCATCGATCGTCTTACCATATTCGATAACCGTATCGAGCAGGCAGAGAGTCTGGACTCATTGCGCGGAATTGAAGGTGCGGGCGCTGCGATATATTTTAATGCATATAAAAGCGTATTTGCGCCGCGGCTTGAATTCAATGGCCGCAATCGCAGGCCACCTCGAGACCCGGTCAATGTCGTGTTGTCACTGACATATACGCTGGCCCATGCAGAAGCAGTACGTGCGCTGATCGCTTGTGGCTTTGATCCACAATTGGGTGTTTACCATTTTCCGTCTTTTGGACGTGAATCGCTCGCCTGTGACATGGTCGAAATATATCGACCCATGCTTGAACATTGGGTGTGGAGGTTGTTCGCTTCTGAGTACTTGCGCCTTGACCATTTCACGGTGGACCCAAGCTGCGTCAAACCATGCATTCTTGGTAAGACGGGGCGTGGCCTTTATTACAGTGCTTACGAGGCTCGGGCGCGCCGATTAAGAAGGCTAATGCGACGCACCGCGCGGCACTGGTTGCAAGTGGCACGTGAGGTCAACCCGTATTCGGATCCCGTGCCAACAGTTAACGCAAATGGGGCGGGTGTCGAGAAATTGGAGTGGAGCAATGAGTGAGTCATTGATGTCCGTAACCATTGATTCACGAAAGCTTAAGAGAATGGATATGGACGGCCCCGCCCTGCGGGTTATTATGCAGTCGCGTAGCCCTGTCTTGTTTCCATTGCGCCGCCTGGCGCGCATTTACGTATTGGGTGTTCCTCAACATGGCTTGGAATCTTTGGTGTTCTGTGCTGAGCAGCGCATACCGGTTGCTTTCTTCAATTTCAATGGGCGCTTACGGTGCCGATTGTCTTTTGTGCAAGAAGTACCTGCGGCAATCGATCATTGGCTCGAGCACATAGCGTTCGACCAGCACATAAAGAATGCGTATAGAGAATGGCTTCTGAATCAGGGTTTGAACGTTCTTTCGCAACTTGGTGTGACCCAAGGTGCTAGGGAGGCGCGTGTACGTTTATTTAGCGATGCCCTGCGCGGGTATTGCCGTCGTACACTCGGCGAGCAGGCGCTGAAAGACGCGTATGAGTGGATTGACGGTCTATTGCTCGTTCATTTGGAACAGGTGATTACCAACTTTGGCTGTACGCACACGCGAGCCAGACAAATGCTGACTGACGACCTTAAGCCCATATGCGAGATACTATTGATTCACGGTTTGGCTGAACGTATACACCAGAACTCCGGATTCAGGGTGGATGCAAAAAGCATGATGGACGTATATCATCGGCAGTCAGAGCATATCGAATACACAGTGCGGCGCATGCTGATTCAACTGCAGATTAGGCTTGAATCGATAATCTGATATGGCACATTACCTAATATGCTACGACATTGCGAACCCCCGCCGGTTGGCTCGTGTGCATAGGTATGTCGTCAAGCATGCTCATTTCGTCCAGCTTTCTGTTTATTATTTTCAGGGGAATAGGAGCGACCTTGATTCGTTGCTGGACGAGGTGAGGGATCGTATTGACGAAAACTATGACGATGTGCGAGCATACGTCGTGGAACCACTTTCAAAGGCGTTGCAGGTAGGATGCCCATGGTTACCTGATGGTATTGGACTCTACGAATAATGTGCAACTTTCCGTGTTCGGTTTTTTTCTCGAGCGGCTCTTATAAGTTTTTGATTTGTCGCCGGTTTTTGAGGTTGTGCAGCTTGAAGACATGCCCCGCATAAAGGGGATTAAGACTGACTTTTTTCAGCGGCCACGATGGCCGAAATTGCGCTTGAAGACATGCCCCGCATAAAGGGGATTAAGACGGATTTGGGTGATGGTTTCCATGTCAGCCCTCCGCTTGAAGACATGCCCCGCATAAAGGGGATTAAGACTGGTGGCCGCGGTAATTACCGCGTCGCCAATCTGCTTGAAGACATGCCCCGCATAAAGGGGATTAAGACCGGGTCAGTCTCCAGTAAACGACGTTTACTCGTGCTTGAAGACATGCCCCGCATAAAGGGGATTAAGACCTTTTTCTCCAGTGCATCTGCCGAAGCCCCCTATGCTTGAAGACATGCCCCGCATAAAGGGGATTAAGACGACAGATCGAAGTTGATTCGATCACCGGGGCCGGGCTTGAAGACATGCCCCGCATAAAGGGGATTAAGACGTTAAACGGCGGCGGCTTGCTTTTGCTTGCGCGGCTTGAAGACATGCCCCGCATAAAGGGGATTAAGACCGTTCGTTTCGTGGTTACTGGCGCGGTCGATTGCTTGAAGACATGCCCCGCATAAAGGGGATTAAGACGGCGGTAAATGCAGCGATAACGGGAGAAGCGATCGCTTGAAGACATGCCCCGCATAAAGGGGATTAAGACGCCGAAATGATGGGGGAAGCTACCTTGGAAATTGCTTGAAGACATGCCCCGCATAAAGGGGATTAAGACGATGTCGATCACGGCATTGCTACGGTTCAGCCTGCTTGAAGACATGCCCCGCATAAAGGGGATTAAGACGCTTCCAACGAGGCTTTGATAGCGTCAACGAAGGGCTTGAAGACATGCCCCGCATAAAGGGGATTAAGACCTGTCCAGGATAACCCATACTTCTTTGAATGAGTGCTTGAAGACATGCCCCGCATAAAGGGGATTAAGACTATTGGCCGCCGCGAATTGCACGGCGTCAATCAGGCTTGAAGACATGCCCCGCATAAAGGGGATTAAGACGTTCCTGCTTGGTCGGTTCCTGCTTGGTCGGTTGCTTGAAGACATGCCCCGCATAAAGGGGATTAAGACGCTGCAATCTTGCTTACTTTGTCGAAGATTAGTTGCTTGAAGACATGCCCCGCATAAAGGGGATTAAGACCATAACATGCTAGAATTCTCCGAAAAAATTTTCTGCTTGAAGACATGCCCCGCATAAAGGGGATTAAGACTTTACGGAACCGGCCGGATGGCCGGCATCAGTAAGCTTGAAGACATGCCCCGCATAAAGGGGATTAAGACATGTGATGTGGTTGCCTTCACACTTCGCTACTGCGCTTGAAGACATGCCCCGCATAAAGGGGATTAAGACGCCCGCCTTTTCGGCGTCGGTGTCGGCGTTTCGCTTGAAGACATGCCCCGCATAAAGGGGATTAAGACACCGCGATGTTGCCGGGCCGGTGCAGCCAGACCCGCTTGAAGACATGCCCCGCATAAAGGGGATTAAGACTTCCGAAATATGCGGATTAGTTATGCAAATGTCGCTTGAAGACATGCCCCGCATAAAGGGGATTAAGACGCACGGTCAACGTCAATGTAGAGATCCTCCAGGAGGCTTGAAGACATGCCCCGCATAAAGGGGATTAAGACAGTTGTTCCATGGTTTAGCTCCTTTCAGTTAGTCGCTTGAAGACATGCCCCGCATAAAGGGGATTAAGACAGCATCTCTTCAAGCTTCTTGCGACCGAGCTTCGCTTGAAGACATGCCCCGCATAAAGGGGATTAAGACAAGTACCTCATGCGGGCACCTCCGCTGCGATAACGCTTGAAGACATGCCCCGCATAAAGGGGATTAAGACGGCAAGCGCGCGTGCGACGCGCCGCCTGTTTGCTGCTTGAAGACATGCCCCGCATAAAGGGGATTAAGACGATTGCACGGGCAAAGTTCTGCGCCCCGGTTTTGGCTTGAAGACATGCCCCGCATAAAGGGGATTAAGACGATTGCACGGGCAAAGTTCTGCGCCCCGGTTTTGGCTTGAAGACATGCCCCGCATAAAGGGGATTAAGACGATTGCACGGGCAAAGTTCTGCGCCCCGGTTTTGGCTTGAAGACATGCCCCGCATAAAGGGGATTAAGACAAGTGCCAGACACGGCAGCGGCATCGCCGACGAGCTTGAAGACATGCCCCGCATAAAGGGGATTAAGACGCCTGGGCCGCAGCACGATTGCGCGCCCACTGTTCGCTTGAAGACATGCCCCGCATAAAGGGGATTAAGACAGGTCTTAGGCTGGTACTCAACCACCCGCACAAGCTTGAAGACATGCCCCGCATAAAGGGGATTAAGACGTAATAATGCGATCGTTCGACGGGTAGAATCGGCTTGAAGACATGCCCCGCATAAAGGGGATTAAGACGTCGTTGCAAAGAGAAAAGGTTATTATTTACTGGCTTGAAGACATGCCCCGCATAAAGGGGATTAAGACGACCATTCGCTGGTGTATTCGTCGCCTTCGGCGAGCTTGAAGACATGCCCCGCATAAAGGGGATTAAGACTTCACAGTACAAGCATAGGCTGCACGAAGATCGCTTGAAGACATGCCCCGCATAAAGGGGATTAAGACCGGCGTATCGGCTTCAATGTGCTGCATCAAGAAGCTTGAAGACATGCCCCGCATAAAGGGGATTAAGACTTCTGTTTCTATAGCATCATCGTATACGATTGTGCTTGAAGACATGCCCCGCATAAAGGGGATTAAGACGTAGACTCGAGCACAACCACCTTGATTTCCACGTGCTTGAAGACATGCCCCGCATAAAGGGGATTAAGACGGGTTGTGAATCACAATCCCCGTTTTCTGATCCAGCTTGAAGACATGCCCCGCATAAAGGGGATTAAGACGATTTACCTGTGCGCATCTCCGCCAGGTAGTGCGCTTGAAGACATGCCCCGCATAAAGGGGATTAAGACCCAGTCGCGCAGTGTCATGCCATCATGTTGCGCGCAGAGTAAAAATGAGCCACGAAGTGCAAAGTAAATCTGAGCCACTTTTCCGTAAAGTGAGGCCTTTTTGCGCGAAGGCCCACCATGCTTCAGAAGGA
>JAUZQE010000010.1 GCA_030733815.1 Yanghanlia caeni
CGTCCGCGTCGTTCGCCGATCGTTTCAGATCATACTGGCCGAGGCCAGCGTCGGCGGGGGATTTTTTCAACGGCCTGTTAAACAAAGCAGTACGCTCTTCCTTGTCAGGCCGTCGTTCATGTATCGCTTCACCGCAGCGGTATATGGCTATACAGACCTTGCTGATTATCCAGTTCTAAACTTTTGATAATCGGAATTTTGATTATTGAAAACTGACAAGGAGCGGCTCATGTCCATACAACTGAAATTTCGCCGGTTAATGGGGCGCTTTGTGACGGGCATCACGGTGATTGCCCTGCGCACTGACGATGGCGAGGTCGCGGCCATGACGGCAAACGCGGTAACCGCTGTCAGTCTGGATCCAATGATGCTGCTGTGCTGCATCAGGAACAATAGCGGTTTGCTGGCGCCGTTGCTGGCGCGAGGTTCGTTCTCGGTAAATATTCTGAGCGCCAACCAAGGAGATATCTCTCGTCATTACGGCGGTCAGAAGCAGGACGTTTCGCCGGCCGTCTGGCTGCCGGGCGAAGCGGACGTACCGGTGCTGTCGGGCGCAAATGCGACGTTCATCTGCAATGTGCATTCGCACTGTAAAGCCGGCGATCATACCGTTATTTTCGGCACCGTGCAGCACATGGCCGCGGAGGAAACGCCTGCCCCGGCATTGGTTTTTGCCGCGGGCCAGTATCGCGATCTGACATTGTCGGTGGCCTGAGCCACGAATAAAAGCATCATTCATTAAATGACCATGAATAATCCGACCATGAATAAAGCGGCGCATGCCGACATGCTGATCGCATCGGCCAGAGAGATGATTCCTTTTCTGAAAGAAAAGGGGCCGCAGCACGATATTGATAAACGAATATCAAATGAAGTCGCGCGCAAGCTTCGCGATAATGGTTTCTTTCGCATTTGCCAGTCACGCGAAAACGGCGGCTTTGGCCTGCGCCCGTCGGTGTTGTGGCGAGTCACGCGTGAAGTCGCGCGTGGTGACAGCGCGTCCGCGTGGATTCTGAGTCTGGCCGGCCTGCATCCGTGGGTTGGCGGCATGTTCTCGCCGCAGGCGCAAGACGAGGTTTTCAAAGACGGCACCGACGCGGTCATCATCGCGCTGACCGGTAACGTTGGCCGTGGCGTTGACGTTCAGTTTGATGGCAGCCACTTCACCCTGAATGGCAAATGGACCTACGCCTCAGGTATCGACGTGGCCGATTGGGCCGCCGTGCTGGTCGAGGCTGAAGTCGAAGGACGCAAGGGACGCTATCTGCTGCTCGTGCCCCAGAGCAGCTTCGAAATCGACGACGCGAGCTGGAACGTGCTGGGTCTGCGCGGCACCGGCAGCAAAGACGTCTATCTCAAGAACGAAAAGGTGCCCGTTCACCGCTGCATCTCCTGGGATGACCTGCAGCAGCTCAAGTTCCCCGGCAGCGCGCGCAACAAGGATCCGATGTACCAGATCCCGCATACCAGCCTGTTCGTCATGTCGGTGGCCGCAGCGGTGGCGGCGGTCGGCCACGGCATGCTTGATCTTTATTGCGACGCCCTGCAGCGGCGCATTCCGGTGGGTCTGAACCACGCGCAGCTCGAAGACCGCTTCTCGATGGCCGAGCTGGGCAAGGCGGCCAGCCGGCTCGACATGGCCTTCAACCAGCTCATGCACGACGTCGACGAGATGTACGATCGCGCCGAGGCGGGTTATGCGTTTACTATCGCCGACCGCGCCAAGTATCGCGCCAACGCCGCCGTGCTTTCTGAAGTGGTGATGGAGTCGGTGAACATCATGGTGCGCAACATCGGCGGCAGCCTGTTGCCCAACGGCCCCATCGAGCGCTGCTTCCGTGACATTCACAGCATGGCTTCGCACTTCCTGCTGCAGACGAATCATGCGGCCGAACTGTATGGCCGCGCACTTATGGGGCTGGAACTGCCCCCCAATGCTCGTATCTGAAAACCGTTTACTTACTAAAGGATTATTGAATGGCTGACATCAAGCGCCTGCGCCTGCCCGAAGACGACCCCACTTTCGGCAGCAACAAGATTTTTGATCTCTTCAAGTACTCGCCCGCAGTGACCGCCAACGGTCTGGTGTTCATTGCCGGCCAGGTCGGCATTCGCCCCGACGGGACCATTCCCGAAACCGCCGAGGAGCAGGCCCGCGTGGCCTTCCAGCGCCTGGGCGCGATTCTGAAGCACGAAGGCCTGGGCTTCGAGGACCTGGTGGAACTGGTAACCTACCACGTCGATATCGAAAACAACCTGACCGCCTTCCGCGAAGTGAAAGACGAGTTCATCAAGGCGGACTTCCCCGCCTGGACGATCCTGGGTGTTTCCTCGCTCGCACGGAACACGCTGTACATCGAGATCAAGGCGGTTGCGGCGGCACGTAAGTAAGACGTAAGGAAGAAGCATGTCGAGGCTGCATACGGCCCGCAATACCGAAACCTGGTATTTGGAAGAAGCCATGGCGGGCCCCTTGATCCGCCTGGCCCATCTGGGCCAGCGCAGGGTCTACAAGAAGGGTGAGTTTCTGTACCACCAGGAAGAGGTCAGCTCGCACTTCTTCTTCATTCTTTCGGGCCGTGTGCAGGTCTCCATCTTCCGCGAAGACGGGGGGGAATTCGTACTCGAAGTCATGGGCCGGTGGGCCCTGTGCGGCGAGGCCGATGCCTTCGAGCAGGCCCCCCGGTTTTCAGCCGCAGTTGCGGCCGAAGAGACCGAGGTCATCGTCTTCGACGCCGCAGCCATGGAGCATGTCTTCGCCAGCCACCCGGAGCTGGCCGTGGCGCTATTGCGTATTGCTTCCCTCAAGCAGCGCGTGCTGGGGCGCCGGCTGCGTCACCTGGCCTCGCCCAAGCCCGAGAAGCGCATTTTTGAATTGCTGAGCCGCCTGGCGGAGCTCTACGGCGTTGAGCAAGACGGGGCCATCGTCATCGGCATCACGCTCACCCACGAACAGATTTCCGCCATGACGGGCGCCTCGCGCGTCACGGTCACACGCACCCTGACGCGGCTTCGTGAAGAAGGCGTGATCGCCATTCATGATCGTCAAATACATATTCTTGACCTGTCGCGACTGGATCGCTGACTTTCACAATGCACAGACAGTCTTTTAAGGATCTGCGCCAGGGCTACCTCAATCTCGCTTTCAGCCCGGTGGATATCGCGCGCAGCGCACTGGCGCATGCCGCCCAAGTCAATGAGAAGCTCAATGCCTTCTCATGGCTCGATGAAGCCGGCGCGCTCGAGGCCGCGCATGCGTCCGCGCAACGCTGGCGCAGCGGCGAGACGCTCGGGCCGCTCGACGGCATGCCGATCACCGTGAAGGATTCCGCCGCAGTGAAGGGCTGGCCCTTGCGGCGCGGCTCACTCACCACGCCGGAAACGCCCGCTCCGCACGACACCCCCTTCGTGGCGCGCCTTCGGGCCGCCGGGGCCGTGCTGCTCGGCAAGACCCGGGCGCCGGAATTCAACTGGAAAGGCGTGACCGACAGCCCGGGTTTTGGCATTACCCGTAACCCGCTCGATCCGACTCTGACCCCCGGCGGCAGCAGCGGTGGCTGCGCGGCCGCCGTGGCGGCAGGCGTGGTGCGCGTGTCGATCGGCAGCGATGCCGCCGGCTCGGTGCGCATTCCGGCCGCCTTCACGGGCGTGCTGGGCCTCAAGCCCACACGCGGCCGTATTCCCCTGGTGCCGTTTCCCACCCAGTTTTCCGGACTGGCACACCTGGGGCCGCTGGCGGCGAGCGCAGACGATCTGGCCGACGTGCTGGACGTCATTGCGGGTGCCGCGGCCGGTGACTGGACATCGAGCCTGGGCAATGCCCGACCGCTTGCGTTGCGCGGGTGCGAGCCCGAGAAGCTGAGGGTGGGCGTCGTCGCCCCCGATTCCCTGGGCGACATGGATCCTGTCGTTCGCCGTGGGCTCGACGACATGGTGGCCCGGCTCGCCGAAGGCGGAATCGCCTGCACCACGGTTGAACTGGATGTGCCAGGCGCGTCTGCCGCTGCCGCCAAGCTGTACCGGCTGGGCTGCGCGCGAACCATTGCCGGCCTGGGTGAAGACGCGCGCCAACAGCTCGACCCGGGGCTGACGGGTTATGTGGCGGCCGCTGAGGCACTTGACCTTGACGCCTACCTGCAGGTGCTTGCCGTGCGAGACCGGTTCGCAGCCCAGCTTTATGCCCTGTACGAATCGGTCGACACCGTGCTGCTGCCCACGCTGCCCATTCTGCCCTTCGAGGCCGGTCGCAATGTGCCGGCCGGGTGGGAGGGCGACGACTGGCTGGTGTGGAACCCGTACACCCCGGCGTTCAATCTGGTGCCCGATCCCGTGCTGAATTATTCTGTGTGGCCGGCCAACACGGTGTTGCCAACCGGCGTGCAGTTTGTGGCGCCGCCTCTGGAAGAGGGCCGATTGTTGGCGCTGGCGGCGTGGCTCGAAGCAAGGCGCTAGCGACACCCCGATGATTGTCGGGCGTTGCCCGATGTCGTGAATCGAGGACCGTTCAGCCCCCTTTATGCGGGTTTTGCATGGGTATCGTAAAACTTTGCGATAATCTTATGCTATCCGTTTTCGCATCATTTCCCAGGAGAGGGGTTCCATGAAGTCATCGATCATCCGCAAACTTGCTGCGGCCCTGGCTGCTGCCACGCTCTGTGCGCCGGTTCTCGCGCAGGATGGCGGCCCCACACGCATCGTCGTGCCCTTTGCCGCCGGCGGCCCCATCGACGTCACGGCCCGCGTTCTGGCGGAAGCCGTGCAGGGCGATCTGGGCACGGTGATCATCGAGAACCGTCCGGGCGCAGGGGGCAACATCGGGTCGGCGGTCGTGGCCAAGGCCGCACCCGACGGCAAGACGCTGGGCGTGGCGACACTGGCGTCTCACGCGGTGAACCCTTGGCTCTACAAGAGCATGCCGTTCGATGCCGAGAAAGATTTCGAGCCCGTGACCCTCATGGTCTACATCCCGAACGTGCTCGTCATGAACAGCGAAAAGGCGCGAGAGCTCAACATCAACGGCGTGCAGGATCTGATCGCTTACGCCAAGGCCAATCCGGGCGTCCTCAACTACGGGTCAGGCGGCAACGGCAGCGGCGGGCATCTCGCCGGTGAGCTCTTCCGCCGCCAGGCTGGAGTCGACGTCGTGCACGTTCCCTACAACGGCGGCGCACCCGCCCAGCTGGCGCTGCTTTCCGGCGATGTGCATTTCACGTTCGACAACCTGGCCACAGCTGCGCCCAACATCCGGGCAGGCAAGCTGAAGGCGCTGGCGGTTACCACAACCGAACGCAGCAGGGAGCTGCCCGACCTGCCCACCATGCAGGAAGCGGGCATGAAGAATTTCTCGATCTCCACCTGGTGGGGCCTCGTCGTTACGGCAGGCACTCCGGCTGAAACCGTCGAGAAGCTCAACGCCGCGTTCACCAAGGCCATGAAGGACCCGAAGGTGCAGGAGCGCTTCAAGGGCCTGCTGGTGGAGGCAGTGCCATCCACACCCGCCGACTTCGGCAAGCTGATGGCCGACGAGCGCGCCCGCTACAAGGAGATCGTCGAGCTGGCCGGCGCACGCGTCGACTGATTCCCCCATTCCCGCTCGCGAAGCACCAATAGCGTGCATCGCACGGCCCGATACTGTGTATAGCCACGTATCGGGTTTTCTTCGTCCCCTGTCAGCCCTGACAGTCCCCCCGGTTCTGATGCTGCTAATAAGATGAACGGCTGTCTTCAGGAATCCGTATATAACCATCGTCAGGGGTGGGCGTTACTCCTCAGACCTTTTTGTTGCAGTGCATGGTAGTCTGAAGCGTCATACGGCCCAGGCCGTTCGGCGCATTCTCAAAGTCTCTCCCATGCGCCTCGCCGGCACACGGGTAAAGGATGTACCGATGGCTACTCGCTCGTCACATCACGGTAATGGAAATCCAGCGACCCAGGAATTCCACTATCCGCCCGACTCCACCCTGATGTCGGTTACCGATCCCCGGGGCACGATCACCTACGCCAACACGGCCTTTGTCGACGTTTCCGGCTACACGCGCGATCAGCTCACGGGCAGGCCGCACAACATCGTGCGCCACCCCGACATGCCGCGCGACGCCTTCGCCGATCTGTGGGCGACTCTGCACCGTGGCGAGAGCTGGACGGCCCTTGTCAAGAATCTGCGCGCAAACGGCTGTGAACACTACTGGGTGCGCGCCAATGTGGCGCCCATACGCAGCGGAGATACGGTGGTCGGGTACCTGTCGGTGCGTACATGCCCCGA
The DNA here is from genome assembly GCA_030733815.1 of Yanghanlia caeni. Classification (GTDB taxonomy): domain Bacteria; phylum Pseudomonadota; class Gammaproteobacteria; order Burkholderiales; family Burkholderiaceae_B; genus Yanghanlia; species Yanghanlia caeni. The sequence continues at coordinate 6,263 of JAUZQE010000010.1, forward strand.
TCCCGAGGAAACGGCTGCGGCGGAAGCCCTTTATCGGGAATTCCGCGAGGGCCGCGCCCAGCGGAAGCTTGCGTTTCACAAGGGGCTGGTCGTTCGCAGGAACCCGCTGAGCCTCTCCCGCCTCTGGCAGACGCTGTCCGTGCGCTCGGCCGTTCGTCTGGCGATGGCTGCAGTGGCGTCGGCAGTGGTCGTGCCGGCAGCTGTCGTGGGCGGCATGGCATGGCCAGTCGCGGCCGTGGGAGTCGTTGCGGCGCTGGCGGCAGCTGTGTTTCTGGAAACACGTATCGTGCGGCCGATGTCGCGCCTTCGTGATCAGGCGATCGGCGTGGCTGCCGGTGTCGTCGATCCCAACCTGCGAATGAACCGTGTCGACGAGATCGGCATGATCGCGCGGTCGCTCAACCAGGCCGGGCTCAACCTGCGTGCCCTCATCGGTGACGTCGCTTCCCAGATCCAGGGCATGCAGCACAACAACGAGCAGATTCTGCAGGGCAACGAAGACCTCAAGCAGCGCACCCTCCGCACCTATGGGCATCTGCATGAAACCATGGCGGTGGCTGAAGAAATGGCCGTGGCTGCAGAGCACTGTGCCGAAGTTGCCGCGTCGGTGCACGAACTGGCGCGTGCAGCGAATGGTTCGGTGGAACAGGGTGGCGAGGCCATCAGCAAGGTGGTCGCAACCATGAATGAACTGGCGCAGGCCAACCACCGGATCGCCGAAATGAACAGGCTGGTCGACAGCATCGCCTCCCAGACCAACCTGCTTGCCCTGAATGCTGCGGTGGAAGCCGCGAGAGCAGGAGAGGCCGGCCGGGGCTTCGCCGTGGTGGCTGCCGAAGTCCGCAATCTCGCGCAACGCAGCGCAGAAGCGGCCCTCGAGATCCGTCGCCTGGTCGAGGCGAGTGTCCGGCACGGCGAGCTGGGCACCCGGCAGGTGGAAGACGCCGGAGCGCGCATGCAGGAAATTGTTTCCCGCGTGGCCGAAGTCGATGCGCTGGCCTCCGAGATGTCGTCCAACATCGCGCAGCAGAGCGTTGGCGTGCAGCAGCTCAGCAGGGCGGTGGAAGAAATCGACCGCATGACGCGCGAGAATGGCGACGCCGCCAAACAGTTCGCGGCCGCCGTGCACGGCACCATCCGCAGAACCGACCGGCTGGCGGAAGCCGTGCATGCCTTCGACCGGCAGCGGGATCTGCTCGCACCGGTGGCGCAGCGGGAGAAACGGCGGCGGGCGGCATCCCTGGCCGAAGACCCCGGCGAAGCGTATTCCCTGCAGGGGCCTACGGCATTCCTGCCATCAAGCTAGCTGGAGCAGGTGGGCTGGCGTCCAGGCGCATGTGAATGGCGGGTTGCCAGTGAGCCGGCCGGCGTAAAATCGCCCCGATGCGTTCCTGCCTGCTACATGGTCCGATGATCCGCCAAGTCATTTTCTTCGCCCTGGCCGGCGTGATCGGTCTGCTCGTCGATATTGCCGTGCTGTATGCCTTGCGGGAGGCGGTGGGGCCTTTCTATGGGCGGGGTGCTTCGTTTTTTGCCGCTGTGGTGGCCACGTGGCTGGTCAACCGCAGTCTCACTTTCCGGGGGCGTCGCTCAGGCATGTCGCGAACGGGGGAACTCGCGGTGTATTTCGCGCTGATGCTGGTGGGCGGCGCGGTGAACTACGGAACGTACACGGTGCTGGTGCTGGGCTCGAGTCTGGTGAGCCGGCATCTGTTCCTGGGCGTTGTGGCGGGCAGTCTGGCGGGAATGGTCGTCAATTTCCTGACTTCGCGGTTTCTGGTGTTCCGGCGTGAAGAGGGGTGACGCGGCGCCGGGTTCAGTCTGCAATTCGAAGGCTTCGAAGTCGCATCATTTTCCTGCAGCGTCAGTTGCCAGCAATACGCCATGAGCCTCAGAGGCCAGTACCTGCCAGCCTTGCGCGCGCAGGGCGTCTTCATCCAGATGCTTCACCAGCTCCCGATTCAGCATCAACATGCAGGCGTCATGTCGACGCAGGGCATCCCTCAGCCGTTCTGACGGCGGCAAAGGGCAGGGCGTGGCGTCGCATTCCAGCAGACCGCGATAGCGGCCGGGGCCGAACCAGTCGCCGATCACCGTTCCGTTGAAGAAGTAAATGCCGTTCTCGAAGCCAACCTGAACAAGCCGGTGGCCGAAGGCGTCTGCGTTCCTGTTGGCCTGTTGATACAGGGAATAGCCGGGACGTGTGGCGAGAACCGTTTCCGCGTTCATGAACTCGCGACCATGCTTCAGGCCGCGATCCGCCAGGTAGAGCACGCACGCGGCCAGCACCAGCATGGCGGCCAGGCCGCTTCCAGTGCAGTTCACGCCTTTTCCCGTGGAAGCTGAATCGCCTCTTGTGGATGCTCTACCGTCCATTGCGGGGCCCAGTATGCGTCTCGCGGAGGCTGTAATACCGCTATGCCGAAGTCGTGCCGTGCACCAGCGCGCGGCCTCCCAGAGGAAATGCAGGCTCAGAAAGCAGCCGACTCCGTATATGGGAGCAAGGTAGCGCGGTACCTGCGTCACGAAAAACCAGAAAAACAGGTAGCCGATGAATACCGCCTGAAGTACCCGTATTCCCGCTGAAACCCTGCGCAGAAAAAGTCCTGCGAGTGCAGGCAGCCAGGGCAGTACGCCAGCTGCCAGCATGGCGGCGGGTAAGCGGACGGGGTTGCGTCCGACGCCGTAAGAAGCCTGTTCCGCGTGCTGCCCCGCCAGATCGACTTCGTCCCAAAGGAAGTAACCGAATACGGAGGCACCGGCGGGGTGGGCAGGGTCGCCCGAAACGACATAGTTGCGCACGTACCAGAGGCTGCCTGCGAAAACAACTGCCACGCCGTAGACGACTGCAGCATGCAGAGAGGCAGCAAAGCGTGAGGCCGCACTTTTGCGGAAAGGATCGCTTGCACGCGCCCAGGCACCACTTTCGCTCGATGACCTGCCCGTATGCAGCCACGCCGCTGTCATGACCAGCACGCCCAGGCCTGCTGCGTACACCACGCCAAAATACTTGATGCCGCAGGCAGCGCCCGCGAGCAGTCCGGCCAACGCCCAATGGAACCGGCAGAGGCGCTTCTGCCACATGGCGGCCATCTGGTCCGACCGGGGGCGATCCATCACGACCGCGATCGCAAGCGCGGCTGCCCAGCAGTAGAGTGCGAGGGCGTTGTCGACGTAGGCAAACCCCAGCGTGCTCTTTACTGGCCCGATCATGAAGAGCAGCAGGCCCGCGAGCAGTCCGGGAATCCCGCTGTCCAGGTAGCGGTGGGATGCGCTCCACAGCCCCAGGGCAATCACGAACAGGGGAAGCGTGGCGAAGGTTTGAGCGAGGATTTCGGCCAGACCGAAATGCCATAGCCCGTCGTCGGCGGGCGAGCCGATCCAGGGCTGCATGCCTTCTCCTAGCATCATTCCCAGTGAGAAGAGCATGTTCCCGTGCTGGGGAAACAGGGGAAAGCGCAGGTACTCGTTCAGCACGATGGCCCCGTGCCCAAGATAATGGCGGGCGATGGGAAGTTGATACATCGTGTCGTCCCAGTGGCCCGGAGGGTGCAGGGAAACGGCAATGCACAGAAGAAAGATCACGCCCAGCGCAGCGTACTCCGGCAAAAGTTCACGGCGACCCGGCAAAAGGTTACGGGGAAAATAATGCAGCTGGGGCTTTCTGCTGCCTCCCATGTGTTCGCCCATACGTTCGGCGGTCGCGGCACCGGATGTCGTCGGCGTGCGTGTCGCCCGCTTCGCGGCGGCCAGATGGCCCATCAAGCCAACAGCCAGCAGCAGCCCCCCGAAACTGGCCACTGCCAACGGCGTCAACCAGCCCATCATGCCCAGGCCGGCCAGTGTTAGCATGTTGAGCAGCATGCCGACGCAGATCGTAAAAAAAGCTGTCGAATGCCCGGGCATGAACGCCTTGTCAGACGTACAAGCGACTGCCCGCATCAGCCCGCCGCCGACGACAGCGCAGTGCAGGATGAACGCAATGGATATCAGCGTGGCGGCTATGGGTACGGCAAGCATGATTTTCACGGCATGAAAACACCATTCTTGCCGGTCCCCTCTTACAATTCAAGCGACAATTCTTCCGCCGGAACATGACCCCCACTTCCCCGCGAATTGCGATCATCCTGCCCGCCTACAACGAAGCGGCCACCGTTGCAGCCACCATTCGCAGCTTTCATGCTGCGCTGCCCGAGGCGCAGATCGTGGTGGTCAACAACAATTCGCGTGACGACACGGCCGCCATCGCCGAGCGCACGCTGGCCGAGCTTGGCGCCGACGGCCGTGTGCTGAACGAAGGCAGGCAGGGCAAGGGCAACGCGGTGCGGCGCGCCTTCCTGGAAGTGGATGCCGACATCTACGTGATGTCCGACGCCGATCTCACCTACCCTTCCGATCGCATTCACGATCTCATACGCCCGATTCTGGATGGCACCGCCGACATGGTGGTGGGTGACCGTCATAGCGGCGGTCACTACGCGGCCGAGAACAAGCGGGCGCTGCACGGTTTTGGCAATCAGCTGGTGCAGCGGCTGGTGAACTGGCTGTTCGGTGCGAAACTGGTCGACATCATGAGCGGTTATCGCGCGTTCAATCGCAGCTTCGTCAAGACCTACCCCATTCTTGTGGAAGGCTTCCAGATCGAAACCGACATGACGCTGCACGCGCTGAACCGGCGCATGCGCATCGTCGAGATCCCCGTCGAATACAAGGATCGCCCCGAGGGCAGCTTCTCGAAGCTGAATACCGTTTCCGACGGCCTGCGCGTCATCTCAACCATCGTGCGCATCCTGCGCCATTACCGTCCCCTGTTCTTCTTCGGCGTCATGAGTGGCATCTTCGGTGTGTCCGGCCTCATTGCTGTGACGCCCGTTCTGGAAGAATGGCTGCAGATGCAGTACATCACCCGCATTCCGCTGGCCGTGCTCGCAGCGTCGCTCGAAGTGGTGGCATTCCTGCTGCTTGCGGTGGGCATCATTCTGGATTCGCTCAGCCACCACGAAAAGCATCGTGCCGAACTTCACTACCTGCGCGTCTACGGCGACAGGGGTGACGACCGGGCCGACTGAGGCGGACTTGCCAACTCTCAACGCTTCGCCCCAACGCTGTCATCTATGGACATCCTACGTCCTATAACCTAATATAGGTTCACACTATTCAACGATGCAGGTCGGTCGCCACCTGGTTTAGAGTCGAATTCGTCCATGTCCACATACATACAAAGGGGTAATTCGAATGACCAGCCATACGCTTGCTGACCCGGCGCAGGCATCCGATCTCTACATTGGCATGCCTGCCAACCTTCCCAAGCATGTGGCCGACAAGCTCATGCAGATGGTGACGTCCGGGGCGCTGAAACCGGGTGGGCGGCTCCCCACTGAAGCGCAGTTGGCCGCCACGTTCGGGGTGAGCCGCAACGTCCTGCGCGAGGCCGTTGCCTCATTGCGGTCACGCGGCATACTGGAAACCCGTCGGGGCATCGGCACGTTCGTGAGCGAAACGGCCCTTCATGCCTCGTTCTCCGTGGATCCCGACGACCTGCTAGAGCCGCAGACCGTCACCCACATCTACCAGCTGCGCCTGGAAGTGGAATCCGGGGCGGCCGCCATCGCCGCCCAGCAGCGCACGGAAGAGCAGCTCGCCCGCCTGGAACAGGCGCTCGTCCGCGTCAACGATTCCGCACCCAACTGGGAAGAAGGCGCGGAAAGCGCCGTGGATTTTCACGTCGAGATCGCGCGGGCAACCAATAACCCGTATTTCGAACAGCTCATGGCGCATCTGCGGGGCGTCATTCACAAGGCGGTGCGCACGCTGCGCTATTCGTCTGACGGCACGAGCCGGACGGCGCAGGTGGAAGCCGAGCACCGCGCCATCTTCGAAGCCATACGCCAACGCGATGCCGACGCCGCGCGTACAGCCATGCGCGCTCACCTGCAGAGTGGCATGTACAACTACCAGCGGCTTTTCCGGGAGGGCAAGCGGCCATGAGTGCGACGATCACGGTTTTTCACGGGGGCGTCGTCGCGCCGGGGTGTCCATCTACCCCCGCACCGGCCATACCGTAAACCTGGAAGAACCGCTGCGTTTCAATCTGGAACTGGAGTCCTTTCTGGCAGCGGTGCGGGCCGGCACGTGGTAATGCGGTTGCTGCGTTCCCGCATCCGCATCGCACCCCACATCACGGCCACCGCAACCACGTAGAACATGATGCCGTTGTTCCGGCGCAGGATCACCTGCGTGAGGCTGAAGAACACGTAGGATGCGCAGACGGCCGCGCCGCAGTAGGCCAGCACGCTCACTACGATGTCGGAATCGCGCAGGCGGCGGCAGAACCCGGTGAGGGGCACGAAGTACACCGCCAGCAGCGCCAGCAGCCCCGGCAGGCCCTGGAACGCCAGGGCCTGCAGGTAGGAATTGTGCAGATTGTCGGTGAACTTGAGCGCCACCGGGTTCAGCTCGCCGCTTGCCACGCGCTCGGCGATACGTGCGTCGTAGGCGTCCATGTTCCAGCCCAGCAGCGGCCGTTCCGGAATATTCAGCAGGGCGCCTTTCCACATCACGAAGCGCGCGCCCAGCGAGGTATCGGCCTCGCCCTTCATGTAGAGTTCGATGTCCTGTGTGGCGGCGTCGTAGCGTTTCCGCAGGCGGCTGTCGGGCTGGCTGAACAACACGGCTGCCAGAACCCCGATGACTGCGATTGCCCCTAGCGTCCATTTCAGGTTGCGCCGGTTGAGGAAGGCGATGGCATACAGCGCCACCAGCACCGGCAGGGCCACCCAGCTGCCGCGGCTGCCCGATGCGATGATGCTGTAGACGCTGCTGGCCATGCCCATGGCGAACGCCGCCCACCACAGGTGCCTGCGGCCGGGCGGCAGCTGCACTGCCCATTGCATGCCCGCCGCGCAGAACGCACCGAAAACCAGTGCGATGTTGCCGAAGTGAATGATGTTCAGGAAGCCCTCTGCGCGTTCCAGCCCCACGAAATGCAGCTGCCAGGCGGCAACCCCTGCCGACGATACGACCCCGACCACAATCCCGGCCCACATCCATCGCAGAGCGAAATGTACGTGCAGCAGCATCCACAATAGCCAAACCGCCAATGCTGCGCGCAGAGGCTGGTCAAGATCCTTGAAATCATTTCCCAGCCAGGCGGCACTCAACAACGAAATGATGAAGTATCCGAGGAACGCCCACGCCAGCCACCAGTCTTCTTTTGAAAGATGTATTGATCGCCGGGAACAGCGGTACGAGGGCAGCCAGGCATACCCGATCGCCAGGATGAACAGGATGGCCGCCCCGTAAGAGTACCCGGACCGGACAGCAAACAGCAGGCCAAAAAAGAGACTGACACCGAGACTGCAGATTCCGGATGCTCGCTCCGTGTGCAGGTCGTCTGACGTATTTTGGGGAGTGTTCGGCGGAGGGTGAGGTACGGCTGGCGGCATGAACGGCTCCACTCCTGAATTCAGGCAAAAACGTCAGCCTGAAGGAAGGCAGTGCCCTTCATGTCTTTGGCGGAAAGCACGGGTTCGCCCTGAATCGGCCATTCGATGGCCAGCGTGGGGTCGTTCCAGATGATGCAGCGCTCGTGCTGCGGCGCGTAGTAATCGGTGGTCTTGTACAGGAACTCCGCCACGTCGCTCAGCACCACGAACCCGTGGCCGAACCCTTCCGGCACCCACAACTGCTTCTTGTTCTCGGCGCTGAGGATGGCGCCCACCCACTTGCCGAAGGTGGGCGAGCTGCGGCGCAGGTCGACCGCCACGTCGAAGACTTCGCCCACTGCCACGCGCACCAGCTTGCCCTGGGGCTGCTGGATCTGGTAGTGCAGCCCGCGCAGCACGTTGCGCACCGAACGGGAATGGTTGTCCTGCACGAAAGTGACGGAGCGCCCCACCGCCTCGTCGAAGCGGGCCTGGTTGAAGCTCTCGAAAAAAAAGCCCCGTTCGTCGCCGAAAATCCTGGGCTCGAAGAGGATGACGTCGGGAATGGCCAGTCGCGTGGCGTTCATGTTGCAGTTCCAGTAAAACAGTCAGACGATGCGCTCTTTCAGCAGACGCATCAGGTACTGCCCGTAGCCGTTCTTCAGCAGCGGCTGTGCCAGCTTTTCAAGCTGTGCGGCGTCGATCCAGCCACGGCGCCAGGCGAGCTCCTCGGGGCAGGCCACCTTCAGGCCCTGGCGGTGTTCCAGGGTGGCGATAAACTGCCCTGCCTGCAGCAGCGATTCATGCGTGCCTGTGTCGAGCCAGGCATAGCCGCGGCCCATGATCTCGACATTGAGTGCACCCTGTTCCAGATACAGCTGGTTCAGGTCGGTGATTTCCAGCTCGCCGCGCGCCGAGGGCTTCAGGCTGCGGGCCATGTCCACCACCTGGTGGTCGTAGAAATACAACCCGGTAACCGCGTAGCTGGATTTCGGCCTGGCTGGCTTTTCTTCCAGCGAAAGTACCTTGCCGTCAGCGTCGAATTCCGCCACCCCGTAGCGTTCCGGGTCGTGTACGTGATAGGCGAACACGGTGGCGCCTTCCTCGCGATCACAGGCATTGCGCAGCAGCTTCTCGAAGTCGTGCCCGTAGAAGATGTTGTCGCCCAGCACCAGCGCAGAGGGACTGGAACCCACGAAACTGGCGCCGATGATGAAAGCCTGCGCAAGCCCATCGGGCGAGGGCTGCACGGCATACTGCAGGTTCACGCCCCACTGGCTGCCGTCGCCCAGCAGCTGTTCGAACCGGGGGGTGTCCTGCGGCGTGGAAATCAGCAGAATGTCGCGTATGCCGGCCAGCATCAGCGTGGACAGCGGGTAATATACCATGGGCTTGTCGTACACCGGCAGCAGCTGTTTGCTGACCGCCAGCGTGGCGGGGTGCAGGCGCGTGCCGGAGCCGCCGGCCAGGATGATGCCTTTGCGTGTCGTCATGTCGGTGAGTCGGTTATTTTTCAAGTAATTCCGTCAGCATGCGGTCGACGCCCATGCGCCAGTCCGGCAGGTGCAGGCCGAATGCGTTGCGCAGCTTGTGTGTGTCCAGCCGCGAGTTCGCTGGCCGCCGGGCTGGCGTGGGGAATTCGCTGGTGGGCACGGCCTGAATGGCGTCGTCGGCCACCTTCACCGGCACGCCCGCGGCCCGCGCCCGCGCGATAACGTGGCGGGCATACCCGTGCCAGTTCGTCTCGCCCGCCGCCACCGCATGGTAGGTGCCTGCAAACGCCTCATCGTTCATTACAGCACGAAGGGCGTGGCTGGTAATGTCGGCCAAAAGGTCGGCCCCTGTGGGCGCGCCGAACTGGTCGTCGATCACCTTCAGCGCATCGCGCTCCTGCGCCAGCTTCAGCATGGTCTTTGCAAAATTGCCGCCCCGTGCCGCATAGACCCAGGACGTGCGGAAGATGAGGTGGCGGCAGCCCGACGCCCGGATGTTCTCTTCGCCGGCCAGCTTGCTGCGGCCGTATTCGTTCACCGGGTTGGTGGGGGAGTCTTCGCGCCAGGGTGTGACGCCGGTGCCATCGAAGACGTAGTCGGTGGAATAGTGCACCAGCCAGGCGCCCAGGCCGGCGACGGCTTCGGCCAGCACCCCCGGGGTGACGGCGTTCACCTCACTGGCTACCTGCGGTTCCGATTCGGCCTTGTCGACCGCTGTGTAGGCGGCGGCGTTCACGATCACATCGGGTGCCAGTGCGCGCACCGTGGCCGCGACATCCGACGGGCGGGTGAAATCGGCGCAGGGCTGATCGTGCGTGCCGAGCGCGATCACCTCGCCCAGGGGCGCCAGGCTGCGCTGCAGTTCCCAGCCGAGCTGGCCGTTTTTGCCGAACAGAAGAATTCTCATGACGACCTTGATGAAGGTGCTATGCCCGTGTAGCGTCCTGCCCGTAATCGTAACATTGGCCGCGGTGCCTGACGGATCGACGGCCGCGCAAGCCGCGTTGCCGATGTTCTGTACCTGTGCCGGCGATACAATGAGCACGCATACGGCTGTCCGTCCTTTCCCAACCTTAACGATGCCTCAGCTCAACTATTCTCCAACATTCGCTGAGCGTTACCCGATCGCCTTCATCGCGGGAGTTACAGATTTCCTGCTGATCGTTGCGGGCAGCTATGTGGCGCACTGGCTGCGGTTCAACGACTGGTTCATGCTCGATCACTACCTGGTCGCGACACTGGTAATCGCGCTTGTGATCGTGATCTGTCAGTTTGCGTTGGGTACCTATCTGTCCTGGCGGGGCCGTCATTTATGGGCCCAGCTGGGGCGTATGTTCGTCGGGTGGCTGCTGGCGCTGGCAGTGGTCGCGAGTATTGCCGTGTTGTTGAAAGTGGCCGAAAACTATTCGCGCATCTGGCTCATCAGCACGTTGGCCGTCGCGCTTGCGTTCGTCACCGTGTTCCGCGTCTCGGTCCATGTTTTCCTCCGGCAGCTGCGCATCCACGGAAGGAACCTCAAGCAGGTGCTCGTGGTGGAACTGCAGAATGCTGCTGCACCCGTACGGGCGATGCTTGACGAACTTCCCGAACATGGCTTCGCAATTACATGTTTCCTGCCGCTGGGCAACGACGACGCCTGGTACGACACATTGCGGCAGAAGGTGGTGGCGACCGCCGTGCATGAGGTCTGGCTGTGCCTGCCGCTCAATCAGGGTGAGGCGATCAAACAGGTGATGTATGCCCTCAGGCACCAGACGGTCGACGTTCGCTACATACCGGATCTGGGGGATCTTCCCTTGCTGAACCATCGCATCAGCCATATAGGCGGCCTGTACACGCTTGACATCTCGCGCAGCCCTATGGAAGGGCCAGCGCGCGTGATCAAGCGGCTGGAAGACCTGATCCTGGGTGCGATCATCAGCGTTCTGATGCTGCCGGTGTGTGCTGTGATTGCTGTCGCCATCAAGCTGACCAGCAAAGGGCCGGTCATATTCAAGCAATACCGAATGGGCATCAATGGCAGGCGCTTCAAGGTGTACAAGTTCCGTTCGATGGAGGTGCACGAAGAAGAATCCGGCCAGGTCACGCAGGCCCGCTTCGGTGATCCGCGTATAACGAAACTGGGCGCTTTCCTTCGGCGCACCAGTCTTGATGAACTGCCCCAGTTCTACAACGTGCTCCAGGGCCGCATGTCGATCGTGGGGCCGCGTCCCCATGCACTGGCGCACAACGAGTACTACAAGGATCTTGTCGAATCCTACATGCAGAGGCACAAGGTCAAGCCGGGCATTACGGGATGGGCACAGGTAAACGGCTTGCGCGGTGAAACCGACACGCTTGAGAAAATGGAACGGCGCGTGCAGTACGACCTCTGGTACATCGACAACTGGTCGTTGTGGCTCGATCTCAAGATCATTGCCCTCACGGTATGGAAAGGCTTCATAAATGAGCAGCCCTGAGCAAGCCGCCGGAGTCCGGCCCGACAACCCGGTTGAAGCGTCTTCCATGTTGCCGGCGCCGTCGGTTCAGATAGTCGTACCGGTGCGCAATGGTGGCGAAGTCTGGCGGCAGGCGGCAGCCGCGCTTGCCCGTGAAGCGTCGTGCTGCAGCCGTGCGCCAGCCGTACTGGTAGTCGACTCAAGTTCGACGGACGGCAGTGACGAGGTGGCGGTGCATCACGGGTTCCGTATGCGCAGGATTGATCCGGCATGGTTCGATCACGGCGGTACACGCAATGCGGCTGTCGATGCCCGCGCCGAAATCGCGGTCTTTCTTACCCAGGACGCCATCCTTCAGCCGGGAGCTCTGGATGCATTGCTCGATGCATTCAACGACCCTGCTGTGGCGGTAGCTTATGGCAGGCAATTGCCTCACGTATCGGCCAATCCCATTGCCGCTCACGCGAGGCTGTTCAACTATCCGGTACAGGAATACGTTGCAGGGAAGGAAGATATCCCGCGCAGGGGGTTGAAGACTGCGTTCGTGTCCAACTCATTTGCGGCCTATCGGGTTTCCGTCCTGACGGCTCTGGGGGGATTCCCAACGAAGAGCATCGTGAGCGAGGACATGCATCTGGCCGCGCGCGCCGTACTGGCGGGTTGGCGCGTTGCCTACGTATCGCGGGCGATGGCCCGGCATTCGCACAACTATTCGCCGTTAGCAGAATTCAGGCGGTATTTTGACATTGGCGTATTCCATGCCGCCAACCCATGGATTGTGCAGAGTTTTGGCGGTGCGGAGGGGGAGGGGGCGAGATTCCTGCGTTCCGAACTGCAGTATCTGTGGCGTTGTGGGCCGCTATGGCTTCCACGTGCTGCAGCGCACACCCTGCTGAAGTACGCCGGCTTCCGGCTTGGAAAGCTTTCTGGTCGCCTTCCGGTGTGGCTGTGCCGCCGCCTGAGCATGCACCGCGGTTACTGGACGCAATAAATGGTGAAGCGCGGGGCCGGAAGGCCCCGTACCATTCTGGTTTATAGTACGCGTCTGCCTGGGCGACCGTTCCGGGGCCGCCTGCCTGGTGGGGGCAAATTTTTGGATCTGCGTTTATGGTAGCGTCAGTGCACGGAGGTGTCGAGAGTACCGGCAGGCGGTATTCGATCTCTCCAGTAGAAATGGTCAGGAGTCTATGGCGGAATCGTCAGCTGATCCGAACGTATACGCGGCGCGAGGTCATTGGTCGTTATCGCGGCTCCTTCCTGGGGTTGTTCTGGTCCTTCTTCAACCCCGTGCTGATGCTGGCCGTGTACACGTTTGTGTTCAGCGAGATTTTCCGTGCCCGGTGGGGTAGCGGCAGCGGGTCGAAAACGGAGTTCGCCCTCATCCTGTTCGTCGGCCTGATTGTCTTCAACCTGTTCGCCGAGTGCATCACGCGTGCGCCTGGCCTGGTGGTGTCAACTCCGAACTATGTGAAGAAGGTCGTTTTCCCCCTGGAAATTCTTCCAGTGGTGGGCCTCTTTTCGGCGCTCTATCATGCGGGCATCAGCCTGGGAGTGTGGCTGGTGGCCTATGCAGTCATTCAGGGCGTGCCGCCGCTCACTGCCCTGTACGTGCCACTGGTGATTGCGCCGTTCTGCCTGCTGGTATTGGGCCTGAGCTGGGCTCTGGCTTCGCTGGGGGTGTATCTGCGTGACGTTGCACAGGTGATTGGTGTATTGACAACCGTCCTGATGTTTCTCAGCCCCATTTTCTATCCGGCCAGCATCCTGCCAGAGCGTTACCGCCCCCTGTTCTACCTGAATCCGCTTACGCCGGTAATAGAGCAGGCGCGTGACGTACTTTATTGGGGCGAGCCTCCCGATTTCAGTTTGATAGGCCTGTACACAGTGGGATCTGCGCTGGTGGCGTGGGCTGGCTTCGCGTGGTTCCAGAAGACTCGCAAGGGGTTTGCGGATGTCCTCTGACGTAAGCATTCGGGTCGAACGTGTCAGTAAGTGCTACCAGATTTACGACCAGCCGCGGGACCGCCTGAAGCAGTTCCTGTTGCCGCGTCTGTCCCACATGGTGGGGCGGCCGGTGCGCCAGTATTTCCGGGAGTTCTGGGCGCTCAATGATGTTTCCTTCGAAGTGCCCCGGGGAGAAACGGTGGGCGTTATCGGCCGCAATGGCAGTGGAAAGAGCACCCTGCTGCAGATCGTGTGCGGTACGCTCACGCCCACATCCGGGCAGGTGCACACCGCCGGGCGCATAGGTGCACTGCTGGAGCTGGGCTCGGGGTTTAACCCCGAATTCACGGGACGGGAAAACGTCTACCTGAATGCGGCGGTTCTGGGGCTGACGACCGACGAAATCGATGCCCGTTTCGACGACATCGTGTCATTTGCGGATATCGGCGATTTCATCGATCAGCCGGTCAAGACATATTCCAGTGGCATGATGGTGCGCCTCGCCTTTGCGGTTCAGGCGCAGATCTCTCCCGACGTGCTCATCGTCGACGAAGCCCTGGCGGTAGGCGACGCACGCTTCCAGGCCAAGTGTTTCGAGCGGCTCAAGCAGCTCAAGGATGAAGGAACGAGTATTCTGCTTGTAACGCATTCGAACGAACAGATCGTCACCCATTGCAGCCGCGCCGTGCTGCTGGACGGCGGGCGGATAGTCGAGCAGGGCGAACCACGGCGCGTCGTGAACCGGTATCTCGACCTGCTTTTCGGGCGCTCAGTCACCGCTCCGGCACAGGGAGAGGGGGGTGAGACCCACGCGACCCTGCCTGAGGATGGCGGCGCAGCGGATGCAGCCACAAACAGCCCGGAGGCAGTGACACCTGAGGCCAACCTGGTGGTTGAGTCTTCACGGCAGCTGTTTGACGATGCATTTCACACACGACCCGGATACAACCCACACGAGTACCGCTGGGGCGATGGCGCGGCCAGTATCCGGGATTTCTTCCTTGCGGCTGATGGTGAGGCATATCCCTCGGCTATTGTTTCGGGGCAACGACTTCTGCTAGAGTTCGGTGTTTGTTTCAACAGAATGGTAGTGCGGCCCATTTTCGGTATTACCGTCAAGACCAAGGAGGGGGTCACGGTATATGGGGTCAACTCGGAATCGCTCGAGATTCCGGTCTGTGAGTCCCTTGGAAGGGCTGGCAGCCGAACCGTGGTCCGGGCGCAGCTACATTGCAGACTTGCACCCGGTGACTACTTCGTGTCTTTGGGTGTCGCCTCCGTTCAAGGCGGTGATGTCGTGCCGCATGACCGTCGCTACGATGCTATTCACCTTCAGGTTCTGCCCGTCAATGGCTTCTTTGGCCTTGTCGACATGGGCATGAACATGGAAATCAAGGAAATCCAATGATAGCAAGCGCCCCTTTTCCGGACCTGTACGTGAAGGACCCGGTCACGGGTGTATGGTCGCGTCCCGGTTATGGCGGCATTGCCTATAGTGACGGCGATGAGGTCGAAACCCGGTTGATGGCTGCATTGAGGGCGTCAAAGGATGTATCTGTGCTGTCGTCCGACCTGGTGCGGCACTGTATCGATTGGCCCTCGCTTTATCACTTCTCGGCTAACCGGGCGAACCTGTTGCGGCCACTCGAATCCCTGTTGAAAGGTTCGGTTCTGGAAATAGGTGCCGGCTGCGGGGCCATTACCCGCTACCTGGGGGAGTGCGGGGGCGCTGTCGTGGCTTTGGAGGGTTCGCCGCGCCGCGCCGCTATTGCCCGGGAGCGCACACGCGACCTGCCGAATGTATCGGTCGTTGCCGAGCGTTTCGATGATTTTGTGAGCAGCGAAACCTACGACGCTGTCACACTCATCGGGGTACTCGAGTATGCCAATCTGTTCATGGCAGGGCCACACCCGGCGCGTGCCATGCTGGAGCGGGCCCGTAGTTTCCTCAGGCCTGGCGGGTGCCTCATAGTAGCGATCGAAAATCAACTCGGGTTGAAGTATTTCGCGGGCGCCAGGGAAGACCATCTTGGCGTGCCGATGTATGGCCTTGAAGACCGATACACAACGTCGCAGGCGCAGACTTATGGGCTGCGTGAGCTGTCGGGCCTGCTGACTGATGCCGGCTTTGCGGGCATTGATGCCTACGCCCCGTTTCCCGACTACAAATTGCCGACGACGGTTGTTTCCGGGAAAGGGTTCGAGGAGCCGCACTTCGATGCCGCCACGCCCATCTGCCAGAGTGTCCGACGCGATCCGCAGCTTCCTCCCGTGCTTACATTTTCGCCCGAACTGGCGTGGCCGGTGGTGGTGCGCAATGGGTTGGGGATGCACCTCGCCAATTCGTTTCTGCTCGTCGCACACACCGAGCCCGCGAAGAAGCCGGCATCGGAGTGCGTGCTGGCGTGGCACTACGCTGCTGCCCGGCACCGCGCCTACTGCAAGGAAGTACGCTTTGTGCGTACCCGTAGCGGGATCGGGCTTCAGTATCGGCGTCTTGACCCCGTGGCAGAACAGGTTGCCGACTCGCCTTTGCGGTTCAGCCTTCCTGCGACGGCGGCATATGAGCATGGCCGGTTATTGTCTTCGGAGTGGCTCGATATCGTTACCCGCGATGGCTGGAGCATGACGGAAGTGGGGCAGTTTCTGCGTCGCTACCTCGCTGCATTGCAGTCGTTGGACGCGGAGAATGATTCGATCCGTTTTGATGATCCGGCGGCTCTGGTTCCGGGAGAGTATTTCGACCGGTTGCCACATAACATCATTGTGAATGAGGCAGGGGAATTCAGGCTGATCGATGAGGAATGGGTCAGCATCGAACCCCTGCCGGTAGGGTTGCTCGTCTTTCGTGCGCTGGTGGTCATGCTTCAGGGGGTGTCGCGCCTCGGCGTGCCACTCCGCCCCTTCGGCAGCACGCTTGGTGACTTTCTTCGGGCCTGTATGGCTGAACTGGGGTGGGACGTTACCGAAGCCGCGTTGATGGGTTATCTGCGTCGTGAGGTTGCCGTTCAGCGGGCGGTGGCAGGCCAGCCTCCGCTGGGCGAAGACGAAGCCCGGAAGCTGGTGTTGTCCAGTGCGGCGGTGGGAGCGCGCCATGCGTACGAAGAAATTGAATACCAGGCGCGGCGCATACAGGAACTTGAGGGGATCGTTGCGCAGAATGCGGGTCGCCTGCAAGCGATGGAACGTGAACTGGCCTCATGTAACGAAGCCATTGCACAACGTGATGCGTCCATCATGAAGCGCGACGAAACGATTCAACGCATGGATGCCATCATCCGGGAGCGTGGTGACGTCATTGCGTATTTGCAGAAAACCCTCGACGAGGTACTCAACTCGCGCAGCTGGCGTATCACTCGTCCATTGAGATTTTTCGGGGGGCGGCTTTTCCGCCGCAAGGTCTGATGCAACGCTATCCGGCTGCCGACGGCATCCGCGGGCTGGCTTGCCTGCTGGTTCTGTGCACGCATCTGCCAGGGTTTTTCCTGCCGGATTACGGCAAGTACGTGACAGGCACGGGCAAGTACGGGGTATGGCTTTTCTTTGTTCTGAGCGCCTTTCTGCTCACCAGCCGCTTCAAAGCCACGGGGTTTGGCCCGGGAGCGCTGTGGCGTTACGCCGTCGGCCGCGTACTGCGCATCCTTCCTTTATTCGCCCTGACGCTGTGCATCTACCATGCGGCTGGCGTGCTTGTGCCAACCCGTGAAGACCTCTGGCTGGCACTTACCTTCCAGGCGGGTTACGGCCACTTCTGGACGATTCCCGTGGAGTTCTGCTATTATGCGCTGCTGCCCGCAGTTTCGGCGCTGCAGTTGTGGGCCCGGCGCACCGCGGGAATCCCGGGCGTGGCCGGCCTCACACTGGCAGTGGCAGTGCTCCAGCAAATAGTCTGGCCGTGGTGGCAAACCCCCGAGAACGACATTCACCTGCGCTGGTACCTGCCGTGCTTTCTTTTGGGCGGTGCGGCGGCTGTAATCATCACCGGGCCTGACGCACGCGTCAGGCCGCGCTGGCCTACCGCGGTGGGCCTGGCGGTGTTTCTGGTGCTTTTCCTGTTGAGCCCGGGGCCGCGGCACGCACTGTTCCATGCACCGTTCGACGGCTGGCTCCAGAATAAATTCGTGTTCATCAGCGTCTTGTGGAGCGTGTTCCTTCTGGCGCTGGCCAATGGGGGAGGGCTGCTGGGCCGGCTCCTGGAGACGCGATTCTTCCGGGCGCTGGGCGCGTGGAGCTATTCGGTGTATCTCATTCACTGGCTGGTTTATGTCAAGTTGTCGCAATTGCCTGGTGGACACGGCGTGGGCATGGCGGTAATGGCAGCATTGGCGGCGATGGCATGCGGTGCCGTTCTTTACTATGCCGTGGAGCGGCCCCTGGAGCGTCTGCGAACGTGGCTCTGCCGTCCGGCCAGAGCCCCGGCGGCGGCAACGCTCCCGCGACAGGCGGTATGACGCTTTCACCGGTAAGCCGATAAAATGCCGGTTTCCACCTACGCCCTGGCAGGCCGCATCGATGTCTGAACTTTCTTATGTTGCCCGTCTGGGCCCCATGTCGCGGGCGCGTGCTGCGTTACGCCTCGTTGCTGTCGCGGTGTTGGTCGGCGCATGCACCGGGGCCCATGCATCCGCCGGCTGGAACCTTGCCAGTCTGCAGGCCCTGCAGCTGCAGTCGGGCCCGCTCGGGTTGGAACATGCATGGAATCTTGCCCTGGCGAATGCACCAGAATACCAGGCAGCGCTGAGCGGCCGGGCAGCTGCAGCGCTGGAACATCAGAAAGGGCGTGCGCAGCTGTTGCCCGTCGTGCAGGCGGGCTATTACCGGGGCCGCATTTCCGGGATGCAGCGTGCGCTGAACGTCGCGGCGCCTGCCCTTGCGGAGTCCTCCGTGAAGTACGACTCCAATACCGCCTACGTGCAGTTGAGGCAGCCTTTGATCGACTACGGCCGGTACTCTGCGTATCAGGCCGGGCAGCAGCGTGCGGCTGTTGGAGAAGCCGAGTACCGGGTGCATACGGCAGATCTTGCGGCCAGATTGGTGGATACCTATCTGAATGCGGTACACGCGCAGGAATTGCTGCAGCTGCGTCGTGCCCATGTGGAGGCACTACAGGCGCTCTCAGCCGCGGTTGCGGGGTTGCATGCACGGGATGAGGCCAGTTCCATCGATCTTGGGGAAATCGAGGCGCGGCTCTCGCTCGCGCGATCCGACCAGATCAGCGCCCAGTATGAGCTGAACGCGAATCTGCGGGCTTTGAAAGCGCTGGTCGGCGAAGATGTAGCAGAAGTGGCGTCTGCTGTAACGCTGCCGCTCCCTGAGCCGTCGCATATCGGTAGCCTGCCGGAATGGCTGGAAACCGCCAGGCAGCAGGCGCCTTATATTGGGCTGGCGCGCGCACGGGAAGCGCTCGCCCGGGCGCAGGTATCAGTGGCTGCTTCCGGGCATCTGCCTAGGCTTGAAGCCATTGCTGGCTGGACAAAAGCAGATAGTGAAAATCTGTCGACACTCAGCCAGCGCTACAACACCTTCACGGTCGGTTTGAATCTGGAGATTCCCCTTACTGATGGCGGGCGTACCACCGCGGCTCATGCTGAAGCACGAGCCCAACTGCAGCAGGCCGAACATGAACTGGCCGCGGCCCGGGAAGCCGTATTCGTGGAAACAACCCGGGAATACAAACGCATGCGGGGGGGGATCGACCGGGTGGCGGCTCTCAGTAGCGCAGTCGCATCCGCATGGAAGGCCCGCTCGGCAGCTGAAACCTCGTACCGGTTGGGCGCAGCCAGCGTGATCGACGTTCTGAAGGCGGAACAGCGATTGCTGGAGGCCCGTCAACAGTTGATGGAGGCGCGGATAGAGGCCATGCGTGGAGCAGCAATCCTACAGATAGTTGCATCTGGTGTGTTCACACTGTAGTGGTGACGTTGTCTTTTTGTTACGTTGCGCGGCTGCAACTTTCAACGACGCCACCATCGCCTGGCTCTTGTAATCTCAACATGGATTAATCAGAATCCCCCGGAAGTCCGCAGTTCGGTCACGCCTCAGCCTATTTCGGGTTTGTCATGCCTTGTGATTTTTGCAATACGTGACGTATACTGCCGACCTGTGAACTAGTTCATTATCCTATCTATGGAGTTACGAAAAATGGCGAATACCCCCGCTTGGTTCGACGAGGCGTACTACCTCTCCAGCAAGCTGGCCCAGCTCCGCTCTAAGGGCCTGACTCAATATCAGAACATCGTTGATGTGAAGGTGGCCCTTGAAACGGCCGGTTACACACCCTTCTCTCACTTCCAGGCCATGGGGCTCATCGAGCGCACAAGCCCCAATCAGTATTTCAATGCTACTGAATACCTGAATGCGAAGGCGCAGCAAGCAAACGCCAAGCAAGGTGTCACCACCTGGAACGCAGACAATATTGCGCTTGCGATTCGTGATGCCGGCATGACGATCTGGGAACATTTCCAGAAGTTCGGGTGGAAGGAGGGCGTGAATCCGTCCAACGCTTTCGATGTGAACGCGTACTTCGAAAGCAAGCTTGCTGCTGTGCAGGCCAAGGATCCTGACGGTGGCTGGACTCTCGAGAAGGTCAAAGCCGCGTTCGAGGCAGCTGGGCTTGATCCGATCACCCATTATGTCGAGTATGGCAAGAATGAGGAAGGCGTAACTGTTTCGCCGGCCAAGGACCCCGTGCCCTCTGATGGTCGCACGGGCGTATTCACGCTCACTGAAAGTCGAGATGTCGCGACGGCAAATGTTTTTGAAGGGCATCGCGGCTGGACACCTGGCGGCACCGATCAAGTCAATACGCTGAACGATGACGACGAGCTGACTGGCACGGGCGACAACCCCACTCTGAACTTCACCTACGTCGACAACGCCGATATCGTTGACCTGATCATCACGCCGCAACTCAATGGCATTGAGACCATCAATATCGCCTACGTCGGTATTGGTGCGAAGTTCCTGGACCTGCAAGACTCCACCGGCGTCCAGAACATCAATCTGAGCCGCATCAATCTGCTCAACACGGACGTCGGCGTGCTGAACATCCGTGAAATCCCGGAAGACGGCATCAATCTGTCCATCAACAACTCGAACGCCCCCAGCAGCAACGTCGTCTTCCTGGCGACCGAGGCTGCGGTTTCCGGCAACGCCGACATCGCCAACCTGACGCTGAACAACGCCCAGGTCGATGAAGTCGAAATCGGCGGCATCACTGGCCTGAATGGCTTCGAAAACATCAACCTGACCAGCACCGGCGCCGCCAACGAAGTGGTCGAGCTCGACGCTGAAGACCTGCAGACGCTGATCGTTGATGGCGACTCCGCACTGACGCTTGGCGGTCGCGACACCATTACCCGCGCCAGCGGCCAAGTGGAAGCCTTCAGCTATGCACAGGCATTCGCCAACGTGGCAGGTTCGTTCGTCACCCTCGACGCATCGGCGTTGGACGCCGCCCTGACTATCAACCTGGGTGATGAAGTCACCGGCACGACCGACGGCAGCTCGGGCACAGTATTGGACTTCAACTTCCTGGGTACCGCGCACGACGACACTATCCGCCTGCTGAGCGGTCTGGACAGCAGCGGTGACCTGGTCGATGGCGGCGAAGGCCAAGACACCGTCGTCGTCTTCGGCGACGTGGACAATGGCTCCGTCATCAATGTCGAGAACCTGGACGTCCGCGCCCAGAGCACTACCGCCATTACCATCGACACCTCCGTCGTGCGTGACCTGGAAACCCTGGTCCTGCGCAACGAAGGCTTCATCAACGTCTTTGACGTGTCTCTGCCGCAAAGCGTGGTATTTACGCTCGACGAGTTGAGCGTCGAGGCCGCGGACGGCATCCGCATCCAGCACAGCACCACTGGCAGCAACGGCGTGGCGCAAAGCCGCATCGTTGCCAACCTGGCAGACGACACCGCCAATGACAGCGTGCAAGTGGCCTTCGCCGACCAGTACGACGGTGAAAAGCGCGGCATCAACAACGACCCGCGCTTCAACTTCGAACTGGACGCAGCCAACGTCGAGAACGTCACGCTGACGGATGAAGACTCCGAAAGCAATACGGTCCTGCTGGCCGATACGCTGAGCCACACTGGCAAGCTGACGCTGCAAGGCGGCAAGGCAGGCCAGTTCCTGAACCTGGATGCCGACACTGTCGTTGGCAGCGGCGCGGGCGTATACCGCATCGACACCAGCGGCCAAGCAGCAGACCTGCTGGGCGTCCAGGACGTCAGCCTGCAAGCCAATACGGTTCGCTACTCCGGCGCGGAAATCGACGCCACCGGCTACGCTGGCGACGTCATCGTCCGCGTCGACACGCTGCGTGACGCCAATGGCAACGCCCAGCCCACCGGTGCGCAAACCATCCGCCTGGGTGCCGGCAACGACACGGTGGTATTCGACTTCGTCGGCGACATCAACGCCGGCCTGACGATTGCCGACCATGTCGACGGCGGCGAAGGCGACGACGTGCTGGCCATCGACGGCCATGGCACCAACGTTACGCTGACGGCTTCGGAATGGACCAACGTCAAGAACTTCGAGACGATTGCCCTGATCGGCAACGGCCAGGCTGACAACAACGCCATCGGCGCAAGCAACGCCTACAACCTGACGCTGACCAACGACCTGATCGCCGCCAACGGCGAGGACGTCACCGGCGGCCGTCGCATCACGATCGACAACAACAATGAAGTCTGGGCAGCAGCCGGGCAGGCCGACACGGTTGGCATCAGTGCAAATGCCGGCGTCACCATCGACGCCCGCAGCCTGAACGCACAAAGCAACTTCGAGTACGAAGGCCGCTGGGGTGCAGGCGAAACTGCCGACCGCTTCATCCTTTCCGACGCCAACATCAACGGCCTGGCCGTGATCGACGGCGGCGCGATCCTGGGCGCCGGCAACGTTGCCTCGAACCTGGCCAACAGCGACGTGCTGGAAATCCGCAACGCCTCGACCGTCACGGTTGGCGATCTGGCCAACGTGAAGAACGTAGGTACGCTGGAGTTCACCAACGACCAGGCCGCACACCAGCATTCCATCCTGGTGCTGGACAACGCCACGGTCGACGCCCTGGTGAACAGCTCGCGTTCCGCTGCCGCCGGCTTCGAAGAAGTCCTGACCATCCGCGCCATCGACAACCCCCTGCTGCCGACCGCCTTCACCAGCCTGACGCTCGATGCAACTCTGGTGACCAACGCTTCGCTGCAACTGGACATCACGGGTGGTGGTGGTGCAGACGTGATCGAAGGCGGCGCAGGCGACGACACCATCAACGGCGGTGCTGGCAACGACACCATCAACGGCGGTGCAGGCGATGACACCATCACTGGCGGCGCTGGCAACGACACCATCAACGGCGGTGCAGGCGATGACACCATCACTGGCGGCGCTGGTGCTGACATCCTGACTGGTGGCGCTGGTGCTGACACGTTCGTGTTTGGTACTGGCGCGGCTTTCCTAACGTCTGCTGCTGCTCGTGCTCACACGACTGATGGCGCAATCGTCGCTGGCGGTGTGGACGTGATCTACGATTTCACCATTGGAGAGGACATCCTGACCTTCGCACGCGCTGGTAGCGAGTTCGACTTTAATACCTTTTTCGCTGGCGTTCAGGGTTCTGCTGCTCTGGGTGCACTCAACACCGGTGTTGCTAACGGTCTGAGCGTCTTTAATGGTAACCATGCTGCCGTTGCTGCTCTCGGCTACACCGCAGCTGACACTGTGATCCTGATCGACACCAACTTCTTTGGCGCAGGTACGATCGCTGGTTCCGAAGGCGCGATTGCGTTGGTTGGTGTTGATGCTGCTGCTCTGCTCGCATCTGGCGCTGCTTCCATCGTCATCTAATCTTCCCCGGAGACGCCGCCTACCCCGGTAGGCGGCCATTCGAGAGGTTAGTTAGTCTGTATTAAAGGTACGTGTATTTGCGGTAATGTTCTGTAGTGCTGTCGAATGAGGCTGGTGTCAGGCTTCTGAGTTTCAGCGCAGATGGATGTAAAGTAAGTACCTGTACCCATGGCCTCACAATTTCGGTTGTGGGGCTTAATTTTTGAGAGAAAGGAACATGAGTTATGGCACAGAAGATTACAATTGACGGTGTTGAGTACGATCTGGACAGTTTGTCTGAGAACGCGCGTGCCCAGGTGGTGAATTTGCGTGCGACGGACCAGGAACTGGCCCGTGCACAGGCCCTGGTGGCGATGCTCCAGACGGCGCGCACGACCTACGCGAATGCGCTCAAAGCCGAGTTGCCCGTTGAGGCGGATGCCAAGTCCAAGGGCGCAGCAAAGAAGTAACGGCTGTTTTGGTAAAGACCGCAGCGTAGTTCGTGCGTTCGGTCGTTACCGAAGGGCCAATGTAAAACGGAGAGTGAGGTCATGTCGGTATCCGATGTATCAGGCATAGAGCGTGTGACGCGTCTGACAAATTCAGCCCAGAGTACGCTGGAACGTGCTCGGGGTGAATTTTCGCAGCACATGCAGTCGGCGCTGAACGAGCTGGATGATCAGGCCGAGTCGGTGCGCGAGGCTGTGGCACCGGTGGTGGCACAGGTGACCCAGGCTGTGGAATCGGTTTTGGCACAACTACAAGCCGCTCAGGCACTGACTGGGACAAGCGCAGTGCCTGCAACATCCGTACCAAGTACACCTTCGGCCCAGGATGCCGATTCCCAGCCCATGGCCCAGTCATCGCAGGCGGGTCCGCGTGATTACCTGCTGCCGGGGGAGCCAGGGGCAGGTTTACCGGCCAATTATCTGAAGTCACCGCTGTATCAGGATTGGCTGGCGCAAAAGCCGCCGATGGGCCAGAGTGTGGCCGAGTTTGGTCGGGCACTGACGGCGTGGCAGAAGGCCAATCCGTATTATGTTGATCCAGAGCGGTTTGAGACGTTTGAGGGTTATTTGTCGGCGGTTGAGCGTTCGACAAAGTCAGGTAACCTGCCTGCGCAGGCCGATCCCACCCGTTACACGTCGTTTCTCAGCAGCTATTACGGCCCCAGTGCCACAGCGAACCCTTGGGGTGAGCGACTGGGGCAGGTAAAGCCGCAGGAGATGGTCGAGTGGACTGACAGCCTGCGAGCGCAGTATGAACATGCCTTGGCAGCGCAACGCTCGCTGCAAGCGCTTGAGGCGTCGGGGCTGCTTGGTCGGTAAGCGATAGGCATAACGGCGCATTGACCCGCTCTCCTGGGGCGGGCGCTGTGAATCGACCCGGATACCCTAGACACCCATTTGCCTCATAATGAGGATATCTGGAGGTGTCATGGGCATGAGCGCACAACCGAAGCGATTTACCGAAGAATTCAAGATCGAAGCCGTTCGCCAGGTGACTGAGCGTGGGCACAGAGTGGCCGATGTTGCTGAGCGGTACTGAGTTTCAGTGCGAATGGGATGACTAAGTTGCTTCAGCACCAAAAGCCTCACAATCGCAAGGTTGTGGGGCTTTTTAACGAGGCGATAGTGGAATGAGTCTTATTTACCCTTATTGCTGGCTAGAGTTCATGACCCGTAGGCCGCCAGTCGGAACCGTACACGATTCAGAACTTCGTGGAAGGCCTCGCGCGTACTCTCTTCCGACATTTCAACTCCGATCCCGTCCCAAGTAAGGCCGGGTGCGTCTACGAAGCAGATGCCAGCTGTGTTCTCTACGCTCTTTCGTTTGTCGGCGTCATAGCTTTCAAGCGTCCACTGGCTCAGACGCTCCCAGGCGCGCTCGATCTGGTCAGTGGTGAAACCTGTCATCGTCTCGGCCCGGTCTGCCAATTCTGCTGCCGCGTCCCAGGGGAACAGTGCTTCGCCCCCGTCGAAGGCTTCCCAGAGTCGATGAGAGATGTGCTCTTGATGCCGGAAATAGAATGTCTCGACAGTGGGCAGTGAGCTGAAGTCCTGCTCTGGCTTCATTTTCACCACATAAGCACGCTGTTGCTCAGGCCGTGGTAGTGGTTGCCATCCGACAATATGGACTGGCCCGAAAGCTTCGTCTGATGGCCCAATTCCCATCATTAGTGCCGGAGTTATACGGTACATTACCCCGGCGTCCTCGTTGGAGGGTACCGGCAAGTATCTGCGTTGACTCTTATCCCAGGCGCACGTCGCGAAAAAACAGGCCACATCGAAGTTGCTGGTGACGTCCAGCATATCAGTGGCCAGACCGTAGTGCTGTGCTAAACCTTCGCGATCCACGTAAAGCGGCGAATCAAGCAGTTTTACCTGCTCAGCGAGCCGCACCATTGGATGCTCGCCAATCGCGTCTTCAAAGGCAACACGGCGGCACAGGGCAAGAAGCCGGTCTTCTGTCTTATTCAACCGGGCAAGCGTTGGGGTGCAGTGGGAATATTCCCTTGTTTGCCCCCGGTACATTTGCATGGAAAACTCAACGCCGGACATAAGCCGGATGCGCCCCTGCTCGTCACGAATGGCGTGCAGCCTCTCAATGTCATCAGTAACAGGGCCGGCCCGATGACCAAAGAGGTGGATCTGGCGACCCGTGTTGATTGTCGGGATCGCAAGCTGGTGACGCAATTGGTCGAGATCGGGCAACGCAAGCATTCTGCGAAACTCACACCGGGATAAGCCGAATTTCCATCGGCGCGGGAATAGCGCTGATCTTGCCGTGCGCGAATTGCCAATGCACGAGTTCGACCGATGGGTAGCGAGTAGCCAACAGTTGAACTATGTCGGGCCAGTGATCTCTGTCTCGGCGAACGTAATGAATGCGTTTGAGCACATCTGAAAGGATCGGGAGTGCGCCTGATTTCGGCGCCAGCAGGCGTACTTCCTTTTCGTGTGCCCAGTCCGTATGCTTGACCGATGCTGCCCTGGACGCCGTGAGGATTCCCCATTTTTTAGTCAATAGATCGGTTTGTGATAACCGGTGCAGCTCTTCAAGGCTCGCGGCTGGATGCTCTGCGGCGAGTTCGAAGAAAATCGTTCGCCAATCATCAGCCCTGTTGTGGATGCGTGGGGTTTGTTGGTACTGCACGTCTGTAGCCCAGAGCTGATGACGATCAGCGATCTCATGGCTCCATTCCAACTCGAAACAAACGCCGGATGCGTTGCCGGCATAGTAAGCCCACATCGCTTGGTGATCAGGCCGCTGTGCTGCCGAGAAAATGCCGATCTGGTCTGTGAAAGCCTGCAGGCGCTGGCATTCCCAGGCGTGAGCTTCCGCTATCTCAGCCAGGCCACGCCGGTCAAATGACAAAGCCTGACCTCCACGCTGCTGACGGATTTCACTGTAAGTCTGCGTCATCACCCGAGCAAAATCCTCCGGCGTGGCGTGCTCATACGTGGCCTCGAGCGTGTCGTTGAGTTCCGATGGTTTGGCGAAGTACAGCGAGCCTTCTGCCAAGCACCGGAGAGCAGCGGCGGAGCTGCGGTATTTGAAGCAGGTCAGCGCGGTCGTCATAGATCTGCACTCAATACGGCTGCTGCCCTCGCGAGATGAACCGGTCATAGCTATCCTTCTCCGGCTCCTCCTCCGCATCCCGCCGCTGCCAGCGCTTCTCCGCCTCCGGCATCACCAGAAAGCGTCGTGTGTCCGACAGCACACAGATTGACATCGTGCGTGCACGCCGCTACACGACTACAGCTTCGCCCGATTGCCATACTCTGACATAATTTTACCGTCATGATCAGAGATGGGGAGGAGCAAAAGTGCCGCGTAAAAAGTCACTGAAAAACGGCAAGCACTTGGTCGACTTGCTCGAGTCGGCCATGGTGCCGGCCATCCGCTTGCTGGCCACCATCGACAAGTTCGCCTTCCTGCCCATTTCCACCGCTGCGCTGACCGATGCCGATATCCGCGCCCAATTGATAGCGGCCTTGCCGGAGTCCGACCCCATCGCCCTCGCAGTGGCCGACCAGGAAGCCATGCGGGTGCTGGATCTGGCGCGCTTCAGGACCGAGCACCTCCTGGCGCGTGCGCGGGATGCCTTGGAGTTCGAGGGGCATCCAGAGTTGGATACGTTCGATCCGGGAGCCGACGTCATCACGCGGCTGATCTGGCTGCGAGCCAAGGCCTCACGCGTGTTCGATCAAGTCGAGACAGCCTACTTGACCCATCACTTTCACGGCCACGCCAAGTTCCACAGCTTTGGTGTCAAGGGAGGGCAGGCGCAGGCGTTTGTCTGGTCCGATGACGTGGAGTCACGTCTGCACGCAGCGGTTACCCAAGAGCTGGCCCTCTCCGATGAGGATAAGGCGGGCTGCGAGATCATCCATTTCGAGATGGCTGACGGTGATGAGGAGCAGCCCAAGCTGCTGCATTACCTGGTCGTTTATCACCCTGGCAAGATGCGCACGCAGCGGCAGATGCTCCAAGGCAGGCGTGATTTGCTCGCCTTCATCCCGGCGCTGGAAGCCACGCTGATCTACGACCCATCGGCCAACAAGGTCCACGTTCTGTCGGACCGACCTCGCGTGGCCAAAGCGCTGGCCGATCGCTTCTCCCAGATCGGGTTCGAGAAGCCATTGTCCAAGGAGCCGATGGATGCCGTGGCCTACGAGTTGTCGATGTTTCGCACGCTCATTGACTTGCGGCAGATGGCCAAGGCCCCGGGTGTGCGGATCGAGGATGCCTGGGTGGCCTCCCTGACGGTGAGTCTTGGGCACACGCGCCACAGCCTGACCTTCGATCTGGATCACAGCGACAACATCTGGAGCCTGAGCGACGGTCACTTTGGACCGTACAACCCGATCACCCGGTGCCGAGCCATCGAGGAAGTCAAGCTTTCATTCAGCGTGCGCTTTGACGGCGACGAAGCACCTCGGGCCATCGACATCACCATCGGGCAGTCTGGCGCCAGCAATTTGCTCACCCTGCGCGACCCCAAACTGCGCCGCTGCGCAGAAGCCCTGTTGCAGTCGCTGGGTGTGATGAAACGGATTGAACCTGCGCCCGTGGGCGCTGATCTGGCCTTGTTCCAGGCGGAACTCCAACTGTTGGATTTGATGAGCAACGAAGTCGATGGCCATTGCTTGGCCGAATTGAACCTGTCGGCTGAGCAGTTGCTGGAGCGTGGCCTGCTGTCGCAAAAAGACTTCGGTGCCCACATCACGGTGCAGGTCGATGAGGAAGATGGGCAAAGGGTCTACCGCCGTCTTGAAGTTCAGTTCGACAGCCGCCGCACATGGGCGGTCGATGAGGTCAGCGGCGACATCTACGAACTTGGCGAAGGTGATCTGCGGCGTTATGGCATCAACAAGGCTTACCTGCGCGAACGCCTCAGCAGTTTGCTGGCCGGTCAGCTGGTCGATGTGCCCTTGACTGCCGATGAGGCGGAACCCTTTTACCTCGGCGACTATGCCCTGGGGGATGAGCGCGTGCCCATTCACCTGGTCACCGGGCTGTGGCACGCCAGGCATGCCGAGAAAATGGAGTTGGAAATCCGCAAGCAGAACCTTGGCATCGGCGTGGTGCTTACGACGACCCAGGCGGTTGCCCGGCGCTTTCTGGGGTCGAGCCTGGTGGTTGCACTCGATGCCTTGGTTGATCCTGCCCATACGGGCGTGCGGCTCGAACTGTCTCGGCTATCCGGTGAGCTGCGCAAGTGGCGCGGCCCTGCGGCGACGGCCAACACGCCTCGCCTGATCAAGGACTCCACCAGTTCGGCGGTGCTGATCGGTCCTTGGGAGCAGCCATGGCCATTGACGAGTGTGGAAACGGTGGCGGCGGTGGAAGTGCTTGTGGATGCATGGAATGGCGGCAAGCGCAAATGCACCAAGGACGAGGTGCTGGGGGAATTTGCTGGTGCTCGCACCCTGCAGGAACGCTTCCGCCACGACCCACGCTGGACGGTCTACATCCGGGGTGCCGACGGCAATGAGCGGCCGCGCTTGTGGGAATTGAATATTGGCCAACCCGATTACCCTGCCAAAAAGCCCCGCAAGAAGGGCGCCGACGATTGCGCTGACGACCTGCCAGAGGTCGTCAGTGACCTCGCCTGAGGCAGGCGTTGTGAAATCTGTGTGATATCTGCGGGAAGACTGCGGCATCAAAATTTCCCATATGACCAGAATCAGGAGCACCCGAAATTTTCCGGAGTGCTCCGATGCCGCAACACCACAGCCCCTATCTCCAGTCGGCGCTCAACGCCGCCGCGACCCGCACCTACCGCCTGGCTGCCCGCTTTGGTCTGTCCACCGCTGAACGCGAGGACCTGCAGCAGGACCTGATCCTCGACCTGCTCGAACACGAGCACGCCTTCGATCCCGCGAAAGCCAGCGCCAATACCTTTACTGGACTCGTCTCACAGCACCGCGCGGTCGAGCTGCTGGATCGCCTGATCAAGGACCGGATGCGGCTGCAAATCGGCAGCTGCGACGACGAGGCGGCGAACGATCCCCACCTGGACGATCCCGACCCCTGCGGCGCAGGAGTGCTTTCGCTGTGGGCGGATGACCACGACCTCTTCGCCGACAGCGACACCTTGCACGATTTGAACACGGCGCTCGCCTGCATGAGTGGGGACCAACGTGCGCTCTTTGATCTGCTGGGGCACACCCAGGACCTGGCCGACGCCTGTCAGGCGAGCGAGCTGTCCTCGGCCACGTTCTATCGCCGTGTCTCTGAACTGCGCATGCACTTGCGCATGTTCGGCCTCAAGGCTGCGGCCTGATCGGGGTGCACCGCACCCCCCTGAGAAAAACCTACTCCACCCCCGGTAAGAACCTTCAGATGCCGCCCCAGCGCCTGGTGCGCCGGCGGTGTTGGCCACCGCTTTGTCCATTTTTAAGGAGATGTGTCGTGCAGACCTCTTTGAACCCGATGGCGGCGACAGCCGTCGCCCCGATTGACCTCCCGAATGACCTCCCGGTTTCGCTGGCCCTTTCTGTGGGCATTTGCGCCACGCCGCGTCGCCCCCTGACCGAGGCCCAGTTCTGCGACTGGATTGCCGAGGCCCGCGTGGGCGAAGCACTCCAGTACCACGAAGGCCTGCTGCTGCGCGACCGCAGCGAAACCGCCAGCGCGCTCAACGCCAAAGAGCGCGCCCGTTTGCACGCTGTCGCGCGCCGGGCCTGGATCGCCTGCGAGCTGGGCTTGGTGCATCTGTTCAGCGTCAAGGTCGATGAGGGCCACTACCGCTACCTCGCCCTGCGTTCAGCGCAGACAACGACTGCTCGCGATGCGGATCGGACGACGCCGGTTCTCTCCTGTGCCCATTGAATGGAGGTCGTCATGAACAACGCATTTCGAGACGAATGGATGCGGGCACCGCTGTCCCGTTTGGTGGCCCGCATCGCCGAGCTCGCCGCGGTCGATCAAGTCCTGCGCATGGAGCGTCGAGAGCTTGAAGACATCGTGCACGAGCGCTTGGGAACCATCGCCCAGGCCCAACGCACGGCTGCCGGCAAGCAGACCGGCACGGTTCGCTTCGACGCTGACGGCTACACGGTGATTGCGGACCTGCCCAAACGCACCGAGTACGACCAGAAAAAACTCGCCGCCGCCATCGAGGCGCTGAAGAAGTGGGGCGAGAACCCCGCCGACTACGTGAGCTTCGAGATCAAGGTGAGCGAGGCCAAGTACCAAGCCTGGCCACCAGCCGTGCGCGCGCTGTTCGAGCCGGCCCGCACCGTCAAGACCGGCAAGCCCAGCTACCAGTTCCAGCCCAGTGACGTCACCAGCCCTGTTGCCGTCGTTTCCACGCACCTCTCCCAAGGAGCCCAGTAATGGCCATCTCGCTGAATCAACTCGTGCGCGCTGCGCACCCCAAGCCGCCGATCATGACCGTCTACGGGGTTCATGGCATTGGCAAGACCACCTTCGCCGCCCAGGCCCCCAGCCCGGTGTTCGTGCAGACCGAAGATGGTCTGGGCACGCTGGAGTGCGCCCACTTTCCGCTGGCGGCCACCTTCGAGGACGTGATCGGCGCGCTCGCCGCGCTCTACACCGAGCCACACGAGTTCCGCACCTGCGTGATCGACAGCGTCGACTGGCTCGAAGCGCTGATCTGGGCCAAGGCCTGCCGCGACAACGGCTGGGCCTCCATCGAGGACGCCGGCTACGGCAAGGGCTATGTCGCGGCGCTCAACCTCTGGCGCCAGTACATCGATGGCCTCAACGCCCTGCGCGACGACAAGGGAATGACCATCGTCCAGCTCGCGCACACCGACATCCGCCGTTTCGATAGCCCCGAGCACGACCCCTACGACCGCTACACGATCAAGTTGCACGCCCGCGCCGCCGCCCTGGTGCAGGAGCACTCGGACATCGTGCTGTTCGCCAACTACCGCATCAGCACCGTGAAGGCGGACGTCGGCTTCAACAAGAAGGTCAGCCGCGCGGTGGGTTCGGGTGAGCGGGTGATGCACACCACCGAGCGCCCGGCCTTCCTCGCCAAGAACCGCTATGGCCTGCCCGACACCTTGCCGCTGGACTGGAGCGCCTTCGCCCAGGCCATGCCGACCCCGATCCAGCCGCTGCTGATGGCTGCCCCCAACACCCCGAACGCCTGATCAAGGAGAACACCCCATGGCCATTTTTGCGCAAACCTTCGATGCCAATGCCGTCGAGCCCAGCAACTACGATGTCTTTCCCGCCGGCAAGTACCTGTCGCAGATCGTTGCCAGCGAGATGCGCCCGACCAAGGACGGTCGCGGCCAGTACCTCTTTCTGGAACTCGACATCCTGGAAGGTCCGTTTGCCGGTCGCAAGCTCTTTGACCGCCTGAACCTGGTCAACGACAACCCCGACACCGTGGACATCGCCACCCGCACCCTGTCGTCCATTTGCCGCGCCACCGGCCAGATGCAGGTGAAGGACTCCGAGCAGTTGCACCTGATTCCGCTGATCGCCGATGTGCGCGTGCGCCCACCCAAGGGCCAGTACGGCGAGAGCAACTCGATTCGTTACCTGCCGAGGAGCGCCGGTGCCAGTAGCGCGCCAGCCCAGCGCGCCCCGGCTGCCTACGCCAGCACCCCTGCACCGGCCGCGCCGCCGGTTCAGCCTGCGGCACCGGCGGCCCCAGCGTCCCCCATCCCGGGCGGTCTGCCCTGGCAGCGCCAGGCGTAAGGAGGCGCTGCCATGACCGAACTGCATTTCACCTCGGCCACGGCAGCGCTGCCCGACACCCCCGAAGGGTGCCGGGCACAGCTGGCCACCCTGCAAAGCGAGATCGCGGCCATTCGCGTGCAGATTGCCACCGCCGACCTGCGCCGCCAGGCCCACAAACAGGCGCTCGATGCCGACTGGTTCCACCGCGCCAAGACGGCATTGCGCCTGAAGCAGGAAGCGCACGCCCGTGTCGCTGCCCGCCTGCTTGAGCTCACACCCAAGGCTGGCAAGACTTCCCGCGAGCGCTTCAAGGACGCGCTGATCGAGGCCATGCGTGCCGAGTGTGACGACGCCCGCTGGACGGCGCTGCTCGCCCGCGCCCGTCTGCTGCACGACGACCAGGAGGTGAGCCATGGCTGAGTTGCCCATCACGTCCAGCCCTACCCGCGAGGCCATCTTCGCCGCCTACGAAGCCCAGGCCGATACCGGTTTCCGCTCGCACCTCGGGGCCTCCCTGATCGGCAAGGACTGCGAGCGGGCGCTGTGGTTCGACTTTCGCTGGACCACCCGCGCGCGCCATCCCGGACGGCTCTTGCGCCTGTTTGAAACTGGTCAGCGTGAAGAGGCACGGCTGGTCCGAAACCTGCGCAGCATCGGCGCCACCGTGCTGGAGGTCGACCCGGACACCGGACGGCAGATTCGGGTAGAAGCCCATGGCGGCCACTTCGGCGGCTCGCTCGATGGCATTGCACTGGGTCTGCCGGAAGCGCCCAAGACCTGGCATGTGCTGGAGTTCAAGACCCACTCGGCCAAGAGTTTCCATGAGCTCGCCGCCAAAGGGGTGCGGCTCTCGAAACCGCAGCACTTCGCGCAGACGCAGACCTACATGCATCTGACGGGCCTGACGCGCGCCATGTATCTGGCGGTGTGCAAGGACACCGACGACCTGTATGTGGAGCGCATCGAGCACGACCCGGTCTATGCGCAGGGGCTGCTCGACAAGGCACAGCGGGTGATCTTTGCCAACCAACCGGCCCCGCGCATCAGCGAGGACCCGGCCTGGTACCAGTGCCGGCTGTGCGACCACGCGGCGGTGTGCCATGGGCAGACGGCTGCCGAAGTCAATTGCCGCACCTGCCTGCACGCAGCACCCGTTGAAGGCGGCTGGCACTGCACCTTGCACCAGCGCCCCATCACCGAAGTCGATCAGCGCGCCGGCTGCGGGCAGCACCTGTATCTGCCGGCGCTGGTGCCGGGCGAGCAGGTCGACGCCGGCGATGGCTGGGTGGAGTACCTGTTTGGCGAGGGGCTGCGCTGGCGCGATACCGGGTTCGACAAGCTGGCTGGGGTCAGCGTCCATGTCGGTGCGGTTGCCGGTGGGGAGGGCGCAGCATGCGCCTGAATCTTCGCCCCTACCAATCCGCCGCCATCCAGGCGATCTACGACTACTACGAGCGCGACAAGGGTGACGTTTGTATCGTCATCCCCACCGCTGGGGGCAAGTCGCTCGTCATGGCGAGCTTCGTCGAAGGCGTGCTCAAGGCCTGGCCCGATCAGCGCATCCTGATCGTCACCCATGTGCGCGAACTGATCGAGCAGAACCATGCCGAGCTCTTGCGCCTGTGGCCCGAAGCGCCCGCCGGCATCTACTCGGCGGGCTTGAAGCAGCGCGACATCGGGGCGCGCATCCTGTTTGCCGGCATCCAGTCCATCCACCGCCGGGTGCGGGAGGTGGGCCATTGCGATCTGGTGCTGATCGACGAGGCGCATCTGATCCCGCGTTCCAGCAACACGCTCTACCGGCGTTTCCTCGATGCCTTGAAGCGCCAGAACCCTTTGCTGAAGGTGATCGGCTTTACCGCCACGCCCTACCGGCTGGACTCGGGCCGGCTCACCGAGGGCCAGGATGCGGTGTTCACCGACATCGCCTTCGAGGTCTCGGTGCGCGAGCTGATCGACGCGGGCTATCTTGCGCCCTTGATCTCCAAGCGCATGGTCACCGAACTCGATGTCAGCCGCGTCGGCACCCGCCATGGGGAGTTCATCGCCCGGGAGCTGGAAGCGGCCGTCGACCAGGATGCCATCACTGCGTCGGCCGTGGCGGAAATCCTCGCCTACGGCCAGGACCGCAAGAGCTGGCTGGTGTTCTGCGCCGGGGTCGATCACGCCTTCCATGTGCGCGATGCCTTGCGCGCCAAAGGGATCGCCTGCGCCACCATCGTCGGCGACACCCCAGGCCCCGAGCGCGAAGCCATCATTGCGGCCTTCAAGGCGGGGCGCATCCGGTGCCTGACCAACGCCAATGTGCTGACCACCGGCTTCAATGCGCCGGGCGTCGATCTGATCGCCATGCTGCGGCCCACCCAGTCGGCGGGCTTGTATGTGCAGATCGTCGGGCGCGGCTGCCGCCTGGCGCCGGGCAAAACCAACTGCCTGGTGCTGGATTTTGCCGGCAACGTCAAGCGCCACGGGCCGATTGATGCCATCCGCCCCAAGCGCCCCGGCAAGGGCGAAGGCGAGGCGCCGGTCAAGGACTGCCCGGCCTGCCACAGCATCGTGCATGCGTCGGTGCGCACCTGTCCGGACTGCGGCCATGTGTTTGCGCCCCCGGCTCCGAAGCTCGAAGCCAAGGCCAGCACGCTCGATGTGGTGAGCAATCCCCACCCGCAGTGGATCGAGGTCAGCCGAGTGAGCTATGCCCGCCACGACAAACCCGGCAAGCCGCCGTCCTTGCGGGTGGACTACTGGAGTGGGCTCACCCACCACAGCGAGTGGGTGTGTCTGGAGCATCCGGGCTATGCACGCCAAAAGGCGGTGGCCTGGTGGAGGCGCCGCGCACCGGGTCTGCCGGTGCCGGGCAAGGTCGACGAGGCCTTGCAGCATGCGGACCAACTCCAGTGCCCGTCGCAGATCGCGGTGCGTGCGCAGGGCCGCTACACCGAAGTCGTCGGGGTGCGCTTTATCCAGGGAGGTGCATCGTGATCGATCCCAATCCACACGAGATCAATGCACTGGCCGCCGCCAGTGCCGAGGGCGGCGCCTATGTCGAGTCGCTCGGGAAGACCGACCTGGCGCTGTTCACCGCCCAGGAGTGGGCCACGCTGGTCGAGGTGATCGTCACCGCCTTCCAGGACCACCTGCGTGAGGCCTATGCCGACGATCCGCCGTTCTGAGGAGCCCACCATGACGACACCGAATTACATGGCGCAGCTGGGGGCCACCCTGGTGGATCGGGGTTTCCCGATCCTGCCCATCCAGCCGCGCAGCAAAAAACCGGGCATGTACCGCCAGGGCGCCTGGCACGACTACCCCAAGTGGAGCCGCCACTGCGAGCGCGCCACCACCGAAAACGAGGTCGACATCTGGAGCGACTGGCCCGAGTCGGGCATCGGCATTGCCGCCGGCCGCGTGATCGGCATCGACATCGATGTGCTCGACGGCGAGATTGCCGCCAAGATCGAGGGGCTGGCTAAACGGATGCTGGGCGACACGCCGGCGGTGCGCATCGGCCGCGCGCCGAAGCGCCTTCTGGTCTATCGTGCCGCCCAGCCCTTTGCCGGCTTCAAGTACCCGCCTATCGAAGTGCTGGGCCAGGGGCAGCAGTTCATCGCCTACGGCATCCACCCGGACACCGGGCAGGCCTATGACTGGCCGGTGGAGAGTCTGGCCGATCTGAACCTCAGCGATCTGCCGGCGATCACCGAGGCGCAGGCCCGTGAGTTTGCCCAGGAAGCGTATTTGATGATCCCGGTCGCCTTGCGCCCCAAGAGCCTGAGCGTGGGCCGGCAGGCCGCCGGGGAATGCGCCCACCTGCCCGAGCAGCGCGGCACCTTCGCGGCGGTCGAGGATGCGCTCACCTACATCGTCAATGCGGATCTCGACTACGACAGCTGGGTGCGCATCGGCATGGCGATCAAGGGGGCGCTGGGGGACGCCGGCTGGCCGCTGTTCGAGCGCTGGTCGGCGAGTTCGCAAAAGCATGAACCCAAGACCACCGCCCAGGCCTGGCGCAGCTTTGCGCCGCAGCGCATCGGCGCCGGCACGCTCTACAAGCTGGCGCTGGACAACGGCTGGCATCCGGCGGCCGATCTGCAGCTCAATGGGGAGATCGTCAGCGAGGGCGTACATCCGGCGCAGGGGTTGATCGATGGGGTGCGGGAGGGGCTGCTCGACGGCCTGCTCGAGCAGAACGAGCCGGACGCCTATCGCCCGCCGCCTCCCACCCCGCTGCCGGCAGGTTGGGATGCGGTCGATGGCGTGCTGGGCCAGATGATGCAGCTGATGATCACGACCGCCAAGCGGCCGCAGCCGGTGCTCGCCTTGGGGGCCAGCCTGTGTGCGGTCGGGGCGCTGATGGGGCGCAAGTACCGCACCGAGAGCAACATCCGCTCGAACCTGTACGTGGTGGGCATTGCCGAGAGCGGCGCTGGAAAGAACCACAGCCGGGTGGTGATCAACGAGCTGTTTCGTCGCGCCAACCTACTGCAGTACCTGGGTGGCAACAAGATCGCCTCGGGCTCGGGCCTCCTGACGGCGCTGATGCGCCAGCCCGCGATCCTGTTCCAGTTGGACGAGTTCGGGATGTTCCTGGCCGCTGCCGCCGACAGGAAGCGTTCGCCCCGCTACGTGACCGAGATTCTCGATCTGATGACCGAGCTCTACACCACTTCGGGCACGACGTACTTCGGTGTCGAGTACGCCAGCACCCAGCACAACGACGCGCACCGGGCGATCCACCAGCCCTGTGCCTGCATCTACGGCACGACCACACCGTTGCACTTCTGGCAGGCCTTGCAGGCGGCCAACGTCGCGGACGGGTCGCTGGCGCGCTTTCTGATCCTGGAGAGCGAGGAGGACTTCCCGGACAGCAACGAGGTGTTTGGCAGCATCGATCCGCCGCAGGCTTTGATCGACACACTGGTCTTGATCCACGAAGGCGGCGGCCAGCTCAGTGGCAATCTGGCCAACATCGGCGCCGTTGCCGAAGTGGAGGTCGAACCGCTGGTGGTGCCGACCGCCCCCGAGGCCCAGGCGGTGTTTCGGGCGCTGGATCAGACCTTGCTGCAGGAGCTGCGCCGGGCGCGCGGCTCGGGGCTGTCCTCGATCCTCGCGCGCATCGAAGAAAACGCCACCAAGCTCGCCTTGATCCGTGCGGTCTCGCGCGACCCGGTCGCCCCGCAGATCGAGGCGTCGGATGCGGCGTGGGGTGCCATGCTTGCGCGCCACTGTGCCGAGCTCACCATCCGCGAGGTCGCCGCCCGCGTGTCGGAGAACCCGACCGAATCGAACCACAAGCGCTCGCTGAAGATCTTGCAGGACGCCGGTGCGCAGGGGATGAGCAAGCGTGACTTCACGCGCCGCACCCAGTTCATGGATCTGCACCAGCGCGACAGCGTGCTCAAGACCCTGGTCGACGCGGGCTTCGTGGCCCTCGAGCAGCGGCTGACCAAGGGGCGGACGGCGCAGTGGATTCGCTACGTCGGTGGCGAGGAGGTGAGGTCATGAGCGCTGCACGCAGACGATGCGTCAAGGCTCCGCAGTCGGTGGGGCGGGCGTCAGGAGTGTTGCAACATGTTGATATAAAAGGAGAAAACGCTTCCGAGGTTATGATCAGCGGCCCTTGCGTCAATGTGTCAATCCGTCAAGGCCAGATACTTACATACACCTATCCTGATACATACCCATTCAGGCATACCTCGCGCGCGTGCGCGCTGTATACCTATAGAAAATCAAAAATTGATCTTAGATTGACGTATTGAAGAATGAACTATCTATCTCTATGAGAGGGGGTCTTAGATTGACGAATGAACTATTGACGTAAGCACGGACGCCTTGCCGAGCGTCGGTCAGGCCCCGGCCTGCCCACTTACGGCACCCTGCAGTACCCCGCAGCACCCATCTCACCCGTACCTCATCCTTGTCGGACA
Organism: Yanghanlia caeni; assembly: GCA_030733815.1. GTDB lineage: Bacteria > Pseudomonadota > Gammaproteobacteria > Burkholderiales > Burkholderiaceae_B > Yanghanlia > Yanghanlia caeni. The sequence continues at coordinate 44,494 of JAUZQE010000010.1, forward strand.
TGAGGGAGCAGCACCGACCCTGACCCGGTCCGTGATCGCGCTCCTCCAGGTCGCTAACGCGTTCCTTGGAGGATCGATTGTGATCACCTCAACTGTCGCCCCGCACTCGGGGCTGGGGCAGCGTGCCCCGCAACCCAAGCATTTCGTCTCACCACCCCAGGCCACGGCCGCCACCGGCGTGCTGCGCCACACGGTCAGCACCACCCTCTGGCGGACGGTGCCCGGCTACCCCGCCTACGAAGTCTCGGTCGATGGCGTCGTGCGCCGCTGCCAGGGCTTTCGCTGCCACCGCGCCCACCGGGTTCTGATGCCCTTCATCCGCCCCAACGGCTACGCCCAGATCCTCCTGTACCAAGGGGGCCAGCGCCAGCGCTTCGGGGTGCATCAACTCGTCGCGCTGGCCTTCCTCGGCCCCAAACCGTCACTCCAGCACCAGGTGGCGCACCTCGATGGCCAGCGCCTGAACAACCACGTCAGCAATCTCGCCTGGCTACTGCCCATCGAAAACGATGCGCACAAGGACCTGCACGGCACGCGGCTGCGCGGCTCGCAGATCCACAGCGCCAAGCTTGTGGAAGCCCAGGTCGTGCTGATCCGCCAGGCGCTCGCCGTCGGCATCCGGCAGTGCGTCCTGGCACAGACCTACGGCGTCTCCGATTCGACGGTGAGTCTGATCGCGCGCGCCAAGACCTGGAGGCATGTGCGATGAGAACGCTGGCACTCGATATGGGCTCACGCTGCGGCTGGGCCATTGGTAAAGCGGGCGAGGTGTGTTCCGGCGTGTGGGACATCGCCCCACGCCGGGGCGAATCGCCGGGAATGCGCTACCTGCACCTGCGCGCTCACCTGCAGCACGTGCGCGCGGCCTATCCCGATCTGGCGGCTGTGTTCTACGAGCAGGCACATCACCGGGGAGGCGCTGCCACCGAGTACGCCGTGGGGTGCGTTGCCACCGTGCAGGCCTGGTGCGCTGAGCACGGCATCGAACACGCGGCGGTGCACAGCGCCACGATCAAGAAGCACGCCACCGGCAAGGGCAATGCGCCCAAGGATGCGGTGATGGCGGCGATGCGCGGCCGTGGCTTTACGCCCGCTGACGACAACGAGGCCGACGCCCTGGCGCTGCTCGATTGGGCGTTTGCCCAGGGAGGTGCGCGATGACTGCCTTTGCCATCAGCACCGAGCGCTGGCGTCCGCCGAAACCACGGGTCGGCCAGCGCGCCCTGGAAAAAGTCCTCAACCGCCACACCGCCGTGAGCTGCCCCGAGTCGCGTCTGTTCGTCGCGGTGATCAGCGCCGCCATCGTCGATTGCCTGTCCTTGGGCAAGGGCGTGAGGCGCGAAGCCCGGCGCTTTCTGCTGGGCGATGACCTGGGCTTGTGGTGCGACTGGGTCGGCCTGAACCCGGACTTCGTGCGCCGCATCGCCCACCAGGCCGGCTACCTCGCCGACGAACAGCAGCACTGGGAAGGCGGGCGTGCCAAGGCACCCGCCCAAGCCCAGCACCCAACCGCCACCCCGAATCCCGAAGGAGCCTCCGAATGAACCCCACCTCTGTTTCCATCCCCTGCGCCCTCGGGCGTCTCGCCCCGGCGTCACCGGCCAGCAGCGATGAACTGCGCGCGATGCGTGCAGCCGCTTGGCACAAGCAAGGCATTGTGGTCGTACCGCTGGAGGACATCTACGACGAGTGGGATCGGGCGTTCCTGTCCGGCATCGCCACCAAGCTCTACGGCGCGCGAACGGCAACGACGAAGCAGAATCGTCCCTGGCGCGAAGGCGAGGTCATCGACCGGGGTGATGGCGAGACCTGGACGGTGGTGGCGACCACGGCCAAATCGATCACCGTGCAACGTGACCGCGACGGCGCGCTGGCCACCCTCGGGCAACTCGGGGAGGCGCGGCCATGACCAAGAAAACCCAACGCGCCAAGGCCCGTGCCGAGAAGAAGCCGCGCATCGGCGAGGAACACATCCGCCCGGACGGCAGCGTGATCCGCTACGTGCGGGAAGAGGACGATGACCAGAAGCCGGTCGACCACTACCGCTCCGTGGACACACTGGCGCTGATGCTCAGGAACGGCAGCATCACTGGTGCCATGCACGATGCCGGCCAACAGTTCTCGCAGGACTTCGCGCGGGCGTTTGGCAGTGGCGTCGCCAGTCCCAAGCTCGACGGCCTGCCGGGTGGTACAGCGCCTGGGCAGATGATGGTCGAGAGGAACGCCGGCGCTGCGCGTGCCGTGCGGGAGGCACTGGAGGCGGTCGGCGGTAGCGGCTCTCCTGCCGGATCGGCGCTGTGGTACGTGGCGGGGCTTGGGATGTCGGTCAGGGACTGGTCGATTCGCTTGGGCTGGAGCGGCAAGGCCATGTCCAAGGAGGAAGGCAAAGGCATCCTCATTGCCGCGCTAGGTATGCTGGCTCGGTACTATGGCTACGAGCGTGAGGCGCGGCCGCGTCGCCCACCCCCGGTGCACGAGTTTGCCCGGTCGGGCTGATTGGCGGATAATCTCGGACGTCACCCCGGCGCGGGGTGGCGTTCGATCCTGGAGTGAATTGATGAAACCCGCAGCATTCAAAGCGACACCGAAGTTGGGCGTGGAAGCCAGCCGAGCCTTGTTGGAGGCCGTCGGCAGCGTCACCCTGACCGACAAACGTCGCCGCGAGTTGGCCTCGCTGGCTGAGTCTGCCCGTCAAGCCTTTGCCCGACCGCTGCCTACCAAGGCGAATGGCCATTGATCGAGACAGCCTCACCCTTCGACATATCCGCGATGTTGAAGACGAGGTTCTGAACCAGTTCTCTTGCGGTCGCCCCCAACTCGACGATTTCCTGCGCGAAGACGCACGCGACTACGATGCACACGGACTGACCAGCACGGTCATCGTGTTCGCCGAAGGCTACAGCTCTCCGGTTGCCTACTTCAGCCTAACGGCCGACTCGGTGCATCTGAGCAGCGGCGAGCGTACCGACCTGGGGCTGCCCTTCGATGCGCCAATCAGCTACTACCCGGCGGCCAAGATCACCAAGCTGGCCGTGATGTCCGAACTGCAGCGCAGCGGCATCGGTGAGGCGCTCATCGAGCTGATCTGCGGCATCGTCTCCACGGCCCCGTTTGCGGTGCGACTGCTCACGGTCGATGCGGTGAACCAGGAGGCGGTGCTGAACTTTTACGAGCGCACTGGCTTCATCGAGAGCCTCTCGGAAAAGAAAGAACGCCAGAGTCAAAAGGTGCGCGACACCATCCTGATGTTCAAGGATCTGTACCAGTAGCGCAGCAAAAAATTATTTGCATGCCAGCACCAAAACCTACTTGAACGGTGGCATGCCACAAGGTACAGTAATCCCGTACTGCTAATAACTGCGCCCACCGGAAACACCGCGTGGGCGTTGTCGTTTCTGGGCCTGGCGTTCGCCTCTCTGCCCAGCGCTGGAGACTCCCCCATGAAACTCCTCATCACCCGCCCGGTGGTCCTCACCGGCGACGGCGGCACGCGCGCGTTCGTCCCTGGCTTGACGGTCGATGTCGATGCGGCCACCGCTGAACAGATCCTGGTGAGTCAGGCCGGCATCGCTGCCGAGCCTGCCGCCTCAGCCGAAGCTGCTACCACCCCACGCCGCCGGAAGTCCGCCGATGCTGAAACTTGACGTCACCGCAGACGTGGCCAAGGCGACCGAGCACCTCTCGGAACTGGCTCAGCAGCACGTCCCGAACGCTGCAGCCAAGGCACTGACCCGCACGGCCTTCGACGCCCGTGATGCGGTGCGCGAGGGTCTGCCCAAGCGCTTCAACCTGCGCCGCCCGTGGGTCAGCCAGGGCATAGGCGTGACGCAGGCCAAGCCGCGCACGCTGATGGCCGAGGTCTGGTCGCGGGATCGGTTCATGGCGCTGCAGGAAACCGGTGGCACCAAAACCAGCACCTCGGCCATCCCGCTCGGGCCGATGGCGCAGAAGGCTCGCACGCAGGTGATCCCCAAGAGCCAGTGGCCGGGCCAGATGCTGGCGAAGAAGAACGTGTTCTACCGTGCCGGTGCCGTGTTCGAGCGCCGTGACGAGAAGCGCATCCTGGCCTTGTACCTGCTGCGTCGCCAGCAGAAGGTCGAGCCGCGTTTCGGCATGGCCGACACCGTGCGCAGCGTGGCACTGCGGGAGTACCGGCGGCAGATGGAACGCGCCCTGCGGGAAGAACTGACGAAGGGCTGAAGCGTGCGTCGGAACACTGAAAGTCGATAGCCCTAAAACGCGATAGGAAGCCTTTTGAGCGATTTTGCGCTGAAGGCGCTGCTTGGTATTGCCGGGCCTGCAATCGCGCCTCTGGCGACGATTAACGGGTCCTCCCGGGCCATCTGAAGCGCGGGGGCCGCGCGCAGCGCGACGCTTGCCTAGCGTCAGACTCAAAAAATAGGTGGTCAGGTGGTCAGTGGTCACCCCGGCTGCCATCAAATGCTTGGAGATCCCCATGAGCATGAGCTTGCGCGCCTACGCCCGGCATCGCGGCGTGGCCCTGTCCGCTGTCCAGAAGGCGATTGCCAGTGGCCGCATTCACCCGGAACCCGATGGCCGCATCGATCCGATCAAGGCCGATGCCCAGTGGGATCGGCACACGCGAACCGCCCAGCCGACCACCCCCGGGGTGACCACCGCCCGACCACCACCGGTGTCCCAACCCGCTGCACCGCCGCCGATGCCCCAGGCCAGCGACGAGGCCCGAGGTGTCGATTACCACAAGGCCCGGGCGGTGCGCGAAACCTACTCGGCGCGCCTGGCCAAGCTCGAATTCGAAGAGCGCACGGGCAAGCTGATCAGCAAGGACGAGGTCGACATCAAGTATTTCCAGCTGGCCCGCCAGCTGCGGGATCGGATGCAGCAGATCCCGCGCAAGGTTGCGCCCGAGATCGTCGCCCTGGTGGTGGCCGACCCGGATGTGCGCGGTGTCACCGACATCTTGGATGTCGCCATTCGTGAAGCCCTGGAGGACCTGGCCCGATGAAGAAACACCCGATCAAAACCCACCCGATGTGGAACCCCAACGAGCCGACCTACGCCGATGTCGGGGACGTAGTCGGCAAAGCCTTCGCAGCGGGCCTGCGCCCCGATCCTGTCGAAGAGCCTGTGTCGGCAGAGCGGCCATCTGAGCTTCTCGAAATCTTGGTGCGCGACGCCCTGCGCCAACACCTCGATGCGCTGATTCCTATCGTCGCCCGCGAGATCACGCAGCGTCTGCGCTGATTTCTTCGTCAGATCCCTCTGGCGAATGTTTCAACATTTTCGTCGAGGGTCATCGATGACGACTCCCTTCACCCCTGCCATGGCCAGCCGCATCGAGCTGTGGCCGCTGGATCGGCTCAAGCCCTACGCCAAGAATGCGCGCACCCACTCTGATGCACAGGTGGCACAGATCGCCAGCAGCATCGTCGAGTACGGTTTTACCGCGCCGCTGCTGGTCTCGGGTGATGGCGGCATTCTGGCTGGACATGGTCGCCTGGCGGCTGCGCAGAAACTCGCGCTCGATGTCGTACCGGTGGTCGTGCTCGATCACCTGACACCTACTCAGCGCCGCGCCTACATCCTCGCAGACAATGCGCTTGCCCAAGCCGCAGGCTGGGATGAGGAACTGCTGGCGTCCGAACTGGCCGAGTTGTCCGCCGCCGGTTTCGACCTGGCGCTGACCGGCTTCAGCGACGACGAGCTGGCCGACCTACTGGGCGAAGCCGATCCGGACGACAAAACAAATCCGCCAATTAGCGGATTTACCGAAGACGCCGACGAGGACATCCCGGAGGCGCCGGCCACCCCGGTCAGCCAGACGGGTGACATCTGGCAACTGGGTGCGCATCGCCTGATCTGCGGCGACTCGACCGATCCGTCCGTGGTCGCCGCGCTGATGGCGGGCGACCGGGCGAGCCTGTGCTTCACAAGCCCACCCTACGGTCAGCAGCGTGACTACACGCAAGGCATCGCCGACTGGGATGCGCTGATGCGCGGCGTCTTCGCCAACTTGCCGATGGCAGGCGACGGTCAGGTGCTGGTGAACCTCGGTCTGATTCATCGCGACAACGAGTTCATCCCGTATTGGGATAGCTGGATCAGTTGGATGCGCACGCAAGGCTGGCGACGTTTTGGCTGGTACGTCTGGGACCAGGGCCCCGGGATGCCTGGCGACTGGGCCGGGCGCCTGGCGCCGAGCTTCGAGTTCGTCTTCCACTTCAACCGCGAAAGCCGCAAGCCCCACAAGATCGTGCCGTGCAAGCACGCCGGCCAGGACTCGCACCTGCGCGCCGATGGCAGTTCCACGGCGATGCGCGGCAAGGATGGCGAGGTCGGTGGCTGGACCCATGCCGGGCAGCCCACGCAGGACTTCCGCATCCCGGACAGCGTGATCCGGGTGATGCGTCACAAGGGCAAGATCGGCCGGGATATCGACCATCCGGCGGTGTTTCCGGTGGCCTTGCCCGAGCACATCTTGCTGGCGTACTCGGACCCGGGTGATGTTGTCTTCGAGCCCTTCGGCGGCTCCGGTACCACGATCCTGGCCGCCCAGAAGACGAATCGCGTGGCCCGCGCCATCGAACTGGCCCCGTCCTACACCGACGTGGCGGTCAAGCGCTTCCAACAAAACCACCCCGACATCCCGGTGACCTTGCTGGCCACCGGACAGACCTTTGCCGAGGTCGAATCAGAACGACTGGAGAACACCGATGCAAGCCTGGCTCGCTGACAAACTGGAGCATTGGCCCATCGAGCGCCTGTTGCCCTATATCCGAAATGCCCGCACCCACTCCGAGGCCCAAATCGCGCAGATCGCGGCGAGCATCGCCGAGTTCGGCTTCACTGCGCCAATCCTGGCCGGGTCGGATGGCGTGATCGTGGCCGGTCACGGGCGTTTGGCGGCGGCGCGCAAGCTGGGGTTGGCGAGCGTGCCGGTAGTGGTGCTTGAGCATCTCACCCCAACCCAGCGTCGGGCTCTGGTGATCGCCGACAACAAGATCGCCGAGAACGCCGGATGGGACGAGGAACTGTTGCGTCTGGAGCTGGCCGAGTTGCAGGAGGCCGATTTCGACTTGGCGCTCACCGGCTTCGATGCCGACGAGTTGCTGGAGATCATGGCGGGCGAGGAAACCACTGCCGAGGGCCACACCGACGAGGATGCTGCTCCCGAGGTCCCGGTCACCCCAGTGTCTAAGCCTGGTGATGTCTGGATCATGGGCAAGCACCGGCTGCTCTGTGGCGACAGCACTGATGACGCGAGCTACGACACGCTGCTCGGCACCGAGCGGGTGGCGATGATCTTCCAAGATCCGCCGTACAACGTGGACTATGCCAACACGGCCAAGGACAAGCTGCGCGGCACCAACCGTCCGATCCTGAACGACAACCTCGGCGACGGATTCCAGGACTTCCTGCTGGCGGCGTTCAAGCCAGCGCTGGCCCGATGCAATGGCGCGGTCTACGTGGCGATGTCCTCATCGGAACTTGACACCTTGCAGTCCGCCTTCCGTGCTGCCGGTGGCAAGTGGTCGACCTTCATCATCTGGGCCAAGAACACCTTCACGCTCGGGCGCTCGGACTACCAGCGCCAGTACGAGCCGATCCTCTACGGCTGGCCCGAGGGAGCTACCCGCCACTGGTGTGGTGACCGCGACCAAGGCGATGTGTGGCACTTCAACAAGCCGCGCGTCAATGACCTGCACCCAACAATGAAACCGGTGGAACTGGTCGAGCGAGCGATCCGCAACTCCAGCCGACCGGGTGATGTGGTGCTCGATCCCTTCGGTGGCTCTGGCACCACGCTGATCGCCGCTGAGAAGTCCGGTCGCCAGGCGAGGTTGATTGAGCTCGACCCCAAGTACGTCGATGTGATTGTTCGTCGCTGGCAGGAATACGCTGGCTCACAGGCGGTGCGGGAAGCGGATGGGGTGAAGTTCGATGACCTGGTCGGCACAGCCGATTCTGCCGACGCCAGTGATATCGATGCCGAGGTGGCGCTGTGAAGCAGTCGCGCTGGATGTCGCTGGTGGAAGCCGTGACCAATATGCTGGTCGGCTACGGTGTGGCGGTGGCGACCCAATGGCTGGTGTTTCCCCTCTTCGGGCTTCACGCCACGCTGCAGGAGAACTTGCTGATTGGCCTCATCTTCACGGCCGTGTCGCTGGTCAGGAGCTACGTGCTGCGCCGGGTCTTTGAGGCGCTGCGCGTGCGTCAGTTGTCCCCAAATTCGGGGTAAAGGTCGCCGCTGCTGATGTCGGCGCGGTACGTGACGTCACGGAACTCGCCGGGCGCATCGGCCAGGATTACGCCACCGACCGACTGGATGGCGACGCCGTACTTGCGGGTGAGTGCCGTCAGCTCGGCGATGAACTGCTCATAGTTGGTGGTGAGGGGTGTGGTGGTGGCCATGGCGATTTCCTCACGCTGCCAGGGACTCTTCGACGATCTCGCAGTGGATCACAAAGCCAGTAAGGTAAGGCAGACCCTTGGGGATGCCGTACTGTTTGCTGGTGCTGCGGCCGATCGTCCAGCCCATCCAACGTTGCGTGGCGGCGTTGATGGCGTCGGCCAGGGTGGCACCGGTGTAGAGGCCGTTTTGCACATCGTCGGCAAAGTGGCGGCCGTGGCGGCTGTCGAGGAAGATGCGGACCGATTCGAGCGGCTGGCTGGTGGCATCCGAGATCGCAGTCATGGCCAGCGGCCAGGCGGCTTCGGCGTGCTCGCTCATCGTTTCAAAGAACCCCCAATCGGTGACGGTCGGGGCGGGGATCTGGGTGGTGGTGTTCATCTCTGGCTCCAGGTGGTTGATTGTTGCGACACCCGTAGTAACGCGCTTCGGGCGATGGAAGCCAAGCGCCTGTTCGATCTTTTTTGCGCTTGGCTCCGAAGCCTCTTATTCGGCCATCGTGTCGGCGCGCACCAGTTCCGCCTGGGCGCTGGCGATCAGGTCAAGGCGCAGGTTCGGGGTGATGTTGCAGGCCAGTTCGTTCAGGGTCCAGTTCATCACATCGGCCTTGTCGCGCAGCGACTCGGCTTCCTCGAAGCGGTTGGTGTAGCGATCCAGTTCGCGCAGGGCGCGCTCCAGGGTGGATCGGGCTTGGGCCAGGGCCTCGCGGGCGCGGTGTTCGGCGTGCTGGGCTTGAAATTCGCGGGGGGTGTTCATGGTGTGCTCTCCTTTCGGTTGATCGTTGCGACACCTGTATGAACGCGCTTCGGGCCACTGAAGCCAAGCGATTCATCAATCATTTTTTGATCACTGGTCTGCCAGTCTGTCGAGGATGCGCAAGGCGGCGGGATCGCCCGACAGCGCCCGGCGCAGGGTGCGGATCGCCTGCTCCCGCGACACCTCTGGGCGACGGTTGTCGATCAGCCAGCCAATCGCGCCGGCCTGGTCGTCATCGGTGACCGGCGTCGCTTCGGCAATGCCAACGTAGCGCCCGTAGCGGCTGCCCGAGGGATCGACAAACACGGTTGTGCGCCCTGGCGCGCTGACAGCCACCACGCGCCGGCGCCCATTCGCGTGACCGCCGAGTCCGGCTAGCCAATCCCGGTCCTCCAGCAGTGTGTTGGCGAAGGCGTCATATTCAGCCTCGGTGAGTGCCTTACGCCACGCGATTTCGATGGGCTCGAAGAGTGCGCTGGGGTCGGTGTTGTGCAGCACTTCGTCCAGGTCGCAGGGCTTGCGGGCAAAGCGGGCACGGATCGGTGTGTGGTTGGCGGTGGTCATGGTGGCGTCCTTTCGGTGGATGTGGGTGACAACAGCATTCACGCGCTGGTCCCCACCGAAGCCAAGCTCAATCTGCATCGCGATGGGCATCGAGTGCATCGAGGGCTTCAATCGCCAGCACCAGATCGGCAATGCGGTCGGCCTCGAAGCCAAACCCCCGGTGGCGAAGGAGGTGCTCGATGCTCGGATGCTTCATCCGGGCGATCTCCCGGCAGGCCTCCAGCAAGGCTGGCAACAGGTTTGCCGGGATCGGGGCGTTGGGCTGCGTGCTCACGCGGTGGCTTCCTCGGCGATGCGGTAGAGGCGCTGTCCTGCGCCCGGCGTGCCGGCGGGGCCCTCGATCTTCTCGGAGACGATATTCAGGCCCAATTTCTTCTTGAGTGCGCCGGCAAAGGTGCCGCGCACCGTGTGCGCCTGCCAGCCCGTGGCTTCGCAGATCTGCGCGATAGTGGCGCCCTCGGGGCGTTTCAACATCTCGATTACCAGCGCCTGCTTGCTGTTGCCCGGGCCACGCTTGGGCGACTCAAGGGTGCTGGCGGGTTGAACCTGCTGCCAGCTGGCTTCGGCGGCAGCCACGGCGGCTTCCAGCTCCGGGTCGTCGGCCAGGGGCGGCGTGGCAATGCTGGTGGCCACCGTCGGCGGCAGCACATCTTCCGGCTGCGCCTCGCCCTTGATGATGGCGATGGCGGCTGGGCTCAGGCGCCACTGGCCGCCTTGCTGCTCGATCAACCCCCGCTGCGCGAGGCTGGCGATCATCTTGAGTTTGGCGCCGCCCTTGAGGGCCAGCAGCGGTTCGATCAGGCCATTGGCGTCGCAATGCGCGCGGGTGATCAGGTCCAGTTGGCGTTCGGTGATCGGGGTGGTTTGTGCGGACATGGTCGTGCTCCTTGTGAGTGATGTGAAGGAAGGTCAGGCGGCTTGTTGTTGGATCGGCCGATCAGTGGCCTTGGCGGCGGCGCTTTGGCCTGCGGTCAGGCCTGCTTGGTAGGCCGCCATCAGGGCGCTTTGGACGGCCCAGACGCTGACGTCGTGGAAGTCCAGGCGGTCCCTGTTGCGGGTTTCCAGGGTCTCGATGAAGAGATGGTCCAGGGCGATCCGGGCGAGCAGCTGGTCCAGTTGCTGGGCGGTCTTGTTGGCAGTTTTTCGCATCATGGTTCTCCTTGGCGTGTGTTGCTGTGGTGTCTGTATGAACGCGCTGTTCAAGCAGAAAGCCAAGCGTTCGGCCTATCTATTTCGCATCGGAGTGGCTTGTGTTCGACACTGCTGAATCGGCGGTCGAATCCGCCTGGAAACGGGGCCTTGCCCCCGATCCCATCCTCACCGTCGATGACTGGGCCAACCGGCACCGGATGCTCTCGTCGGTCGCCTCAGCCGAACCCGGCCGCTGGTCGACGAGTCGCACGCCGTATCTCAAGGAGGTGATGGAGGCGCTGTCGGCCACCTCGCGCATCGAGCGTGTTGTGTTCATGGCCGGAGGGCAGGTGGGTAAAACCGAATGCGGACTCAACTGGGTCGGCTACGTCATCCACCACGCCCCGGGGCCGATGTTGCTGGTGCAGCCCACGGTGGAAGGCGCCAAGCGCGTCTCCAAGCAGCGCGTCGATGCGCTGATCGAAGCCAGCCCTGAACTGGCCAGCCGGGTCAAAGACCCACGCAGCCGCGATTCGGGCAACACCCAGCTGATGAAGGAATTCCCCGGTGGCGTGCTGATCATGACCGGCGCCAATTCGGCGGTGGGCCTGCGCTCGATGCCGGTGCGTTACCTGTTTCTGGATGAGGTCGACGGCTATCCAGGGGATGCCGATGGCGAGGGCGATCCGGTGGCGCTCGCCGTGCAGCGCGCTGCCACCTTCGTCAATCGCAAGGTCTATCTGTGCTCAACGCCGACGCTCAAAGGCTTCTCGCGCATCGAGGCGGCCTACCTGGAGTCGGACCAGCGGGTGTTCGAGGTGCCCTGCGATCACTGTGGGGCGCACAGCCAGATCCAATGGCGGGACATCAAGTGGCCGACCGGCAAGATGGCGGACGCCGCATGGCACTGCCCAGCCTGCGACGGCATTCATCCCGAGTACCGCAAACCGGCACTGCTGGCCAACGGTCGTTGGACGGCTAAGGCCGAGGGCGATGGCAAAACGGTGGGATTTCATCTGTCGAGCCTGTACAGCCCGTGGCTGACCTGGGGTGAGATCGCCCAGGAGCACCACGCTGCCAAGGACGATCCGGTGCGGCTCAAGGTCTGGGTCAACACCAAACTGGCCGAGACCTGGGAAGACCGGGAGGGAGAGACCTTGGATGCGGAGGGCCTGATGGAACGTCGTGAAGCCTACGGGCCTGCGATTCCGGCTGAGGTGGCACTGCTCACCTGCGGTATCGACGTGCAGGACGACCGACTGGAACTGGAAGTGGTCGGCTGGGGCCGAGACGAGGAGTCCTGGTCCATCGACTACAAGGTGCTGTGGGGCGACCCGTCGGCACCGGACACCTGGTCGCAACTGGATGCTTACCTCGGCAATCGTTTCGAGCACGAGACCCTGGCCAACGGCCTGACCATCGAAGCTGCTTGCCTCGACACCGGCGGCCACCACACCCTGGCGGCCTACGCCTTCTGCAAAGGCCGCGAGAGAAAGCGCATCTGGGCGATCAAGGGGGGCTCGGGCAAACGGCCGATCTGGCCCAAGCGTCCGAGCAAGGCCAACAAGGGCAAGGTCAATCTGTTCACGGTGGGCGTCGATGCGGCCAAGGAAGCCATCTACGCCCGCCTCAAGAAGTCAGACGCCGGTGCTGGCGCGATGCACTTTCCGCTGGATCGGGATGCGCAGTATTTCGAGCAGCTGACGGCCGAGCGGATTCGGACCCGGTATGTGAAGGGCTTCCCGCAGCGCTTCTGGTGGAAGCCGGATGGCCGGCGCAACGAAGCGCTGGACTGCCGGGTGTACGCCTACGCCGCGCTGCATGGCCTGTTGTCGATGGGCCTGAACCTGAACAAGCGGGTCGAGGCGCTGCCGCCGGTGCCCTCCACTCGCCAGATCAAGAGCACCCCTGTTTCGACCCCGATGACCGCCAGCCCGCGCCGTCGGCGCATGGCCATTTCTTCCAACTACCTCTGATACCGCCAGCCTCCCGCTGGCCGGGAGTGCTGTCCATGACCCTCGAACAACTCAAGGCCCAGCGCGAAGCCCTGCAGGCCGCGCGCTTCAATGGCGTGCTCACCGTGAAGGCCGGCGACAAGTGGGTGACCTACAAGTCGGACGCCGAACTGCAGTCTGCCCTGGGAGACCTGGATCGTGAGATCGCCAAGGCAGAAGGCCGCCCGCGCGCCAGGCGCATCCGCGCTTACGCAGGGAAGGGATTGTGATGAAGGCACTCCAGAACCTGCGCCGCAAAGTGGGTGCCATGATCGGCGGCTTCGAGGGCGGACTGTCCGCGCGACGCCTCAAAACCTTCGCTGCCAGCCGTGCTCACGTCAACACCCTGATCCAGGCCGCTGGTGCTGACATGACCGCCCGCGCCCGGTACCTGATCCGCAACAACGGCTATGCCGCTAATGCGGTCGAGTCCTGGGCGGGCAATGCCGTGGGCACGGGCATCAAGCCCTCCTCGGGCATTGCCGATGCGGTGCTCAAGGACCGAGTGCAACGGCTGTGGCTGCGCTGGACCGATGAGTCCGATGCCGAGGGGTTGACCGACTTCTATGGTCAGCAGCGGCGGGCCGCCCGGGAACTGTTCATCGCCGGGGAGGTGTTCTTCCGCATCCGACCACGCAGGCCCGAGGATGGTTTGTCCGTGCCGCTGCAGTTGCAGATGCTCCCCGCCGAGATGCTGCCGCTCAATCACAACCAGCTGCTGGAGAACGGCCACCGCATTCGCCAGGGCATCGAGTTCGACCGCATTGGTCGGAGAGTCGCCTACCACTTCCTGCGCCGCCACCCGGGCGACATCACCGATCCGGGGCTGGCCGGGGAGACGGTACGGGTGCCGGCTGAGTCGGTACTGCACATCGTTGATCCCGTCGACGCTGGGCAACTCAGAGGCGTGTCACGTTTCTCTCCGGCGCTGGTGAAGCTCTTTCTGCTCGACCAGTACGACGACGCCGAGCTGGATCGCAAGAAGGTCGCTGCGATGTTCGTCGGCTTCGTGCGCCGGCCCGAACGCGACTTCGACAACAGCAATGAAACGGACGACCGGGGCGAGCCGCTGCTGCCGCTCGAACCCGGGCAACTCCAGATCCTGGACGACGGCGAGGACATCACCTTCTCGACACCCGCCGATGTCGGGGGCAACTACGAGTCGTTTCAGTACCGCACCTTGCTACAGGTGGCCGCTGCCTTGGGGCTGCCCTACGCCAACCTGTCGGCCGATATGTTGAAGGCCAACTACTCCAACACCCGTGCCGCGCTCTTGGAGTTTCGCCGCCGCATCGAAGCGTTTCAACACTCGGTGCTGGTGTTTCAGCTGTGTCGGGCGGTGTGGGCGCGTTGGATGGACACGGCGGTGCTCTCGGGGCGGCTCGATTTGCCCGATTTTGAGGCCCGTCGCGCTGACTACCTGGACTGCAGTTGGCTGCCACCCCGCTGGGACTGGGTCGACCCCTTGAAGGACATCCGTGCCGAGATCAACGCCATCGAGGCGGGGCTCAAGTCGCGCACCCAGGCGATTGCCGAGCGCGGCTTCGATGCGGCCATGGTCGATGCCGAGATCGCAGGCGACCACCGGCGTGAGGACAGCCTGGGGCTGCGTTTCGGGCGTGAGCCGGCACCGGTCCCGGCACCGACTCCTGCGCAGGCGCCGCCGCCAGCCCCCTCGAACTGAGGAATTCCCATGACCGATTTGCCTTACCTGGCGTCCCGCCTGTATGGGACGCCACTCCTCATTGCGCGCCCCAAACTCGAAGTCATCCTCGGAGTGGTGGCCAGAAAGCTCGCAGGCGACACCCTGGCCACGCCACCGCCCAGCCGCACTGATAGCGGACTGGGGGCGACCTCCAGGTTCAGGACGGCATCGCCATCCTCCCGATCCTCGGCACCCTGGTGCGTCGCTCTTCGTATATCGGTGCAGCCAGTGGCCTCACCAGTTATCACGAGATCGAGGCCATGGCCGAGCAGGCCTTTGCCGACCCGCAGGTACGCGCCGTGCTGCTGGAAATCGACTCCAGCGGCGGTGAGGCGGGTGGGGTGTTCGATCTGGCGCAGCGATTGCGCACCCTGGCAGAGACCTCGGGCAAGCCACTCTGGGCCATCGCCGATGAAGCCGCGCTCTCAGCCGCCTACGCCATTGCCAGTGCCGCCGACCGGATCTGGCTCACCCGCACTGCCGAGGTGGGCTCGATTGGCGTGGTGGCGGTGCACGTCGATGAGTCGATGGCCGATGCGAAGGCGGGGCTCAACTACACCTTCCTGCACGCCGGCGCCCACAAGGTCGACGGCCATCCGCACGCGCCGCTGCCAGCACCGGTCGCGGCTGACATCCAGGCCGACATCGAGCAACTGTACGACCAGTTCATCGCCTTGGTCGCCCGGTTCCGCCGCCTCACGCCCGAGGCGATTCGTGACACCGAGGCTCGCGTCTATCGCGGTGAAGCCGCCCTCCGCGTGGGCCTGGCCGATCGGATCGGTACCCGCGCTGATGCGATCACGGCCCTGCATCGCCAGCTTGCCATGCGTGACGGACGCAGGTCGCGCAATGAGTCGGCCGCCCGCGCATCCCATCCATCTCAACTGACCCAGAAGGAGACCTACATGATCGATCACAACACCACCGATGCGCCGGTGGAGGATGTCCACGAGGACGGCGCGCCGAACTCAAGCCCGACCCCGCCGCCGCTCGATGAAGCGGCCATCACCGCCCAGGTGGAGCAGCGACTGCGCCGCCAGCTCGCGGAACTCACCGAGATCGCCGCCCAGGCCAAACGCATCGGCGTAACGGTCGATCCCGCCCTGGCCCTGGCCCGTGGCGTCACCCCGGATGCGCTGCGCCAGTCGGTACTGAAGCAGGCGGCCGAACGCGATGTGGCGCAAGACATCGTGGCGCAAGCACCAGCGCCCGCATCCACCCAACCCCAATCCGTCGCTGACAGCCCCTTGGTCAAAGCGGCCCAAGCCTATGGAGGTCGTAAATGAGCACACCTTTGATTTCCCCGTCGACGCTGGGTGACCTCATCAAGCGCGAGTCCGACCCGGACTACACCCGCGAGACCGTGACCCTGAAGGCCGGTGCCGCCTATCCCCTGGGTGCCGTGCTCGGTCGCATCACCGCCACGGGCGTCTATACGTTTTCGCCGGCCGCAGCGACCACAGGCATCGAGGGCGCTGAGATCGCCTGCGCCGTGCTGCTGCACCCGGTCGCTGCCAGCAACGTTGACACCCAGGCCGTCGTGCTCGCACGCGGCCCGGTGATCGTCGCCGACCGTGCGCTGGCTTTTGATGCCTCGGTCACGGACGCCGCCGCCAAATCCCTCAAACACCAGCAACTGGCTGCCCACGGCATCGTCGTGCGCGCTGCCGCTTGATTCGAATTCACAGGAGTTTTTCCATGACCGTGATCGTCAATCCGTTCGACGCCGGCGGCTTCACGCTGGCCGAGATGTCGGCCGCCATCCAGATGCTGCCCAACCCCTATGGCCGGGTCGGCCAGCTGGGGTTGTTTGCACCCGAGCCGATTTCCCAGCGCAACGTCACCATCGAGTCCATCGAAGGCGAACTGCGCTTGCTGCCGGCCGTGGCGCCCGGTGCGCCCGCGACCGTGGGCACTACCGACAAGCGCTCGGTACGCTCCTTTGCCGTGCCCCACATCCCGCACAACGACGTGGTGCTGCCCGAGGAAATCCAGGGGATTCGGGGCTTGGGCCTGGCCGCTGGTGAAGACCCGCTGGTCACCGTGATGACCCGCAAACTTGCCCGGATGCGTGCGAAACACGCCCAGACCCTGGAGTACATGCGCGTCAATGCACTCTTGGGTATCACCAAGGATGGTGCTGGCAACACCCTCTACGACTGGCACGACGAGTTCGGCATCCAGAAGCCCGAGGTGGATTTCGTGTTCGGTGGCACCGAGGACATGGTCATCCACTGCACCCAGGTGGCCCGCCATATCGAGGAGAACCTCAAAGGCGAGATGATGACCACCATCCACGCCCTGGTCAGCCCCGAGTTCTTCGATGCCCTGGTCAAGCACAAGACCGTCAAGGAGGCCTATACCTTCTACCAAGGCACGGCCGGTACCAATCCGTTGCGCGACGATGTGCGCCGGGGCTTCCGCTTTGGCTCCATCCTGTTCGAGGAGTATTTCGGTACGGTGACGCTGGCCAACGGTACATCCGTGCGCCTGATTCCGCCGCGCGAAGGGGTGGCGTTCCCGCTGGGCACGCTGGACACCTTCCGCACTTACTTTGCCCCGGCGAACCTGATGGACGCCGTCGGCACCTATGGCCAGGAGCTCTATGCCTACCAGCTGGCGCGTCCGAACGGTACCGGCGTCGACATCTACACCCAGTCGAATCCGCTGCCGATTGTGAAACGCCCGGCGCTGACCGTGCGGCTCTTCTCGAGCAATGGCTGGTGATCGTGATGGGAGGTGACCATGACGGTCTTCGGTGACTTGACCCGCGCCATGTCATCCATCGTGCTCACCACCTTCGGTGAGCCGGTGGTGTTTCACCTTGAAGGGCAAGCCGAGGCGCTGCCGGGCCGGGGCGTGTTCTCGGCGGCGCACCAGGAGGTGGACGCCAGCACGGGCGTGCCGGTGTCCATGGTGCAACCGGTGCTGGAGGTGCGGCAGGCCGATCTGCCGGCCACCCCGACCGAAGGTGATGCCGTGACGGTGCAAGGTGTGCTCTACCTGATCGTCGACGTGCGCCCCGATGGCCATGGCTTCTTGAAACTGATGCTGCACAAAGGGGGCGGCCATGAAGCATCCGCGTACCCTGATCCGTGAGGCGGTGGCCGCCCGACTTTCTGCAAATTTGCCGAAGGTTGACCCGCGCATCTCCGCTTCGCGCATCAGCATCCACCGCAGCACCCCGCTATTTGCCGGCAAGCTGCCGGCGATCCTGATCTACACCCGCGACGAGCGCATCGAAGATCAACCCAACGCCGATCCGGGGCTGCGCTATCGGAAGCTCGAACTGTCGGTGGAAATCATCACCAGTGGTGACGCCGCAGCTGAGGAGGCCGATGTGCTGGCACAGGCGGTGGAAGCCACCCTCGATGCCGATGAGACTTTGGGACTGCTGGTGGAAGGCACGCGCCTCACCCGCACCGAGGTCGATCAGGGCGGTGATGGTGACACGCCGGTGCTGGCCGCTCGATTGTCGTTCGAGGTCAGCTACTGGACCCGGGTGGTGGAAACACCCGAGGGGGCGCTGCCATTGCAGGCGCTCTACAGCTGGGCGCCGCGCATTGGGGTGCTGCACGAGTCCGAGTATCAACCCCTGCTTGATCCAGCCGGAGCCGCGCCATGAGCGAACGCCATCTGCACCAGGATATGACCGAAGCCGAGCGGCGGCTGAGCAATGTGGTGATGCTGGGGCAAGTCGCCGAACTCGATGCGAAGAAGGCCCGGGTGCGGGTACAGGCCGGTCCCATCCTCACGGCCTGGCTGCCGTTTGCCACCGTGCGTGCCGGCCCCGACCGCACCTGGCACGCGCCGGAGCCGGGAGAACAGGTGGTGCTGATCGCCCCCGGCGGTGATCTCAACCAGGCCGTGGTAGTGGGTTCGCTCTACCGCGACGTCTATCCGCCGCCGGCCGACAGTGCCGACATCAGCTGCACGGTGTGGGACGACGGCGCGTTCGTGCGGTACGACCGCCGCCAGCACCACTGGCACCTGTCGGTGCCCGCAGGCGGCAAGATCGTCCTGGAAGTGGGGCCGAGCAAGATCGAGATGAGCGATGCCGGCATCAAGATCACTGGCCCGCGCATCGATCTGAACTGAGGTGATGGATGGCAACCTGGACACCTGACCCGGCAATCATCCCCTGGCTGGAGGTGGTGGCCAACGCCACCTTCGTCGCGGCGCCCATTGTGGCCGCCGACGAGAACGGCACACCGGCCAGCCACTACGACTTCGAGATCGTCGGGCCGCGACCCAAGATCATCGGCCTGCAGGTCAGCCAGGATGAAGCCGGGTTGGTGATCGCCGTGCCACAGGTCATCACGGGCCTCTTTCCGCCCGTGGAGATCGAGTACCAGATCCCACTGGCTGACGGCGGTCGGCAGACCGGCACCTGTCTGGATTTCCCGGAGATCCCGGCTGCAGCCGACGAGATCATCCGCTTTACGCCGCGTAAGGCACCCACGCTGGATTGGACCTTCCGGGTTACCGCGTACTTTGCGCAGGGGAAGGGCTCGGACAGCGCCGAGTTCATCCTGCGCGTGCGTGCCGACTGGACCCCCGGGCGTGATGCATTGAAGGAGGCTGTCGATGCCCGCCGTCACCAAGTTCGCCAGTGAGTGCTCGGGCCACGCCTGTTGGTCACCCCGGCCCAATATTCAGGGATCACCCAATGTCTTCGTCAATGGCATTGCCGCGCACCGGCAAAGCGATGCTTGGTCCACGCATTGCTGCGGCAAGTCCTGTCACGACGGGAAACTCGCCGCCGGCAGCAGCACGGTCTACTGCAACGACCTACAGTTGTGCCGCATTGGCGATCCGGTCAGCTGCGGTTCGGTGGCTGCCAGCGGCAGTCCGAACGTCTTTGCGGGTGGGTAGGCAACAGATGCCGCTTGAAACCGCCACCCCGAGGAAACCGGCAAATTTGCCGGATTCCTCCCTCGCTTCAGGATGAGACCATGCTCGGAATCAACGCCCACACCGGCCAGCCCCTGGCCGGCCTCGACCACCTGCGCCAGAGCATCGCCGACATCCTGTCCACGCCCTTGAACACCCGCGTGATGCGCCGCGACTACGGCTCGCGCTTGCCGGAGCTGATCGATCAGCCCATCACCCCACGTCTGGCCGTGGAGCTCTACGCCGCCACGGCCGAGGCGCTGCGCCGCTGGGAGCCCCGCTTCAAGCTCACCCGCGTGCGCCTGACCGACACCCGCGCCGGCTGGGTCGAACTGACCCTGGAGGGTGAAGTGCGGCTGCAGGGTTTTGAGGGCCAGACGGTCACCTTGTCGGGACTGAGCATCGGTAGCAGGACCAGCGGAGAACGCCCATGAATTTCACTTCTGCCCCGGCGCCTGAGCTTGCCGGCCTGCCCACGCCGCAGGTGCTGGAGACCCTGCGCTTTGAGACCGTGTTCGACGCGCTGCTGCGCGACTTCCAGGTGCGCTATCCGCAGTACAGCGCGCTGCTGGCATCCGACCCGGCGATCAAGCTGATCGAGGTGGCGGCCTACCGCGAGTTGCTGCTGCGCGCCCGCATCAACGAAGCCGTGCGGGCCAACCTGCTGGCCTTTGCGGTGGGCAACGACCTGGAGCACCTGGGTGCCTTCTATGGCGTGACGCGTCTGCCCCAGGAGCAGGACGAGCCGCTGCGTCGGCGCATCCGCGCCCGCATCATTGGCTTTGCCAATGCGGGCGGTGCGGCGCACTACCGCTACTGGGCATTGTCGGCATCTCCCGAGGTGGCCGATGTCGCCGTCGACAGCCCCGGCCCGGGTCGGGTGCGCATCAGCGTGCTGCCCACGGGCCACAGCGACACCGTCCCCGAGGCCTTGCTGGAGACGGTGCGCGCCACCGTGCTGCGCGACGACGTGCGGGTGCTGACCGACACCGTGGAAGTGGTGCCGGTGAGCCTCGTGCCGGTGACGGTGGCCGCCCAGATCTGGCTCTACCCCGACACGCCGATGGCGGTGTTTGAGGGCCTCGCCCCACGGCTGACCCGAGAACTCGCCCAGGCCGCCGTGCTCGGCTGGGACCTGACGCGCTCCTGGCTGATCGGGCAGCTGCAGCAAGCCGGTGTCCACAAGGTCGAGCTGATCAGCCCGGACGCCGACATCCGCATTCACAGCACCCAGGCGGTGCGCTTGACCGACGTCCAGCTGACCTTCGCGGGCAGAGACCGGTAAGCACACCGCCCTGGGGTTTCTCTACCCAGGAGGGCGCATGACATCGGATCACCTGTTGCCGCCCAACGCCACGGCACTCGAATGTTCGCTGTCGCTCTCGACCGATCTGCTGACCCGACTGGGAGGCGAGACTGAGTCCCTCAAGGGGTTCAAGACCGACCCCAGCGACAGTCTGTTGCCCTGGCTGATCTGGGAATATGGCCTGGGCGAATTGTTGCCCTACCTGCCCGATCCTCGCCGGGCCATTGCCGAGGGTATCCGCTGGCAACGCCTGCGCGGCACCCCGGCAGCGCTCACGACCGCCCTGTCCTGGATCGGCGCGACCGCCACGGTCGAGCAGGAAACCCCCGGCATTCACTTTGCCGAGTTCCAGTTCGATCCGGGTCAGGTGCTGGATGACGATGGGGCAATCGCTAACCTGATCGCCATTGCCCGGCTGTCGGCACCAGCCCGATCCCGACTGTCCCGCATCTACCACGGCTGGGATCTGCGCCGTCTGGTGCCGGGTGAGAGTCGGCTGGGCGAGGCGCTGCTGTCGGATCACAGCGGCGTGTTCTGGCGGGATGGGCAGACCAAGTTGTCGTTTGGGCGCGGTTTCGCACAGCACACGCTGGCATCCGGACAACAGATCGCGCCGAACCGTGAGGCCGTGCGTTTTGCGGTGGCCCGCCTCATCGACCGTTACCTGCTCGACTTTTCGGCGCTGGGCGATCCTGGGCACACGCCCAACGAGGAGATTCTGCATTCGCACCTGTTTACGCTGGCGAATACGCTGGGCGTACCCGATCCGGTTGGGATGGTGCCTGAGCGCAAGTTCTGCCGGGCGATGGTGGTGCTCTCGGACAGCACGCCCTTGGGCGACATCAACGCCAACCTGCCGCGCTTTGCCTGGCAAGAGGTGGGGCAGGCGATCACCCTGGGGGGCAGTGACAAGCTGTCCGCGACGCCGCACCGGCTGATTCGTGTCGAAGTCCTGGAGCGATTTGCTCGGGGCCATCCGGGTGACCTGGTCGTGCCAGCCCTGCTGCTGCACGGCCAGCATGATCGGCAATCCACCCACCGGGTCCAGGCCCGCGCCGATCAGGCGCTGGGGATGTGGGCCTTGGGCGAGTTTGTGCCGAGCCTCGACCGGGGTTTTGTGCGGCGCGATCACACCCTCGGCAACGTGGGCCTGCCCGATGCCGCTGGATGGCGGCCACGCCTGTACCAACGGGCGCAGGTGGTGCTCAGTGAGTGCATTCTGGGCGAGGTCAATACCCGCACGCCCCGGCGAGCACTGTTGCGCACCCGGCCGCTGCCCACCCTGGGCGATCTCACCTTGGGGGATGTGGCCGAGGTCGAGTGGCGGCCGCTGACAGAGATGCAAATTTGCATCTCTGGCCTGACCGAGAACTTGCCCTATGTCTTCGACGACGCCCGCCCGAGCCTTTTGCGCCTGCTGACCCGCAGCGCTGAAGCCGGCACCGCTTCACAAGTTTCTCCCGCACGCGTGCCCGTTCTCAGTGCCCGCGCCATCTGGCAAGGCCAGACCTGGACCGGCGCGCGCTGGCCACGTTCAACCTGGACCGACACCCGCGAGCTGATCGGCAGCGCCCACAGCACGCAGTCCTGATTTCTCTACCCCTCATTCATTTCTGGAGCACCCGATGGCCATCCTGACTGCCAGCGGTCGCGCGGCCCTTGCCGCCGCGATCAAACAACAGACCTTGCACCTCGCCTTGGGCGAGGGCGACCCCTTGTGGGACACCACCAAGGCGATCAGCGCATCCTTCGATGAAGCGGGGGTGATCGAGTTGGGCTTTACGCACCTGGCCGACATCCGCGTCACCTCACTCGATGACCAGACCGAGTACGTGTTGGATGCCGACTACAGCGCCAATGCCCGCGAGGGCGTGATCCGGCGTCTGCCGGCCAGCACGATTCCCGAAGGCGGTGACGTCACGGTCCACTTCAAGGTTTCCCATCCGCCCGAATCCATCGGCCAGACGGCGCTGTTGCGCGAAGTCGGCCGCCGGGTGGTCGATGAGGTGCATTTCGTTGCCGCCGACCCCGAGGGCGAGATCGTTGTGCCGACTGGGCGCTACCGACTCAGTGCTGATCCGACCAATCACTTGTTCGTCCGGGTGCGCTTTGACTTCGAGGACGCCGCCACCAGCGTGGTGCGCGAGCAAGGCCTCTTCGTCGGCACCCAGACCGATCCCGCTTTGCCCATCGGGCAGAAGTTTTTCATTCCGGCCCAGATCACCGATCCGGGCATTTTGCTCGTGCTGCAGAACTCGGTGCCCATCGTGCGCCAGCCCTCAACGCGCGAGACCTTCGAATTCGTCGTCACTTTCTAAATCGCGAGGCCACCCATGCTTGAGCGTTACTACAACCTGTTCGACCCGGCCAAGCACTACACCCAGCTCTTGTTCCGTGCCGGCGATGGCCTGCAGTCCCGAGAACTCAACGAGATCCAGAGCACCCTGATCCACCGCCTGCAGGGCGTGGCCGATGCGCTGCTCAAGGACGGCGACATCGTGTCCGGCTGCAATCTGCAGGTCAATCCCGAGACCGGCGCAGTAACGCTGGAGGCGGGCCGCGTCTATCTGCGTGGTGCCGTGCGCGAGGTGCCGGCGGCCACCTTCACGGTGCCGACCACCGGCCGCATTGCCGTCGGCGTGCGCTTCACCACCCGCACGGTTACCGAACTCGAAGACCCCAGCCTGCGCGAACCCGCCGTCGGTGTGCGCAACTACCAGGAGCCCGGTGCCGGGCGCCTGCAAGAGACCCTCGCTTGGGGCTGGGAAGGCGCGGACACCAGTGACGGTCAGCCCGGCGACTTTCACGCCATCTATGCGCTGGACAACGGCATCCTGGAGAATCGCACTCAGCCGCCGGTGCTCGATGGCGTGATTGCGAGCCTGGCGCGCTACGACTACGACGCCAACGGCCACTACGTCACCGAGGGGCTGGGCGTGCGTTTCCTCAGCACCGATCTTGACGCCCAAGAGCACATCTTCTCGGTCGCCGAGGGGCGCGCCAACATCGACGGCTTCAAGGTCGAGCGCAGCCAATCGCAGCGTCTGCGGCTGCCCATCGACCCGGATCTGCAGCGGGTGTCCTCGGAACCGCAGGTCTTCAACGACAGCGGCGACGGCTCGATGATCGTCACGATCAACCGCCCGCCGCTCGCCCAGGTGCTCGACATCAAGGTCACGCAGCAGAAGACCGAGACCGTCGTGCACGGTGCCTTCACCGGCAGCCGCGATGTGCTGACCGAACCGACGGTCGTGGCGGTGCTGGAGGTCAAACAAGGCGGCACCACCTACGCCCAGGGCACCGACTACAAGGTGGTGGGCGATGAGATCGACTGGTCGCCCGGCGGCGCTGAGCCAGCCCCGGGGTCGAGCTACCAGGTCACCTACCAGTACATCGCCAGCATCACGCCCACCGACTTGACCGACACCGGCTTCAAGGTGGCGGGCGTCGTCCAGGGTTCCACGATGTACATCGACTACCAGTGGAAGCTGCCGCGCGTCGATGTGCTGGCGCTCACCGCTGACGGCCAGGTCGAGCGCATCAAGGGCATCAGCCAGGTGAGGAACCCCGTCGCGCCCACGGTGCCCGCCTCGCGCCTGGCCTTGGCCGAGATCGCCTATGACTGGCGCAGTGGTTCGGAGCCGGTTGTGCGTAACGTGGCGATTCGCACCATCAAGGTCTCGGAACTGACCGCGATGCAGCGCCAGATTGCCGATCTCTACGATCTGATGGCCCTGGAGCGCCTGCGGGTGGACGCCAACATCCGCGAGCCCGCCGCCAAGAAGGGGTTGTTCGTCGACAACTTTCTGGATGACGATCTGCGCGACCAGGGCGTGGCGCAAACCGGGGCGATTGTGGCCGGTGTCCTCACCTTGCCGATCACGGCATCCGCCCAGCACGCCAAGGAGAACGGTAATGCGCTCATCACGCTCGACTACACCCTGACGCCGGTGATCGAACAGTTGGCCCGCACGGGTTCGATGAAGATCAACCCTTATCAGGCCTTCGAGCCGGTGCCGGCCCGGGTGACGCTCAATCCGGCCGTCGACCAGTTCACGGTGACGAACACCACCTGGGCGTCCGACGTCACCGAGCGCCTGATCATCGGCAGCGGCGTGCTCGAGCAGGTCGTCGAGGTTCGCCGTTCGGAGCAGGTGCTGGCCTCCTCCAGTGAGGAAGTGCAGTTCCTGCGCAGCCTCAACGTTGCCTATCGGGTGGAAGGGTTCGGACCCAGCGAAGCGCTGGCCGCCTTGCGCTTCGACGGCATCGGGATTTCGCAGCCGGTTGGCACGGCGGCCAATGCCTCGGGCATCTTGACGGGGACGTTCCAGATCCCGCAGGCGATCCCAGCTGGCGCGAAGCTGGTCGAATTCCTCGGCGCCGGTGGCAGTTACGGCTCCGCCACCTACGTCGGTCGCGGCCAGATCGTCACCGAGACGCGCCGGCGGATTCTGACCACCGTGGTGCGCCGCTGGGACCCGCTGGCGCAGACCTTCACGCTGCCCGAGCGCCGCACCATCGGTGGCTTGGAATTGTGGTTCACCACCAAGGGCGGGACCGCGCCGGTGATCGTGCAGATCCGCGAGACGCAGGTTGGCATCCCGACCACCACGGTGCTGACCGAGGGTCGCTTGGCTGCAGTCGACATCAAGACCGATGGCAACCCAACCCGAATCACGCTCGATCCGGTAGCACTTGAGGCCAACCGCGAGTACGCCATCGTGGTGCTCACCGACGATGCGAACCACGCCGTGTCGGTGGCCGAACTCGGTAAGTACGACCCGCGCACCGGCTGGGTGACGGCGCAGCCTTACCAAATCGGTGTGTTGCTCTCGTCCTCCAACGGCAGCACCTGGACGCCGCACCAGACGCAAGACCTGACTTTCCGCCTGTTGGCCTGCCGCTTCACGCAGCAGTCCAAGACCGTGAGTTTGGGCCAGTACACGGTGACCAACCTGTCGGATGTGATGGCGCTCGCGGGCGTCGAGCGTCCGGCCGCCGGTACCGATGTGCAGTTTCTGGCGACCGATGCCCAGGGGCGGATCTACACCTTGTCGGAAGACCAGGGGTTGGCCTTGAGCGAGAAGCTCTCGGGCAACCTGGCCGTGTCGGCCAAGCTGACTGGCACGGAGACGGCCAGTCCGATCCTGTATCCGGGCACGCAGCTGGTGTTCGGCACGCTGGAGGCCGCTGGCGACTACCTGTCGCGCGCCATTCCGGCTGCTGCCACCTTCAATGTGGCGGTGACTTTCGATGCCCTGACACCTGGCACGTCCAGCGTGACGGTGCAGGCGGAGTCAGGCACGCCGGGCAGTTTCCAGGCGCTGTCGCTTTCCTCGGGTGTGGAGGTCGGCAACGGTTGGGTCGAACGCACCTACAAGGCCACCAGCCTTGTCGGCGTCGGTGCCGACCGCACCACGCGCGTGAAGCTGGCGTTATCCGGCTCACCGCAGCACCGGCCCTTCGTGCGCAACCTGCGCGTCATCGTCACCTGATGGGAGTGACCGATGACGCAGGAGCGCACGCCGCGCGGCTATCCCTTGCCGCACCCCGAGCACCTGCTGTCTGAAGACGTCCTCAACCTGCGTGAAGCCCTCACCCGCATCGATGCGGATGTGGCCGCGCAGGAGGCATCCGCTCAGCAGGGGCAAGACCAACTCACCGAACGGCTGCACCGCCAGCAACTGCGGGTGTTTCACCAGTTCGGCTTTTAAGGAGCACTCCCTATGGCCAAAGACCCCTTGCTGCGCGATGCGGTGCGCGCGATCAAAGCCAAGATCGAAACCGCCGCCGAGATCGCCACCCCGGAAGAACTGGCGTACCTCGGCACCGCCATCGACCGCATCGGTGGTCGCGCCACCGTCCTCGAGGTCGAGGAGATGGGCGACATCAAGATGGCGGAGATGTCGGCGCACGCCAACGCAGTGGAGTCGGCGACGCTCGACACCATTGCCACGGCCGCTGAGGTCGCGATTGCCAACGTCACGGCTACCAAGACAGCGGCCGAGACCGCGATCACCGCCACCAAGACGGCAGCGGAATCCTCGGTCACCCAGACCAAGAACGCGGCCTTGGCCGTGATGGCCCAGACCGAGGCCAGCACAGTGGCCACCGTCAATGCGGCGGCCCAGACCGCGATCCAGCAATCGGCCAGTGCTCGCGACCAGGCGATTGCCGCCACGCAAAGCGCGGCCGATGCGGCCGTGGCCACGGCGCAAGCCGCTGCCAACAGCGTCACCCAGCAACTGGTGCTGGGGCGCAAGACCTTCTTCTTTGCCCAACTCTAAGGAGCCCCCTCGATGTCCATTCTGGGAACGGCGCTGCCAGCCGCCAACACGCTGGCGACCCTCTACGAAGTGCCCACCGGCCGTCGCGCGGTGGTCAATGTCGCCGCCTGCAACAAGGGCACAGCGGCTGCCAAGGTGCGTGTGGCGCTCACCGCCTCGGCCACACCGGCCGAGAGCGAGTTCATTGAATTTGATGTGAGTCTGGCGGCGACCGAGGTGCTGGAGCGCACAGCGCTCTCGTTGGCCGCCGGTCAGAAGATCGTGGTGCAGGCCAGCGCCGCCACGGTCAGCTTCAACGCATGGGGCATCGAGGAGGTGGCGTAATGGGACGATTTCTGCGCAGCGTGAGTACCGACACGGTCGATCCACGCAAATACAAGAACTACCAGGAATACACCTCGGCAGGCAGTCACTCGTTCACGGTGCCGGCCGGCGTCTCGCGCATCCGCGCCATCGCGGTCGGTGGTGGCGGCGGCGGTGCCTGCTCCAAGGATACTTACTACGGCGGCAATGGTGGCGGTGGCGGCGGTTTTGCGATGGGTGAGTACGACGTCACCCCGGGTCAGGTGCTCGCCATCACGGTGGGCGCTGGCGGCGCAGGCGCCAGCAGCAACAACACCAAGGCCGGCAATGGCGGCACTTCCAGTGTTGGCAGCCTGTTGTCGGCCACCGGTGGTCAAGGCGCCGATGGCCACGGCAGCAGCTACAGCAGCGGTGGCGCCGGTGGGTCGGGCATCGGTGGCACGCTGTTTAACCGCACCGGCGGTACAGGCGGTCGTGGCAGCTACGGCTCCTGGGGCTCCGGCTCGGAGAACCACGGTGGTGGTGGCGGGGGTGCCGCTGGGTCCTGGCTCGGCAATGGCGGCAACGGTGGCAGCGTCGGTTTCCAATCCCACTACACCGCCGCTGGTGCCGGGGGCGGTGGCATTGGCGGCCCAGGGGGCAACACCACCCAGTGGTCGCAGCAGTCGTCCTCCAACTACGTCGCCATCTCGGGTGCCGGGGGTGGATCGGGCGGCGCAGGTGGTCACGGCACCGATTCCGGTCAGGTCTCGATCAGTTCCAGCAACGCGATGGGTTACGGCAACGGCGGCCCGGCCATCGATGGCAGCTTCGCCACCCCGCTGTGGGGGACGCACTACTCGACGGCCGGCATCGATCTGGCCGACTTCTCCAGTGCGGCCATTGTGGTCCCCAAGTTCTACACCGCCGTGCCCGGCTCGGGTGGACTGCTCACTGTCAAAGAGTATTCCTTTGCCACGCCACGTCTGCTGAACTGCAACGGCGGAGGGGCGGCCGGTGTTTGGGGCCAGTCCACCGCATTGATGGGCGGAACGGGTGGCCCTGGCGGCGGAGGATCGGGCGGCTATTGCTACTCCTCGAACACCTCCTCACACGGAGGTGCAGGCGGCTTCCTGGGAGGCGGCGGTGGGGGTGGCGGGCGCTACGCCAACGGCGGCAATGGAGGCCACGGCGGTGGAGGAGGCGGCAACGGTAACTACTACGGCGGCCAAGGAGGCAACGGTGGCAATGGCGGTCCCGGCTACGTGGCCATTGAGTGGTGATGAAGGAGGAACAAGCGATGCCCAAATGGATTCGACTCGACAACGACCGGGTGGTGGAGACCACCGACACCGACCCCAAGGGCCGGTTTCATCCGGACCTGAAATGGATAAAGGCGGCCACCAGCGTTGAAGAGGGAATGGTCAAGCAGGCCGATGGCAGCTATGCCTTTCCTGAACCTGCGCCAGAGAACGCCATCGCGGCCACGCCGACCCCATCGACACCGCTGACCAAGCTCGCCTTCATGAACCGCTTCACGATGGAGGAATTGGCTGCCATCTACACCGCCGCCAAGACCGAGGTCATGGTCGAGGTATTCATGGACAAGCTCAAACTGGCCGAGTACGTCGATGTCACGGACCCACAGACCGTTGCAGGTCTGCAGTCGCTGGCGGCGGCCGGGCTCTTGTCCGAGGCCCGCGTGCAGGAGATCCTGCGGTGATGGCCGCCTTGGCTCGTGTCCTCCAACAGCGGCTGTCGATGCTCGTGCTGTGGGGGCTGTGCCAGGTCGCAGCGGTGATCGCGTCAATCTGGATGCTGGCCGCTGCCCTGACCGGCAGTCGCCGCGCCTGGACCCTGGCGGTGGCTCACGACCAGCTGGCCAACGCCGCTTTCGGCGGGCACGAGGACGAGACGATCAGCAGCCGCGCAGGCCGCGCGCAGCGGCAGGGCAAGCGCTGGGCCTGCGTGCTGTGTCGGCTGCTGGATCGGCTCGATCCGAACCACTGCGAGAAGGCCATCGAGCCGGACGAGGGCAAGCCGCTGCGCTGAAACCTGCCTTCCTCATTCACCCCCGATTTATTCCGCCCATGGGCGGATTTTTTGTTTCTGGAGAACCGTTATGGCAGACCGATTCCTGCACGGAATTGAACTCATCGAGATCGAGGACGGCGGACGCACGGTGCGCACCGTCAAGTCCTCGGTCATTGGCCTGGTGGGGACCGCGCCCCATGCGTCCACCGCCCGTGCCGCCACCCTGACCCTTGGCCAAGGGGACGCGGCACTCACTTTCACCGCCAAGACCCCCGGTGCCCTGGGCAACACCCTGCGCGTACAGATCCGCGCCGCCACAGCACCCGAAGCGCCGCTGGCCGTGAGTCTGGACACCCGCAGCCCGGGCACCACCCTGATCGACGTGACCCTGGCCACGGGCCTCGACGGCGCCCGCATCAGTACCGCTGCTGAAGTCGCCCAAGCGCTGATGGCCGAACCGACGATTGCCGCACGGGTTACCGTGACCGCCGGCGAGGATGGCTCGGGGGTGGTGGCGGCCACCATCGGTTCGCGCGGCCTGGATGGCGGCATGGACGAGCCGTTTCCGTTCAATGTCCCAGTGCTGGTCAACAACCGGCGCCTGGCTGCCCACCTGGGGGAGGCCGGCACCTTGCCCCAGGCGATCCGCGCCATCCAGGACCAGGCCTCGCCCTTTGTCTACGTGGTGCGCGTCCCGGAAGGGGCAACACTGGATGAGACGATCAATGCCGTGATCGGCGGCCTCGATCCGGCAACAGGGCAACTGGCCGGCATTGCGGCGCTGCAGGAGACGCGCAGCGAGATGAAGTCGCGCATCCTGATCGCCCCAGGATTCAGCCAGCACAAGGCGGTGGCCGATGCACTGATCGCAGTGGCCCAGAAGACCCGGGGGATTGCGGTGATCGATGGGCCCAACACCAACGATGAGGCCGCCATCAACTACCGCGCCCAGTTTGGCAGTGACCGCGCCTATATCGTCGATCCCTGGCTGGTGGTACGCGCCCGCGATGGCTCGGAAGTGGTCGAGCCGCCTTCTGCCCGGGTGGCGGGGTTGATTGCCAAGTCCGATGCCGAGCGCGGCTTCTGGTTCAGTCCGTCTAACCAGGTGGTCACCGGCGTGCTGCGACCCGCCCGCCCCGTGTCCTGGGCGATCAACGATCCCAACACCCAGGCCAATTACCTCAACGAGTTCTCGGTGGCGACCTTCGTGTCCCACGACGGCATCCGCCTGTGGGGCAACCGCACCTGCGCGACCGACAGCCGCTGGACCTTCCTGTCGGTACGGCGCACCGCCGACATGATCAACGAGTCGCTGGTCAAAGCGCACCTGTGGGCGGTGGATCGCAACATCACCCGCACCTACGTCGAGGAAGTGACCGAGATGGTCAACGCCTACCTGCGCCAACTCAAAGCCCAAGGCGCAATCCTCGGTGGCAAGTGCTGGGCCGACCCCGAGCTCAACACCGCGCAGGCCATTGCCGATGGGCGGGTGTACTTCGACTTTGACTTCACCGCCCCGTACCCGGCCGAGCACATCGTGTTCCGCTCGCACCTGGTGGGCGACTACCTTGAGGAGATTCTGTAATGGCCATCGAACTACCCCACGTCTTGAAGAACATGAACCTCTTTGTCGATGGCCGGGGTTACGCCGGGCGGGTCGATGAGATCAAGCTGCCCAAACTCACCCTGAAGACCGAGGAGCATCGCGCCGGAGGCATGGACATCCCGGTCGAGCTCGAACTGGGCATGGACAAGCTCGAAGCCGAGCTCACCATTTCCGACTTCGATCCGGAGGTCTTCAAGCTCTTTGGGTTGCTGGATTCCACCCGCACGCAGATCACCCTGCGCGGGGCGATTCAGGCCCAGGGCACAGTGGCCCGGCCGGTGATCGTCAATCTCGCGGGGGGGTGCAAGGAGATCGAGGCCAGCGCCTGGAAGCCGGGTGACAAGAGCACGCTCACGCTACAGGTGGCGGCGCACTACTACAAGCTCACCATCGGTGACGAGGAGCTCGTCGAGATCGACGCCGTGAACCTCGTGCGCAAGGTCGGCGGGGTCGATCAGATGGCCGAGATTCGGGCGGCGATTGGCTTGTGATGAACGATAAGGAGAACATCGAATGAGCACTGCCGAACGCATCAAACTCAACTTCCCCATCGAGCACGACGGTCTGCCGATCAATGAGATCGCCTTGCGCCGCCCCACGGTGGGTGACCACCTGGCCGCGCAGAAGTCGGCTGGGACTGATGCTGAGCGCGAGATCCGGCTGATTGCCAACCTGGCCGAGCTGCCGCCAGCGGCCATCCACCAGCTCGATATGAAGGACTACGCCCAGTTGCAGAAGGTGCTGAGCGGTTTTTTGCAGTGAATCCGGGTGAGCTCTCCGCCCTCGTGGTGGAGCTCGCCCTCTACACCCATTGGCCTCGATCCGAGCTGCTCGCCATGGAGGTGAGTGAGTTGGTCGAGGCCTTGTCGATTGCGCGGCGCTTGTCTGCCGTGCCATCTTCCTGAGGTTTGCCCATGGCCACCGCACATCCTGTTCAGATCAGCATCGGTGCAACGCTGGCGGCTTCCCTTGGCTCTGCCGTGCGCAGTGCCCAGGCGCAGCTGAATCAGTTGGGCTCCACGATGGCCGAACTGGGTAACAAGCAGTCCGGCATCAAGCAGCTGGAGTCTTTGCGGCAGCAGGCGATTGAGGCTGGCAAGGCATGGCAAGAGGCGCAGGACAAGATCAGGCAGCTGCAGCAGGCCAAGGCCTCCGGGCAGTGGTCGACCAAGGGGCTGGATGCCGCTCGCGCCAGGGTGTCTGCGCTCGAGGCGAAAGCAGCCGATCCGGCATTATCCGAGGCCAAGCGCGCCCGCGCCGCCGCTGCGCTGGAGACTGCGCGTCAACGGCTCGCCGAGCAGGAGGCCAAGGCCGAGGCCCGCTATGCCCGGCAGCTCGATCACCTGGTCGAGAAGGCGGGCAAGGCCAAGACTGCCTACGAACAGATCAAGGCATCGGTGGCCAACCTGACCACCGAACTGCAAAAGTCCGGTGTCGCCACAAACAAACTCGCCAGCGAGCAGGCCCATCTCGGCTCCACGATGGAGACCCTGCGCGCCCGCACCGAAGCCCTGACCCGCGCGCAACAGGCCCAGGCCAGCAATCTGGAGCAGCGCAGCGCCTATCGCGCCCAGATGATGGATGCGGTGGCCTTGGGCGGCGCGCTCTACGGCCTGGTGCAACCGG
Source organism: Yanghanlia caeni (assembly GCA_030733815.1). Lineage (GTDB taxonomy): Bacteria > Pseudomonadota > Gammaproteobacteria > Burkholderiales > Burkholderiaceae_B > Yanghanlia > Yanghanlia caeni. Next base: position 77,070 of record JAUZQE010000010.1, read on the forward strand.
CGGTCCAGTTCGAGTCGGTGATGGCCGATGTCAAGAAGGTGGTGAACTTCGACACGCCGGATCAGTTCGGGCAGATGTCGAAAGACGTCCTGGAGCTGTCCACCAGGATACCGATGGCGGCCGACGGCATCGGCGCAATCGTCGCCGCGGCTGGTCAGGCCGGCATCGCGCGCCATGAACTGGTGCGCTTTGCCGAGGACGCCGCCAAGATGGGCGTGGCCTTCGACTTGTCGGGGCAACAGGCCGGCGCGGCCATGACGGGCCTGCGCTCGATCTTCGGATCGACGCAAGACGAGGTGGTGAAGCTCGGGGACGCCATCAACCACCTGTCCAACAACATGGATGCCAAGGCGTCCGATCTTTTGAACATCGCCAACCGGTCGGGCTCGACGGCGAAGCTCATCGGCCTGTCCGGCGCACAGTTGAGTGCCTTGGGCGCGACCTTTCTGGCGCTCAAGACGCCCCCGGAGGTGGCGGCTACCGGCATCAACGCGCTGCTGATGAAGCTCGCCACCGCCGACAAGCAGAGCGAGAAATTCCAGCAGGCATTGGCGCAGCTGGGCCTGAGCGCGAAAGAGCTGAAGAAGGACATCGCGCGGGATGCCCAAGGCACGCTCATCAACTTCTTGGAAGCCGTCAAGGGCGCGCCAGATGTCATGGGCACGCTCTCCGACCTGTTTGGCGCGGAGTACTCCGACGACATCGCCAAGCTGGTCGGCTCGCTGGACACCTACCGGCAGGCTATCGGCCTGGTGGCCGATGAGACCGCCTACGCCGGCTCGATGCAAAAGGAATACGAGGCGCGCGCAGCCACCACGGCCAACAACCTGCAGCTGCTCAAAAACCAGATATCCCGCCTTGGCATCACCATCGGCAACGCGCTGCTGCCGCCCCTGAACAGCCTCTTGGGCGCGCTGATGGCCCCCATCGGGGCCTTGGCGCAGCTGGCCGAGCGGTTCCCCGTCGTCACTCAAGTGGTGGTGGGGACTATCGGCGCGGTGCTCGCGCTGAAGGTGGCGACGATTGCGCTGGGTTACGCCTGGACCTTTGTGAAGGGGCCGATCCTCGGTGCGCAGGTGGCGTTTCAGTCGGTCCGCGCGGGGCTGGCCCTGCTGCAAGCGCAGGCAGCAGCAACCGGGGCCAGCGCGGGCATCCTGTCGCTGGCCTGGGCACGCATCAAGATGGGCGCGCTTGGCTTGATCACGCCGATCAAGTCGGCTGCGCTGGCCTTCTGGTCGATGCTCCCTGCCATCGGCGCGACCACGACTGCCCTGCTTGCCAACCCGATCACCTGGATCGTTGCCGGCATTGGGGTGGCGGTTGCCGGTCTGGCACTGGTGATCCGCAAATATTGGGACCCTATTGCAGCCTATGTGGGTGGCGTGTTCCAAGGCATTCGCGCCGCAGTGCAGCCAGCGATCACCAGCTTGACCACGGCGCTGGCGCCACTGGCACCCATCGGCCAGGCGGTGGCGTCGGTGTTCGGTTTCATCGCCGATGGCGTGAGCCGGGTGGTCGGCTGGATCGGTCAGCTGCTCGCGCCCGTGACGCTCTCCAAGGATGAATTCGACAGCCTCTCGGCATCGGGCCAGTCCCTGGGGACGGTGATCGGCAGCGTATTGAGCGCGGCGTTTACGGCGCTGACCTTCCCGATCCGTGCCGTGGGCACGCTGGTGGGCTGGGTGATGGAGGGCTTTCGGTGGCTGGTGTCGTTCTCGCCGCTGGCTGCACTGCAAGCTGCCTGGCAACCTCTCTCGGGCTTCTTCGGCGGCCTGTGGGCCAGCGTGGTGAGTGGCGCGCAGTCGGCCTGGCAGCAACTGACCGCAGCGCTGGGTTCTTTCGCACCCTTGCAGGCACTGCAGTCGGTGATCGGTTCGATGCTGACAGCGTTGCGTGATCTGCCCGGCCAGTTCATGAGTCTGGGAAGCAGCTTGCTGCAAGGCCTCGCCCAAGGCGTGCGCAATGCCGCAGAGCAAGCCGTCGCCGCCGTTGGGGAAGTCGCCGCCAGGGTGCGTGACCGCTTCAAAGCGATGCTGGGCATCCACAGCCCGTCGCGGGTGTTCGCCACGCTGGGCAGCGCGCTGTCGCTCGGCCTGGCGCAAGGGGTGGCTGCGGCCGGGCCGGCAGTGGTGAGTGAAGTCGGGCGACTGACCCAATCGCTGCAGGCCGTGCCGTTGTCGCTGGCCAACCCTGACGTGGTATCGCCAGCACAGGGTCTGCGGCTGCCCTCGCCGGATCGGCCTTCGATGGGCTTGGCCGTGGCACCGCACACGCCCGGTGCGCCCTCGATCCACTTCGCCCCGCAGATCACCATCCACGCGCCCCCGGGCAGCGACCCACAGGCCCTGGCCGATCTGCTCGACAGTCGGCTGCGCAGCCTGATCCGGGACGCCTTGCGCGGCTCCAGTGCCGCGTTGCACGACTGATCGTCTGTCCTGAGTTCCATTTCCTGTTGCGGAGGTTCGCCATGGCCGAACGCGTGATGTTGGCCTTGGGGCCGTTTCGTTTCGAGATGGGGCAGGCGACCTACCAGAGTCTGGCCATGAGCCAGTCCTGGCGCTGGTCCGAGCAGGCGCGCATCGGGCGCGAACCTGCGCTGCAGTTCACTGGCCGTGAGCCCGCCGAAATCCGACTGCAGGGGGTGCTGTTTCCCGGGTTCGATGCCGGTCTTGCGCAGGTGGAAGAAATGCGCGAACTGGCCGACCGGGGCGAGCCCTTGCAACTGGTCGATGGTCTGGGCCGGGTGTGGGGGTCGTGGGTGATCGTCGAAGTGGGCGACACCCGCAGCGTGCTGCTGGACGACGGTCAGCCGCGCCGGGTGGGCTTTGAGGTCAAGCTCAAGGCCTACGGCGAGGATGAGACCGTCACCGACTACTCGGGTGGCTGGAGTCCGTTCGCTGTGCTCTCGGTCATCGATTCAGTCCTCACCGACCCCATTGGCGCGATGGATGACCTGCTCGGATCGTTGCCCGGTTTGCTGGAAGAAACAGGGACCGGGAGCGATGTGAGCACGGTGACCTCGGTCCATGCCGCCTTGAAGGAACTGCTCGCCACCTTCGGCGCCAGCCTCAATGGCCTGCACAGCCAGCTGATGTCGGCGGGGCTGACGATCCAGGCCATTGATCCGCTGGTCCAGCAGGTGATCACGGCGGCCAATGCACCGCTGAGTTCATCTGCTGCGCTGGACGCGCAGATCACCGCCTTGCTCACCGCCATCAATGCGCTGTGGACCACCGCCAGTCAGATCCAGGCGCGCACCGACCCGGTGCAATACAGCCAGCGCCACAGCGAGATCGCCGGTGAGCTCATCGCCTTGCTGGAAAAAACCCACACCGCCCTGGTTGGGTTGCAGGAGGCCTTGCCATGAGCCGCAAGAAGTTCAATGCCCAAGTGCTCACCGCCCGCGAGGGCGAGATGCTCGATGCGCTGGTCTGGCGGCACTACGGCCGCCTCGACGTGCTGCCACTGGTGATCGAAGCCAACCGCCCGTTGGCACGACTGCCCGTCGCCCAGATGCTGCGTTTGCCGGGAGGCACCCCTGTGCTGATGCCCGCACTCACCGACCAGCCGGTGTCGCCGCTGGTCCGGATCTGGTCGTAGAGGAGACGCACGATGCAACCCGCCTTCCTGATCCTCGCCGACCGTACCGACATCACCCGCGCCGTGGCCGACCGGCTGCTCGAACTGGTGGTGACCGATGAAGCCGGTCTGTCCTCCGACACCGTGCGCCTGACGCTGGATGACCGGCGCCGAGCCGACGGGGCGATTGCGCAGCTGCCCAAGATCGGCACGGTGCTCGAAGTCTCGCTGTCCTATGCCGGCCGCGCCTGGGTGGCGATGGGCAAATTCATCGTCGATGAGATCGAAATCCGCTCACCCCCAGCGACGCTGTCGGTCTCGGCCAAGGCGGCCGACATGGTCGGGCCGTTTCGCAGTCCCAAGACACGCTCATGGGATGCAACGACGCTGGGCAAACTGGTCGAGACCATCGCAGGTGAGCACGGCTACACGCCGAAGGTCGATCCTGAGCTTGGCGCGATCCCCATCCCGCATCTGGACCAGACCGAGGAGTCGGATATGGCGCTGCTGACACGACTGGCGGCCAAGCACGACGCCGTGGCCAAACCCGTAGCCGGTTTCCTGGTGCTCGCCCGCCAGGGCGCGGCCAAGACCATCACCGGTCAGACGCTGCCGACGCTGCGGCTCGAACCTGAGCAGCTCGCGCAGTGGCGTTACCAGCACAGTGCGCGCAAGCCCGCCGGCACCGGCAGCGCCCAGGGAGAAAACGGCCAATCCCCGCCGCAGGTCAGCACCGGCGGCACCAAGGCTTACTGGTGGGATTTCGAGAAAGGCGAGCGCCGGGAGGTGACCACCGGATCGCCACCATTCGAGGAAATCCGCTACGTCCATGCCACCGAAGCGGAAGCGAAGGCCGCAGCGGCCACCCGCAAGAACACCGGCGAGCGGGGACAAGGCGAACTCAGTTTCAGCCTGCCGGGCGATCCCAGGCTGGCGGCAGAAGGCCGGCTGTCCATCAATCTGCGCCCGGGCATCCCCACGGACTGGCGCATCAAGCGCGTCGAGCACCGCCTGGGCGTCCAGGGCTACACGACGCAAGTCGAGTGCGAGCGCTTCAGCGCGTCGCCCGTGCCAGTGACCGACGCCGCCACCGAACCGAACGCATAAGGAGGCCACCGTGCCCGAAAAAGATCCTTCGACCTACGGCCTGATCACCTACCTGTGGGTGACGGGCCTGGCTGCCTGGGGTGGCCTGGTGAGTTTTTATCGCAAGGTCAAGTCCGGCGAGACCCGCGTCTTCAACGTGGTTGAACTCATCGGCGAGATCGCCACCTCGGCCTTCGCAGGCCTCATCACCTTCTGGCTGTGCGAGGCCGCACAGATCGATCCCCTGGTCACGGCAGCACTGGTGGGCGTCTCGGGCCACATGGGTGGCCGGGCGCTGTACCAGTTTGAGCGCTGGGCGCAGACGCGTCTGGGCAAGGAGCGGCCATGAACCCCATCGACACCATCCTCGACGAGATCATCCGCCGTGAGGGCGGCTACGTGAATCATCCGGCTGACCGAGGTGGGCCGACGAACTTCGGCATCACCGCGCAGACGCTGGGCAACTGGCGCCAGCTCGGCCGCCCCGCCACCGCTGCCGAAGTGCAGGCGCTGACGGAAACCGAAGCCCGTGCCATCTACCGCCAGCAGTACATCACCGGCCCCGGGTTCGAAGCCATCACGCATCCGGCGCTGCTGCATCTGCTGGTGGATGCGGCGGTGCATTCTGGGCCGAAGCGGGCGGTGCAGTGGCTGCAGACGGCGCTCGGTGTCACGGCCGACGGCGTCATCGGTCCCAAGACCCGCGCCGCACTGGCTGCCGCCGACCAAGGTGTGCTCTACGGCAAGGTGCTGGGTCAGCGCTTGCGCCATCTCGGTCGGCTGATCACCAACGACCCCAAGCAGTCGGCCTTTGCCGCTGGCTGGATGAACCGGATGGCTGAATTCGTGGAGGGCACGGTATGAGTGCGATCCTCACCACCTTGGCGCCGGGGCTGCTCGAAGCGGGCATCCGACTGATCGACCGCCTGGTGCCGGACCCGGCCGAGCGCGAAAAAGCCAAGCTCGCCTTACTGCAAGCCGAAGGGCAGCTGGCCCTGCAGGAGATGCAGACCAGCCTCTCGGCGATCCTGGCTGAGGCCAACTCGCAGGACCCCTGGACCAGCCGGGCACGGCCGACGTTCCTGTACGTGATCTACGGCGTGATCCTGCTGTGCGTGATGGGCGCCATCATCGGCATCTGGTGGCCAACGCACGTCTTCCAGGCGGCGGAGAACCTGAACAAGCTGCTTGGCGCGGTGCCCGAGAGCCTGTGGTGGCTGTTCGGTGCTGGCTACCTGGGCTACACCGGGGCGAGGAGCTTCGACAAGTGGCGTGGGTCGGCACGCTGACCGGTGCTGCCCGGCACGACAACCTGAAACGACGATCCCCCGATCCCACTGCCTTCACGGGTGGTGGGGTCGGGGGATTTTTTGTTGCCGGAGTAAACTTTTCCTGCGCTGATTTGAATACTACATATTGCGACGACGTCCTGGAGGGGGAATGAGGGTTTGTATTCACCGAGGTACCAAGCAAATTGGCGGCAGCTGCATTGAGCTTGCGCACGAGGGCGTGCGCATTCTTCTGGATGTGGGCCTGCCCTTGGATGGCGAGTTTGGTGACACATCTCTGCTCCCCCCTGTCACGCAAGGGATTGCCGCCGTCATCGTTTCACACCCGCACGTTGACCATTACGGGCTGCTGCATCACTTGCCACCGGGCACACCGGTTTGTATCGGCGCAGCAGCGCGGCGCATCATTCAGGCGGCTGCGCCCTTCACCGGTCAGCCTTTGCCGCCCTTGGACGGCTTTGATCTCCAGCACCGTACCCCGCTCCAGATCGGACCGTTTCGGGTTACGCCGTATCTGGTCGATCACTCCGCCTACGATGCCTACGGACTCTTGGTAGAGGCGGGTGACAAGCGACTGTTCTACAGCGGGGATTTTCGTGGACACGGACGCAAGGGGCGACTGTTCGAGGGTTTCTTGCAGCACCCACCATCGAATATCGATGTGTTGCTGATGGAAGGCACGACCCTGTCACGGCTTGAAGAAGACGATGCGTTCCCTTCGGAAGCAGCGCTGGAGAAGCAGTTGCTCGAGCAAATCCGGGCAACATCCGGGCTGGTCATGGTCTATGCCTCTGCACAGAATATTGACCGGGTCGTCACGCTGTACCGCGCCTGCAAGCAGGCAGGTCGCACCCTGGTCATTGATCTCTATACGGCGGCCATCCTCGAAGCAACGGGCAATGACAGTATTCCCCAGTCTTTCTGGCCGGGCGTGGTGCTTTTTACCCCGGAGCGGCAGCGCCGGCAAATTGTCAGGCTGCAAGCCTTTGATCTGCTCAAACGCCATGCGAGACAGCGGGTGTATCGGGAAGGCCTGCAGCAGTTGGCGGCCAATGCGGTCTTGCTGTTTCGCCCATTGCACATGGAGGATCTGGTGGCCGCAGACGTGCTGGACGGCGCGCGATTCATCTACTCGCAGTGGTCGGGTTACCTGGCTGACGAGGCCAGCCAGAAATGGCTGCATTGGCTGCAAGAGGCTGGCATTGAAATGCACCAGATCCATACGTCCGGACACGCCAGCCCCAGTGACCTGCAACGGTTTGCGCGCGCCTTGAACCCGGCGCGCCTCGTTCCGATTCACAGCTTCTCACCGGAAAAATACCCGCAGCAATTTGACAACGTCGAGTTTCGCCAAGACGGCGAATGGTGGGACGTGTGAGCACAGGTTTTCTCACTGACAGCGAGGCAGAAAAGCATGAGTAATTCGCAGAACAGCCAGATGAACAAGAGTTTTCTGAGCCACTTGATGGCCCATTTACTCGAAGGCAGCCAGATTCCGAAGGTGCAGGTCGAGCGTTCGGTCGGGCCGGTGCTGGGGTTCTTCCTGGCGGAGGTGCTGACGGCAACGCTGAAAGATGATGGGGCGTTGAGCGGGCGTTACCGGATGCTCTGCCCCGAGTTTCCACTCGCCAAAGGAAACAGCCTGCAGTCGACCAATATCGACTTCCTGCTCTACAACGAAGATCGGCAGGCCCTGGTTTTTCTGGAGCTCAAGACCGCAGGCAGCAGTTTTTCAACTCAGCAAGTCGACACTTATCTTGAAAATAAATCCAAGATCAGGGTGGACAGTGCTGCCTATCTGGTAAGCGACCTGGAACGCATCAAGGCATCCTCGACTGAGCCGCAGAAATACGCCGCAGTTCAGCAAATGCTGGAGACACGTTTCCCTGGCGGCATGGGCGCCATGGCGCAGTGTCGCGAACTGTATGTGATTTATCTGGTGCCAGCACAATTGAAGGAGCGTGATGGGCTCCTGTTGAAACGTGTGGATAAGGCTTTGTCGTTTGGAGAGCTTGCGATGGATATTGACGGTCCGTTCGCCGAGGAGTGGGCGACGATTGGTCAGGCCCTGCAGCAACTCGACAACAACGTAAAACCGAACCCGTCCTCGATCATTTCAGACAGTGGCCACCTCAACTATCAAGACCGTGTGGATTTTGATGGGATCAAGGCGCTGTGCAGTGAGCGCGGCGCGCAGATCGTGGTGGGTTTCGCGGGCGGAGAAGCTGCGTTGAGGCAGAGCGATCTGAAGCAACTACGGCAGCGCGCATTCAAGTGGGATGTCGCTGAGGGTGGCCAGGGCCACAAACAGGCGCTCAACTGGGTCGCTGGCAACCGGTTCATCGATATTGTCCTCAGCCTTGAAGCCGCCTGCACAGGCTTGAATGAGCCCTCTGCGCCGGCCAGAATTGCTGCTCAGATCCCAAAGGAAGACCTCGAGGTCGGCGCGTGGTACAGTGGAAAAGGCCGCAATGGCGACGTAGGACTTTGGGATGGTGAGGACTTCCTGGTGCTTGGCTTGGAAGGCAAGAAAGTCGGTCCTGATCGCTCTGACTGGGAAAACGAGTACCGTATCAAGCGCGAACCCTACGGCACCGTGGATGAGGGCTGCTTCCAGCCATTTGCCAAGCTTGTTCCTGCTCATCACTCGGCATAGAAAGCCACGAAGATCCCCCGATCTCACTGCCTTCACAGGTGGTGGGGTCGGGGGATTTTTGCGTTTGGGCGTGGCTACCAGCCGCTTGGCTTGGTGAATGTACCGTGCTGGTCCGTGATCTGATCAGGAAATTGCGCAGCCCCAAGTGCGCCCGAGCGAATCTGCTTGATGAAGTCAATGTGGGGCAGGATGGCGCGACTGGGGTTTTTCTGCGGATTTAGGACACCGACTTTCTTGCCCATGTCCGCGCGCACGATCTTGATCGGGGCCAGCAAATCAGAATCATTGGAGATGACCACCGCAACGTCGAATCGGTTGTGGTGAGCATCGTTGAGCAGATGCGTTGCAAGGTTCACGTCGGAACCCTTCTCTTCGGTCTTGATGACTTCGACGTATTCCTGCGGCTGGCCAGGAGGCACGACTTTGGGCATCCAAACGTTATGCGTCAGATAGTGGCCGAGCACGATCTCTGTCGTGGGCAAAGTACGCAGTGCGCGCAGATAAGTCTGTTGACGTACAGGCTGATCAGGATCATTTGGGCGAGCCGATACCAGCGCTGTGAAATACTTGACTGCCCGAATGTCGTTCTTCGGCAGCAGTAGCTCGCAGAGCTTCTGAATGTTCAACCAACGATATGGGGTCCGCCTCAAGCACCCGTAGTACAGATTGAACGCATCGACGTAGACGATAGTACGCATCAGTACCCACAAAAAAGCAGGGGCCACCCGAAGGTAGCCCCGCGCCCAGCCACCGAGGCGACTGGGGAGATGTGCGACTAGTATAACCGACAACTCGTCCGGTTTGCCAGTATTTTACGCTGTGGCCACCACCGCAGCCTGACTCACCACCACCGGCCGCCGCCCCACGACATTCCCCACCACATTGACCGCCTCCAGCATCGCCTGCGGCGACAGGTGTGCATAGCGCATCGTCACCTTCGGATCGTGGTGGCCGAGGAGCTTCTGCACTTCGTAGAGCGACCGCCCGGCATTGACCAGGAAACTCGCATAGCTGTGGCGCAGGTCGTGCAGCCGCACCTCGCCCAAGCCCACCTTCTTCCTGATCGAGTCCCAGGCGTAAAAGATCGACACCGGCGGCTTCTTGGTCTTCGGATTGAAGAACACATACGGGATATCGTCGCGGCGCGGCAGCGACTGCAACAACGCGATGGCGGCATCCGACAGCGGGATGTGGCGCGGCTTCTTCGATTTCGACCGCGCCGCCGGCACCGTCAGCATCCGCCGGTTGAAATCAATCTCGTCCCACCGGGCATCCAGGATCTCCCGCTTGCGAGCACCGGTGTAGAGCAGCAGCCGGATGACCTGGCCCACCTGCACATTGCGGTTGGTGTCCAGCTCATCAAACAGCCGCTGCACCTCCTCGGTCGTCAGGTAACGCTCCCGCGCACCGTGATCCTCAAAGGGCTCCACGCCATCACAGGGATTGCCCTTGGGCGGCAGGATGTCCCAGCGGATCGCGCAGTTGTAGATGAACTTCATCAGCACGATCATCCGGTTGCAGGTGCCGGCCGCGTAACCCTTCTCGAACACCGCGTGGTGGAAGGCCACCACATCGGAGCGGGTGATCCGATTCATCCGGAAATCGGCAAACACTGGCAGCAGGTGATTGCGCAGCATCGTCTCGTCCGTCTCCCAGCTGCGCTTCCTCGTCTTGGCGTAGGGCAGATACCGCTCGGCCACGAAATCCCCGAAGGTCGGCACATCTTTGAAGCGATGGCTCTCCACCTTGGGATCGCCACCCTCGGTCACCATCTGCTTCATCTTGTGCGCCTTGGCCCGGGCGTCCGACACCGAAATCTCATCGGCCCGGCCAATCCGGTTCAGTCGCACCTTGCCGGCCGCATCGCGGTAGCGAAAGTAGAAGGTCGCTCCGCCACTGGCGCGATGCTCCAGCAAGAATCCCTTGATCTCCGTATCGAAGTAACTCACGGCCCCGGAGGCAGGCTCGCGACCTGGCAGTGTCGCCAGAAATTCGGTCGTCAACGCTTGTGCTGGCATCGTCGTGCTCCTCTATCTATTGAGGGCTATACTACGATACAATACGCCGGAAAGGACACAAAAAACGTCTAATCAAACAGAAATATTCACCTACCAAGACTGAGTAAAAAGAAGAGGAGTCGACCATGATCGACGGAAGACAGATCCGCGCCGCACGCGCGATGCTGGGTTGGAGCCGGGAAGACCTGCTCAAGGCCTCGGGCATCTCGATGTCGGCGCTGCTGCGCATGGAAGGGGCGCTGGCCGACAGCCGAGGCTCCACGCTCAACAAGGTGGCCAAGGCCCTGACCCTGGCCGGTATTGAATTCGTCACCCGCGATGACGGGGCGATTGGCGTCATTCTCAAGGCACAAAACCCGCCTGATGCGCCACAATGAGTACAGCATCCCGAGCCACCCAAAAGGCACAAAGGCCACCTGATGAGACACATTGGGTGGCCTTTGCACTCGATGGCTTCGGTTGGTAGGTAGTTGGTACGTCGGATTGGCTGCAAATTGCGTCTATATAGATAGGTGACGCGGCTAAGTCTTTGAAAAGACAAAGAAAATATCCGATCAGACTGAAAATATGCCTTTTGCGGTAGGAAAATGGTCGGAAGTGGGCGCTTCGAGGGCTTAAAAACGCGCGTAAGTCTTTGATGTGTAAATGGATTGGTGAGTACCGCGCTATTACGCTCACTACTGGTGTCGATGAATACACCGGTACTGACGCCGACGATACATTCGATGCTCCTCTAAGCAGGGCTGGCGAGCTGCCGGTCACCGAGCAAACACTGCAGGGCATTGACAGCCTGGATGGCGGTGAAGGTAACGACGTACTCAACGCCAGCCTCAGCGGCTTCAGCGGTCTGTTCGACGCTCAAAACCCTGAAATTCAAAATATTGAGCAATACAATCTGACTGTGGCTGCAAACGGTGCAGCAGGCGGCTTGGACCTGGCCCGCGCCAGCGGCTACGAAGTCCTGCAAAACATCGACTCGCGCGGCGATCTCTTCCTCGGTAACGTCAATGTCAACGCCGAAGGCGGCGCCCCAACCATCGCCCTGACTAACGTCACAGGCGATACCGTCGTCGTCTACGATAGCGACGTCGCCGATATTGATGTACAAAACGTCACCGCCGACAAAGTTGGCCGTGATGGTAATAGCGCGGACCTGTCCATTGAGCTGGATAGCGGCGGCGACATCGACACGCTGAATCTCGAAGTATCCAACGGCGTGTACCTGAATCTGGATGACGATGCGGACCTCATCAAAAACCTGAACATCAGCGGCTCGGGCATACTTGATCTCGAAGGCGACACCGATTTCAGCGAACTCGAAACCCTGGACAGCACAGAGTACACCGGTGACCTCAATCTTGATGTGTCCGGTAGCGCAGATCTCGAAAGCGTCAAGACTGGCGTTGGCGATGACAACGTCTTGGTAAGCAAAGACGCTGTGAACGGCGACCTCTCTGTTGACATGGGCGAAGGCGAAAACGCATTGTGGGTCGATGACGCCGATGATGATGTGGACCTGAGCAATCTGGACTTCACCGGTGGCGTAGCCAACGTTCAGACCTTGGTACTGAATAATGATGTCCTCCTGAACAATGACGCCACCCTGGATCTGACCGGCTTTGACGAAAATCTGGGCACCGTGTTGTTCGACGAAGGCTTGGATGGCGACAACAACGAGCTGGCCGTCACTAGCCCCAATGCCGATTTGACACTGGCTTCCAACGGCAGCTTCGAAGACGTCGATCTGCACACAACCGGCGTAACCAATCTGACCGTTGACGTTACAGACGGCAATCTGGATATCGATCAGCTCAGCAGCTTTGAGGGAGTCGATGTTGACGCTAAGCTTGAAACGCTCACGCTTAACCAAGTTGCAGATCCCGATGTATTCTCATACAGCGCGCTGGACATCACCAGCAATGCTGCGCACGATGTGAGCAATCTGCAGACTATCACATCTACGGCCACAGGCAGCGCTTCTGTTGAAATCGATGCGAGCGGCTTAGACGCTGACGTCAACAGCTTGACCACGGTCAATGTGACATCGACGGGCGGTGATGCCGGGGTGAAACTGCAAGGCGTTGCCGGGCAGCCATTTGTGGCTGGTGTGCAACAGGTGCAGGGGCTGGCAATCAGCACGTCAGCGGGTGTCGGTTCCGGCGTATTCCGTACCACTTCTGGTCAAGTGACCTTCGCCAGCGATCTGTTCACAGCCACAGGCGGCATCCTTACCATTCCGTATCAAACCACCACCTCATTTCTCCCGTTTGATAACACTGCCGCAAATCACACCCAAGGTGCTATTAACGATATTATTGCGGCACTGAACGCTGGTAATTACGGCTTCACAGCTTCCAGCAATGCCGCAGGCAAGATCATCCTCACTTGGGATGATGCCAGCGATGAACAGCACCCTGACATCAACATTATTAACGTTGCTCCCCTCACGGAAGGCGTCCAAGGTACTCTGAACGCTGCTCTTGATCCTGCCGCCAACGTTCCTGGCGAAGCGGAAGTGCCGATGGAAATTGGCCAGGGCTTTGAAGCACTGACCGACATCGTGGTCGATGCAGCAGAAGACGCCGAGGTTGATTTGACTGATGTCTACGGCGATGTCGATGGATTTACGGTTAATGCAACGGCTGTCGAAGATGTTGACGTCTGGCTGAACAATACAGGTGCAACAGAAGTGACCGTGTCGGCAGGTGCCGACGCTTACATCGATGTCTGGGGCGACACTTACGGCAACCGGGATCTGGTTAGCATTACCGTCGTTGCCGACGAGGCTGAGGTGTGGCTGGCAGACGACCTGGCCAGCTTCGATGTACTGGACGTCTCCAATGTGGCAACCTATGTAATGGTTGACGCGTCTGGTGCTGACTTTGGCTCCCTGGCTCTCGGTGAGTTCATCACGTATGAGATTGGCGCAACCAGCGACGGCGATAACGCGACGACCGATGTCGACTTCATCGCTAACGTTGCTCGTGAAGTCTTCAGCTTCGTTGCCGATGATATCGGCAATGTAGTGATCACAGACTTCACTTGGGGTAATGATCCGGTGGCTGGCGATCGTCTCGATCTCTCGGCCTTCGCATCGAATGCCGGTCAACTGGTGTTCTCAGATGTCGGTGGTGACCTCGTCATTACCGATCTGGCTGGCGGTCTGAGCGACTTCGGCGGTTCTATCACCATCGTTGGTGCAGCTGGTGATGCTGCTGATGTAGCTGCGTTCAACATCATCTATGGCTAATCCACGTTCGATTAGATAAATAGAGATAAAACGTAAGCGTCCAGCCTTGACCGTCTTGAAGGCGTCCGCTGGATAGAGAGAATAGGTTCCAATCAAAAATACGTTGGA
>JAUZQE010000100.1 GCA_030733815.1 Yanghanlia caeni
TGTTGCGGGAACTTCGAGAACTCGGCTATCAGGGCCAACTGCGCAGCTTGCAGGCGTTCATGAGCGCGCACCGGCCCGTACCGACCCCGGATCCGGTCGTGCGGTTTGAGACGCCCGCCGGTCAGCAGATGCAATGCGATTTCGTCGTCTTTCGGCGCGGCGCTGATCCGTTGTATGCGTTCACCGCAACGTTGGGTTTTAGCCGCTGGCGCTGGGCGCAGTACACGACGAACGAACGCGCGGAGACGCTGATTCGCTGTCACCACACGCTGTTCGAAGCCTTGGGCGGAGTGCCTAAGGAGATTTTGTACGACAACGCGCGCACCATCGTGCTGGAGCGCGATGCCTACGGCGAGGGCCATCATCGCTGGCACCCACAACTGCTTGACCTGGCCAAGCAGTATGGATTCTTGCCGCGTCTGTGCCGACCGTATCGGGCTCGCACAAAGGGGAAGGTGGAGCGTTTTCACCGTTATCTGCGCGGCAATTTCTACGTCCCGCTGGCCAGTCGACTCAAGCAGATGGGCTTGAGCGTGGATGTGGAGACCGCGAATACCGAAGTACGCAAATGGCTTCGTGATGTGGCCAATCAACGGGTACATCCAGTCACCCAACGCACTCCCGCAGCGTTGTTTGAAGAGGTCGAGCGCGCCATGTTGCGGCCCTTGCCGCCCTACCGGATACGCCCGCAATCGGGCCCCGCCCAGCAGGCCAGCCCGATGCACACCGAACAAAGTCGTTGGTCGCACGCCATGCATACGCCCTTGCAGCATCCGCTGTCGACGTATCAACGCTTGTTGACGCAGGTGACGGCATGAACCTGCAACACGAGCGCATCGACGACTACTGCCAGGCGCTAAAACTCGAAGGCCTTATGCAGCACTACCGCGCCTTGGCCGCCGAAGCCGCCGAGAAGGACTGGACACTACTGGACTACCTGGAGCAGACGCTTCGCGCCGAGCGCGATGCCCGTCAGCTGCGGTCACGGCAGACCCTGGTACGCATGGCCGCATTCCCGGCCATCAAGACGCTGGATGAGTATGACTACGGCTTTGCCGTGGGCGCGCCCAGGGCGCAGATCGACGAACTGGCCACGCTGCGCTTCATTGAACGCGGAGAGAACGTCGTGTTGCTCGGCCCCAGCGGGGTGGGCAAGACACACATCGCCATTGCGTTGGGATACGCGGCCACGCAGATCGGCATCAAG
>JAUZQE010000101.1 GCA_030733815.1 Yanghanlia caeni
TCTATATGACCGCCTCCCGGTTTGCAAGGGTTTTCGTTGTTGATGACAGACGAGGTAGGGTGCAGCTCTATATCCGGCCTTGTTGCAGCCGATATTGCTGCGGGCCCCGATGAAATCCGCTGACTTGCGCCTCATTCTCCTGGCGGGCTCAAGACCCTAGACACCATTCAGGCTTGGCAAGTCCCGGTCCGACCTGTGTTTGTCATCACTTGACGATTGCCCACGCAACCTTCGACGATCAACCTCCGTTGATGTTGTTAATCTTCAATCACCTCAGTGCGGTCGGCTTTATGCCGGCCTGACGCTGAGGTGTCCTGACTGGTACGCTCGATCATGGGCGAGTACCGCCCAGATCGTTCGTGCCATCTTGTTGGCCAAGGCCACGATCACCACGTTGGGTGGGCGCCTTTGCCTCAACTGCTGAACCCACGGGCCGGGGTCTTTGGCATGCTGCAACACACTGCGCGCGCCGTGAATCAGCAACGTGCGCAGGTAGGTGTCGCCGCGCTTGCTGATGCCATGCAACTGCACTTTGCCGCCCGAGCCTGTCTGGCGCGGCACCAACCCCGCCCAGGCGGCAAACTCACGCCCGGATCGAAACGCCCTGGCGTCCCCCATGCTGGCGACCGCCGCCGTGGCCGTGAGTAGTCCCACGCCGGGAATCTGCGCGATGGCCTGCACCGCCGCATCCTCACGCAGCCACTGCGCCAGACGCCGCTCGATCTGCACGATCTGCTCATCCAACTGCGCCAGTCTGGCGTATTGTTCGCGCAGCGACTCGATCAGCATGGCCGGCAGGCGCTCGGACAGCCGCGCCAGCACCTCAGGCAACGCTTTATCCAACGCCGCACGGCTCTTGCCCATCACCTCCCCGTACTCGGTCAGCAATCCGCGTAGACCATTGCTTTGCATGGTGCGAAACTTCACCAGTTGCTGACGCATCCGGTGCAGCGCCAGCACCGCCTGCTGCGCCTCAGTCTTGACCGCCACCACCGGCCCCGGCTGCTGCACCGCCAGCCAGATCGCCCGCGCATCGGCCGCATCGTTCTTGTTGCCGATGTTGAACGCCTTCACGAACCGCGCTGGCAGCAGCCGCACTTGGTGACCGAGTTTGGTCAGCTCGCGTGCCCAGTGCTGTGCGCCCGAGCACGCCTCCATCCCGATCAGGCACGGCGTCCGGTTGGCGAAATGCTCCA
>JAUZQE010000102.1 GCA_030733815.1 Yanghanlia caeni
ATGCCCCAGAGATCTGGTCAAGCGTCACTTTGTGGCCGATCGCCCGAATCGACTGTGGGTCGCTGACTTCACCTATGGTACGCCCAGCCAGCGTAGCCCGCCTGCATGGGGGTGAAGCTGCTTGAGCATGTTTGGAATGCAGGACCCCGGAGGAGTTGACGTTGTTGTACCGGGGCATGCCCTTCCTCTGCTGCGAGAGGAAGTGAGCCGAAGCGGCGGTGACTTGCCGACACTGGCAAGGTGACGTAGTCCGTGGGAAACGGGGCTTGAGGCGAAGCGGTTACGCCAAGATAAGTCTCTAGGCTGAGCATGGGACGGTTGAGGAACACGAACCTGTTAAACCGCATCTGAGGGTTGAAATGTCACCCCTGCCCACACCGCTTTACGGGCAGGACGCGAACGGGAGCTGGGTACAGGTATGGCCCAGCGACACGAATGCTGATTGGACAAGTAGGCTGATCAGCAGGGAACGACGGGGAGCGCGCAGCTAGACCGTAGTGTTTGCGACGACTTGCAGCAAGCAAGGATAAAGACTGCGACAGGCAGCCTCGCCCATGCGTTGAGTCCAACATGTGAACTGGGGAAGGTCTGCATGGATGCCAAGGGAGTGTGCCCCCGATGACGTGCAGATTGGCGGAGCCTCCGTAGTAGTCCGAGGTCGGGAAAGCCGGCCACATGGCGAAGGGAGGCAGTTGAAGTGGTTTGCTTGGTCGATTAACTGACCATAGAGAGGTGAAGACCTTTGATAATCAGTGAAATGCAAAGCAAACTGGCGACATCGTCGGAGAATCCGTACATTTTGCGCGATAAGACACGCAGCACCATCGAGTCGCGCTATCCCGATGTCGCCTTTGCTATGAGCAACGCTTGAATGGAGAGCCGGATGCGCTGAGAGGTGCAAGTCCGGTTCGGGGAGGAGAGGCCGGGAGATAGCTCGACTACGCCCGGTCTCTTACTCCACTGTCCACTTGGCAAGGATGGTTGTATGTGGCCTTTGTAATCGATGCCTATGCCAAGCGCATTGTCGGTTGGCGAGCCTCCAGCAGCATGACAACGGACTTCGTTCTGGATGCGTTGGAGCAAGCCGTCTATGACCGCAGGCCATC
>JAUZQE010000103.1 GCA_030733815.1 Yanghanlia caeni
GGCCGCAACCCCAACAGCCTGTTCAGCGAAGCCTGGTACCTGGCGGCCAACCCCGATGTGGCCGATGCCGTGGCGCAAGGGCGGATCGCGAATGGGTTCGAGCACTACACGACGGCGGGCTGGCATGAAGGGCGTGCGCCTTCGGCGTGGATGGATGCTGGGGCTTACCTGAGCGCGAACCCGGATGTGGCCGCCGCCGGGCTCGACCCGCTACTGCATTACCTGATGTACGGTCATGCCGAAGGCCGCGTCATTACCAGTCTCGACACCGCGCTCTGGATTTAGGCCGCCGCAACATACCCGAAACCAACAACACAGAAAAGTCCATGGAAACATCCCGCGATACCTCGACACCCGCAATGTGGGCGGCCACGCAGACGCCGATCTGGCCGAATGACCCGCTGTTTCCGGTGCAATGGCACCTGCACAATACCGGGAACACCCCCTATAGCGTGGCCGGTTACGACATCAACGTGTTGCCGGTGTGGCCCGATTACTCGGGCAAGGGGCAGCTCGTGGTGGCGCTGGATGACGCCTTTGATGAAACCCATCCCGACCTGATTGCGAATTACCGCGCTGATCTGGCCTGGCATCTCAGCCACCACTCAACGGGTGCCGGATCACGCCCCTGGGAGGAGGGTCTCAGCCATGGTACGTCTGTGGCCGGCCTGATTGCGGCGACCGCCAACAACGGCCTCGGGGGGGTCGGTGTGGCGTGGGGAGCAGAGATCACCGGTTACCGGTACGCCATACAGCTGTTCGATTGCGACATTCCCTTGGAACAGAACGTTTATCTGCTGTTCTCCGACAGCGTCGCCAAGGCGGTGGAGCAGGGCGTTGACGTCTACAACAATAGCTGGGGTACCATCAGACCGTACCCCGTAGCCGGTGAGTGGCAGGCCTATATGCATGCGGCGGCTCGCAACCTGGTCGAACTGGGCCGCGACGGGTTGGGCATCATTACGGTGTTTTCGGCTGGCAACGAACGTGACGTGGGGCTCAATGCCAACTATGACCCCGTCGTCAGCATGCCGTGGGTGATCGCGGTGGCGGCCGGGGGGCAGGACGGCGGCGTCGTGTCG
>JAUZQE010000104.1 GCA_030733815.1 Yanghanlia caeni
CAGGCCGTTGAAAAAATCCCCCGCCGACGCTGGCCTCGGCCAGTATGATCTGAAACGATCGGCGAACGACGCGGACGAGGACGATGAGAGGCAACCAAGACTTCCAGGGGGCGATGTTCAGCTACATCAGCCTTGAAGAGCGGGTACCGGCGACACACCCGCTGCGCAAGCTGCGCGCCGTGGTCGATGCGCTGCTGGCGACGATGAACCGCGAGTTCGACGCGGTGTACGCCCGCCGGGGCCGCCCCTCGGTGCCGCCGGAGATGCTGCTCAAGGCCCTGCTGCTGCAGATCCTGTTTTCCATCCGCAGCGAGCGCCAGTTGGTCGAGGCCATCGAGTACAACCTGCTGTACCGCTGGTTCGTGGGCCTGAACATCGAGGACAAGGTCTGGGACCACTCCACCTTCAGCGCCAACCGCGAGCGGCTCTTCAACGAAGACTTGGCCCGCGCCTTCTTCGAGCGGGTCAAGCACACCGCCGATTGGGCGAAGTTGACCAGCGACGAACACTTCAGCGTGGACGGCACGCTGATCGAGGCCTGGGCCTCGCACAAGAGCTTCAAGCGCCGGGACGACGACAGCGCCAGCCCGCCCGGGCGCAACCCCGAGGTGGACTTCAAAGGGCAGGAGCGCTGCAACGACACCCACGCCAGCACCACGGACGCCGATGCCCGCCTGTTCAAGAAGAGCCAGGGCGACAAGTCCCGCCTGTGCCACATGGGCCACATCCTGATGGAAAACCGCAACGGGTTGATCGTGGACGTGGAGATCACCCATGCCAGCGGCACCGCCGAGCGCGAGGCGGCGCTGGCCATGTTGAAGCGTCGGGACAACAAGAACAAGCGGGCTACGGTCGGGGCCGACAAGGGCTACGACAGCAAGGCCTTCATCAAGGGCTGCCGAAAGCTCAAGGTCACGCCGCACGTAGCGGCCAAGGACAAGCACTCGGCGGTGGATGCCCGGATCACCCGACACGAGGGCTACAAGACCAGTCAGAAGGTGCGCAAGCGCATTGAGG
>JAUZQE010000105.1 GCA_030733815.1 Yanghanlia caeni
GGTAATCCCCCCGCAAAAGCGGTGCGTTCAGAAGTAGAATTTTCTCATTGAGGAGTTCTACAAGATGAAGCGGTCGAGGTTTACGGATAGTCAGATCATGGAAGCGCTCAAGCGGGTAGAGGCCGGCTTGGCGGTACCGGAGCTTTGCAGGGAGCTGGGCATCAGCACGGCAACCTTCTACAAGTGGCGCTCGAAGTACGGCGGCATGGATGTACCCATGATGGCGCGTATGAAAGAGCTGGAGGCGGAGAACGCACGGCTGCGCAAGATGTACGTGGAGGAGAAGCTCAAGGCCGAAATCGTGCAGGAGGCGTTAGAAAAAAAGTGGTAAGGCCGTCTCGTCGTCGCGAGATGGCCCAACACGCGGTGCATGAACGAGGTGTCTCGGTGCGTCTGGCGTGTGAGGCCTTCAAGGTCAGCCAGACGTGTTACCGGTACGTGGCCAAGAACAACACCGAGAACGACGAGATTGCCGACTGGTTGCTGCGGTTAACCGATAACCATCGGAGCTGGGGCTTTGGTCTGTGCTTTTTGTACCTGCGCAACGTCAAAGGGTTCGGATGGAACCACAAACGCGTGTACCGGATCTATCGGGAGCTTGAATTGAATCTGCGTATCAAGCCGCGTAAGCGGCTCGTACGGCAGGCACCGCAGCCGCTGACGGTGCCGACCGCCGTAAACCAGGTCTGGTCGATGGATTTCATGCACGACCAACTCATTGATGGCCGTAGCATACGGCTGCTGAATGTGATTGACGACTTCAATCGCGAGGCACTGGGTATAGAGGTGGATTTCTCGCTACCCTCGGAACGAGTGATTCGTACGCTTGAACAGATCATCGACTGGCGCGGCAGTCCGATAGCAATTCGGTGCGACAACGGCCCGGAATACCTCAGTGCGGCCATTGTTTCGTGGGCTTTGCGCAGCGGTATTCGGCTTGAATATATCCAACCCGGTAAGCCACAGCAGAACGCGTACGTGGAGCGATTTAACCGCACGGTTCGCTATGAAT
>JAUZQE010000106.1 GCA_030733815.1 Yanghanlia caeni
GGCGTAAAGGCCGCCGTGGAGGCATCGCAATGCTGATCGCGCACCGCATCGCGCTTGATCCGAACAACGTACAGGCGACCTACTTTGCCCGCGCAGCAGGCACGGCCCGCTTTGCCTACAATTGGGCGCTGGCTGAGTGGAAACGCCAGTATGAGGCATGGAAGTTGGACAACCGCCAAACCAAGCCCACACAGGCGGCGCTGCGCCGCCAGTTGAATGCCATCAAGCGCGAGCAATTTCCCTGGATGCTTGAAGTCACCAAGAACGCGCCACAAATGGCGATCATTCAGTTGGGACAAGCATTTCAGAACTTCTTCGCTGGCCGCGCCAAATATCCGCAGCCCCGCAAGAAGGGCGTGCACGACCGTTTCACGCTCACCAATGACCAGTTCAGCATCGACGGCTGCCGCATACGCATCCCCAATCTGGGATGGGTGCGCATGCGCGAGTCGTTGCGCTTCGCGGGCAAGATCCTGTCGGCCACGGTCTCCCGTGTGGCCGACCGCTGGTTTGTCAGCATTGCCGTGGATACCCAAGACGATTCACATCTACCCCAAGCCAAAAACCAAGGCGTGGTGGGCGTGGATTTGGGTGTTGCGGCGCTGGCGACGCTCTCAACGGGAGAGCCGCCGATCCCCGGTCCGAAGCCTCACAAGGCGCTGCTGGCCCGGTTGCAACGGCTCTCGCGCAGTCTGAGCCGCAAACAAGAAGGATCAGCCAATCGCAACAAGGCCAAGGCGAAGCTGGCGAGGCTGCATGCCCGCATTGCCGCGATCCGTTCGGACGCCCTGCACAAGCTCACGACGGACCTCACGCGCCGATTCCACACCATTGGCATTGAGGACCTGAACGTGCGCGGCATGGTGAGGAACCGCCATCTGGCCCGCTCCATCGCCGATATGGGCTTCTTCGAGTTCCGTCGGCAACTGGAATACAAGACGGCGATGCGCGGCGGGCAGGTCGTTGTGGCAGATC
>JAUZQE010000107.1 GCA_030733815.1 Yanghanlia caeni
ATGGCGATCAGACATGCAGCATTATACCACGATTATCACATAACCGATTGATAATTCAGTGTTTTATGCGGATAATTGGCCCAGAGATCAAAGCCTTCCAGCAGCCACTCCAGCTCTTTGGGTGAGAGCGTCACCGTGGTGTGCGGGCCAGGCGACGGCCAGGCAAAGCGTTCTTTCTCGAGCCTTTTTTGCCAAAGACAAAAGCCGTTGCGGTGCCAATAAAGAATCTTGATGCGGCTGCGCTGACGGTTCACGAACACGAACAACGCATTGCCAAACACATCCAGCGCCAGCTCGCCTTGCACCAGGGCAGCCAGCCCGTCGATCTGCTTGCGAAAGTCCACCGGCACACAGCACAGGTAGACCTGTCCGATCACGGCACCCGGATGCATCAGCGCCCCCGCTCGGTCAGGGCCTGGCGCACCTGCGCCAACCACTGCGGGCTAGGCAAACCGGGCAACTCAAGTCGCAGGCCCTCGCCCAGTGTCAGCACATAGTGATCGACTGAGCCGGCGGCCGCAGCGTACCCCCCGTCTCCCAGCCTTACCGGCACAAATTGCCGCGCCACGGGTTCGGAGGCCGGTTTGTCGGGTTGCGGCGTGTTCGACTTCTGCACTTTCAAGCGTCGGCGCCAATAGTACAGGCTGGACACCGGCAGCCCCTCGCGTTGGGCGTAAGCTTTGGTGCCGATGCCCTCACGCTCAATCGCGTCCAAGTGTGTTTCCCACCATGCCTGTCCCGGTCCATGGCTCATCGACATTCGCGGTTCTCCTGTTTTCATGCGGAACCGATACGATGCCTGAGCGAGGTGCCGTCAACAATGATGGGGGAGATGTACCGCTCACGAACATGAGTCATGCTGCTTCTAGTTCACTATGCACATGGATAACGGTCGTTTCCTTCTCTGGATTCAGCCAAACGC
>JAUZQE010000108.1 GCA_030733815.1 Yanghanlia caeni
TAAAGAGCACGTCAATGCCCTGGCGAACGGCGCAGTGGCCCAGGGCCTGTGCAAGATGGCTTTTTCCGGTGCCGCAGGGGCCGACGATGAGCACGGGCGCGTATTCCGTGATGTACCGGCCGGTGGCCAACTCGTGCACGAGCGCGCGGTTCACGTTGGGCAGCTGGTTAAAGTCGAAGGCGTCCAGCGTCTTGGTGGTGCGGAACGCCGCCCGGCGCAGCCGGGTGCTGTATTTCTTCTGTTCGCGCCGGGCAATCTCGTCCTCGATCAGCAACGCGAGGAATTCCGTGTAGGCCAGTTTGCTGTCGATGGCCTGGCGGTTGCGCGCTTCGAGCGAGTCCAGGATGCCCGACAGGCGCAGTTGCTTCAGGTGCGGGGTGAGTGCAGGAATGGGGTTCATGATGGGGTCTCCAGAAGGTTATTGCGGCGTGAGAGAGGTGTCGTCGAACAGGCGATGGGCGGGGCGCACGAAGCGGGCTGTCGCGGCATAGCTCTGCGGGGAGTAGTCCGGTGCGGGTGGGCGCAGATCGTGGTTGCCCGCAAGGATCGTCTTGACGGTGCGGTAGTAGGGGCTCGCGTGGGCCAGCGCCCGTTCGCAGGCTGCTTCCAGGCGTGCGTTGCCATACTGCTCGGCCAGGCGAAGCACACCCTGGGCCGCGCGCAGCCGCTCAAGCACCTTGTCGTTCAGCAACCAGGCCACCAACGCCTGGGTGGCCTTGCCAATCCTGCCGGCCTGCTCCAGACACCACTGGCGGTCGCGCGAGAGGAACCGCACGGCCTCGGGCGGCAAGTGGTCGCGAACCGTCAGGCGCTCGCCCGGGCGGCGGGCACGCCGATGGGCGGCCACCTGCTGATGCCCGTGGTAAATGGCAACGAGCGTGTCCGTGCTGCGTAGCCACAGCGTCTG
>JAUZQE010000109.1 GCA_030733815.1 Yanghanlia caeni
ATCGACTACTACAATCGGCACCGTATCAAACTCAAGCTTGGCGGAATGAGTCCAATGGAATATCGGCTACGGGCAGTATCCCATTAAAATTTAACCGTCCAACTCTTGGGGGTCAGTTCAGTTTTGAGGAGGCTTCATTTCTTGAGAGAATGGAGCCATGAGCGAGAACAACAAATTTTCCCCTGAAGTGCGTGAGCGTGCGGTGCGTCTGGTTCAAGAGCATCGTGACGAGTACCGGTCGCTGTGGGCGGCGGTCGAGTCGATTGCGCCCAAGATAGGCTGCACACCGACGACCCTGCTGAACTGGATCAAGCGAGTGGAGATCGACAGCGGCGCGCGGGCCGGTGTCACGACAGAAGAGCGTGAACGTCTCAAGACGTTGGAGAAGGAGAACCGTGAGCTGCGGCGGGCCAACGAGATCTTGAAGTCGGCAAGCGCTTTTTTCGCTCAGGCGGCGCTCGACCGCGAACTGAAGAAGTAAACGCCTATATCGATCAACATCGAGACCTGTACGGGGTCGAGCCGATCTGCAAGGTGTTGCAGGTTGCCCCGTCGGCCTATAGGCGCTATGCCGCCCGGTGTCGGAACCCACAGCTACGCAGTCAGCGGGCTCGGAGGGATGAACAACTGCGCCCGCAGATCTATCGAGTCTGGGAGCAGAACTTTCGCGTCTACGGCGCCCGCAAGATCTGGAAGCAGATGAATCGGGAAAGTATTAGCGTGGCACGGTCGGTGTTTGTCAACAATGATGTCCGTTTTCTTCATGCCGCGTGACTCAATTCTTTAGGTGCTGCGACATGCTCTTTC
>JAUZQE010000011.1 GCA_030733815.1 Yanghanlia caeni
GCTATCAAGGTGTGGGCAAGCGCGAAGAACACCAGGGGCGCGATGTGCAGTGGCATATTGCGTTGCGCCCGAGCCTGCGCAAGAAGTTGAGCAAGACGGTGCAATCCTTGCAAGACGCCTATGAACACACCAAGGCCAGCCTGCGGGCCAAGGTGGAGCACCCGTTTCGGGTGATCAAACGGCAGTTCGGCTACACGAAGGTGAGGTATCGGGGGCTGGCGAAAAACACCGCGCAGTTGCTGACGCTGTTCACGTTGAGCAATCTGTGGATGGCGCGACGACATTTGATGGCAGAGGTGCGCCCATAGGGCACCAAGGGGCCCGGAAACGGGCTCTTTTGAGCGAAAACACGACGGAAAATCGGGATTTTGGACGTTTTTTTCTGATTTTCTGAAATCAGGCGACAAGCAGTGATGAATTTGGGTCGGCTGGCTGATTGTTCAGACCGTCCCAAAGTTTCAGGGATTATTCAGGTATAGGGCGATCCGTCTCAAATTCCCAATTATTTCTGTCGGGATTCTTGATCTATCTTTGGTTTTACGAAGATCACCTGGCGTGTTCGTTGACTTCCATTCGGGCCCTCACTAACGTGTAACAGCGTTTATTCATTCGCGCGCCGACATGGAGAATAACTATGGCCACGTCTGATCATAATGACCTGAACGACCCGAACGCGCCCATTCCCTGGATGCAGAAGCTGCTCGACAGCCCGTTCATTCTGCTGATATTGGGCGTCATGATTCCGATGATCGTCTACAACCTTTGGGGCGTCGTCGAAATCCTTCTCATACCCGCAAGCCAATAATCGCTGGAGTACTGCAGAATGAGCGCTATTCTTCCGCCGGCAGACCGACTTTGGTACAAGCACCCCATCGACAGGGTTGAAGGCACCTGGATCGCCATCGCCCTGCTGTGGTGCGTCATTCTGTTCGTCATGATGACGGGCTGGCACGTCTGGGGCAAACAGAACCTTTCCACCGAAACCTACCGTACGACCTCGGCTCAGTTCATGGAAAAAACCCAGGCCATGGTCGATCAGTACACGGTTCGCACCGAAACCGAAATGAAAATACCGGTGGTCGCTCCCCCACCCGGCAGCGACATTTACCTGCTCGCGCGCCTGTGGGATTTCTGGCCGATTCTCGAGCTGGAAAAAGACAAGACCTACCGGCTGCATCTCACGGCTCTCGATTACAACCACGGCTTTTCCCTGCAACCGGCAAATATCAATATTCAAATGGTGCCGGGCTTCGAACACGTGGTCACCATAACACCAAACGAGGCCGGCACGTATTCACTGGTATGCAATGAATACTGTGGTTTGGGTCACCACCGCATGGTAAGCCGCCTGTACGTCAAATAACAATAACGGGGAGACAAACCATGACCACCACCTATCGCGTATGTCCGCGCTCCGGGCTGCAGTTCGAAGCCCAGGCGGAACGTCTCATCAAATTCAACATCACGGCCGGCATATTGTGGCTTGCCTTCGGCGGCATTCTGGCCATTGGCGTCGTGCTCACACGCTGGCCCGCCATTCGCTGGCTCGAAGCGCACACCTTCTACATGGTGCTTACCGCGCACGGCCTCGACATGCTGATCTTCTGGCTCATGTTCTTCGAGGTCGCATTCCTGTATTTCTGTGCGTCCGTGCTATTGCGGTGTCGCATCGCTGCGCCCAAAGTGGCCTGGCTGGCATTTGCGCTCATGGTCATCGGTTCGCTGCTCAACAACTACGCAGTGTTCCAGGGCGGCTCCAGCGTCATGATGACCAGCTACGTGCCCATGATGGCCGACCCCAACTTCTACCTCGGCATCATTCTGTTTGCCGTGGGGGCGCTGCTGGGCTGCGCCGTGTTTTTCGGCACCCTGGTTGTTGCACGCCGCGAAAAAACCTACGAAGGCTCCATGCCGCTGGTGGCATTTGGGGGCCTTACCGCCGCAATCATCATGGTGTTCACGCTGCTGTCGGGCGCGCTCATCATCGTACCCACCTGGTTCATGTCGCTGGGTCTCATGAAGGTCGACCCGCTCATCTACCGCACGGTGTGGTGGGCACTGGGCCACTCCTCGCAACAGGTCAACGTCGCCATGCACGTCACCGTGTGGTATTTCGTGGCCGCCGTGGTTCTGGGTGCCAAACCCATGAGCGAACGGGTCAGCCGCGTGGCGTTCCTGCTGTATATCCTGTTCCTGCAGCTGGCATCGGCGCACCATCTGCTGGGCGACCCGGGGCTTTCCACCGCCTGGAAAATTACCAACACCAGCTACTTCATGTATCTGGCAGTGCTGGCCTCCATGCTGCATGGGCTTACCGTACCGGGCGCCATGGAAGTCGCACAGCGGCAGAAGGGCTATACCAAGGGCCTGTTCGAATGGCTGCGCAAGGCGCCCTGGAGCAACCCCGCCTTCTCGGCCGTCTTCATCGCGCTGATCGGTTTCGGTTTCCTGGGCGGCATCACCGGCGTCATGATGGGCACCGAACAGCTCAACCTCATCATTCACAACACCATCTACGTTCCGGGGCACTTCCACGCCACCGTCGTCGTGGGCACCACGCTCACCTTCATGGGCGTCATGTACTACCTCATTCCGGTTCTGTTCCGGCGCGAAGTCATCAACCCCACTCTGGCCAAATGGCAGCCCTATCTGTTCGGCCTGTCCATGTATTTCCTGTGCCTGGTCATGATGGGGGCCGGCACGCTGGGCGTATCGCGCCGCCACTGGGACATGGCCTTCCAGGGCGCCGCACTTGCCTATGAATGGCCCGGGGCCGCTTACCTCATGATGGCACTCGTCGGCATCAGCGGCATCGTTGCCATCGCCGGCGGCATCGTGTTCGTTTACCTGGTTCTGGGCTCGTTGCTGTGGGGCCGCAGGCTCGACGCCGGCGCCACCAGCGCCCAGTTCACGCCGCTGGGGCGTGCCGCACCCAGCGCCGCCGCGCAAACCTACGGGTCCATGGGCTTCGTGGCACCGGGCACCTTCGTTCTGGCAATGGTCTTCCTGGTTGCCTTCGTCGTCTATTACTTCATCAACTGGAAGTACCTGTCGACCCTCTGGGGCCTGAGCTGATCAACACGCCCGTGCCCCGCCCTCGTGGTGCGGGGCACGGCTGGAGTCGAGCATGAATCGTGCTGAAAGTTCTCTTGCGTCGCCGCCGCTGGCGGCGCCCGCAGCCGTTTGCCCGGTACACCCACGCTGGCGCCTCATCCTCAGCATCTTCAAACTGCGTATCGGCGTGCTGATCACCCTTACGGCACTTGCGGGCATGGCCAGCGTTCCCGGTGGCACGGCAAACGGCTGGCAGGCACTGGTGCTGGCGCTCGGCGTGCTGGTGGCTTCGGCCAGCGCCGGGGCCTTCAACCAGTACGTCGAAGCCGAAACCGATCGCCTCATGGCCCGTACGCGCAGCCGGGCGTTCTCCAGCGGGGCGCTTCAACGCAAGCCGCGCTGGCTGCTTCTCATGCTGGCCATGGTTATTGCGGCCTTCCTCGGCACCGGCACGCTCATCAACTGGGTCAGCGCCCTGTACGTGCTGCTGGGAGCCCTCACGTATGCATTCGTGTACACGGTCGGCCTGAAGCGGCGCACGCCCTGGAACATCGTCATCGGTGGTGCGGCGGGCAGCTTTGCCGTGCTGGCAGGCGCGGCGGCGGCCAACCCCCACGTGGCGGCGCAGGGCTGGCTGCTGGCCCTGGTGCTGCTGCTCTGGACCCCGCCCCATTTCTGGAGCCTGGCCATTGCCAACCGCGAACAGTACGCAGCGGCGGGCGTGCCCATGCTGCCCGTCGTCGTGGGCGCTGAACGCGCCGCGCGCATCGTGCACTACAGCGCCATGGCCCTGGTCGCCGCATCGCTGCTGCCGCTTGCCGTTGGTTCCGGCTGGGCCTATGGCTTTGGTGCAATCGTGGGCGGTGTGCACTTTCTGCGCAAAACGGCCGCCCTGGCACAGCAGCCCGTGAAATCACGCGCCATGGCCGCGTTCTTCGCCTCCATGGCTCAACTCAGCATCCTGATTGCAGGGGTATGGGTCGATGCAGCATTACGGTAAACGGGCAAATGTTCGGTGGTGGCAGCGGTTCCTTGCGCGATCGGCCACAGGCCTTCTGGGGTTCGCTCTGGCGGGCACCGCCTTGCCGGCAGGTGCCGTAACCGCCGCCAATCACGCAACAACCGGCGTGGGCGCTGCCCAGCGTTCGGCGGGCGAGCTACCTTCCATCAACGAATCCCTCGCCGTTCGCCTGGCGCAAGACGCCATCGGTCGCAGCGTGCCCGACTTTCCGCTGCGCACCCGCGAGGGCGAAACCGTGCAGCTCAGCCACTACCGTGGCAAACCCCTGCTGGTCAGCTTCATCTACACCGGCTGCTTCGAAATCTGCCCCACTCAAACGCGCAATCTGCTCGAGGCGGTCCGAGGCCTCGAAACCATGCTTGGCGAAGACCATTTCAACGTGGTCAGCATCGGCTTCAACCAGCCGTTCGACGATCCTTCCGCCATGCGCGCGTTCGCCGCGCAACACCGCATTCACCATCGCAACTGGCAATTCCTCAGCCCCAACGCGCACGATGTCGAAGCACTCACGCGCACCTTCGGGTTCAGCTGGGTGCAAACACCGGCCGGCTTCGATCACGTTCTGGGTGTCACGGTGGTCGACGCCGAAGGCCGAATCCACACCCAGGTTCTGGGCGATGGCGTTCGCACCGAACAGCTGGGCACCGCACTGCGCAGGCTGCTGCTTTACGAGCAGCCACAAAGCCTTACGGGCGCCGCCGGCCTTTTCGAACGTGTACGCATACTCTGCACCGTTTACGACGCCAAAACGGGGCAATACCGCTACGACTGGAAACTCATCTTTCAGGCAACCAGCGGCCTGCTGTTCTTCCTCACCATGTTCATCTGGCTGTTCGGTGAATGGCGTCGCCAGCGGCGGCACCGTCCACCCCGTACATCATGCACCACACCCGTACACGCAGCACCCGACGAGGCCTGAACGCCTGGCGCCGCGTCGAAGGGGGCTTCGACGCGGTGCTTGGCCCGGCCCATAATCCATTGCGCCATCTGGGCACATTGGGCTTTCTGGCCCTGTGGCTGCTGGCGGCCACCGGCATCGTGCTGTATGCGCTGTTCGACACCTCCGTGGCCGGAGCCTGGCACTCTGTGGAACGTCTGGCGCACTTGCCGCTGGGCTCGGGGCGGCTGCTGCGCGGGCTGCACCGGTACGCCGCCGACCTGCTGATGGTGGTCGTGGCCCTGCATATCGTGCGTGAATGGCTGCACGGCCACGCCCGGGGTGCGCGCCGCTTTCACTGGCTCACTGGCGTGCCGGCGGTGGTGCTCTGCTTCATTACCGCCATTGGCGGCTTCTGGCTGAACTGGGATCACCTCGCGCAATACTCGGCCATTTCCACGTTCGAGTGGCTGGATACCCTGCCGCTTTTCGCCTCACCGCTCGCCCGCAACTTTCTTGCACCCGCTGCGTTCAGCGACCGCATGTTCTCGCTATTTGTGTTCGTGCATGTGGGGCTGCCGCTGCTGCTGCTGTTTGCCCTCTGGTTCCATATCCAGCGGCTGTCGCATGTAGCCATGCTGCCGCCACGGCGGCTGACCCTGGGTGTGGTGCTCACGCTGGCCGGGCTGGCGCTGGTGAGCCCGGTACTCAGCCACCCGCCTGCCGCGCTCGGCCAAACGCCCGTCTCTCTGCGCATCGACTGGCTGCTGCTGTGGCTGCACCCGGTCACCGACGCCACCTCGCCGCATGTCACGCTGGCATTGCTTGGCGGAGCGCTTGCCGTGCTGCTGGCCCTGCCCTTCGTGGGGCGCGCATCGCGCCCGGCGGCCGCCGTCGTTCACCCGCAGGAATGCAGCGGCTGCGGCTGGTGCTTCGACGACTGCCCGTATGCCGCCATCAGCATGGTGCCACGCCCCGGGCAACCGGCCGGGCGCCTTCTTGCGCACGTCGACACCGATCTGTGTACGGCCTGCGGCATCTGTGCCGGCGCGTGCCCATCTTCCACGCCCCTGCGCACTGCCGAACCTCTCGTAACCGGCATCGATCTGCCCCGGCTGCCCGTCACCATGCTGCGCAATCAGCTGCGCGCACAACTGCAGCACCATCTGCGCCACGGCGCCGAAGCGCCCGTCGTTGCCTTCACCTGCCGGCACGGCGCCACCCTGCCACACAGCACGGCACACGTCGTCCATAGCGAACTCGTCTGCACGGGGCAGTTGCCCCCGTCCTTCATCGAATATGCCCTGCGCTCGGGGGCGGCGGGGGTGCTGGTCGCAGCATGCCCCGAAGGGGGCTGTGAATTCCGCCTCGGTGAACGCTGGATCGCCCAACGCCTGACGCAGCGGCGCCCCCCTCAGCTGCGCCCGCTTGCCGAACCCGGGCGCCTGCAACTTGCGTTTGCAGCCGCCGGCGCATCGCGGGTACTTGAACAGGCCGTGCAAGCCCTGCGCGCCAGAACGCACCTACGCGAACACCCGTTACACGAACACCCATCGCACGAACATCGATCACACGAACGCCCATGACACCGAACGCCGCCGGACCCGTCGCATCCGTCACACCTCGCCATCCCCGCCCCGGGCCGGCGCAGTGGTTCGGGCAGCTCGTGCTGTACGGGCTGTTCGCGGCCTTCATCGGCGTGTTCTCGCATTGGCCAACGTATCACCCGATCGGTGCCAATCAAGCCCTGGTGAAGGTCAGTGTGGCGCGACTGGGCCAGCCGGTGGGCGAATGCCGGCGGCTCAGTGAAGCCGAGCTGGCCGAGCTTCCCCCGAACATGCGCGACCCGGTGCGCTGCCCGCGCGAACGCTCGCCCCTCACCATGCAGGTACATGTCGATGACGCACTCGTGCTCGAGCGCGTAGCGCAACCCGGCGGGCTGTCACGCGATGGCCCGGCCGCCATCTACGAGCGCCTGCTGGTGCCGGCCGGCGAACACCGCATCAGCGTCCGCTTCAACGACGACATCCGGCCCGGCGCGCCCACCCACGCGCGCGACGCGGTCGTCACGCTGCAGGCGGGCCAGGTTCTGGTCATAGATTTCGATACCGAAGAAGGCGGGATAGTACTGCGATGAATACCCATACCGTCACTCCCCACCACACCCTTGCCCCGGTTACCGCATCCACGCCCGCGCGCTATGCGCTCGCCCAAGGCACCACGGCCAGCCGGGCTCTGGCGCGCGCCTGGCTGGGGCTCGCCCTGCTCGCACTGCTCGGTTCGGGGCTGTTCTCCGTGCTGCTGGTGCTGGCGCGCACACCGGGCATCAACGCCTTCCTGCCGGAAGGCGACTTCTTTCGCGTCGCCCTGGTGGTTCACGTCGATCTTTCCGTACTCGTGTGGTTCGTGGCCGTGGCGGGCATATTGTGGAGCCTGAACCTGCGACCACTCACCTCGCCACTCACGCGCGGTGCCGCGCGGCTGGCATGGGTGCTGTGTGCGGCGGGCGCGCTGGGCATGGCGCTGGCGCCATTCGTCGATACGGGCCCGGCCATCATGGCCAACTACATTCCCATGATCGAAAGCACGGCATTCAAGGCCGCCCTGCTGATCTTCGGCGCCGGCAGCCTGGCACTGGTGTTGCTCACGATGAGCTGCGCGGTGCCCATCGGCCCCGCCGTCGACGGCACCGGCGCGCTGCGCTTCGGCCTGCATGCCAGTGCCGTGGCCGCCGCGGTGGCCATTCTGGCGTTCGGCTGGTCGCTTGCCGTCATGCCGACCGGCCTGCCGCCCGAAGCCCACTACGAAATCCTGTACTGGGGCGGCGGTCACGCCCTGCAGTTCACCTGGACGCTCCTCATGCTGGTGGCCTGGCTCGCGCTGGCGCAGGCCTGTGGCGGCCGCATTCCCCTCAGTCCACGCATCGTTCTGCTGCTGTTCAGCCTGGCGCTCGTGGGTGTCTTCGTCACTCCGCTCGCCTACCTCATGTACGACATCAGCAGCGTGGAACATCGCCACATGCACACCTGGGCCATGCGCATCGGCGGCGGCATGGCCATCGCGCCGGTAGTGCTTGCCGTGGTGGTTGCGCTCGCGCCGCTGCGCCGCCTTGCTCCCCCGTTGCGGCCGCTGCGGGCCGCCCTCATGGCCTCGATGCTGCTGTTCGTGGCCGGCGGGCTCATCGGCCTCACCATCAATGGCAGCAACGTGCGCATTCCCGCGCATTATCACGGCAGCATCGTGGGGGTCACGCTCGCACTCATGGGCCTCATCTACTGGCTGCTGCCACGCCTGGGTTATGCGGCACCTTCGGGGCGGCTCGCGTTACTGCAGCCCTGGCTGTATGGTGGCGGGCAGCTGTTGCACATCGTGGGCCTCATGTGGTCGGGCGGTTACGGCGTGCAGCGCAAGGTCGCCGGTACGGAACAAGTGCTACGCAGCACCGGCGAAATCGCCGGCATGGGCCTCATGGGCCTGGGCGGGCTGCTGGCCATTGCCGGCGGCCTGCTGTTCGCCGTGGTCCTCATCGGCGCCATGCGCACCACCGCCGAATCCTGGAAGGACACCCTGGCATGATCACACTGGTGCAACGCGCCCTGCGTGCGGGCTTCATGGCGATCGAAAGCCTGTTCAACCGGGCCTTCGGCGACCGGCTCAATCCGTTCTACCACCTCGGCAAGATCAGCTTCTTCCTGTTCTGGGTCATCGCGGTCACCGGGCTGGTTCTGTACGCCTTTTTCGATACCAGTGTCGAAGGGGCCTACCCGTCGGTGGAATCGGTCACGCATGGCGCCTGGGGTCTGGGTGGCGCCATCCGCGGGCTGCACCGTTATGGGTCCGATGCCATGGTGCTCACCATGCTGCTGCACATGCTGCGCTATTTCGCGCACGACCGCCTGCGCGGATTCCGGGCGTTTTCATGGGTCACGGGCGTGGGGCTGATCTGGCTCACCTATGCCTCGGGCATCAATGGCTTCATGCTGCCCTGGGATCGCCTGGCCCAGTTCATCACCCAGGCCAGTTTTGAATGGCTCGACTGGCTGCCGGGTTTCGATGGTCGTCTGAGCCGCAACTTCATTCTGCCCGAACACGTCACCAACCGCCTGTTCTCGCTGCTGGTGTTCATGCACATCGGGCTGCCCCTGGCACTGCTGCTGCTCATGTGGATACACGTGCAACGCGTTCCGAAGGCCGGCACGCAACCGCCACGCCCCATTGCCATCGTGCTCATGATCACGCTGGTGGTGCTTTCGGTGGCGCTGCCCGTCACCAGTCAGGGGCCGGCCGACCTGCACACGATGCCGCTCAGCCTGTCGCTCGACTGGTTCCTGCTACCTGTCTTCCCGCTCATTCAGAATGGGCAGCTGGGCCTCACATGGGGGCTGGCACTGGGGTTCACCCTCGTGGGCGCCGCGCTGCCGTGGCTGCGCCTGCAGCGTAAATCCAAGGTCAGGCACACGCTCACCATCCACCCCGGCCCGGCCACGGCCACCGCACGGGCCGAAGAAACGCTTCTCGATGCCGGGCTGCGGGCCGATCTCGCGTTACCCTACGATTGCCGTTCGGGTGGCTGCGGCGTGTGCGTGTGTACCATTCTGAACGGGCGCGTCGACCTCGGGCCGTATCAAGAAGCCGCCCTGACCCCGGCCATGCGTGCGCGCGGTCAGGCACTCATGTGCTGTGCCGTGGCACTGGAAGACGTGGAGTTCGAAGTGGAAGGCATCGCTTCGCTGGTGGCTGGCGACGGTGCCGACATGCAGGTGTGGCAGGGCCGCGTACAGCGCATGGAGCGGCTCACGCCCGACCTCATGCGCCTGTTCATCGCGCTGCCGCCCGACACCGTCATCCATTACCAGGCCGGTCAGTACATCAACATTCTGCTCGACGACGGCAGCAAGCGTTCGTTCTCGTTTGCGAAGGCGCCGCCCGACCCCGCAAAACCGGCCTTCACACCCGAAGACAGCATCATCGAGCTGCACATCCGGCGCGTGGAAGGCGGCCGCTACACCACGCACGTGTTCGAACACATGCAGGTCGGCGACGAAATCCGCTTCGAAGGGCCCGTGGGCCGCTTCACGCTGCGCGACAGCGACCGCCCCATTCTCATGCTGGCCGGGGCAACGGGCTACGCGCCGATCCGCAGCATACTGGAAGACGCGTTCCGCAAAGGGCTGCGCCGGCCCATCGCGCTGTACTGGGGCGTGCGCAACGAAGCCGACCTCTATCTGCAGGAAGAGCTGCAACGCTGGCAGGCGCAGCACCCTCAATTCACCTATACCCCCGTGCTGTCGGGCGTTGATGAATCAAGCACCTGGAGCGGGCGACGCGGCCTGGTGCACGAGGCGCTGCTGGCCGACCACTCCGACCTCACCGGCTATGAAATCTACGTGTGCGGCTCGGTGCGCATGGTCGAATCGGCCGTACCCGACTTCCTGTCGCACGGGCTGGCCGAAGAGTTCTGCTTTTCCGACGCATTCGTGCCAAATTCGCAGTCGGCCGCAGCTGCGCCCGAGCCTGCAGCGCAAGGCTCAGATGATCGTGAGGCACCAACACTGCCGCACGACACCTGACCCGCGCCCGAAGCGCCGTTCAATGTCGCGGCGCAACACCCTGGCAGTCGGCCGACACCCAATTGGCTTCGTGCCCGATCGTCATGTTCATGGGCTCGCCCGACACCGTGCCGGTCATCGTCATTTCGCTTTTATAGTGGCGCGCGGTGGCGTCCCACACCCGGCCCTTGATCGCCCACTTGCCGTCTTCGTGCGTGCAGACCAGGCTGAACGTGCCCTCGCTTGCACCCCCCTTCCACTTCATGTCGCTGCATTGCATGTCGGGGTCGTCCATGGGCGGCTGGAACTCGCCCTTGGCCATCTCGGGGGTGACGCATTCGCGTATGACATCGGGATGCGCAAGACTGGCACCCGACTGCTGCATCATCTCTTCCATCTGCTTGCGCTGTGCTTCGGGCATTTGCGCCAGTGCCGCCTGCATTTCCTTCATCATGGCCGCCATGGGCGACTCGCGCGAGAACGTGATTTCCCACAGGCCGGGTTCACGATCGACCAACGGCGTGGCCACGGCGACACCGCCAACAAGGGCAAGGGCACCGGCCAGAACCGCAGGTTTACCAAAACGAACAAACATCGGATTGCTCCTCCCAGACGCGTATGCGTGTATGCGATGACGGGCACTTTCAACTCCAGCGGCATTGTGATGCCCGCAACGCAGACCCACAATCAGGGCTTTCGCGTGGTGGCGGGCGCCAATCAATTGCGATGCAAAGCCGTTGGGCACGCGCGGTGCTAGGCAAGAGCTCCAACCTCACTACACAAGGAGCCTGGCCATGGCCATGAACAAATCGCACCTGATCGCCGCGCAGAAAAGCGTGATTGGCATGCTAATCGACGATCACCGCAAGGTTCAGAAGATTTTCAAGGATTTCGAATCGGAAGAGGATCCGGCGAAGAAACAGGAAATGGTGATCGAAGCCTGTACGGACCTGACCGCACACGCCGAAATCGAGGAACAGCACTTCTACCCCTTCCTGCGCGAGGCAGATCCTGAGAAATTCGGTGACCTGCTGGACGAGGCGAAGGTGGAACACGCCAGCGCCAAAGATCTGATCGCCCAGCTCATGCAGATGAGCCCCGAGGACGATCTTTATGACGCCAAGTTCACGGTGCTGGGTGAATACACGAACCATCACATCAAGGAAGAGGAAGACGAACTCTTCCCCGAGGTGGCCAAAGGCAAGTACGACCTTCGCGAGCTGGAGCAGCCCATGCTCGAAACGAAGGAAGCGGTTCAGAGCCGTGCCACCAAGGAACTGAGGCTGGCGTAAGCTGCCACAAGTCTGCCGGCACGCTGACGGGCGGGGTTTGTACGGTCATGGGCATTCCCCGCATGTCCGCCGTTAACAGTTGCCACCACGCCTGCCTGCATGGCACGGCCACGCTATTGATATGTCGTGATTTTTGTCGCTCCGTGCACGGCATCATTGGCCAACCACAATGGCCGCCTTAATCTCAGATATGTGGATTCCGGATAGGTTTTGGTGCCTTGAAGGCATGGATTCTGCATGACCCCATCTTTACGATGATCCTGTACCTTGGGGACACAAGGTCGCAGTTGCACCCTACGCACGCTGCACAAACAGGAGACAACCATGCAGACCAAACTATGGAAATACGTGGCGGCGTCCGCCGCGCTCGCGGCCGGTTCCACGATCTCGCAGGCTCAGCAATTGTCTGACGACGTGCTGCGCATCGGCGTGCTCACCGACATTTCGGGCGTGTATGCCGACATCTCCGGCAAAGGCGCAGTCGAAGCCGTGCGCATGGCGGTGGAAGACTACGGTGGCACCATGTTCGGCAAACCGATCGAAGTCATTTTCGCCGATCACCTGAACAAGCCCGACGTGGGCGCCGCACGTGCCCGTGAATGGTTCGACCGCGACGGCGTCGACATGATCACCGACCTTGCCAATTCCGCCGTGGCGCTCGCCGTGGCCGACCTGGCCAAGGAAAAGAAGCGTCACATCATCGTCAACAACCCCTCCAACATGGGGCTCACCAACGACCGGTGCTCGCCCTACACCATTCACTACACCTACGACGCCTATTCGCTGGCTCACGGCACGGGCCGCACCGTCGCCGAGCAGCCCGATGGCGACACCTGGTTCTTCCTGACAGTGGATTTCGCATTCGGCATCGGCCTCGAAGAACAGGTCGCACAGGTCGTACGCAACGCAAACGGCAAGGTGTTGGGCTCGGCACGTCACCCCCTGGGCACCACCGACTACTCGTCATACGTGCTGCAGGCCCAGACCTCCGGCGCCAAGATCATCGGTCTGGCCTCCACCGGGCAAGACACCATCAATGCCATCAAGGCCGCGCACGAATTCGGCGTCACCCCCAAGCAGAAGCTGGCCGCCCTGCTGCTGTGGATCAACGATATTCACGCGCTGGGGCTCGACGTCACCCAGGGCCTGCTGCTGACCAACGCCTGGTACTGGGACATGAACGAAGGCTCGCGTGACTTCGCCAAGCGGTTCATGGAGCGGGTCGGCCAGATGCCCAACATGGCCCACGCCGGTGACTACTCGTCGACCATGCACTACCTCAAGGCGGTCGAGGCCGCGGGCACCGACGACCCGGATGCCGTGTCGGAACAAATGCGCAAGACGCCCATCAACGACTTCTTCGCCCAGAACGGCTATATCCGTGAAGACGGCCGCATGGTGCACGACATGTATCTGTGGGAAGTAAAGTCGCCGGCCGAATCGAAGGGGCCGTGGGATTACTTCAAGCTCGTGAAGACGATTCCCGGCGAGCAGGCCTTCGCCCCCCTGTCGGCCAGCACCTGCTATCTGGTGAAGAAGTAAACCGCCGCGCAGCCTTCCCCGACATGACCGCACTGCCCTGCTTTCTTTTGAACCGCGCTCCCGCCTCACTGGCGGGGGCGCGCCCGGTACTCCGAGGGCCGGAAGCCCGTGAGGCGCTTGAAGGTGTTCGAAAAGGTGAACGGGTTGGCGTACCCCACGTCACGTGCAATCGCTTCGATCTTGCGCTGCGTGGTCACCAGTTCGTGCGCGGCGCGCGCAATGCGCATGGTTATCAGCTGATTGCCGGGGCTGCGCCCGAAGTTCTTCCAGCACAGGCGACGCAGGTGCTCGGGACTGATGTTGGCAAGCGCGGCCAGCTCTTCGAGCGTCCAGGGCCGGCCCAGATCCGCCAGCACCGCATTCCACATGCTGTTCAGGCGCGGCTCGCGCTGCCAGGGGTCGACCATGCGGCTCACGTAGCGCTCGATGATATCAACCCAGATGGCCCGGGAACCCGGGTCGGCGTCCTGCTGCATTTCATGGTACAGGCCGCGCACCGCATGTTCGAGGGGGCGGCCGTCGAACCGCGTGAGCGCCGGCGCCATGGCACCGGCCAGCGAACGGGGCGAGGTGGGCATGAAGCGCACCCAGCACAGCTGCCAGCGCGTGCCTGGCACGCAATGGAACGCATGCAGCACGTGGGCGGGCGCAAAACTGGCATAACCCACCGAATGCGTATGCCAGCGGCCGTCGAGCAGCGTACGCCCATGGCCACCCAGGCACACCTGCATGAAGGCACCGCTCAGGTGCGTGCGAACAATAGTGTACGGGGCTGCGGCATCGACCACCGCCACGTGGGCGATATGCCGGGCCGCCAGCGCCTCGCACTGTTCAGCACGCACGGTCAGCACATGCGTATCGTCACCCAGAATATGCGTTTCAGTCAGCAGATCGAGCTGTTCCATGACGCGAATCATTACATGAATGCAAACCAACGGAGCACTTATGGCCAGGCATGACCGGCAGACATTGATGCAAAAATTCCACGACATGGTGGCACGCGGCGAACCGATCATCGGCGGCGGCGCCGGAACGGGCATCTCGGCAAAATGCGAAGAAGCGGCCGGTATCGACCTGATCGTCATCTACAACTCCGGCCGCTACCGCATGGCCGGCCGGGCGTCGTCGGCCGGCCTGCTGGCGTACGGCAATGCCAACGAAATCGTGCTGGAAATGGCCGGCGAAGTGCTGCCCGTGTGCAAGCGCACCCCCGTGCTGGCCGGGGTGAACGGCACCGATCCCTTCGTCGTCATGCCCGTCTTCCTGAAAAAACTCAAGGAACTGGGCTTTGCCGGCGTGCAGAACTTTCCCACGGTCGGCATCATCGACGGCACCTTCCGTCAGAGCCTCGAGGAAACCGGCATCAACTTCTCCTCGGAAGTCGACATGATCCGCCAGGCACATGAACTCGATCTGCTCACCACGCCCTATGTATTCAGCGCCGACGAAGCGGTGGAAATGGCCAAGGCCGGTGCCGACTTCATCGTGCCGCACATGGGCGTCACGGTCGGCGGCAGCATCGGGGCCACCTCGTCGAAGACCCTGGACGAATCGGTGCGGCTCATCGACGAATGGGGCGAGGCCGCGCGGCGGGTGCGCAAGGATATTATCGTGATTGCGCATGGCGGCCCGATCTCCATGCCTGAAGATGTGGAATACGTACTCAAGCACAGTGAACACTGCAACGGCTTCTACGGAGCAAGCAGCATGGAGCGCCTGCCCGTCGAGGTTGCAATCACCGAACACGTGCGCCGCTACAAGGCGCTTTCCCGCTAAAGGAGGACGACACATGGCCAGGGTTTACGTAAGCGCCGTCATGGATGCCACGCTCGACGAGGCCTGGGGCATGCTGCGAGATTTCGGCGC
This sequence comes from Yanghanlia caeni, assembly GCA_030733815.1. Lineage (GTDB taxonomy): Bacteria > Pseudomonadota > Gammaproteobacteria > Burkholderiales > Burkholderiaceae_B > Yanghanlia > Yanghanlia caeni. Next base: position 15,202 of record JAUZQE010000011.1, read on the forward strand.
CCTCGGCAATTACCATCCCTTCTTTGAAAACTCATACATCGAAGACGGCCTGCCGCCCGACCAGGTCGGCTGCGTGCGGCACTTCACCGTGCGTGACGGCGGGGGCTACCTGCGCGAGCGGCTGCTCGAACTTTCCGATTACGAGCACCGCTGCACCTACGAGATCCTGCACATCGACGCCGACTGGCGCAACTACGTCGCCCAGATGCAGCTGTTTCCCGTCACAGAATCGAATCAGTGCTTCGGGCAGTGGTGGGCCACCTTCGACGTTCCGCCCGAGCAGGAAGCCGAAGCCTGCCAGCGTGTCGCCGACACCTTCCGTATCTTCTTCGAGTGCGTCAGCCAACGTTTCGGGAAACAGGGATGAAGACCGGCCGGCATCTGTGGGTGGTGGGCACGTTCGACACCAAGGCCGCCGAACTGAACTACCTGGCCGGGCTGATACGTGAGGCGGGGGTACCAGCGCTTACCGTCGATATCAGTACCCGCAGTCACGACGCGGTGGCCGACATACCCGCTGCGGAAGTGGCCACGTATCACCCCGAAGGAGCGCGACACGTGCTGGGCGGCGACGACCGCGGGCGCAGCGTCATGGCCATGGGCCAGGCGCTATGCAGGCTCGTTACCGCCTGCCGGGCCAGTGATACCCTGCTGGGCATGGTCGGTATCGGGGGCTCCGGCGGTACGTCGATGATCGCGCCGGCACTGCACCTGTTGCCCTATGGCATGCCGAAGGTGCTGGTCAGCACACTTGCATCGGGCAACACCGCCCCGTTCGTCGACGTGCACGATCTCGTGGTCATCAACCCCGTCACCGACCTGGCAGGGCTGAACCGGCTGTCGCGCCGCATTCTGGCCAACGCGGCTCATGCTGCGGCAGGAATGGTGCTGCACCCCGCCCCCGAACCCCCTTCCGACGCGCGCCCCGCACTCGGATTCACCATGTTCGGCGTCACCACCCAATGCGTGCAGGCGGTCACCGCGCATCTTGAAAACGCCTTCGAATGCCAGGTGTTCCACGCGAACGGCCCGGGTGGCCGCGCACTCGAGGCGCTGGCGCGCAGCGGCATGCTGAACGCGGTGGTCGACATCACCACGACAGAAATAGGTCAGCACCTGGCGGGCGGCGTATGCGACGCAGGCCCCGACCGGCTGGCTGCGGCAGCAGAACACGGCCTGCCCTGGGTGGGCTCGGTGGGCGCGCTCGACATGATCAACTGGGGCCCGCCCGACACGATTCCCGAACGGCATGCGGGCCGTCTGTTCCACGTGCATAATTCCCAGGTCACGCTGATGCGCAGCACGGCCGAAGAACTGGAACGCGCCGGAACCGAACTGGCCCGCCGCCTGAACCGATCAACCGGCCCGGTACGCCTGCTGCTGCCGCTCGAGGGAATTTCCGCACTTGATGCGCCCGGGCAGGTGTTCCATGATCCGCAGGCCGATGCGGCACTGTTTGCCGCCATCGAGCGCGAGTTTACGAGCAACCCCGACCACCAGCTGATCAAGGTGCCCCTGCATATCAATCATCCGGCCTTCGCCCGCCTGGTCGCCCAGACCGTTCGTGAAGTGATTCATGTCTGAGCGTAAGTTTGAATCATTTATACACTAATAATTTCACTTTAAAACGATACAAACCATGACGTGCCTTCTGCTCAAGGTTACCCTCGGTTAGAGATGTTTCCCGTGGCAACCTGAGCAGGTCATCCTACCCCCTGAATTTAGGAGTGCACTCATGCGGTTACGGCAATTCATGTCGGCTGCGGCCTTTTTCGTCGCAGCCACACTATTGGCGGGCTGCGGCGACAGCAGCGGAGGCGGCCCCGCATCAGTATCCACCGCTCCCGAGACGGAACCGGTTTCGAACCGGATCTACCTGCTTACGGCAGAGTCCGGGCACATGGTCGCTGAAACCACACCCGAAGACTACACCCAGCGGCAATGGCGGCTTACCCTGGAAGCGCCTGACGAGACCGCGTTCTGGTATTCCGACCGCCCCGAGCGCGACAGCGGCACAACCGCCCTTGCGCGTTATGTCGATGCAACCTGGCAGAGCGCCTACGGAGAAACGCCGCCGCATGCCACGCTGCAATTCCTGCCCGAGTTCGATACCGTGCTGGAAAGCCTGTATGTGGCGCTTTCCGGGCCACAGTACGACGCGGCAGCGGGCACCGTCTCGTTCAGCGCCAAAGTGCTGGACGACACGATCGACTTGACGCTGCCCGAGCGCTTCGAGTTCACGGCTGCCGTTTTGAACGTTCTGAACAATGCCGAAGACGATGTCGAAGTCGCTTCATATGTGCAATATGCCGATAACGCCGCACTGCGTCCCTCCACCACTTCGGGTGGCCTGGAACTGGTGATGACGGGCACCGGCCCCGACATGCTGTGGGTGGATAACGCGCCCGGAACGTATTCCAGCAATCAGACGGTTGAGTCCTTCATGTTGCGCTGGCAGCATCTGTTCGCCGACAACCCGCCCAATGCCGCACTGGCGGGCACGACCCCGACCGGCGCAACGAAACTCTATTTCGTCACGCTGACCGACCCGGTGTACGACCCTGCGGCGGGTGAACTGCGATATACCGCCACGCCACTGGATACCAGCCACGGCGCGCTCGAAATGCTGACCCACAGCGTGCTGCTGATCGACTCGGGGCCCTTCACCCGCTTTCCCCTGCCCGGCAAGGGCGTGGCGTATCAGCCTTTCAGCTTTGGCTACAACCCCTCGCAGGCGAACAGCTCCGAACTGTTTTTTGGCAGCGACATCGCGCGCAAGGAATTCGGATCGTACTGGGGCACCACCTCGTACCTGAGATCGCAGTCGTGTGCGCCGAATTGCCGTAATGACCTCAAGACTTTGCGCGGCATGAACGTGAACCTGATCCGTCTTTACGATTGGGATCCACGTCAGGATCACAGCCAGTTCCTGAATCACGCCAAGACGAATGGAATTACCGTGCTGGCATCGATCAGCAACTGGCTGGCAGAAACTACAGACGTGCAGCCTTCGGAATGGGCGCAGCATCTCGAGCCCTTCTTCAATTCGCGCAATTTTGCTCAGGGCAACAACTGGCACCCGGCGATCGCGGGAATAACGATCACCAACGAACTCGACCGGAATTCCGCCCATTTCCACAAGGCCATCGGTCTGATCGCCGAGTTCCTGCGTATTGCCGACAGCAAGGGTTTCAGCAAATCGGTTCTGGTATGCGCACCGGTAACCTTCGAAATGAAGCCGAATGATCTGCCCGCATGGCACTCATTCAGAACCTTTCTGAATGACCCCCGCCTGGCTCCGTACCAGGACAGGCTGATGCTGTGCCCCAACGCCTACAACAGCAAGAAAGACCTTTTTGACGACTTCAACGGAACCGGGCAAGGGTGGGTGCAACAGACGTATCGGGAATTCGGCAAACCCATTCTGTTCACGGAACTGGGCTTGAGCCGCACGGAGAACTACTACACGCCGGAATTCATTCGTGACCAGCTCAAGGCCGTGATTGCCTATCAGAAGCAGCACCCTGAACAACTATTGGGCGCCACGATATTCCAGTTCTCGAACAAGGTGTGGATGCAGACCCCCGACGACAGCCTCTCGGAAGGCGCGTTCGGCATGTTCCGGCATGGGGCGGTAGTGAAGACCCTGAACCCACAACTCAGTGATTTCGATCCGCTGGTTGCCTTTACCAATAACCCCGGCACGCTGGTGATCGACGCGCTCGAACGCACCAGCACGTACTACGCCGTGGAAGAGGCCTACCGCGATTGATCTCGTTTCAGCGCCGCCATGTCGTTCACCGTGTCCGACACGGCGGCGCATCAATGCTTACATCTACCGCGCACCCGGCGGGCGCACGTCGCAACCGACCTGCAAGGCGCGGTCACCCTCGAACCACAGCACCACCGGGTGCCGCGTGCCCGGTTTCAGATCGAAATCGGCCTGTTCGAGCATGACGTGATGCCCGCCCGGTGCAAACTCGAAGCCGCCGCCGGCCGGCACGCGCACCGTGTCGACATGCGTCATAACCGACAGTTCGCCACGGGTTTCGTGCGTGTGCAGCATGACACGCCCGAAACCACGCGCCTGCGCGCCCACCAGCACGGCGTCAGCCGATCCGGCATTGTGCAGCTTGAAGTACCCGGCCGCAGGCAGGCGATTGGGCAAGGCCCGGATCCAGCACTGGCTGACCGTGACGCCCTCGGGCGCCGGCACTGAGGCAGGGTCTGGAAACGACCTGACGGCATGATTTGCATGCGCGTTAGCGGCATCGTGCGCGTGCGCAGCGTGATCGTGCTGGTCATGCTCAGCATGATCATGCGCGGAGTGATCATGCGTTACATCGGGCGAGCACACATCGCCCAGATGGGCATGACCCGAATCACCCTCGCCCGCTGCCGTGTGCGCCTGCGCGCCGAAGGACACCAGGGCCGCACACGCCAGTGCCAGCCCCTTGATGGGGATCGACATCGTCAACTCCTCCGCCTCAATGCTTCGGTGCGCCGTGACCATGACCATGACCATGGCTGTGCCCGTGCCCGCCGTCTGGGCCGCTGGCCAGCGGGCGCACCGGGGCGTTCACCTGCTGGGTCGTGCGCGTGCCGTTCGCATCTTCGAACGTAAGCGTAAGCGGCACTTCATCACCCACCTTGACCTGGCCATGCAGGTCGATCAGCATGATGTGGTAGCTGCCGGGCCGCAACTCGACCGTCTGCCCCGCCGGCAACGCCACGGCAGGCACCTCGCGCATCTTCATGATGTTGTTCTCCATGGCCATTTCGTGAACTTCGACAAACTTCGCCACGGGCGAATCGGCGGCCACCAGCTTGGTGTCTGTATCGGCCGTAAGCTTCATGAATGCGCCGGTGCCGTTCTGCTGCGGCACCGTTGCCCGCACCCAGGGGTTCTCGATTTTGACTTCGGCATGCGCGCCGGCGGCCAGAAGGAAGGACAGCGCAGTGGCGCCTGCCAGTTTGGTGAAAACAGACATGTGAATCTCCGTGAAAATCGTCGTACATGCACCGGTATCGCTGACCGGGCACGCTGTGGCGGCGCAGGGCCGGCCTCATGGGATGGTGCTGACTATGCGGATTCAGGCGAAATTCACGGGAGGTGCGCGCGAGCCCAATGGCGGGCCCAGTGCCGGCAACGGCGGCAACGCATGATTGGGCACAACGACCGGCGCGGGCGCCACAGCATGGGCCACACCGGCAACCTGCAATGCGGCCTGGTGGGGCAAGAGCTTCTGGCCGGCAACCAGGCAGTAGACGCAGTCGGATTGCGCGGCGGATTGCGGGTTGTCTGGGTGGTCGTACAGGCTGACTTGCACAACCGTAACACCCGCGCCACCCAGACACAAGGTCATGGGGAAGCTGCGGTCGCCGGCAGCGCCGGGCTGGGGCATGTAGCCCGCGGGTATGGCCGCGCGCGCCACGAACGCAACGACTGTCAGGGCAAGCAGGGCTTGCCAGACGAGCGTGTGCGTGCACGAGAGGATGCTTCGGCGGGCGGACATGGTTCGAATTGTAAGGCAGACAGCGGCGTACGTACTGCGTCAAGTCAATCGTTTATACCTCATGAACTCGCGTGGCGGGCAACTTCGATAAAATCGGATACCTCGCCTGATGCCAGGCCACACAGGAAACCGTCATGACGCAATCAAAGAAAGCCATCGGCCTGGTCGGCGCCGGCCTCATGGGTTCCGGCATTGCAGCCAGCCTGCTGCGCAACGGCTACCCGCTGCTCATACTGGAACACGAGGGCAATCAGCCCCTGCAGCCGCTCATGGCCGCCGGCGCGGCAACGTGTGCCAGCGTGTCCACGCTCGCAGCCCAATCCGATATCGTGATTCTGTGCGTAACGGGCACGCCGCAGGTCGAAGCGGTACTGTTCGGCGACGACGGCGTGCTCAAGGGCCTGCGCCCCGGCGCCACGGTGATCGACTGCTCCACGGCCATCCCCGCCTCGACCGTGCGTATCGCACAAGCCGTGCGGCAAGCCGGGGGCCGGTTCCTCGACGCAGCCATGACGCGCACTCCCAAAGAGGCCGCCGAGGGCCGCCTCAATCTCATCGTGGGGGCCGCCGACGAAGACTTCCAGGCCTGCCTGCCGGTCATGCAGGCGTATGCCGAAAACATCGTGCATGCCGGCCCGGTGGGCGCCGGCCATCAGATGAAGCTGCTGCACAATTACGTATCGCTGGGTTTTTCGGCCATATTGGCCGAAGCCGCCGCATGCGCACGCCGTGTCGGCGCCGATCCGCACGTGTTCTGTCAGGTACTGGCCGCCGGCGGCGGCGCAGGCGTGGTGCTCGAGCGGCTGCGCCCCTATATCGAGCAGGGTGATACCAGCGGCTTCCGCTTTTCCATGTCGAACGCGCACAAAGACCTGGATTACTACTGCACCATGGTCGAGCAGCTGGGCGGCGCGCATGCCGTCGCCGAGGCGGTGCGCACGCTGTACCAACAGGCAAACACCGCAGGTCTGGCTCAGGCGCCCGTACCCCAGCTCATCGACCATCTTTCCGTTTCGTAGCACATTTCAATGACTTCATTCGATCTTTCCTGCCAGGGCCTCGAACGCCTGGAAGAGCGCCTTCACCAGGAACTCAGCCTGCTCAATCTGCCGCCCAAGCCCTGGATGCCCGATATCCGGCGCGATGGCGCACCACTGCATCCGGTGGTGATCGTGGGCGGCGGCATGGCGGGGCTATGCGCCGCTGCGGCCTTGCGGCTGCAGGGCGTGTCGGCTCTCGTCCTCGATCAGGCGCCGGCAGGCCTGGAAGGCCCGTGGGCGACCACCGCCCGCATGGAAACGCTGCGCTCGCCCAAGGAACTCACGGGCCCGGCGCTGGGCATTCCCAGCCTGACCTTCCGTGCCTGGTTCACCGCACAGTTCGGCAACGATGCTTGGCAGGCCCTCGACAAGATTCCGCGCCTGCAATGGGCCGAGTACCTGCGGTGGTATCGCGACGTCACGGGGGCCAACGTCCTGAACCGGCGGCGCGTGCAAAGCGTGACGCCCACCGGCATGGGTCACGTGACGCTGCAGGTACGCGACCTGGACACCGGCACGGAAGAAACGCTGCTTGCACGCCGTGTGGTGCTCGCTACGGGGCGCGATGGTCTGGGCGGCCCCTGGGTGCCCGACTGGGCGCACGAACTGCCGCGCGAACGCTGGATGCATTCCGCCGATTACTGGGACGATCGCATTTTCGAAGGCAAGCGGGTCGTGGTGATCGGAGTCGGTGCCTCCGCGATGGACAGTGCCGCCACCGCGCTCGAGAACGGCGCCGCGCGGGTGCATCTCCTGGCACGCCGTACGCAGATTCCTCGCATCAACAAGAGCAAGGGCTCGGTAAGCCCCGGCATGACGCACGGATTCTGGCAGCTGCCCGATGAATGGCGCTGGCGCATTCGCCATTACATCAACGCGCAGCAGGTGCCGCCCCCGCAGGGCAGCACGCTGCGCGTATCGCGCCACGAAAACGCCTACTTTCACACGGCAACCCAGGTTGAGTCCGCACGCCTCAATGCCGACGGATCGCTGCGGCTGCACACCAACCAGGGGCCGCTCGATACCGATTACGTCATCTTCAGCACGGGTTTCCGCATCGATCTTGCGCAACGCCCCGAGTTCGCCAGTTTTGCACACGCCATACGCACGTGGGGCGAGCGCTACGCGCCGCCGCCCGATGAAGCCGATCAGGAACTCTACGACTCGCCCGATCTGGGTCCGGCCTTCGAATTCCAGCCCAAGCACGGTGTCACGCTGCCCGGCCTCGACCGGGTGCACTGCTTCTGCTACCCCTCGACGCTGTCGCACGGTACCGTTGCGGGCGACATTCCCCAGATCAGCGACGGCGCCGAGCGCCTCGCGCGCAACCTGTGCGCGCTGTTTCTTGAAGAAGACATGGCCTGGCATTTCGAGACCCTGCAGGCTTATGCCGAGCCCGAACTCACCGGCGATGAATGGCGCGAGACGCCCGTCTCTGCCGTCGCCCCCCATGCGCAGTGACCGGCACGAGCCCCACGCCGCAAACGCCCTCATACTCGGAACATTGAATACATGAGCAGTACACAGACTCCCCAACACGATGTCATCGACCGCCTGCTGGGCCTCGAACCGGGCGACCCGATCCATACGCTGCGCCACGCGCGCGGCAAGGTCGTCGACGCCACCCAGGCATTTCACGAACTCGCGTTCTTTTCTTCCGACATCACGCCGGCGCAACGCAACGACCGGCTGCTGGCCGCAGCCGTGCTGGCCGAGGCCACCGGGCCCGCGAGCCTGGCAGATGAATACCGGCGTCTGTTGCAGGCGCAGCAGGATGCCGACGCACATCGTGCGGCGCTTGACGGTGCTGCACAAGGCAGCACGCCCGCGCTGAATGCGCTCGTGCGCTACGCACGCACGCTTGCACTGGAACCGGCCACCGCTGACCGCGGCGCCCTGCTTGCCCTGACCGAAGCCGGCTGGAGCGTGCCGGACGTCGTCGCACTGGCCCAGGTGATGGGCTACGTAAGCTACCAGGCTCGCATGATGATCGGCCTGCGTGCACTGCAGGCGCTGGCCGCCCAGACCAGCGAGCCCGCCTCACCCCCGGAAGATCCGGCGTTCGTGCATCCGGCCCACCTGCCCGCCCCCGGGGAACGCATCGATATCAACGGCTTCACCAACGCCTCGCTGGGCTGGAAGGCCTGGCTGCCCATTCAGGATATTGCCACCCTCACGGAACACCAATCGGCGGTGCTGGACACCAGTCACCCCACGGCCCGCGAATCTGACTACTATATGTTGCTGGTTCGCGAACCGCGTCTGCTCGAGCAGCGCAGCCTGGTCTATAACGCCATCATGTACGCACCGGGCGGCGGCGCGCGCCACGAACGCGAGCTGGCCGCTGCCGCGGTGTCGGTCATCAACGGCTGCGTGTACTGCACCTCGGTGCATGCACAGCGCTTCGAACAACTGGCCAAGCGCAACGACGTTCTGGTGCAGCTGTTCACCGATGCGCGCACGGCCGGAACCACGGCACGCGAACGCGCCATCGTTCAGGCGGCCATTGCGCTTACCGAAAACCCGGGCGGCTTCGATGCCGCTGCTGTGCAGCCACTGGCTGCTCAGGGCATGACGCCCGAGCAGATCCGCGACGTGCTGTTTGCGGCGGCCATCTTTGCCTGGGCGAACCGGCTCATGATGAATCTGGGCGAACACGTGATGCCCGCACAGCCCTGACACCCGCCGCATGGCGGGGCATCGGGCACAACCGAGGAGTCCGCCATGCTGGTCGGCGACCAGAGCGACATTATTGAATTCTTACGGGCATCGGCCGCTGCGTCCGGTACGGGCCCGGCCGAAATCATCGAAACCCATATTTCGATCATCGTGCTGGGCCCCGAACGGGTCTGGAAGCTGAAACGGGCCGTGCGCCTGCCCTACGCCGACTTTTCAACACCCGAGCGGCGCACCGCCGCCTGTGAACACGAAGTTGCGCTGAACCGGCGCACGGCCCCCGAACTGTACCTGGGCGTGCGCCGCATCACACGCGGCCACGACGGCCGGCTGGCCTTCGATGCGCCCGGTGAGCTGGCCGACGCAGTGGTCGAAATGCGGCGCTTCGATCAAAACACCCTGTTCTCGGAGCTTGCACGCGCAGGCCGGCTCGACCGGCCCACACTGACGGCACTCGCCCGCAACATTGCCCGGTTTCATGCAGCGGCGCAGAGCAAGGAATGCCCTCACGGTGCCGCCAATATCGCCGACATTCTTGAACTCAATGAACAGAACACGGCGTTGCCGGCCATGCTGGGTGAACAGGCCACTCATGCCCTGCGCGGCGCGCTTCGCGATGCCCTGGCGCGTCATCGCGACGTGCTCGATGCACGTGCCCGTGCAGGGAAGATCCGCCATTGCCACGGCGACCTGCACCTGCGCAATCTGTGCCTCATCGACGGGCACCCCACCCTGTTCGACTGCATCGAGTTCAACGATGCACTGGCCACCAGTGACGTGCTCTACGATCTCGCCTTCCTGCTCATGGACCTGTGGCACGCCGGGCTGCCGGCCGAGGCGAACTGGGTCATGAACCGCTACCTCGACGAAAATGACGAAACCGACGGCCTGGCGCTGCTGCCGTTTTTCATGGCGCTGCGGGCATCGATCCGGGCGCAGGTGCTGGCCACCCAGGCCGAGCTTCCCGACAGCGCCAACCGCGCAGCCCTGGTCGACGAGGCGAACGGCTATCTGAATCTGGCCACGCAGTTTCTGCAGCCCTCCACACCGTGCCTGCTGGCCATTGGTGGCCTCAGCGGCTCGGGCAAGTCAACGGTGGCTGCCGCCATCGCGCACCGGCTCGGCGCGGCGCCCGGCGCACGTGTGCTGGCCACCGACCGCATTCGCAAGCAGCTGGCCGGGGTACCTGCCGAAACCCGCCTGCCCAAGGAAAGCTACACCCGGGAAGCCTCCGAACGCGTGTACGCCACCCTGTACGAGCGCACCCTCACCACCCTGGGCGCCAATACATCGGTCATCGCCGATGCCGTGTTTTCGCGGCCCGAAGAACGGCAGGCCATCGCCGACTGCGCAGCGCGTGCCGGCACGGGATTTCAGGGGGTATGGCTCGACGCGCCGCCCGAAATGCTGCTGCCCCGCGTGCAAGCGCGCCGCAACGATCCCTCTGATGCGAGCATCGACGTGGTGCAGTTGCAGCTCGCGCGCGGCACGGGCGCCATCGACTGGGCGACGATTCCGGCGGGCGGCGATCTGGCCGCCACGGCCGAGGCCGTGCTGGCGGTCGCGCTGACGCCGTCGTGGTCGCAGGCGCCAGAGGGGTTCAACTGGCTCGCCCAGGATGCAGACGGACGCTGGTTCTGGTTCGCCGTGGCGCCTCAAATGGGCGTGGCGGGCGGCGTATGGCGCTCACCGCGGCGCGCGCAGCGGTTTGCCGGTCAGGGCGTGCCCAATCCGCTGTGGTACGAAAGCTGCCGCCAGCGGCCGACACAAGCGCTTTAGCCCTGGCAGCAACCTCACCCCGCCCTTCTGAGGCGACTGGAGCACATACATGAACGAGAACCCTGCAGGCGTGATCGACTTCTGGCTCGAGGCCGGCCCGCAAAAATGGTTCGACGGTGCAGGCGCGTTCGACGCACAGTGCCGCGAACGGTTTCTTGACCTGCACATGGCAGCATCGCGTGGCGAGCTGGCAGACTGGGGCAACGAGGCCAAAGGCGCGCTGGCACTCATTCTTCTGCTGGACCAGATTCCGCGCAACATCTTTCGCGGCAGTGCGCATGCCTACGCCACCGACCCTCTGGCGCTGGCGACGGCCGACGCTGCAATCGCACGCAGACACGACGTCGCCTTCGACATTCCGCTACGCGCGTTCTTCTACCTGCCCTTCATGCATTCGGAATCCATCGAGCACCAGCGGCGCTGCGTCGCGCTGTTTCGCGAGATTCCGGAATCCGAGTCGGGCAGATGGGCAGATCACCACCTGGGCATCATCGAACGATTCGGCCGCTTCCCGCATCGCAACCGTCTGCTGGGGCGGGAAACCACCCCGGCAGAACAGGCATGGCTGCAGGCCGGCGGCTTCCAGGGCTGACGCGCCGGCCACCCCTGGCGGGTTCGCCGCCAGTACCCCCTTACGCCGGCAGGCCCAGCGGCGACCGGTAATCGGGCAACGCCGATTCGGTCTGCTCGTGCGCGTCGACGTCGACGATCGACACCGTGTCGGCATCATCGGCGAGCTTGAACGACGCCACCAATGAGCGGAAGGTGAACGCTTCCTGACGCAGCAGCTCCGAAGTACGCAAGGTGTTTTCCACCAGCAGTGCATTACGCTGGGTCGACGCATCCATATGATTCACGGCTTCGTTGATCTGCGCGAGGCCGATCGCCTGTTCCTTGCTGGCCCCTGCAATTTCGCCAATGAGGGTCTTCATGCGCTCGAAGCTTTCGACGATTTCGCCCATGGCCACGCCGACCTCGGCCACCTGTTCGGAACCTTCGCGAATGCCGTCGACCGATTCCTGAATGACGTGCTTGATCTCTTGCGCGGCACTGGCGCTGCGTTGAGCCAATGCACGCACTTCACCGGCCACCACGGCAAAACCCTTGCCCGCTTCGCCCGCGCGCGCGGCCTCGACTGCGGCGTTGAGCGCCAGAATGTTGGTCTGGAAGGCAATGCCGTCGATGATGTTCACGATGTCGCCAATTTTTTCCGAGGCCTGGCGGATGGACTCCATGGTGCTGACCGCGTTGTTGGTGACCACGCCGCCACGCTCGGCCAGCTGCGACGTTGACAGCGCCATGCGATCGACTTCCGTCGCGTTGTCGGCATTCTGGTGCACGGTGGCGTTGAGCTCTTCGGTACCGGCCGAAGTTTCTTCCAGCGCGGCGGCCTGCTGTTCGGTGCGCGACGCCAGATCTTGCGTGCCGGTGGCAACCTCATCGGCCGCATGGGCCACGGAATCGGCACCCGCGACGATACGACGCAGCAAACCATTGAGGTTGTCACGCATCTGGCGCATCTGCGTAATGAGCTTGCCGATCTCGTCACCCGACGGATCGTAATCGGTGCGCGACAGGTCGCCGGCCGCAATGGCCTGGGCCGACTGCACGGCGCGTTTGAACCCGTTGCTCAGACGCCGCATCGTGCAGATCATCAGCAGCGTACCCGGCAGGTTCACAAGAAGAAGGATTGCCGCAAAAACGATCACAGCTAACTGGAAGCGCCGTTCGGCTGCGGCAGCGGCCTCGTCGGCCATCTCGCTCTGGTACTGCTGCAGCGCCGCCAGCGACGCGAGCAGCTGATCGCCTTCGGTGCGGCCCGCCACCAGGAAGGCCTGCATCGATGCCGGGCTGAAATTGCCGGCTTCGAGCCGTTGCACGGCTTCCTGCGCCTTCGCGAACCAGGCGTCCTGGCGCTGCGCAATGGTGGCGAGCAGCGCAGTTTCGTCTGCATCGAGCGCCCGGTCTTGCAGCTGGCGCATACGTTCCTGCCACGCTGCCTGGTTCTTGGCGACCACCGACGTATGCGTACTGAGTTCGTGACCATGCAGGGAATACAGCACGCTCTGCGGATCGTGCTGGAACCCCAGCAGCAGATTGAGGCGCGTGTCGTAAAATTCTTGCATGAGCCCGCTGGCATGCTGAAGGGCGGCCATGCGTTCGGCATGCAGCGTCTGCAAGCTGGAACGGGCCTGCAACAGGCCCCAGGCCGCAGCGGCCATGACGATCAGCATGCTGATGCCGCCCACGATCATTACGGCCCAGACGCGACCCGTCAGGCTGAAATCATTGAATCGAACTCTGAGAAACCGCATGAGGCACCCAAAAGGCGTTGATGGTCCGACACATCGTCGGCAGCATCGCCGTCGGGCGCCCACCAGATGTATCGCTCGTTAAAATTTACACATTTTATACTATTGTATTAAGATATTACCGGGTGGCCGGGTGATCCTGAGCGATCTCATCGGGTATGCTCAACCGCACTCGAAGCGTTCAATGCGCCCTTTGTCATTGACGTGCACGTTCAGACGTTCGGGGCGGTAGTCACGCGTCACCATGGTGCCGGGCCGAATGATGCGGGCACCCTCCGGAAACGCACTCGGAGGTACCGAGTCGATCTTCTGGCCCACGCGCGAAAGATGGCCCAGCGCCTTGCAGGGGTCGCTTACCGGTTCAAAGGGCGTGCTGCTTTGGCACGCCGCCAGACCGCAAGCCAGTAAAACAACGGGCACGGTTCTCATCATCACCTCCTTTGTCGATCATTGCGGGCTGACGCGAAGCAGCGCACCATTGCTTGCATCGGTAAGCACGTAAACGTAACCGTCGGGGCCGACCCGCACGTCGCGAATGCGGGCCTCGAGCTCACCAAGCAGCCGCTCTTCGGCAACGATGCGGTCGCCCTCGAATTGCAGCCGGATCAGCTCGCGCTGCTTGAGCGCACCGACGAACAGGCTGTTGCGCCATTGCGCGAAGCGCTCGGCATCGTAGAAGGCCATGCCCGATATGGCGGGGGATACGGCCCATACATAATGCGGTGCAATCATGCCTTCGACCTCGGCCCCCCTGGCCTCGGGAATGGCCAGCCCCGAATAATTGCGGCCATGTGTGGCAACCGGCCAGCCGTAATTGCCGCCACGCCGGATGATGTTGATCTCGTCGCCGCCACGCGGGCCGTGCTCGTGCACCCATAGCTCGCCGGTGCGGGGATTCAGCGCCGCGCCCTGCGGATTGCGATGACCGTAGCTCCAGATTTCAGGCCGCGCGCCGGGTGCCCCGGCAAACGGGTTGTCGTGGGGTACGCGGCCATCGGCATGCAGACGCACCAGCTTGCCCTGATGCTTGTCGAGATCCTGCGCCGTTGCACGCTGGTTGTTCTCGCCCAAAGTAATGAACAGGTCGCCTGCCCGGTCGAACACCAGCCGCGCGCCAAAATGGTGGCCCGACGAAAGCTTGGGTTCCTGCCGGAAGATGACCTGAAAGTCTTGCAGGGCGCGCGCGTCGGCCGATAGCACGCCCATACCTACTGCGGTGCCGGCCCGGCCGCGGTCGTCCTGCTCGGCATAGGCCAGGTACACGCGCCGGCTGGACGCAAAGTCGGGGGCAAGCGCCACATCCAGCAAACCACCCTGCCCCCGTGCAAACACATCCGGCACACCCGCAATGGGCTCCGACAGGCCTTCGGCCGTCCAGCGCCGCAGCCGGCCGGGCCGCTCGGTGATCAGCACCCCCTCGTCACCAGGAAGAAACGCAAGCGACCAGGGGTACTCAAGCCCTTCGACCAGCCGTTCGACGCGCGCACCGGCACGAGGGGGGTCGCCATCTTGTACCTGGGTGGCATTCAGCGTACCGACGCTGCACAGCGCAAACACGAGACCCCATGCAAGATGCGTTGCAACGCACCAGACCCGGCGCACGCGCGAGGCGATCGCGCGCGGCAGTGCAGGCCTGCGACCAGGAAAAATGCAAAACGCGTGACCGGGGGCGACAGGGGAGCTATGAGTCATTGTTCGATGACGAGTTCAATGCACCCATCATATCGGGAATCTCCCTTTGCATGCACGCAGCCTGACGCGGCATCACCCACCCGATCAGATGCTGCGCACGTTTTCCACCGCCGCAGCCTGCAACACCGCCTCGACGGCCTTGCATTGTTCTTCATTGCGCGGGTGAGCCACCAGTGACCACCGCCCCTGCGCAGTTGCGCTGCCCACCGCCTGAATCACGATTTGATGATCGGGGCGGGCGGTGACGAGGCCACCAAGCAAGAGCCCTGCCACCGTCGAAAACGCGATCACGGCTGCCGCACTGTAAAAGGGTGACGAAACAATGGCGGGCAAGCCCATCAGATAGAGCACGCCCCAAATCAGCACGCCTGCCACGAGACCTATCGCGCCGAGCACGAGATGTGACCGTACCGCGGTTCGCACGACTCCTTGCGTCTCGGGTTCGAGCTTGCGTTCATAACCGGCATCGTGCGGCGGTACGACCCACAACTGTGTGTTCTGCAACCCGCTGACGCGGCGCAGTTCTGCCGACACTTCGTCAAGCTCGCGCTCGGTATCAAAGAACGCTGCGAATTTGGTGCTCGCCTTCTCGCCGAACAAAATCTGAAAAGCCATGGCGGACTCCCTGAGGCTGCATGTAGCAGGTGCGAGCAAGCGCCATGCCGATCGTCGCCCTAGGTATAAACTCATGCTTGACCGGCGCAAGGCATCTCCATATATTCGTGAGGGTTCAAGTCCCTGTAAGGAATTCACCATGCGTCGTACGTTTATTGCCGCCGCCGTGGCCGCAGCATTCTTCATGCCTCTAACCGGCCAGGCCAAGCCCCTGCACTGGGCCAGCCAGGGCGACATCCTCACGCTCGACCCCCACGCCCAGAACGAAGGTCTGACCATCGCGGGTTCGAGCTACGTATACGAACCGCTGGTGCAGTACAACCAGAACTTCGAAATCAGCGAAGCGCTTGCCACGGCATGGGAGCAAACGTCACCCACCGTCTGGCGCTTCAAGCTGCGCGAGAACGTCAAGTTCCACGACGGCACACCGTTCGAAGCCGACGACGTCGTGTTTTCCGTCAAGCGGGCCATGGCCCCCACCTCCAACTTCAAGGCCTATGTCAACGGCATCAAAGACGTCCGCGCGGTTGACGACCTTACGGTAGAAATTGAAACCGACGGCCCCAACCCGGTGCTGCTGCGCCAGCTCACCAACGTGTTCATCATGAACCGCGACTGGGCCGAAAAGCACAACGCCACCGAACCGCAAGATTTCTCGAAAAAAGAAGAAACCTATTCTTCGCGCAACACCAACGGCACGGGCCCCTACAAGCTGGTTTCGCGTGAAGTCGACGTGCGCACGGAATTCGAAGAGAACCCCGACTGGTGGGGCAAGGCCACCAAAAAGGGCAACGTCACCAAAATCATCTACACGCCCATCAAGCAAAGCGCCACACGTACGGCCGCCCTGCTCTCGGGCGAAATCGACTTCGTCCTCGATCCGGCAGCCCAAGACCTCGATCGCCTCCGTCAGCAGGCCAAGGTGGTGGAAGGCAACGAATACCGCACCATCTACATCGGGCTCGACCAGGGCAGCCCCGAACTGAAATATTCCACCATCAAGGGCAAGAACCCCTTCGCCGACGTGCGCGTGCGCGAGGCCCTGTATCGTGCCATCGACGTCGAGGCGCTCAAGAAGGCCGTCATGCGCGGGCTGTCTGCGCCCACCGGCACCATGATCGCCCCGCAGGTCAACGGCTGGTCTGAAGAACTGGCCAAGCGCGAAGCCTACGACCCCGAACGTGCCAAGGCTCTGCTCAAGGAAGCCGGGTATGCCGACAACCTGAACTTCACGCTCGACTGCCCCAACAACCGCTACATCAACGACGAAGCCATCTGCCAGGCCATCGTGGCCATGTGGGCACGGGTGGGCGTCAAGGCGCAACTGAACGCCATGCCGCGGGCCACGTACTTCCCCAAGGTACAAAGCTACGACACCAGCGCCTACCTGTTCGGCTGGGGCGTACCCACGTTCGACGCCCTGTATACGCTGCAAAGCCTCATTCGCAGCAAGGGCGAGGGTGCCGACGGCTCGTTCAACTACGGCAACTACAGCAACGCCGAAGTCGACGCCCTGATCGACCAGGTGAAAACCGAAACCGACGACGCCAAGCGTACCGAGGCCATTCAAAAGGCGCTCAAGATCCACGCCAGCGAATACGGGCACATCCCCCTGCACGACCAGGTCATCCCCTGGGCCATGGGCAAGCATGTCAACGTGGTGCACCGGGCTGACAACCGGCTCACCATGGAATGGGTGGTGGTCGACTAAAGGGTCCGCTGCTTCATGGCTTTTTTCATCGTGCGCCGGCTGCTTCAGGCAGTCGGCGTGATGCTCTCTGTCGCGCTCATTGCTTTCGCACTGTTCCAGTATGTGGGTGACCCGGTCACCATCATGCTGGGCCAGGACGCCACGGAACAAGACCGCATCGAACTGCGCGCCCAGCTCGGGCTCGACCAGCCGGCGCCGGTTCAGTTCGCGCGCTTCGTGGCCAATGCCGTGCAGGGCGACTTCGGGCTGTCGTTGCGCCAGGGGCAATCGGTATCGTCACTGCTGGCCTCACGCCTGCCGGCCACGGTCGAGCTTTCGGTCGTGGCGGCGGCGCTCGCACTGGTGGTGGGCCTTCCGCTGGGCGTGTACACGGCCCTGAACCGCAAGGGGCGATTGTCGCAGGCGATTCTGGCGCTTTCCCTGCTGGGGGTGTCGCTGCCCACCTTCCTGATCGGCATTCTGCTGATTCTGGTGTTTGCGGTCATGCTTGGGTGGCTGCCCAGCTACGGGCGGGGCGCCACGGTCGACCTGGGGTGGTGGACAACCGGGCTGCTGACCGTCGACGGCTGGAAGCATCTGATCCTGCCCGCCGTCACCCTGTCGCTATTCCAGCTCACCCTCATCCTGCGTCTGGTGCGCTCCGAAATGCTCGAGGTGCTGCGCCAGGATTACATCAAGTTCGCCCGGGCGCGCGGGCTGTCGCGCCGCGCCATCCATTTCGGCCATGCGCTCAAGAACACGCTGGTGCCGGTCATCACCATCACCGGCCTGCAGCTGGGCGGCATCATCGCCTTTGCCATCGTCACGGAAACCGTCTTCCAGTGGCCGGGCATGGGGCTGCTGTTCATTCAGGCCGTGCAGTTTGCCGATATTCCCGTCATGGCGGCCTACCTGTGCCTCATCGCACTCATCTTCGTCGTCATCAACCTTCTGGTCGACATGCTGTATTTCGTCGTGGATCCGCGGCTGCGCATCGCTCGCAAGGGGGCGCACTGATGGGCGGGCTCCTCTATCGTGCCTGGGACAGCGATCTTGCCTACGCGTGGCGTACGTCACCCGTTGCCGTCGCCGCCTCCCTCACGCTTGCGCTGCTGCTCATCGGCTCGCTGGGCGCCGACTGGGTGGCGCCACACAACCCCTTCGACCTGGCCACCATCAATCTCATCGACGCGCTCACGCCGCCGGTCTGGATGGAAAACGGCAACCCGCTGTATCTGCTGGGCACCGACAGCCAGGGCCGCGACCTCTATTCGTCGCTGCTGTACGGCATGCGGGTCTCGCTGTTCATCGGGCTGGCCTCGGTGCTGCTGGCCATGCTCATCGGTATCGTGCTGGGGCTGATTTCCGGCTACGTGGGCGGGCGGCTCGACGCCCTCATCATGCGGGTGGCCGACGTTCAGCTGTCGTTCCCCGCCATTCTCATTGCCCTGCTGATCGACGGTGTCGTGCGCGCGGCCGTGCCGGCCGACATGCACGAGAACATCGCCTTCCCCGTGCTGGTGTTTGCCATTGCGCTGGCCGGCTGGCCCCAGTACGCGCGCACCGTGCGCGGCTCCACCCTGGTCGAGAAAAACCGCGAGTACGTGCAGGCCGCACGCGTCACGGGCGTGTCGTCCACCGCCATCCTGTTCCAGCATGTGCTGCCCAACGTGCTGGGGCCCGTGCTGGTGCTGGCCACCGTACACGTGGCCACCGCCATCATCACCGAGGCCACCCTCTCGTTCCTTGGCGTAGGGGTGCCGCCCACCTCGCCCTCGCTCGGCACGCTCATCCGCATCGGCAACGATTTCCTGTTCTCCGGCGAGTGGTGGATCACGATCTTCCCCGGCGTGGCGCTTGTGCTGCTCGTGCTGTCGGTCAACCTGCTGGGCGACTGGCTGCGCGACGCCCTGAACCCACGGCTGAACTAAACAATATGCCCGATACTGACGCCCTGCTTGAAGTCCGCAACCTGCGCGTGGAGTTTCACACGCGCCGCGGCGTGCTCACCGCACTCGACAACGTGTCGTTCGACATCGCCCGGGGCGAAATTCTGGGCGTGGTGGGCGAATCGGGTGCCGGCAAGTCGCTCACCGGTACGGCCATCATCGGCCTGCTCGAACCCCCTGGGCGCATTGCCGCCGGCGAAATCCGGCTGGGTGGCCGGCGCATCGACCAGCTCGACGACGACGCCATGCGGCGTGTGCGTGGCAAGGAAATCGGCGCGATCTTTCAGGATCCGCTCACCTCGCTCAACCCCCTGTACACGGTGGGTCAGCAGCTGGTGGAAACGATCACCACCCACCTGCCACTGTCGAACGCCCAGGCCCGCGAACGTGCGATCGAACTGCTCGAATCCACAGGCATTCCCGCCGCCCGCGAGCGCATCGACCACTACCCGCACCAGTTCTCGGGCGGCATGCGTCAACGGGTGGTCATCGCCCTGGCGCTGGCGGCCGAGCCGCACCTGATCGTGGCCGATGAGCCCACCACGGCGCTCGACGTCTCGATCCAGGCACAGATCATCGATCTGCTCAAAGGCCTGTGCCGCGACCGGGGCGCGGCGGTCATGCTCATCACCCACGACATGGGCGTCATTGCCGAAACCGCCGACCGCGTCGCCGTCATGTACGCCGGGCGCGTCGTGGAAATCGGCCCGGTCGATCGCGTGATTCGTGCACCACAGCATCCCTACACACGCGGGCTCATGGGCTCCATTCCCTCCATCGGCGACAAATCACGTTCGCTCACGCAGATCGACGGCAGCATGCCGCGACTCAACGCCATTCCGCCCGGCTGTGCGTTCAACCCGCGCTGCCCGCAACGCATGCGCCGCTGCTCGGAAGAGCGACCCGACCTGATGCCGGCCGACGGCACACAGGCCGCCTGCTGGCTTTACGACAAGGTGGTGCCATGAGTGCCGATCACGACTTCGTGAAGGTGGAAAACGCGAGCTGCTGGTTCGACGTGTCGGCGCCGTGGCTCGAGCGCGTGGTCAAGCGCCGCCCGCGGGTCCAGCTCAAGGCCGTCAACGGCGTGTCGTTCTCGCTCAGGAAAGGCGAAACACTCGCGCTGGTGGGTGAATCGGGCTGCGGCAAGTCGACCGTGGCGCGCCTGCTGGTGGGGCTGTACACGCCCACGTCGGGCCATATCGAGTTCGACGGCGAACCCATTTCCAAGCTGCACACGCGCGAAGGCAAGTCGCTGCGGCAACGCCTGCAGATGATCTTTCAAGACCCGTACGCCAGCCTGAACCCGCGCTGGCGGGTGGCGCGCATCATTGCCGAGCCGCTGCGCGTGCATGGGCAGATGAGCGCCGCCGAGCGCGATGCGCGCGTCGACGAGCTGCTTGAGCAGGTGGGCCTATCCGCCACCGACCGCAACCGCTACCCGCATCAGTTCTCCGGCGGGCAGCGTCAGCGCATCTCGATCGCCCGTGCGCTGGCCGCCCGCCCCGAATTCCTGGTGTGCGACGAGCCCACCTCGGCCCTCGATGTCTCGGTGCAGGCGCAGGTGCTCAATCTCATGAAGCGATTGCAGCGCGAGCTGGGGTTAACGTACCTGTTCATTTCCCACAACCTTGCGGTGGTGCACCACGTGGCCGACCGGGTGGCGGTCATGTACCTGGGCAAGATCGTGGAACTGGCCCCGCGCGACGCCCTGTTCGAACGCCCGCTGCACCCCTACACCCGCATGCTGCTGTCGGCCATTCCCGATACGTCCGGGGCCGGCAAGCCACGCGTGCCGGTCGCCGGCGAGGTGCCCAACCCGCTCAATCCGCCGCAAGGCTGCCCGTTTCACCCACGCTGCCCGCATGCACGCGATCTGTGCAAGAACGAGATGCCGGCCACCGAGCGCCACGACGAAACCGAGGTGGCCTGTCACGGCATCAGCCAGGGCTGGATCGCCCTGAACGAAGAAGGCATCCACACGCCCTAGACGCGTGGATGCCTCGTGATGCTGTGAAATGCCCGGTCAGTGACCGGAGTTGGGATCGACCGGTTCCTTTGAATAGAAGATCTCGTGATTTTCCTCGCCGCTGACTTCCAGTATGCCGGCAAGACCCTTTTCGGCCCGTGACAGCGCGTGGTCAACCAGAATGTAGTTGCCCGGTACGTCGAGCTTGAACTCCACCATGGTGGCGCCACCCGGCGGTACCAGCGTGGTTTGTACGTCGGTAAGCGGCGGGCTGGTCAGTGAGCCCTGGTTGTAGACGCGGTCGAAGATCTCGCCGATGACATGGAAGCTGGACGTCAGGTTGGGGCCTCCCACACCGAAAAAGATGCGGACCGTTTCGCCGACCTTGGCCTTGAGCTTGTGGTCGTGCGTGAGCGCGTTCATGGTGCCATTGAACATGAGGTGCTCAGGCTTTTCGTCGAGCAGTTTCTGCAGCGAGAATTCCTGATGACCCGGCGCGCCGTGCTTCTGCGCGGTGTAGAGCTCGCCCTGCATGATGTAGAACTCGCGATCCACCGGCGGCAATCCGCCCTCGGGTTCGACCAGAATCATGCCGTACATGCCGTTGGTAATATGCTGAGCCACCATGGGTGTGGCGCAATGGTACACGTACAGCCCGGGCTGCATGGCCTTGAAGGTGAAGCTCTTGGTCTGGCCGGGGCCCGCCTGCGTGACGGCCGCGCCACCCCCTGGCCCGGTGACTGCGTGCAGGTCGATGGAATGGATGTGATGCGAATCGTCGGCGTTCTTCATGTTGATGGTCACCGTATCGCCCACGCGCACACGCATGAAGGGGCCTGGCACCGTATTGTTGAACGTCCAGTAACGGTATGTGCTGCCCGGAGTCAGGAAGCCCAGCACCTCGGTGGTTTCGAGGTCGAACGTGACGTGTTGCGGTTCGCGGTCGCCCACCGGAGTGCCCACGCGGGTGGGGTCTTGCGCAATATCGAGCGCGTCGATCTTTTCCTGCGCCGGCGGCTCGCCCACGATCAGCTTGCCGAACATGCCGGCCGCCTTGTGGCCGGGCAGCGTGCACAGGTATTCGAACACACCACTCTTGGTGGCACGAAAGACGATGGCGGTTGCGGCGCCCTTGCCGGTGATATTGTCGGACTTCACGTTGAATTCCGGCACCGCAATATCGTGGATGGCGCCGTCGTCGTTCACGAGGTTGATCTGCACCACGGCATTTTCCGGCACGTGAAGATCGGGGTTCACCTTGTCGGTAATGGCGCCGCTGGTACCCACGAACACCAGCTTGCCATCGGAAATGCTGGTACGCAGCGAAATGACGACATCGGCCTGATACGTGACGTCTTGCGGCGAGGCCGACGCGGCCGCCACCTGCACCGGCTGGGCCGACTGCCCGGCTGCAGCGTCATGCCCCGCCCCCGCGTGGCCTGCGTGCTGCGCCCACACGACACCTGGAACCATCAGCGCCGCGCATGCGAAGCCCACTATCCTTCGTGACCATCTCATGGAAGTCTCCTTTTCTTTGTTTTTCGCGCTCTGCAATGCGCGATGCATGGCCGAGTGACGCTTCCCTGCGACAGCGTCGCCATACGCCATACAGCTTAACTACAATGCAGGCGGCTGCGGGTGAATGCGCAGGCTCCGTATCAATAAGAATCAAATAGTTACATGAACTCATACATGCGCCGGCGTTTCGATTCCGCTGACTCCCTCATGGCCCTCCTTCTGGCTGTACTGGTGGTCGTGTGGACTCTGCTGATGGCAGTCAGCCACGGGGCACCCGACCTCGACGGCATGGAAGAACTGGTCTGGGCCGTGACCCTGGAATGGGGCTATACAAAGCATCCCCCCCTGCCGTCATGGATTCTGTACGCGCTTGCGCAGCTGCTGGGCCGCCCCCTGTGGCTGCCCTTCTTTGCCGGCATGTGTTCATCGGCGCTGGCCCTCTGGTTTTTGTGGCGCCTGGGGCGGGAATTCACCTCTGCGGGCAAGGCCGCCGCAGGGGTGCTGCTGGTTTCCGTCACGCTGTATTTTTCGATTCGGGGCACCATCTACAACCACGACACCGCCCAGCTGTGGTCGGTGGCGGCCTGCACGTGGCTCTTTTATCGCGCACTGCGCCATCAGCAGCGCAGCACCTGGGTGTGGCTGGGCATCACTGCGGCACTGTGCACACTCACCAAATACAGTGCGGTCATTCTGTTCACGGCGTTCTTCTGCTTCATGCTGCGCCACGGCAGCTTTCGTGACGCCCGCACGGTGCGTGGCGTGGGCCACGCGCTCATAGCCTTCGGGGTGGTGTTCGCACCGCACCTGCTGTGGCTCGTCATGAGCGACTTCGCGCCGTTCCGGTACGCAGGGGGCTCACTTGAAGCCGGCGGGCGTCTCGACGCACTGCGCGATGCCTTCTCGTTCATCGGCACCCAGGCCGCCCGGCTCTCGCCCATGGTGGTGGCGTGGCTGATCTGGCGGGCATGGGAACGGCGCCGCCCCGCCACGCGCTTTGAGCCGGAAGATAATGAACGCTGGTCAAGCGGCCTCACGCCATGGGATATTTCTTTCCTGCGCTGGGTGGGCCTGACCCCCGTCATCGCCACACTTCTTGTGTCCACCCTGTTGGGCACCCGCCTCGTTGCCGCCTGGGGAACCACCTTCTTCATGCTGTGGGGCTTTTACATGCTATGGGTCATACGCGGTGAAGAGCGCGAAACCCTGCGGCGCATCGCCATCGTAGTGATCGCCGTACAACTGGCCATGGCGCTGGGCTATGCAGTGGCCCGAGGCCCGCTGGCCTGGTGGAACGGGCGGCCGGCACGCTCCACCTTTCCGGGAGCGGAGATCTCGGCCACGATCAACCAGATCTGGGCCGAGCATCTGCCCGGCATTCCACTGCGCGTCGTCGCATCCGACACCTGGCTGGGCGGCAACATCGCCCTGAACAGCGGCGTGGACGTGCAGGTGTTCATCAACGGTCGTGCCGACGAATCCCCCTGGCTCGACGCAGAGCAGGCCGTGGAGTGCGGGCTGCTGGTCGTCTACAGCCGCGTCACGCGCCGCGGCGGCGAGCCCGCGCCCGAACTCGTGGCGCTGTACGAACGGGCACGCTACAGCGGCGTGGCCGAACAGCGCTGGTCGTCGCAGCGCAGCCCGATCATCGACCTGAACTGGGCCATACTGCCGCCCACCGCACGCTGCACGACACGCTGAGCGCACCGACGCGGGCACCGGCTGCGCCCCTTGCCCGGCGGTTGCGGCGCGTGCTTCTGCTGTGTTCCCTGTTGCCCCGGCGGTTGCGGCGTGTGCTTCTGCTGCTTCCCTTGTTGCCCCGGCGGTTGCGACGTGCTTCTGCTGCCTCCCTTGTTGCCCCGATGCGCACACTGTTCCAAATATGGAATATTGCTGCGCACGCAAGGTGGTTTATTCGCCTTTCTGGAAAGGTGACAATGAAGCCATCACAACCGGACAATCAAGCAGGAGCACCCTCTCATGAAGTTATTGCACGTCGATTCCAGCATCAATGGCGCCGCCTCCGTTTCCCGTACGCTCAGCAAGCAGGCGGTCGACCAGTGGATCGCCCGTAACCCCGGCACGACGGTCAAGTACCTGGACCTGGCCGTGAACACCCCTCCGCACTTCTCGGCAGATTCGATGGGGATCCGCCGGCCGGCCAGCGGCGCCGTAAGCGAAGCCGAACGCAAGGAAAACGAACTGGCCGAACAGCTGGTGTCCCAGTTTCTTGCCGCCGACGTCATCGTGATCGGCGCGCCGCTTTACAACTTCTCGATTCCCAGCCAGCTCAAGGCCTGGATCGACCGCCTTGCCCAAGCCGGCCGCACCTTCCGCTATACCGCCGAAGGCCCGGAAGGACTGGCCAAAGGCAAGACCGTGATCGCCGTCCTGTCACGCGGCGGCATCTACTCGACGTCGGAAGTCGGCCAGTCCATGGAGCACCAGGAAACATATCTGAAAACGGTGTTCGGTTTCTTCGGCATCACCGATGTGCGTGTGGTGCGCGCCGAAGGCACCGACCTGGGCGAGGAAAGCCGCAAGACGGCCTTCGCAACGGCCGAGGAACAGATTGCTGCCGCCACCGCCCTCCCCCTGGGCCAGACTGCCAGCGAAGAAGCCGGCGCTGCGGCGTAGTTCACACCGCTACCGCAAGACTGCGGGCAGTCGGTTCACGCTCAAACGTTGATCTTCTGCCCCCGCCGCAGGCCTGAATCCAGCCGTGTCGGCACGACGCCCCTGTGAAGCGTCGCCGCGTTGGCGGCCGGTCGCAGGGGCGTCGTCGCTTTCGTGTTTCACACTCCGGCCATGAGGCCATCCTCCACGCCGGCACGAACGGCGACTCGCTACGGAATGCCGTGGAGACCGGGGAGACCGAGGGAGGCCGGGGAATGCGATGGAGTGGCGCCCGCGCCGCCCGCTGGTCAGCCTTCCAGCTTGTCTTTCAGCCAATGGCCCAGCTTGGCGGCCTTGGTGCTGAGATAGCCCTCGTTATAGGGATTGCGATTCACCTGAATCGGCACCCGTTCGCTCACGGTAATGCCCAGGCGTTCGAGCGCCTGAACCTTGCGCGGATTATTCGTCATCAATCGCAAGGCCTGCACGCCGAAGTACTTGAGCATGGGCTGACACAGGTCGTAGCGGCGCATGTCGGCCGGGAACCCCAGGCGTTCATTGGCCTCGACGGTGTCGGCCCCCGCATCCTGCAGCTGATACGCGCGAATCTTGTTCACGAGGCCGATGCCGCGCCCTTCCTGGCGCAAATACAGCACCATGCCACGGCCTTCATCGGCAATGCGGCGCAAGGCCGTTTCGAGCTGGGCGCCACAGTCGCAGCGCTGGCTGAACAGCCCGTCGCCCGTCAAACATTCGGAATGCACGCGCGCCAACACCGGTTCAGGCCCGGTGACATCGCCCAGAACGACCGCAAGATGTTCCTTGCCGCTGGCGGGATCGACAAACGCGTGCAGGCGAAACACTGCCCAGGGCGTGGGAAGATTGCAGGCGGCAACGTGATCGAGCTGGTAGCTGACCGGCGGGCTCGTGGGAACCGGCCCGCCTGCACTTCCCGGTTCGAGCGCTTCGGCGTGTGGCCGGGGCGATGTGAGTGATTTCTTGGACACAAAAATGCAAAAGATGGTATGTGAACGCAGCACGGCTGCGCAGGCTCAATCATACTAAAATCGCCTCGGTCACAATCAGGAATAATCATGAACCCTACTATTCAGCGGATCCGGGTGTGGGATCTGCCCACGCGACTGTTTCACTGGCTGCTGGTACTGTGCGTCATCGGTGCCTTCGTCACCGTCAAGGCCGGCGTGCTCTGGATGGACTGGCACGTGCGCTTCGGGCTCGCCGCACTTGCGCTGCTGGCGTTTCGAATCGTGTGGGGTCTGTTGGGGCCGCGCTATGCGCGATTCAGTCACTTCGTGAAAGGGCCGGTTGCCGTCATGCGCTACCTGCACGAACCGCAAGAACATGGTGTGGGCCACAACCCGCTGGGTGGGTGGTCGGTCGTGACGATGTTGGTGCTGCTTACCTTCCAGGCGGTCAGCGGCCTGTTCACCACCGACGATGTCCTGACTTCGGGCCCGCTCGCGTATTTGAACAGCGAATGGACGGCGACGCTCACAAATCTGCACAAGCTGAACGAATGGGTACTGATTGTAATGGTGGCCGTACACGTGGCCGCCGTTCTGGCGTACCAGGCGCGCGGGCGGCGCCTCATCGGTGCCATGATCCACGGCGACGCCCTGCTCGATTCGCCCGCGCCCGTACGGCCGGCAGCCGACACCTGGCGCGTGCGTGTGATCGCGCTGGTGCTGATTACGCTGTTCGGCCTGGGGGCCGCGTGGCTGACTACGTTCGGTGCATCCGGTGACGCTTTGGATTTCATGTAAACCCTTGCATTAAAAGGGGAAATGAAATGTAATGATCATTGCAGGGCTGTACCGAATCAGCCTTTCCCCTTTCCGCAGTATTTCACCATGCACACGCCCAAATTTACGGGTCGCAGCCTGATCGCCGCGCTATTCCTGTTCTGCGCGCCGGCCCTTGCGGCCCCTCAAACCAACTGGCCCATCGCCCCCAAGCTGGTCGAGCTGCCCACCCCGTACGGCACGCTGGCCGTCGGCGAAAGCGAATACATTTACGAAGCCCGCCTCCAGCTCGACGGCACCCACATCGAGCCGCCCATCAGCGGCATGCTCAGCATCAGTTACGCGTTCAGCATGCCCGACGCGCAGGCCGCCCTCATCGCCATCAGCAAAGGCAGCGAAACCTGCCCCGTATCGTATCGCTGGGTGGTGTTATCGCCAGGCGGCTACAAGGTGTCACCGGAATTCGGGTCGTGTTCAGAGCTGATCAAGGTCAGTGCAGACAGCCGTCAGCTGACATTACACACGCCCAGTAAAGAGTCCCCCGACAAGCTGGATGTATATGTGTACGACGGGAAGACGGTGAAGAAGAAGATGGTGGGAAGGAAGGCCGAGGCAAAGAAGTAGGCTCAGGCCGCCACACTTCACGGCGCGCAGGCCGTTTCGCTTTACCTGACAGGCCAGAGTCCTCGGGACTCTGGCCTGTTTCGCTCATGACTCGGCAACTTTTAGCCGCAGGCTCCGATGGCGCCGCAGGCCGTGCAGAATTCGCAGCCGTCTTTCTTGATGACGGTGTGATTGCCGCATTCCTGGCAGGGTTTGCCCACCATTGCGGTTTGGGCGTGCGCGGCACGCGGGGCAGCAGGCTCATCGGCCACCACACCCATTGCGTTGATCGGCATGCCCTCTTCCGTAAGAATGCCCAGCATGGCATAGCGGTGGATGACCAGGCGCGCGATGTAGGCCACCGTGGAGGGATAGTTTTCCTGCCGTTCCGAGCCCGGCACACGTGCCAGGAAGTCGCCGCGCGGCTCGGCGTAATTCAGCAGTTTGCGCAGCTTCATGCCGATCCAGGCCGGGTCGATCACGCGCATGTCGAGGCTGAGCAGCTTGCACAGGCCGTCGAGCGCCACGGGGTGCTCGCCGGTAAGCCACACGCTGTAGGGGCGGCGGCTGCCGTCGGGCATCTGCAATTCCTTGAGCATGAGCACGAAGTCGTCGCCGGTTGACGGGTTGCGCACGTCGGCCACCCAGGCCAGCGTGCCATCGGTACCCGTTTTGGGCTCGTGGGGCGCGAACAGTGCATTGAGCACGGGCGACGGATCGTCGGGGCGCGCTTCCAGCGCCCCCAGCGCGTCGTAACGCCATTCGACCAGGCGGGCCAGCGCGGCCGTGGCGCTGGGCACCTGCACCGGTTCGCCGTTGGGCGGCATGGGCATCTTGAAACCGTCGCCATACGCGCGCGACAGCACCGACAGCTTCTTGCGCAGCCAGCCGCGGTCGTTGGCGCGCATGTCGGTGGAAAGCGTTTTGGCGATGGCGTCGAGCCCGCGCGGCGGCTGGCCGCCCAGCACCCAGACCTCGAACGGCACGTTGGCCTGATCGGCCACCACCACGGCGAACTCACCCTGCGGGGTACGAATGGTTTCGCTCACCCAGCCGGCGGCCCCTGCCGGCAGGCTGGGCCGCGAGGGCCAGCGCAGCGAGGCCAGGGGCGGCGACTTCATGACTTCGGTGAGCACCATGCGCTTGTCTTGTTCCGAAAGCTTGATGGGCTCGGGCGTGCTGGCCCCGGATGCCGAGCCGGCCGCGCCTTCGCTGCCCGCGGGCACCGACAGCACGGCACCCAGAATATTGTTTGGGCGGTAGGTGGTGATGCCCTTGAGGCCCCGGTGCCAGGCCTTCATGTACAAGTCTTTGAAGTCTTCGTACGGGTAGTCTTCGGGCACGTTGACCGTTTTGGAGATGGCCGCGTCGACGTACGGCGCCACCGCCGCCACCATCAGCATGTGGTCGATGGCGGAAATGTCGAGTGCACTGACGAACGCCTCGGGCAAATTGTTGGTGTCGCCGCCCAGTGCGCGGTAGACGCGATACGCGTGGTCTTCGACGGTGTATTCCTTCTTGCTGCCGTCGGGCATGCGCTTGAGGCGGCTGTAGAACCACGAAAAGGCCGGCTCGATGCCGTTGGACGCGTTGTCGGCAAAGGCGAGCGAAATCGTGCCCGTGGGCGCGATGGAGGTGAGGTGCGAGTTGCGCACGCCATGCTTGCGGATCTGTGCCTTGATGGAGTCGGGCAGACGCGACGCAAAGCCGGAAGCCAGGTATTTGTCGGCGTCGAACAGGGGGAAGGCACCCCGTTCGCGGGCCAGTTCAACCGACGCCTCGTAGGCGGCGTCGCGCATTTCGCGCGCAAAGCGTGCGGCCAGCTCACGACCCTCTTCCGAGTCGTAGCGCTTGCCCAGCATGATGAGCGTATCGCCCAGACCGGTGAAGCCCAGACCCAGGCGACGCTTGGCATCGGCTTCACGCTTTTGTTCTTCAAGCGGCCACTTGGTGGCCGTGAGCACGTTATCGAGCATGCGCACCGCCAGGCGGGTGGCCTTGCGCATTTCTTCGAAATCGAAACCGGCCTCGTCGCTGAACGGCGAACGCACGTATGCGGTGAGGTTCAGGCTGCCCAGGCAGCAGCAGCCGTAGTCGGGCAACGGCTGCTCGCCGCAGGGGTTGGTGGATTCGATGTACTCGCAATAGGCGAGGTTGTTTTCTTCATTGATGCGATCGAGGAAAAGCACCCCCGGCTCGGCCGCCGCGTAGGTGCTCTGCATGATCAGATCCCACACTTCGCGCGCGCGCACCTTGCGGTACACCCACTGGCCGTCGTCGCGCTTGTAGGCGCCCTTGCTCTTGAGGTCGGCATTGGGTTCAACGCTGTGCGTCAGCTCGAAATCGGTGTCGTCTTCAACGGCCTTCATGAAGGCGTCGGTGACGCCAACCGACACGTTGAAGTTGTTCAGCTGGCCGCGTTCCTGTTTGGCGGTAATGAATTCGAGGACATCGGGGTGGGTGACGTTCAGAACGGCCATCTGTGCCCCGCGACGGGCGCCGGCCGATTCGACCGTTTCGCATGAACGGTCGAAAACGCGCATGTACGAGATGGGGCCGGAAGCACTGCTGCCGGTGCCTTTGACCAGGGCCCCACGCGGGCGGATGGCCGAGAAGTTGTACCCGACGCCGCCACCGCGACGCATGGTTTCTGCGGCCTGGGCAAGCGCGGTGTAGATGCCCGGCTTGCCGGCATCGGATTCGGTGATGGAATCGCCCACAGGCTGCACGAAGCAGTTGATGAGCGTGCTTTGCAGATCGGTGCCGGCGGCGCTGTTGACGCGCCCGGCCGGCACGAAGCCATGCTCCATCGCCCACAGGAATTCCTCGGTGTACTTTTTGCGCAGCTTCGGTTCTTCGACCTGCGCCAGGGCGGTAGCGACCCGGGTGCGCACCTCGCGGATCGTTTTTTCACCGTTCTTGGCGTACTTTTCGAGGAGGACTTCCGTGGAAATGTCTTGGGGTTCCGCCAGGGCGATGGCGGCACTTTCCAGATGTTGCATGCTATGGATCCTTGGTGACGCTGCCGGCAAGAAAGGCCGCCGGCGAGCAAGTTCAGGCGGGGATTATAAGACCCGTTTCCGGGTGGGCCGGGGTCGCGGTTATAGCTGCGACTAACCCAACAAAGTTAACCTGCCCACCCCTGACTGACAAGTTCGAAAACGCCCGCGCAGGGGCTTGACACGGTACAGCAAACCGCCTCAGGCCGGCGACATTCCAATGGCCTGCATCAGCAAACGCAGCAGCCATGCGGCCACCCCCAGCACCGCCACGCTGCCCAGCCAAATCACCACGAGCCACCCAGACCTGCCCAGCCATCGCCTGACCGTTGCGCGCACGCCTCGCTGCTCAATGATAGCCTTCGCCGGCCCGAATTTTTCCACGGAACACATAATACGACCACCCCGTATACATCAGAATCACGGGCAGGATCAGCAACGCACCCACCAGGGCAAAGCCCTGGCTCTGCGGGGGCCCCGCGGCCTCCCACAGATCGATATCGGGCGGAATGATGTTTGGCCACAGACTGATGCCCAGGCCGCTGTAACCCAGAAAAATCAGCCCCAGCGTGAGCAGGAACGGGCCCGTGTGCGGCGTATTGCCGAGCGCCCGCAGCAAAAACCACGTGCACGCCAGCACCAGCGCCGGCACCGGCGCGAACCAGTACAGATTGGGCAACGTGAACCAACGTGCGCGGATCGCTTCATGCGCAACCGGCGTCCACAGACTCACGGCCGCAATCACCGCCAGCAGCACCAGCGTCAGCGGCCGGGCCAGCGCAATCATGCGTTCCTGCAACGCGCCCTCGGTCTTCATGATCAGCCACGTGCACCCCAGCAGCGCGTAAGCCACCACGAGCCCCGCGCCGGTGAACAATGGAAAGGGTCGGAACCAGTCGAACGGCCCGCCCATGAACTGGCGTGACACGACCTCGATGCCGTCGAGATACGCGCCCAGCGTCACACCCTGAAAGAACGTGGCCGCCACCGAACCGCCGATGAAGGCCTTGTCCCACACATGGCGCCGCTCGGGGGTGGCCTTGAAACGGAACTCGAAGGCCACCCCGCGAAAAATCAGGCCCAGCAGCATGAAGATGAGCGGCAGCATGAAGGCGCTGAGAATCACCGAATAGGCAAGCGGAAAGGCCGCCAGCAAGCCGGCACCGCCAAGCACCAGCCACGTTTCGTTGCCGTCCCATACCGGCGCCACGGTATTCATCATTACGTCGCGGTCCGACTCGTCGGTGAAGAACGGAAAAAGAATGCCGATTCCAAGATCGAAGCCGTCCATCACGACATACATCAGAATTCCGAACAGAATGATCACGGCCCAGATCAGGGTCAGGTCAACGCCCATATCCGTTCTCCCTCAGAGATCCCGGTTCGCCTTCATCGGAAGCCGCCGACAGGGGTCGCGCGGGGGTGCGTGCCTCGCCCGGGCCGCCCGACGGGGCGCCCTCTTGCGCCACAGGCGGCCCGCGGCGAATGAGCCGCAGCATGTACACCGTTCCGGCCCCGAAGATGACGAAGTACACGACGATGAACAGAATCAACGTGAGGCCCACTTCGAACGCGCCGTGAGGGCTCACCGCATCGGCCGTACGCATCACGCCGTACACCACCCAGGGTTGCCGCCCCACTTCCGTGGTGAACCAGCCGGCCAGCAGCGCAACGATTCCAGCCGGCCCCATGTACAGGGCATAGCGCCACAAGCCGCGCGAAGACGGGTCGTACAACATGCCCCGCCAGCGCTTCCAGGCCCCCAGCACGGCAAGCCCGATCATCAGCCCCCCCAGGCCCACCATTACGCGAAACGAGAAGAACACGATCGGTACATACGGGCGCTCATCACGCGGGAACTCCTTCAGCCCGGGAAACTGGCCGTTCCAGCTGTGCGTGAGGATCAGGCTGCCCAGGTGAGGAATCTCGATCGCATGGCGATTGATCTCGGCCTGCATGTCGGGCCACGCAAAGAGCGTGAAGGGCACCGCCTCGCCCGGCGTGTTTTCCCAATGGCCTTCGATTGCGGCAAGCTTGGCCGGCTGGTGCTCCAGGGTGTTCAGGCCGTGGAAGTCGCCCACCACCGCCTGCAACGGGGCCGCCAGCAAGAGCATCCATAGCGCCATCGAAAACATGCGCCGCACGGCCGGCTCGGCATTGCCGCGCAACAGATGCCATGCGGCCGACGCCGCGACCAGCAGGGCGGTAACGAGATAAGCGGCCAGCGTCATGTGCACCAGCCGGTACGGAAACGAAGGGTTGAAAATCACCGCCAGCCAGTCGACGGGCACGGCACGCCCGTCGATCACCTCATAGCCCGCGGGCGTCTGCATCCAGCTGTTGGAAGCCAGAATCCAGGTGGCGGAAATCAGTGTGCCGAGCGCCACCATGATGGTCGACATGAAGTGCAGCCCCGGCCCGACCCGTTGCAGACCGAACAGCATGACACCCAGGAACCCGGCCTCCAAAAAGAATGCCGTGAGCACCTCGTAAGCGAGCAGCGGGCCGGTGATGCCGCCCGCAAAATCGGAAAAGCCGCTCCAGTTCGTGCCGAACTGGTAGGCCATGACGAGGCCCGATACTACGCCCATGCCGAAATTCACGGCAAAGATCTTGAGCCAGTATTGGTACAGCGCCCTGTAGACCGGGTCGCCCGTCTTGAGCCAGAAGCCTTCCAGCACCGCCAGATAGCTTGCGAGCCCGATGGTGATGGCGGGAAAGATGATATGGAACGATATGGTGAACGCGAACTGCAGCCGGGCCAGCATCAGTGCGTCGAGTTCCATACCTTCTCCTCGCGGTCAAGTTGCCCGTTGGCACGCACCCATCATAAATCGATGCGTTCGATCTTGGAGCCTTCCACCGAGACCCCCGCCATAAGACCGGCGTTCGTCAGCGCAAACGCCACCACGGGTTCCTTGATGGTGGACGTGTCGACACGACCGTTCGCACCCACGGTGGCCACCGCGACCGTGGCATCGACGCCCGCAGTCCAGCCCGAGCTGTTGCGGAAGTCGTTAAGCGCTTCCTGGGTCATGAACAGGATCACGATTGCGCGGGATTGGGCACCCGCCTGCAAACCGAAGGATCCCGCCGACGTGCTGTAATACCCGGCGTTCTGGCCGCCCACGCGCAGTACACCCTTGCCGTGCTCGGCACCCACGATGAAGCCGCCGCTGATCACTTCCGGGAAAATGAGTACGCCTTGGGCGCGGTCAACGAGCTCCTGCGAACCCGGCGCCGCGGTGTACAGCCGCTGCAGCGTCGAGTCGGCCGCGTTATTGATTTCGGCACGTTGTTCGGCGGGCGTGGCGTTCTGATTGGGCAGTGTGGTCGTGCAGGCGGTGAAGCCGAGCGCCGCCAGGGCCAGGGCCAGAGCCGCCCCGGTACGGGTTAGGGCATGAGGTTTGGTATGCATGTGCGTTCTCCAATGAAAGGCATGTGGCCACAGCAAGCGTCATGCCATTAATTTGAAGAACAGTTTGGCCGGACGTTGCAAGTCGTGTCGAATCGTTTACGATTAGCCCCGTTGCGACCCCGGGTCGTCCGCAGCATTCACCGGCCCAAAATCGGGCCTGGCGGCCCCCACGTTCACAGGAGCCACGACGATGATTGATTCGGAGAAGCTGAACAAACTGCGCGAGAAGTACGCCGAAGGCGAGGGCGCAATGATTCACGACCCAGAATTTGCCCGCGCTGCCGAAGCCGCCGCTTCCTGCGGCTCACTCATCGCCCCGCCCTACTCGGGCATGTCGACCTTTCTGGATGCGCCGTACCGGCCCGACGTACTCGATGAACCGGGTTCCGAACCAATCGACATCGCCCTGCTGGGCATACCCATGGACTTGGGCGTGACCAATCGCGCAGGGGCGCGACTGGGCCCGCGCGCGGTGCGCTTCATAGAGCGCGTGGGCCTGTACGAACACGCCCTGCGCATGGCGCCGGCCGAGTTGTGCCGGTTTGCCGACGTGGGTGACGTGCCGTTCGAAAGCCGTTACGACCTGCTGGCCTGCCATCGCAACATCGAATCCTTCATTGCGGCGCTGCACGATGCCGGCATCGTGCCGCTTTCCGTGGGGGGCGATCACTCGGTTACGCTGCCGATCCTGCGTGCGGTCGGACGCGAGCGGCCTGTGGGCCTCGTTCACGTCGACGCCCACTGCGACACCGGTGGAAAGCTCGAAGGCAACAAGTTCCACCACGGCGGCCCATTCCGGCACGCTGTGCTCGAGGGCGTGCTCGACCCCGAACGCACCATACAGATCGGCATCCGCGGTCAGTCGGAATTCCTTTGGGAGTTCTCCTACGAATCGGGCATGACGGTGCTGCATGCCGAGAAAGTGGCCGAACTGGGTATCGACGCGGTGGTGCAGCGCGCACGCGAGGTGGTGGGCGACGGGCCGGTGTACGTGTCGTTTGACGTCGATGCACTCGACCCGGCCTTCGCACCCGGCACCGGCACCCCCGAAGTGGGAGGGCTCAGCACCCTTGACGCGCTGCGCCTGCTGCGCGGCCTGATGGGGCTCGATGTGGTGGGTGGCGACGTGGTCGAGGTGGCGCCGCAGTACGACCCCACCACCAACACGGCCCACGCCGCCGCACAGATTCTTTTCCAGATTCTGTGCCTGGCCGCGAAGGCGGTCGATCTGCGCCGCACTGCACACAAATAGCCACAGTTTGCGGTAATACAGGCAGGGCACGGCGGCCCAGCGCAGCGTCATATACGTACCACCGACACGCCGCCACGCCCACCCATGCGGCCGCCCTACCCGTGCAGCACGCTACTGGAATATGCGTATTACTGCTGTGCCAGGCGACGTAGCGCCGGCAGCTCGATGCCCGCGCGTTGTACGAACGCTTCGTAGGAAATGGGCGGGCCGGCCTTCGTATCGGCACGGTTCGCCTGCCAGTGAGCCCACGCGCGCCCTGTCTCGGCATCGTAAACCAGTTTGAAAAGATGCGTGGGCACGGCAACGCGCCCGCCTCCGGTCCATTCGTGGCTGCCTTCGTACACCGGGCCCGTCAGCACATACACATCGCCCTTGGCCCGCATCACGTACTTGCGCGTGTCGCTTTCGATCTTGCGCCACGCGCCGCTATTGTGGCGCTGGTTCTGAGGCACCATGTTCGCCAGGCTGAAGCTCTGCGCCATGGCTGCAGGCGTGTGCATGTCGCCCGCAGGCGCCATGTGTCCGCGCGAATAGCCCGAGTTGCGATAATCGGAAAGTTCCGCCCGCTCGGCGGCGGGCAGGCGGGCGTCGGCAAAGAACCGGTCGCTGCGCTCGACCGACTGCGCCTGCTGCAGCATGCGGCGATTGAGCCGCTGCGCAACGAACACCGGCGTTCTGTGATGACCGCTGTGCAAGATCGCGAACGCGTCGAAGCACAGCTCGCGCAGGGCCTGCCCCGCTGGAACGACGGGCGGCGCATTCTGCGGGAAGAATTGCGGGCATTGGGAAAACTGCGTCTGTACACGTGCGCCGGGCAGGGGCCCGGCTGCCTGCGGTTCGCCGATTCCCAGCTGCTGCAGCACGGGTGTAATCGGCACGTGCCGGGCAACTTCGGGCTGCAGGGCGCAGCTGGCCACCGCAAAGGCGGCAGCCGCCGAAACGATGACGGCCTGCAGAAACTGGCGGGGGATTGTGCTGCGTTGGGGTGTGCTGCTGCGACTACGGTACTTCTTTCTGCTCATGGGGTGTCATTGTAGACACCTCGACGACAAGACTCGCACAAACAAAAACGCCACTTCGGCAGGAAGTGGCGTAAATGCTGATGCACAGTGTTTTCTGGTGGGCCGTGAAGGGCTCGAACCTTCGACCAACGGATTAAGAGTCCGCTGCTCTACCAACTGAGCTAACGGCCCGCCGTGAACTACTGAAAGATCGCTATTCTAAACCTGCGAATTCCTGTGCGTCAAGCGGTTTTCGCACAAAATTTACTTCTTCTTGCGGAAGTCGTCGTGACAGGCCTTGCACGACTGGCCGGTCTTGCCGAACGCGACGCGAAAGGCATCGAAATCACCTGCCTGCGTCGCGGCATCGAGCTCGCGCACGGCGGCCTGGAAGGTTTCGCTTGCCTTGCGGAAGCCCTCGCGGTTGGTCCAGACCTCGCTGCGCGCCTCACCGCCTTCGTAGCCCGGCGCGTAGGCGGGCCACGGCAGTGCGGCCAGCATCTTCACGATGTCGACATTGGCCTGGGCCGCAGCCTGGTCGAACGGCACCTCACGCTTGGCCATCGGGGCAAGGCGGCCGAAATGCGCGCCCATCAGCACCATGGTGGCGCCACGATACTTCACCGCGTCGTGCGGCTCGCGAAACGGCGCCTGCGCCTGCGACGGCGCAACCAGACCCATGACCAGCGTGCCGGCCAGTGCCAGCAGACCAAACTTCTTCTTCATCGTGACCTCGTCTTTGAAAGTCGAAACATTGACATCCACCCCGACCTGAAGGCCGGAGACCCCTACGGCGCTCAGGCGCAACAGTCAGATCTTCCCCGCCAGCTGAACGGCAAGGCCTACATAACTGCGCGGCGTCATGGCCAGCAGCCGCGCCTTGGGTTCTTCGGGCAAATCCAGCCCTTGAATGAACTCGGTGAGCGCCTCGGCCGTGATGCCCTTGCCGCGCGTGAGCGCCTTGAGCTGCTCGTACGGCTGGGGCAGACCATAGCGACGCATCACCGTCTGCACCGGCTCGGCCAGCACTTCCCAGCAGGCGTCGATATCGGCGTCGATGGCTGCCGCGTTCAGCTCGAGCTTGCCCAGGCCGCGCAGGCAGGCGTCGTAGGCCACCACGCAGTAGCCGAAGGCCACGCCCAGATTGCGCAGAACGGTGGAGTCGGTGAGGTCGCGCTGGAAGCGTGAGATGGGCAGTTTTTCGGAAAGGTGGCGCAGCATCGCGTTGGCGAGCCCCAGGTTGCCTTCCGAGTTTTCGAAGTCGATGGGATTGACCTTGTGAGGCATGGTCGACGAGCCCACTTCGCCCTCTTTCAGGCGCTGCTTAAAGTAGCCCAGCGAGATATACCCCCAGATGTCGCGGTTCAGATCCAGAAGAATGGTGTTGGCACGCGCCACGGCATCAAACAGCTGCGCCATCCAGTCATGCGGTTCGATCTGAATGGTGTGCTCGTTCTGGGTCAGGCCCAGGCGCTGCAGCACGCCCTTGCTGAAAGCCGGCCAGTCGATCTCGGGGTAAGCGCTGGCATGCGCGTTGTAGTTGCCCGTGGCGCCGTTCATCTTGGCCAGCGGCTCGACAGCCTCGATGGCGCGGATGGCACGACGCAGGCGCGCCGCTACGTTGGCGAATTCCTTGCCCAACGTGGTGGGGCTGGCCGGCTGGCCGTGGGTGCGCGACAGCATGGGCTGGCCGGCAAACTGGTGTGCGAAGGCGGTGAGCGTCGCATCCAGTTCGCGCAGCTGCGGCACGATGACCTGCTCGCGGGCGCGCGTCAGCATGAGCGCGTGTGAAGTATTGTTGATGTCTTCCGACGTACAGGCAAAGTGAATGAATTCCGCTGCACGGGCCAGTTCCTCGTCGCCCGCTACCTGTTCCTTGAGCCAATATTCCACGGCCTTCACGTCGTGGTTGGTGGTGCGCTCGATTTCCTTGATGCGCGCGGCATCCTGTTCCGAAAACCCGCTTACGATTTCCTCCAGGCGCTTGCGCGCGGCGTCGGAAAACGGCGGCAGTTCAGGCAGACCGGCGTCGGAAAGGCCGACAAGCCAGGCCACCTCGACTTCCACACGGTGCGCCATGAACGCCGCTTCCGACAAGGTGGTGCGCAGGGCATCGGCCTTGCGTGCGTAGCGGCCGTCGAGCGGCGACAGCGCATTCAAAGTGGTCAATTCGGAAGATACGTGCATGGCGGGCCTCAAACGACGAAACCGGCGCGAGGCCGGAACAGGCGGATTCTACCACCCCGACCTGTTTCGCCCCTGTCGTCGTCGCCAGGTGCCACGTCGTACTTGCCCACAGACACCTTCGCGCACGACACAAACCGTTGTTTTTCTGCATCAGAGCGGCAGATCGGCCTGCTATACTCTGCCCGCCCCCAACCCTCGAACGTTGCCATGAAACTGATTGGTTCGTTGACAAGCCCATACGTACGCAAAACACGCGTCGTACTGGCAGAAAAGAAGCTGGAATACGAATTCGTCCTCGAGAACGTCTGGGAGCAGGATTCCACCATCCAGCAATACAACCCGCTCGGCAAGGTTCCCTGTCTCATCATGGACGACGGCGGTACGTTGTTTGATTCCCGCGTGATCGTCGAATACCTCGACACGCTCTCACCGGTGTGCCGGTTGCTGCCGCAATCGGGCCGCGAACGCGCAGCCATCAAGTGTTGGGAAGCCATTGCCGACGGCGTGCTCGATGCCGCCGTGGCCATCACCATTGAAAACGTGCGCCGCGAGCCCCAGTACCGCAGCCAGGCCTGGATCGACCGCCAGTACGGCAAAATTGTGGCAGCGCTCGATCACATGAACCGTTCGTTGGAAGAGCAGCCCGCATTCTGCACGGGCGTGAACTTCACTCTTGCCGACATCGCCGTAGGCTGTGCGCTGCAATACCTCGATTTGCGTTGCGAAGAGCTGGCGTGGCGCCAGGATTACCCGCAACTGCAGCGCCTGGAAGAAAAGCTGCGCACGCGCCCGTCGTTCATCAGCACGGCACCTCCGCGCAACTGAATACCGTACACCACGCGGCGTGTACCCTACCAGCCGAAACCTGCGGCCGCCTTCGAAAGCATGTAGGCAGACAGGCCGAACAGCAGGAATGCGAACACCCGTTTGAGCGCCTTCACCGGCAGGCTGTGCGCGCACCGCGCACCCAGCGGCGCGGTCAGCATGCTGACCACCACGATACCCAGCAGCGTGGGCACGTGGATATACCCCACCATGCCGAGCACGCCCGTTTCCTCGGCACGCCCCGACCCCACGTAGCCTACGGTATTGGCCAGCGCAATGAAAAAGCCCAGGGCAGCCGAGGTGGCCACGGCATTGTGCATGGGCACGTTGCTGCGCACCATGAACGGAATCGAAAGGAATCCGCCGCCCGCCCCCACCAGGCCCGAGACGAAGCCGATGACCACACCCATGCCCACGGTAAGCAGGTGCCCCGGCATGCTGCGGCCCGCCGGCGGCGGCCCGCCCCACAGCATGCGCGCCCCCGAATAGGCCACGAAGATCGCGAACACCAGGGCCAGCCAGGCCGGTTCGATGAAGGAAAACGCGGCACCGCCCGAAAGCAGCCCGCCGATCACGATGCCCGGCGTCAGCACCGCAACGATGTTCCAGCGAATGGCACCCTTGCGATGATGCGCCCGCATGCTGGAAAGTGAGGTGAACAGGATGGTGGCCATCGAGGTGGCAATGGCGGTGTGCACCATATAGGCCTCGGGCATGTTGACCATGGGGAACAGCATGATCATGAAGGGCACGAGAATCATGCCGCCGCCGATGCCCAGCAGGCCCGCGGCGAACCCGCCGAAGGCGCCCAGCAGCATCAGGCTGCCCAGAAACAAAGGGTCCATTCAGTCACCCGGTTTGTGATAGTGGTACGAACTAAAGAATGATGCCCCCGCCCAGGCACACGTCGCCGTCGTACAGCACCGCCGACTGGCCGGGCGTAACGGCCCACTGCGCCTCGGAAAATTTGAGCGAAAAGGTATTGCCCTCGACCTCCTGCACCACACAGGGCGCATCGGCCTGCCGGTAACGCGTCTTGGCAGCCAGCTGGGCCCCGGGCGCGGGCGGATGCCCCGCCACCCAGCTTGCGTCGCCCGCCTGGAGCGTGTGCGACAGCAGCCAGGGGTGGTCGTGCCCCTGCACCACGTACAGCGTGTTGGTGGCCAGATCTTTGCGCGCCGCGTACCAGGCGTCGGCCGTGCCGTCGGCACGCTGCAGGCCCTTGACGCCGCCAATGCCCAGGCCCTTGCGCTGCCCCAGGGTATGAAATGCAAGCCCCTGATGTTCACCGATGACGCGCCCTTCGGGTGTCTTGATGGGCCCGGGCTTCGTGGGCAGGTAACGGTTCAGGAATTCGCGAAACGGCCGCTCGCCAATGAAGCAGATGCCGGTGGA
Organism: Yanghanlia caeni; assembly: GCA_030733815.1. Classification (GTDB taxonomy): domain Bacteria; phylum Pseudomonadota; class Gammaproteobacteria; order Burkholderiales; family Burkholderiaceae_B; genus Yanghanlia; species Yanghanlia caeni. The sequence continues at coordinate 56,017 of JAUZQE010000011.1, forward strand.
ATCCTTCTTTGCCGCATTGGGCAAACCCAGTTCGGCCGCGATGCGCCGCACCTCGGTCTTGGGCAGCTCGCCCAACGGAAATCGGGTGCGCGCAAGCTGCGCCTGGTTCAGCCGATGCAGAAAATAGCTCTGATCCTTGGTGGCATCGAGCCCCTTCAACAGCTGGTATTGGGGCCGGCCGTCGACCTGTATTTCGCGCACGCGGGCGTAGTGCCCGGTGGCGATCAGGTCGGCGCCCAGCGACATGGCGTGATCGAGAAACGCCTTGAACTTGATCTCGGCGTTGCACAGTACGTCGGGGTTGGGCGTGCGCCCCGCAGAGTACTCACGCAGAAAATCTGCAAAGACCCGGTCTTTGTAATCGGCAGCGAAGTTCACCGCCTCGATATCGATGCCCAGCAGATCGGCGACGCTGGCAGCATCGAGCCAGTCTTGCCGGCTCGAACAGTATTCCGTGTCGTCGTCGTCTTCCCAGTTCTTCATGAACAGGCCAAGCACGTCGTAGCCCTGCTGCTTGAGCAGCCAGGCCGACACCGAGGAATCGACACCGCCGGACATGCCCACGACGATGCGCCCTTTAGACATAGTTTGCGCCACAATGATTCGCCCTGGGGCTGCGGCAACGCTTGAGCAGTGCACCAGAGCGCGGCCAACACACCCGCACGGGGCAGACGTTGGTTAAGAAGAAGGTGTCAGTGTAACGCCTCGTCGACCACTTCGATCCAGTGGCGTACCGGAACCTGCGCCCCGCTTTGCAGATGCGTGATGCAACCGATGTTCGACGACACGATGGAATCCGGCGCCCCGGCAGAGATGTTGCGCAGCTTGCGGTCGCGCAGGCGCGTGGACAGTTCTTTCTGGGTAATGGAATACGTGCCCGCCGAACCGCAGCACAAGTGCGATTCCTGAAATGGCACGAGTTCGAAGCCCAGGTCGCGCAGCACCGTTTCGGTGACGCCGCGCAGCTTCTGCCAATGCTGCAGGGTACAGGGGGGATGAAACGCATGTCGGCCGCTGACGGCGCCGATGCGCTGCCCCAGTTCGGCCGCGTGCGGCGCCAGCACCTCGGCGATGTCGCGCACCGCCTCGGAAAGCGCGCGCGCCCGCTCGGCGTAGATGGGATCGTTGCGCAGATGGTGCGCATATTCGCGCAGCATCGCGCCGCAGCCCGACGCGTTGGCCACGATGCACTCGGCCTCGCCGCGGTCGATCAGCGGCCACCAGACGTCGATGTTGGCCCGCATCTGGTCGAGCGCCTGGTCGTGGGCATCGAGATGCAGGTTGATGGCCCCGCAGCAGCCCGCGCCCGGCACCACGCGCGTACCGATACCCACGGCATCAAGCACGCGAATGGTGGCCTCGTCGATGGCGGGCATCATGGCCGGCTGCACGCAGCCGCGCAGCATAATGACCTGCCGCGGGTGGCGCAGGGTGTCGGTGGGAACGGGCCGCGCCTTGTGCAGAGGCGGCACCTTGCTGCGCAAGACCGCCGGCAGCAGGGGCCGCAGCATGCGGCCAACGGTCATGGCAGGGCCGAACAGCGGCGAATTGAGGCCGTGGCGCAGCACACTTCGCAGCAGTCGATCGGAAAGCGGGCGCTCGACCTTCTGAGCCACCACGGCCCGGCCGATATCGACCAGCTTGCCGTATTCCACGCCCGACGGGCAGGTGGTTTCACAGTTGCGGCACGTGAGGCAGCGGTCGAGGTGCAGCTGCGTGGTTTCGCTGACCGCCCCGCCCTCGAGCATTTCCTTTATGAGGTAAATGCGCCCGCGCGGACTGTCGAGCTCGTCGCCCAGTTCCTGATACGTGGGGCACGTGGCCTGGCAGAAGCCGCAATGCACGCAACGGCGCAGGATCTCGTCGGCGGTTTCGCCCTCGGGCGTATCGCGTATCCAGGATGCAAGATTCGTCTGCATGAGTCAGAACTCGCGGAAAAGGCGGCCGGGGTTGAACATGCCGGTGGGGTCGAGTTCCTGCTTGAGGCGCTGGCTGATTACGCGCACTGCAGCAGAGACCGGGTGAAACACCGGCACTTGGGCCGTGCCTTCATAACGGTACAGCATGGCGTGGCCTCCGTGAGCCGAAGCCTTACTGCGAATAGTGTCGGCGTCGTGGGTGCCTGCAACCCAGCGCAGGCCCCCGTTCCATTCGATGAGGGTGTCGCCCAGACCCAGCGCCGGCGTGGTGGGTGGCACCGCCACACGCCACAGCGGACGGCTCTGGAACCAGGGGTGGGTCTGGTCGCGCATGGCATTCCAGAATTCGCCGGCCTGCTCGTCGGTGAGCCGCTCGCCGCCAATTGCGCGCCGTGCGCTGGCGATGGCCGGATCGCTGCCGGAGACCCGCACCCGCAGCACGCCCTTGCCGGCTTCCTGCAGCCAGCTGGTGGCCGAAATCGGCAGTGGCTTGCTGCGCCACGCGTTGAAGCGCTGCAACGCTTCGGCTTCGGAAACTTCGAGCATCAGCGTTTCTTCGACGAGCGGCATGGGCGCCACCTTGATCGAGACCTCGAGCATGGGCCCGAAAATGCCCATGGAGCCGGCCAGCAGGCGCGAGATGTCGTAGCCGGCGACGTTCTTCATGACTTCGCCGCCAAAGCGCAGAATGGTGCCGCTGGCATCGAGCAGCGTGGCACCCAGCACGAAATCGCGCAACGCGCCGGCCTGCATGCGGCGCGGCCCCGACAGCCCTGTTGCCACACAGCCGCCGATGGTCGACGCGGGGCCGAAGCGCGGCGGCTCGAACGCCAGCATCTGGCGCTTTTCGGCCAGCAGCGCTTCGATTTCTGCCAACGGTGTGCCGGCCCGGGCCGTGATGACGAGTTCGGATGGCTGGTAATTGACCACGCCCTGAAACGGCGAGATGTCGAGCAGGGAGCCGTTGGGCAGCGGCGGCATGGCTTCGCCGTAAAACTGCTTGGTGCCACCACCTTGCAGGTACAGCGGCCGCTGACTCGCCCGGGCGGTCATGACCTTGTCGATCATCTCGGAAAGGACATATTCCATCGAGGACCTCAGAATCGGGGAATGTCCGGGAAGCGTAGCTCGCCGGCATGAACGTGCATGCGCCCATACTCGGCGCAGCGCGCGAGCGTGGGAATGACTTTTTCGGGGTTCAGCAGGCCGTACGGGTCGAAGCCGCGCTTGAAGGCGAGGAAAAAGTCGAGTTCCTGGCGCGAGAACTGCACGCACATCTGATTGATTTTTTCGATGCCCACGCCGTGTTCGCCGGTCACGGTGCCGCCGACCTCGACGCACAGTTCGAGGATGGCCGCGCCGAACTGTTCGGCGCGTTCGATTTCACCCGGGGCGTTGGCGTCGAACAGAATGAGCGGGTGCAGGTTGCCGTCGCCGGCGTGAAACACGTTGGCGCAACGCAGGCCGTATTCCTCTTCCATGTCGACAATGGCGTTCAGCACGCGCGCCAGGTGACGGCGCGGAATGGTGCCGTCCATGCAGTAGTAATCGGGCGACACGCGCCCGGCCGCGGGAAACGCATTCTTGCGCCCCGCCCAGAAGCGCAGGCGCTCTTCTTCCGAATTCGATACCTGCAGACGTGTGGCCCCCGCCTTGGCGAAGACGTCGTTCATGCGGCGGATCTCGTCTTCCACCTCTTCGAGCGTGCCGTCGGATTCGCACAGCAGAATGGCCTCGGCCTCGAGGTCGTAGCCCGCGTTCACAAAGGGCTCGACCATGTGCGTGGCGCGCTTGTCCATCATTTCGAGCCCGGCAGGCACGATGCCTTCGGCAATGACGTTGGCCACCGCGTCGCCGGCGGCTTCCACCGACGGGAAGCTGGCCATGATGACGCGCGCGCAGGCCGGTGACGGAATGAGCTTGACGGTGGCCTGCGTGACGATGCCCAGCATGCCCTCGGAGCCGATGTACGCCGCCAGCAGATCGAGCCCGGGCGAATCGGGCGCCTCGGAGCCAAATTCGACGATGTCGCCGTCGATGGTGACGACACGCACGCGCAGCACGTTATGCACGGTAAGCCCGTACTTGAGGCAGTGCACGCCGCCGGAGTTTTCAGCAATGTTGCCGCCGATGGAACAGGCAATCTGGCTGGAGGGGTCGGGTGCGTAGTACAGCCCGTGGGCAGCGGCGGCTTCGGAAATGGCCAGATTGCGCACGCCCGGTTCGACCACCGCCGTGGCCGATTCAGGGTCGATGGAAACGATGCGGTTCAACTTGGCCAGACCCAGCAGCACGCCGCGCGGATGCGGCATGGCACCCCCCGACAGCCCCGTGCCGGCGCCGCGCGCTACGATGGGGATGTTCAGGGCCTTGCAGGCGCGCACCACGGCAATGACCTGTTCCTCGGATTCGGGCAGGATCACCACGGGGGGCAGACTGCGATACAGCGACAGGCCGTCGCACTCGTAGGGGCGCGTATCTTCTTCGCGCGTAAGAATACAGTGGGCGGGAATCTGCCCTGCCAGGCGCTGCAACAACGCATTGAAGTCGGCCGCAGTCACCATAACCGGGTTGGTCGCATTGGCGCTCATATTCAGTACCGTCAGGCATGCCTGCCCGATGCTTCAGGCGGCATGCTCAGTTGCCGGGCCGGATGGAATGATCTTGCCCGGATTCAGAATGTTGTGCGGATCGAAGGCGCGCTTGAGCGCAGCCATGAGATCGAGCGCGTCGCGCCCGAACTCCATTTCCATGAAGGGCATTTTGTGCAGCCCCACCCCATGTTCGCCGGTGCACGTGCCCTGCATGCGGATGGCGCGTTCGACCAGGCGGCGGTTGAGCGCTTCCGATTCGGCGAATTCGGCCGGGTTGTCGGGGTCGAGCAGCATGAGCACGTGGAAGTTGCCGTCGCCCACGTGGCCCACGATGGTGTACGGGAAGCTGGCCTGGTCGAGTTCGGCCGCCGTTTCGGTGACGCATTCCGCGAGCCGTGAAATGGGCACGCAGACGTCGGTGGTGCTGGAGCGGCACCCCGGGCGCAGCTGCAGCCCTGCAAAATACGCATTGTGCCGCGCCGTCCAGAGGCGGTTGCGGTCTTCGGGGTGTTCGGCCCAGGCGAAATCTTCGCCGCCATTGGCGCGGGCGATTTCCTGCACGGTTTCGGCCTGTTCACGTACGCCCGAAGGGCTGCCGTGAAATTCGAACAGCAGCAGCGGGGATTCTTTGAGAGTGAGCTTGCTGTAGGCATTGGTGGCACGCACCGCGGCCGTATCCATGAACTCGACCCGTGCCACCGGCACGCCCATTTGAATGACCTCGATGACGCTTTGCACCGCCGAGCGCAGGTCGGGGAAGTTGCAGATGGCCGCAGAAATGGCTTCGGGTTGCGGGTACAGGCGCACCGTGACTTCGGTGATGATGCCCAGCGTACCTTCGCTGCCCACGAACACGCGGGTGAGATCGTAGCCGGCGGACGATTTGCGCGCCCGCCCTGCGGTGTCGATGATGCGGCCGTCGGCCGTGACCACCTTGAGCGAAACCACGTTTTCGCGCATGGTGCCATAACGCACCGCGTTGGTGCCTGAAGCGCGGGTGGCCGCCATGCCCCCCAGGCTGGCGTCGGCACCGGGATCGATGGGGAAGAACAGCCCCGTATCGCGAATGTGGTCGTTCAGCTGCTTGCGGGTGACACCCGCCTGTACGGTGGCGGTGAAGTCTTCGGCATGCACCGCCACGATGTGGTTCATGCCCGAGAGGTCGAGCGACACCCCGCCCTGAACGGCCAGCAGGTGGCCTTCGAGCGAGGAACCGACGCCATAGGGAATGAGCGGCACGTGATGCCTGTGGCAATGCGCCGCCACCCAAGCGACTTCTTCTGTAGAGGTGGCGTACACCACGGCGTCGGGCGGCATGGCGGCGTACGGCGATTCGTCGCGGCCATGGTGTTCACGTACCGCCGCGGCTGTAGACAGGCGATCGCCGAAACGCTCACGCAGGGCTTCGATGAACCCTGCAGGAATGGCTCTACGCTGGATGTGCGCCGGATGAGTGGCATTCACGCTGGTATTCCTTTTATTGTTCGCGCACGCCCCGGGGAACTACTTGCGCAACATCCGCCGTGCGCCAGGCGGGCGCACGGCGGACACAACCATACTACCTTTTTTACGCAGCGCTGCCGATCAGGGCATTTGCTGATTGCGACGCATGCTTGCGGCGCGCCTTCACGGCGTCGGAAAGCCGCTTGAGCACACGCAGGGAATCGTCCCAATCGATGCAGCCGTCGGTAATGCTCTGGCCGTATACGGGTTCTTGCCCCGGCACCAGATCCTGGCGGCCGGCCACAAGATTGCTTTCGACCATGACGCCGAAGATGCGATCATCGCCCGCCTCGACCTGGGCCGCCACCTCGTCGATCACGATCGGCTGACGGCGGTAATCTTTGTTGCTGTTGGCGTGGCTTGCGTCGATCATCAGGCGCGGCAGCACACCGGCCTTGGCGATCATTTGCGCGGCGGCCTCGACACTGGCCGCATCGTAGTTGGGTTCCTTGCCGCCCCGCAGAATCACGTGGCAGTCTTTATTGCCCACGGTAGAGACGATGGCGGAATGCCCGCCCTTTGTAACCGACAGGAAGTGGTGCGGCTGCGAGGCAGCCAGCATCGCGTCGACGGCGATCTTTACGTCGCCGCCCGTGCCGTTCTTGAACCCGACCGGGCACGACAGCCCCGAGGCCAGCTCGCGGTGCACCTGGCTTTCGGTGGTGCGTGCGCCAATGGCGCCCCACGCCACCAGGTCGGCAATGTACTGCGGCGTGATCATGTCCAGGAACTCGCAGCCTGCGGGCAGACCCATTTCATTGACCTGAATGAGCAGCTCGCGCGCGGTGCGCAGACCCTTGTTGATGTTGAAGCTGCCATCGAGCGCGGGGTCGTTGATGAGCCCCTTCCAGCCCACGGTCGTGCGCGGCTTTTCGAAGTACACGCGCATGATGATCTCGAGCTCGCCCTTGTAAAGTTCGCGCTGTTCCTGCAGACGGCGGGCGTAATCGAGCGCGGCCGCGGTGTTATGAATGGAGCACGGGCCGATCACGACCACGATCCGGTCGTCGGTGCCATTAAGCACGTTGTGCACGGCGCGACGCGACTCGTAAACCACCGAAGAGATTTCAGGCGTGCACGGAAATTCGCGCATGATGTGTGCGGGCGGAGAAAGCTCCTTGATTTCCCGGATTCGTAAGTCGTCGGTATTGTGTGACACGGTATGCTCCATTGGGTTTGACCGGCTGCCAGTGCGGATACAAAAAAAGCCGCCTGGCGTTGCGCCGGCGGCTTTTTGGGAATCTGACTGTTTTCAGTGCGTACGACGTTTCCCTTCCTGCGCCAGCGGCATAGGAAAAGCATAAAAGTAAAAAAAGAAAAACGAGAAAACGTTACGCATGTCGTTCATGTTAGCACGCATCTTCCCGTCATGCCAAGCCCTTTCAGCCCGTATTTGTAACAGCGCCACAGGCATACCCCTTGCTCGGGGCGGGTTCCCGCCGCCCCGAGCAATTCATTTGAGCCGAAATTATTATTCGGTGTATTATTTTTTGCATAATCATTTCCACCGCACACGATTCACGATTCCGAGGAGCTAACCAATGAACATGATCCGATCCCGTCTCGCCCTGGCGCTGGCCGCTGCGGTGGCGATCTGCGCCCCCCTTTCGGCGGCCCAGTCCGCCACGCTGGAAGAGATCAAGCAGCGCGGCCAGATTCGCATCGCGGTGGCCAACGAGATTCCGTACGGCTATGTCGACATGAACGGCGAGGCCAAAGGTGCCGGCCCCGACGTTGCCCGCGAAATCATGCGCCAGCTGGGCATCAACAAGATCGAGTGGATCACCACCAGCTTCAGTTCGCTGATTCCCGGCCTGCGCGCCGACCACTTCGACATGGTGGCCGCCGAGATGGCCGTTCTGCCCGAGCGCTGCAAGCAGGTGCTGTTCTCCGAACCGAACTCGTCGTATGGCGAAGGGTTGCTGGTCGCGAAGGGCAACCCGCACGACCTGCACGCCTACCAGGATTTCGCAGAATCCGACCAGAAAGTGGCAATCATGGCCGGCGCCGATCAGCTTGAAATGCTGCAGGCGCTGAACGTTCCGGAAGAGCGCATGGTCACCATCTCGAACAATGCGGATGCCATTTCCACCGTGACCACCGGGCGCGCCGCCGCCTACGCCGCCACCAGCCTCACGGTCAGCGAACTGGCCAAGCAGAGCGACCGGGTCGAGGCGGCAGCCAATTTCACTGACCCTGTGATCAACGGCGAACCGGTACGCAGCTGGGGGGCCTTCACCTTCAGCCAGAACTCGCAAGACCTGCGCGATGCGGTAAGTGAAGAACTGATGAAGTTCAAGCAGACCGAAAAATGGAAGGAGATCTTGAGCCAATACGGCTTTAGCGATACCGACGCCAGCGAATCCACCGCACGCACGACCGAACAGCTCTGCGCCGGCTAACCTGGCATGCAATGGCTGAACTACCTCCCGCCCCTGCTGGAAGGCGCCTGGGTCACCGCCCAGCTCACGCTGTATTCCACGCTGCTGGGCGGGTTTTTTGCCTTCGCGCTGGGCCTCGGGCGGCTTTCCGGCAACTGGCTGCTCAAGGGCTTCTCGGTTGCCATGATCGAGGTGTTTCGCGGTACGTCGCTGCTGGTGCAACTGTTCTGGCTGTATTTTGCCCTGCCCCTGGTGGGTCAAATGCTGGGGCTCGATTGGCGCCTGCCGCCACTGGTGGCGGGCACCCTGGCCCTGGGCCTGAACATCGGTGCATACGGTGCCGAAGTGGTGCGCGGCGCGATTCAGGCCGTGCCGCTCAGCCAGTATGAAGCCGCCAAGGCGCTGGATTTCACCCCGCGCCAGACCCTGTGGCGCATCGCGCTGCCGCAGTCGATTCCCGAAATGCTGCCCAGCTTCGGCAACCTGGCCGTACAGAATCTGAAAGACACCGCGCTGGTTTCGCTGATCAGCCTGGGCGACATGACGTTCCGTGCGGAACAGATCCGCAATTTCACTCAGGACAGCACGACGGTATATACATTGTTGCTATTCATGTACTTTGGCATGGCACTGGTGCTGGCCGGGCTGATGAAGCTGCTGGAGGGCTCTGTGGGCCGCTGGCGCGCGGGGAGGTCGTGACATGCTGATGGGCATCGAATGGGACACCTCGAGCCAGTGGGCGTTCGCGATTTCGATTCTGCCGATTCTGGCCAAAGGGCTGCTGGTCACGCTGCAGGCCACGGCGGTGGGGTTCATCATCGCCCTGGTGCTGGGCCTGATTCTGGCTTCCCTCAAGACCTCGCGGCTCAAGATCGTGGCCTGGCCGGCGCGCTTCATCACCGAATTCATACGCGATACCCCGCTGCTGGTGCAGCTGTTCTTCCTGTACTACGTGCTACCCGAATACGGCATCATTCTGCCCGCCTTCATGACCGGGGCGCTGGCCCTGGGCCTGCAGTACAGCGCCTATACATCGGAAGTGTATCGGGCCGGGCTCGAATCCGTGCCGCTGGGCCAGCACGAGGCGGCCCGTGCGCTTGATCTCTCGCCGCGACGCACGTTCACCGTGATCGTGGTGCCGCAGGCCATTCCGCGCATCATTCCGGCACTGGGCAATTACCTGGTGTCGATCATGAAAGACGTGCCGCTGCTTTCCGTGGTGGCGGTGCTGGAAATGCTGAATGTGGCAAAGATCATCGGCGACCGCACTTTCAATTACCTGATTCCGCTTTCCATGGTGGGCCTCATCTACCTGATTCTCACGCTGGTCGCGGCCGCGGGCATCCGCTACCTCGATACCCGCCTGCCCAAACAAGGAATTCCGCTGAAATGAACGACGCAACGCAGCCGCCGGCCGACCCCGGGCAGGCCATCATCCATTTCGACAAGGTGGTGAAACGCTTCGGCGACGTGACCGTGCTCGATTCGCTCGACTTCGAAGTCGCCAAGGGCGAGAAGGTCACCATCATCGGGCCCTCGGGTTCCGGCAAATCCACCGTACTGCGCATTCTGATGACGCTGGAAACCATCGACGAAGGCGTCATTCACGTGGCGGGCAAGCCCTTGTGGCACGAACGGCGCAACGGAGCACTCGTGCCGGCCAGCGAAGAGCACCTGCGCGAAATGCGCAAGGAAATGGGCATGGTGTTCCAGCAGTTCAACCTGTTTCCGCACATGACGGTGCGGCGCAACGTGACCGAAGCTCCGGTACACGTGCTGGGCCTTTCACGGGCCGAGGCAAACGAACGGGCCGAAGAGTACCTGGCGCTGGTGGGCCTGAGCGACCAGGCCGACAAGTTCCCCAGCCAGCTTTCCGGCGGGCAGCAGCAACGGGTGGCGATTGCCCGGGCGCTCGCCATGCGGCCCAACATCATGCTGTTCGATGAGCCCACCTCGGCGCTCGACCCCGAGCTGGTGGGTGAAGTGCTGAGCGTGATTCAGCGGCTGGCCGAAGAACACGACCTGACCATGCTGCTGGTGACGCACGAAATGCAGTTCGCCAAGCGGGTGTCTGACCGCGTGTGCTTCTTCGACAAGGGCCGCATTGTCGAGCAGGGCCCGCCGGAACAGGTGTTCGTGGAACCGCATGAAGAACGCACCCGCGACTTCCTGCAGAATTTTCTGAATACCGCCTGATCAGTGCCTGATCAGCGGTTTTCCATCACCTCGCTCACCGCGCGGTCGAGCACTTCCAGGCCCTGAACCAGCAAATCTTCGTCGATGGTGAGCGCGGGCAGCACCTTGAGCACCTCGTCGTACGTGCCGGTGGTGAGCGTGACCAGCCCGCAGGCAAGCGCCCGGCTGGCAATTTCGGTGGCCAGCCCCAGGGGCGCCGGCGTGACCAGCCCCTGAATCAGCCCCCTGCCCCGCACACCCAGCCCCACGTGGGCGTACGCTTGCGCCAGGTTTTCGAGCCAGTCGCGCACCATGCGTTCCTTGCGGCGCACGTGTACCGCGAAACTGTCGTCGGCCCAGTAGGCTTCGAGCACGTGTTCGGCGGTGAGCAGCGCCAGCGTGGCGGTTTCGTCGGACACGGGCGAACAATACTGCGTGGCGGGCAGATCGGGGCGGCTCAGCAGCACCGACATGGGCAGGCCAAAACCGGAAAGCGAACGCGACAGGGCGATCATGTCGGCACGCACGCCAGAGGCCTCAAAGCTGAAGAAGCGCCCCGTGCGGCCGCAGCCCACGATGGTTTCGTCCATGATCAGCAGCATGCCGTGGCGCCGGCAGAGCGACTCGAGATCGCGCAGCCAGCGCCAGCTGAGGACGTCGATTCCGCCTTCACCCAGTACCGTTTCCACCACCACGGCGGCCGGCTTTTCGTTGTCGCACGGGCACATGTCGAGCTGGCGCTCGAGGTACGCCATGGTATCGACGTCGGGGCCGAAACTGCCGTCGTAGGGCATGAAAAGGGTGTCGCCAATGCCCGTGGACGCCGCCCACATGATGGGCCCCTTGAGATCGGCGCGAAAGGCATCACAGCGCGTGAACGACACGGCCTTGTGGCGCCCCGTTGCAACGCGTGCCGCCTTGAGGGCGGATTCGACGGCGGCCGCGGCGGTGGTACCGGTGTAATGCACCCGGTATTCCCAGCCACGCGGGCGCAGCAGATAGCCGTCGATGGCATCGCGAAAACGCCCGAGCGCGCGGCCCAGATCGTTTTCGAGTGTGCCACCGGGCACACTGCGACGCAGCATCTGCATGAGCAGCGGGTTGTCGTGCCCGTAGTTCAGCGCGCCGGCGGCGCTGCTGAAGTCGATATAGTGCCGGCCGCAGGCGTCGGCCAATACCGAACCCTGGGCATGCGTGAAAAGACTGGTGTCTGCGGAACGGGCGTAATCACGCACATGCGACTGCACCCGTTCCAGTATTCTTGGTTCGATCACGGTTTACTCCCCTGGCCGGCTGCGCCAGTCGTTCGAGTTTCCGCGCCCCTCAAACCGCGATGCCCGATTCCGGCTGAGCGCCGTCGAGAGGGACATCGAGCATGGGCGATGCAGTCTCGGGCAGCGCCGGTTCGTTCGAGTCCTTGTCTTCCATGAGCGCCACGATGCGTTCAAGCGACAACGTGATGGTGGCCTGTTCGAGTTCGGGCAGTTCCTTGAGCGCCTCGGCCAGTTTCTGCTGCAGGGGCGAGGGTGTGTCGCGCACAAGGTTGCGGCCGGCCTCGGTGGCCGACACCATGACAATGCGGCGGTCTTCCCGGCTGCGCTCACGCAGCACCCAGCCCTTGTCTTCAAGGCGGTCGAGAATGCCCACCACCGTACTGGGGCTCACGTGGATTTCACGGCTGATGGCCGTGGTTGTGAGCGGACCGTTTTCGGCCACCGCACGCAGGCACACCAGCTGCGGTGCCGTAATGTTGCTGTAGGCGGCCAGCTGGCGGGAATGCAGGGCGATGGAACGCGTGATGCGCCGCAGCGCCCTGAGGATACGAAGGTCGTACGGAGCTGCAGATTCAACAGGAACCATGATCTACCCGAAATGAATGGAACCGATTAGTTTATGTAAGAATGGTATGAGCCCGAGAAGCACAGTGTCAACTTGAGCCGGCACCGCCGCCCCCGGGCGTGTACATCGGGCCACAGCGTTGCCGCACGCCCGTTCTTTGCGCACCCCCGTTTTTTGCGCTCACCCGTTCTTCGCGCTCACCCGTTCTTTGCTGCGGCGCGCGCGTGGGCCGGATCAGGCCGTTCCGCCCACGGTAAGGCCCTCCATGCGCAGCGTGGGCATGCCCACCCCGACCGGCACGCTCTGGCCGTCTTTGCCACACGTGCCCACGCCCGAATCCAGCTGCATGTCGTTGCCGATCATGCTGACCCGGTTCATGGCATCGGGGCCGTTGCCGATGAGCGTGGCCCCCTTCACGGGGGCGGTGACCTTGCCGTTTTCGATCAGGTAGGCTTCCGACGCCGAAAACACGAACTTGCCGCTGGTGATGTCAACCTGCCCGCCGCCAAAGTTCACGGCGTACAGGCCGTTCTTCACCGAAGCGATGATCTCTTCCGGCGGCGTGTCGCCCGCCAGCATGTAGGTGTTGGTCATGCGCGGCATGGGCAGATGCGCGTACGACTCGCGCCGGCCATTGCCCGTGACGCCGTGCCTCATGAGTCGTGCGTTCATCGTGTCTTGCATATAGCCGCGCAGAATGCCGTCTTCGATCAGCACGTTCGCCTGTGTGGCGTTGCCTTCGTCGTCGATGTTCAGCGAGCCGCGGCGCCCTTCAAGGGTGCCGTCATCGACCACGGTTACGCCCGGTGCGGCCACGCGCTCGCCGATGCGCCCAGAAAACACGCTGGAACCCTTGCGGTTGAAGTCACCTTCCAGGCCGTGGCCCACGGCTTCGTGCAGCAGAATGCCGGGCCAGCCGGAACCCAGCACCACGGTCATTTCGCCTGCGGGTGCGGGGCGCGCCTGCAGGTTGGTTAGCGCCTCGTGCGCGGCGCGCTGCGCGTACGACTTAAGCACGTCGTCGGTAAAGTATTCGAGCCCGGTGCGCCCGCCGCCGCCGGCATGGCCCATTTCGCGGCGCCCGGCCTGTTCGGCAATGACGGTGAGCGAAAGGCGCACCAGCGGCCGCACGTCGGCCGCCATGCGCCCGTCGCTGTCGGCCACCAGCACCACGTCGTATTCGGCGCCCAGGCTGGCCATGACCTGAATGATGCGCGGATCGACGGCGCGCGCCATGGCCTCGAGCCGTTCGAGCAGCTGCACCTTGGCCGGTGAGTCGAGCGTGGCCACCGGGTCGATGGCCGGGTACAACGCATGAGCCGAGGTGCCTTCCGGCGCGTTCACCTTGCGTCGGCCGGCACCGCGTCGCGCAATGCTGCGCACGGCACGCGCCGAGGACATCAGCGCGTCGGCCGAAAGGGAATCGGAATACGCGAAGGCGGTTTTCTCGCCGCTGACCGCGCGCACGCCCACGCCCTGCTCGATTGAAAAGCTGCCCGTCTTGACGATGCCTTCGTCGAGGCTCCAGCCTTCACTGCGCGTGTATTGGAAGTACAGATCGGCGTAATCGACCCGGTGAGTCAGGATTTCGGCCAGCGCCGCCGACATGTCGGCTTCGGTGAGCCCCCATGGATCGAGCAACACGGATTTGGCAGTGGCCAGGGCATTTACGGCGGGGTCAACGGGTTTCATCATTTAGTATAAGTAGTGGCGTGAAGCGATTATTCAACGTGCGCGGTAGTAACGGGTAAATGGGCAGCGGTTGCACCGCCAACTGGAATCACGCGATGCGCAAGCGCGGGCAGCGACTGGCGAACGCTTTCGATGCGCCCAAGGTCAAGCGCAGCCGTTACGGCGCCCTCGCCTTCCGGCAGGCAGGCCACCACGTCGCCCCAGGGGTCGATCAGCATGGAATGCCCCCAGGTGCGCCGGCCGTTCTCGTGCTTGCCGCCCTGGGCCGCCGCAAGCACGTAGCACTGGTTTTCAATGGCGCGCGCACGCAGCAGAATTTCCCAATGTGCGGAACCGGTAGTGTAGGTGAATGCCGAGGGCACCACGATCAGTGAAACGTCGTTCATGGCCCGATACAGTTCGGGAAAGCGCAGATCGTAGCAGACCGACAGGCCCACTTTGCCCAGCGGCGTATCGACCACCTGCGGGCCATTCGAGCCCGGGCGTATTGAAATGGATTCGTCGTACGATTCCTGGCCCTTGCGAAAACCGAAAAGGTGGATCTTGTCGTAGCGGGCAACCTGGTTTCCGGCGGGATCAAACACCAGCAGTGCATTGTAGATGCGGTTGGCATCTTCACTTTGCAAGGGCAGGGTGCCGCCCAGCAGCCATATTCCATGGCGGCGCGCCGTATCGGCCAGGAACTGCTGGATCGGGCCGCTTCCGGGCGCTTCCATGAGCGCCAGCTTTTCGGGGTCGCGCCGGCCCAGAAAACAGAAGTATTCCGGCAGCAGCACCAGTTGCGCTCCCTGGGCACCCGCCTGGTCTATTAACCGCGCTGCAGCATCGAGATTCGCCTGTACCGAAGTGGACGACACCATTTGAATGGCGGCAACCTGAAACGTTCCATTCTGCGACATAATACTTTTACCCCATATATTTCATTCAATACCGATTCGGCGCAGCGCAAAAATATCGCGTGAAGTGTTCCCGAATGGAATCACATAACGCTAGAATATAAAGGCTTTTAATCCCAATAACGTTATTGGGTGGGCATACGTAACAATAATTTTCCAACATCGGGAAACCCATGACACGAACCAATTACGCCACGCAGCGTCGCAAAATCGAAAAAGAAATCGAGCGTCTGCAGAAACAGGCTGCCGCTCTTGAAAAGAAACAGCGTGCGCCTGCTATCCGCGAGATTGTGGGCACCATGCGCAAGTACGATATTACGCCCGAAGACGTCGCCGAAGCCTTTGCGCGCCGCAGCCGCGTCGGCCGCCCCGCTGCAAAGAAAGCCACCACCGCCCGGACACCGGTTCCCCCCAAATACCGCAACCCTGAAACCGGCGCAACGTGGTCAGGTCGTGGCAAACCGCCCCGCTGGATTTCCGAAGCCGAAGCCGAAGGCAAGAGCCGCGACAGCTTCCTCATCAATCCGTAACGCCTGTGCCGCATGGGGCCGCATTCAAACGAATCGGCCTCAACGCGGCAAGTCATACCTCACTTCGCGTACCTGGCCATTATTGCCGGGAAAATCATCGAATATCGCCTGCATCAGGTAAGGCATAACCGCCGCAAGATTATCGGCGTCGCTGCGATGAACCGCTGTGGCCCGATACACTTCGCGCCCCTGCTGCGACTGATCGGTAATCGTTACGGTGAGCGTATTGTGGTAGACGTCGACCGGCACCGTCACCACCGCCGGGCGGTAGAAAATGCCGCCGCCCCATCCACCCCAGCCGCCGTAATAGCCGCCAAAGGCCGGGCCCATCCAGCCGTCGTTCAAATATGCGTCATCGTAGCGCTGCACCCAGGTCTGCTTGAGCTCGGTACCATACTGCATGCGTACATCAAAGCGCGCCCGCGCATCACCGGTGGCCTCGCGCAGCCCTGTCGGGCCTATGGATGCGCGCAGCATGTCTGAAAATGCGCCGAATTCCAGATTGCCCGCCTGCTGCGGTTCGGCGACGATACGATAGTATTCCCCCTGAGTGCCCACCGGCCACTGCTGGTAAGTGGTCACGCGCGCAGAAAGTGTAGAGGCACATCCGCCCAGCGCCAGCAGCGCCGCCACGACCCCGAATCGCCAGAATGCGCCTGGCCCAACCGCCCCGTTGCTTATCATGATTCAACACCCGTCAGTTACGAATGCCCTGACACAGGAAATACAGAGCATCCTGTACTGCTGAAATACTACAATACCCGCTCCACACTGCCGCCGGCCCGCGGGCAATACCACATGAACGCGCCGCCCGGCATTTTCACCGGAACCTGTTCCGGCTTATGGTCGAGATCCATGCGAACTGATACGCCCCCCACCATTTCCCGTCACGACTATCAACCTTTTCCCTATGCACTGCCCGAAGTGGCACTGCAACTGGAACTCGATGCCGCGCGCACGCGGGTCACCACCCGAATGAGTTTTGAACGCGCGGCCGGTGAATTGGTTCCGCTGGTATTGAACGGGCAAGATCTGAGCCTGGAATCGGTGGCCATCGACGGCGTGCCGCTCGGGCCCGACGCGTACGAACTGCACGACGAAATGCTGGTGCTGCATCCGCAGGCCCGCCGCTTCACTGTCGAGATCGTCAGCACCTGCTGCCCTGAGGCCAATTCCACGCTCATGGGCCTGTATGTGTCGGGCAGGCACCTGTTCACGCAATGCGAAGCCGAAGGCTTCCGGCGTATTACCTGGTTCCCCGACCGCCCCGACGTCATGGCCCGTTACCGCGTCACGCTGCAGGCCGACACGGCTCACTACCCCCTGCTGCTGTCCAACGGCAACCTGCTGTCGCAGCGCGACCTGGGCGACGGCCGCCACGAAGCGGTATGGGAAGACCCGCATCCCAAGCCCAGCTACCTCTTTGCCGTGGTGGCGGGCGATTTCGCCTGCCGTGAAGAACGCATCACCACCCGCAGCGGGCGCGAGGTGCTGCTGCAGGTGTACAGCGACCACGGCGCCGAGAACCGTACCGAATGGGCCATGGACTGCCTGATTCGCGCCATCCGCTGGGACGAAGCGCGCTATGACCTGGAACTGGACCTTGACCGCTTCATGATCGTGGCTGCGCGCGACTTCAATATGGGCGCCATGGAAAACAAGGGCCTGAACGTCTTCAACTCGGCCTACGTACTGGCCGATCCGGCCACGGCCACCGACGCGACCTACCGCGCGATCGAGGCCGTAATCGGGCATGAGTACTTCCACAACTGGACAGGCAACCGCGTCACCTGCCGCGACTGGTTTCAGCTCTCGCTCAAGGAAGGGCTGACCGTATTCCGCGATCAGGAGTTCTCGGCCGACATGCTCGCACACGGCCTGCAGGGGGCCGCGGCCGCCAGCGCCCGGGCCGTCAAGCGTATCGACGATGTCTCTGCACTGCGCATCGCCCAGTTCCCCGAAGACGCGGGCCCCATGGCGCACCCGATCCGGCCCGAAAGCTATCAGGAAATCGCCAACTTCTATACCGCCACCATCTATGAAAAGGGTGCGGAAGTCATTCGCATGCAGCAGACGCTGCTGGGGCGCGAGGGCTTTCGGGAAGGGCTCGACGAATACTTCCGCCGCCACGACGGCCAGGCCGTAACCTGCGACGATTTCATCGCCGCCATGGAGTCGGCCTACATCCGCCGCAACCCGGGCCGCGACCTGCAGGTGTTCCGCCACTGGTACAGCCAGGCCGGCACGCCGCGGGTTACCGTGCGCATGCAGCACGACCCGCAGGCGCAGACCTGCACGATCTCGCTCTCGCAGTCGAATCCGCCTGCCGGAATCGAGCTGCTGCAGAACCCGCCCGCCACCAAACCGCCGCTGCACATTCCCGTGGCAATCGGCCTGCTCTCGCCCACGGGCGCCGTGGTGCTGCCGCAAGGCGCGCAGCCCCATCCCCTGGGTGCGCCGGGCACGCTGCTGCTTGAGCTCACCGAAGCCGAGCAGTCCTGGACCTTCCACGGTGTGGCCGAGCGGCCCGTGCTTTCGCTGCTGCGCGACTTCTCTGCGCCAGTCATCATCGACTACGCGCGGCCCGACACCGAACTGGCCCTGCTGGCCCGCCACGATTCCGACCCGTTCGCCCGTTGGGAGGCCGGTCAGGAGCTGGCCCGCGGCCTGGTGCTTGGCCGCGTGCAGGCGCAATTGAACACGGCCGCCGACCTCCTGTGCGACACCTGGGCCGCACTGGCGCAAGACACTGCGCTGTCGCCCGCCTACTTGGCGCGCGTGCTGACCCTGCCCGCGCAGCGTGAACTGATCGAGCTCACCACGCCCATGGAGCCCCAGGCCGTGGTTCAGGTGCACCGCGCCCTGACGCAGGAACTGGGTGGCCGGCTGCAAGACCACTGGGTACGCCTGTACGGCGCCATGGCCGACGACCCGGCCACGCCCTACTCGCCCGATCCCGATTCCGCCGGGCGGCGTGCCTTGCGTGCGCTGGCACTCACCTACCTGCTGGCCGGCGGGCACCCGCAGGCCGCACAGTGGGCCATGCAGCACTACGAAGCGGCCACCAACATGAGCGAACGCATGGGGGCACTGAACGCCCTAGCCACGTGGGGCCCCGAAGAAGTGCGCACCGCCGCCTACCAGCATTTTTACGATATGTGGCAAGACGATCCGCTGGTGATCGACCGCTGGTTCAGCGTGCAGGCAGCCTCGCCATTCACCGGCGTGGGCGAGGTACAGGCGCTGATGCTGCACCCGGCCTTTTCCCTGCGCAACCCGAATCGCGCGCGTTCGGTTATCTTCCAGTTCTGCATGAATAACCCGGGCAACGCGCACAGCGCCGCGGGCTACGCGTTCTGGGCCGATCAGGTGCTGGCGCTCGACGCGCTGAACCCCGAAATCGCGGCAAGGCTGGCGCGCGCCTTCGACAACTGGGCGCGCTACACGCCCGCCCTGCGCGAACCGGCCCGCGAAGCCCTGCAACGCATCGTGCAACACCCCACGCTCTCGCGCAATGTCGCAGAGATCGTCAACAAATCCTTGAGCATTCAGGAGCACTGATCAATGAAGAATAAATCCCTGACCCAGTACCTGGTCGAACAGCAGCGCCAGGAAGGTGTCGTCTCGGCCGAGCTGCGCCTGCTGATTGAAACGGTGGCGCGTGCCTGCAAGGCCATCAGCCATGCCGTCGGCAAGGGCGCGCTGGGTGGCGTGCTGGGCAGCCTGGATTCCGAAAACGTCCAGGGCGAAGTACAGAAGAAGCTCGACGTGCTCTCCAACGAGATTCTGCTCGATGCCAATGAATGGGGTGGGCACCTGGCCGCCATGGCGTCCGAGGAAATGGAAACCATCCACCTGATTCCGAACCGCTACCCCAAGGGCGAATACCTGCTGCTGTTCGATCCGCTTGACGGCTCGTCGAACATCGACGTGAACGTGTCGATCGGCACGATTTTTTCGGTACTGCGCGCACCGGCCGACGCATCGGGCCGCGAGATCGAAGAACGCGACTTCCTGCAACCGGGCACGCGTCAGGTTGCCGCCGGCTATGCCGTGTACGGGCCGCAGACCATGCTGGTGCTTACCGTGGGCAACGGCGTGGTGGGCTTTACGCTCGACCGCGAAACCGGCGCCTGGCGTCTCACGCACGACGATATCCGCATTCCCGAACAAACGGCCGAATTCGCCATCAACATGTCGAACATGCGCCACTGGGAAATGCCGGTGCGCCGCTACATTCATGAATGCCTGGCAGGCAAGGAAGGGCCGCTGGGCAAGAACTACAACATGCGCTGGGTGGCTTCGATGGTTGCCGACGTGCACCGCATCCTGAGCCGCGGCGGCGTGTTCATGTACCCGCGCGACGAACGCCCCAGCGGCAAGGCCGGCAAGCTGCGCCTGATGTACGAGGCCAACCCCATGAGTTTCATCGTGGAACAGGCCGGCGGCGTCGCGATCGACGGCGAACACCGCATTCTCGACATCGAACCCACCGCACTGCACCAGCGCGTCGGCGTGGTTCTGGGCTCACGCGAGGAAGTCGAACGCGTGCAGCGCTACCATCGGGAAGCGCAGCAGAATTAATCACCGTTGCAGCATGAGTTCACAAAAAGGCCGGCGCGATGCCGGCCTTTTCGTTTGGGGCGCCGTGGCGATCAGTCGAGCGTGAAGATCGTGGCGCCGGTGGTTTTGCGTGCTGCAAGGGCTTCCTGCGCCTGCGCGGCTTCCGACAGCGGAAAGCGCTGACCGATGGCGACCTTGATGCGGCCGTCGATGATCAGGCTGAAGAGATCGTCGGCCGCCGCCTGCATGGTTTCCTGCGTGGGTACGTAATCGCCCAGCTTCGGGCGCGTGACATACAACGAACCCTTGTTGTTCAGCAGTGCCAGATCCACCCCTTCAACAGGCCCGGAGGCGTTACCGAAGCTCACCATCAGGCCGCGCGGGCGCAGGCAGTCCAGCGAAGTCATCCAGGTATCTTTGCCCACGCCGTCGTACACCACCGGCAGCTTGGCGCCGTTGGTCAGTTCCTTCACGCGCTCGGCCACGTTCTCGGTGCTGTAGTTGATCACTTCCCAGGCGCCGTGTTCTTTGGCCAGCGCGCACTTTTCATCGCTGGAAGCCGTACCGATCAGCTTCACGCCCAGTGCACGCGCCCATTGGCAGGCAAACAGGCCCACACCGCCCGCGGCCGCGTGAAACAGGATCGTTTCGCCCTCCTGCAGGCGGTAGCACTGACGGAACAGGTACTGCACCGTAAGCCCCTTGAGCATGGCGGCGGCCGCCTCGTCGTAGCTGACCGAATCGGGCAGCTTCACCACCCGGTCGGCCGGCACGTTGCGCAGGTCGGCATAGGCCCCCAGCGGGCTCTGGCCGTATGCCACGCGGTCACCCACCTTCAGGTGCGTGACGCCTTCGCCCACCGCCACCACATCGCCCGCGGCCTCGAACCCCAGGCCGTGCGGCAGGGGGTGCGGGTACAGGCCGGTGCGGAAATAAATGTCGATAAAGTTCAGGCCGACCGCCTTCTGGCGTATAGTCACCTCGCCCTTCGCGGGGGCCGGCACCTCGACCGTTGCAAGCTTGAGTACTTCCGGGCCTCCGTGGGCTTCGATGCGTATTGCTTTAGCCTGGTTCGTCAATTCCGTCTCCATGCACAATTAAAGTATGAATCGCTCACCGCGTTCTTTGGCGCGGCAACCCGTTTAGTTTAATACGTCCTTGGCATGCACCTTTATACGACGTCGATACCGGATTGATCGACCCGTCTCAAGAACTCCAATCAGACACCGGCCCTACACATCGCAGCAGCTCAATGACACGCCAGCACGCCCTCGTTTCCATACACATCGCCGCCGTACTTTTCGGCCTCACCGGCATTTTCGGGGAACTCATCCAGGCTAACGCCCTGGTCATCACCGCCGGACGCGCTGCCTTTGCGGTGGCGGCCCTGTATGCGTTCATGCGCTGGCAGGGCTCCTCGGCGCGCGCCGGGCTCGACGGGCGCAGCGCGGCCGTACTGACCATCGCCGGCATCATGCTGGCCATACACTGGATCACGTTTTTCATTGCCGTGAAGGTGGGCGGCGTGGCCATTGCCACGCTGGGTTTTGCCAGCTTCCCCGCCTTCATTACGCTGTGCGAATGGCTGGTGCTGCGCGAACGGGTGAGTTCTGCCGAATGGGTGATTCTGGCGCTGGTTACCGTCGGTCTGGTGCTCGTCACGCCCTCGTTCGACTTCCGCGACCAGGCCACCGTGGGCCTGGCCTGGGCGGTGGCGTCGGGGCTGTCGTTCGCGCTGTTCACGCTCATCAACCGGCGGGCGGCCGCACACATCTCGGCATATCAGGTGGCATGCTGGGAAAACCTGGTGGTGGTTCTGGTGACCCTGCCCTTCGGGCTGGGCAGCCTGGGCGAGCCCGGGCTGCTCGACTGGTTCTGGCTCGCCCTGCTGGGCATCTTCTGCACCGCGCTGTCGCACTTTCTGCTGGTTTCCAGCCTGATGGTGCTCAAGGCCCGCAGCGCGGGCATCGTCATCGCGCTGGAGCCCGTTTATGCGATCGCGTTCGCGGCAATTCTGTTTGCCCAATACCCCAGCCTGCGGGCTTTGGTGGGCGGGGCGATCATGATCGGCGCAATCGTGTGGTCGGGGCTGCGAAAGGCGTGATCGGGCACACGCGTTTCAATAGCCCGTTGCCCGGTTCACCACGCCACTGACCGCTTCGCCCCGCTCCAGGCGCTCGATACGTTCGACGATCTGCCGCAAGGCGTCGTCTTCCAGGGTCGCAGCCGCCACGTGCGGTGTGACCCGCACGCGTGGATGCGCCCAGTACGGGTGATCTGACGGCAGGGGCTCCTGATTGAACACGTCGAGCACCGCCGCCTGTACGTGGCCCGCATCGAGCGCGGCCAGCAGGTCGGCATCCACCACATGCGCGCCCCGCGCAATGTTGATCACTACCGCTTCGGGCCGCAACTGCCGCAGCAGTGCCGCATCGATGATGCCGGTGGTCTGCGGGGTGAGCGGCAACAGATTCACCAGCACGCGCGTGCGCGCCAGGAACGCGCCCAGCTGGTCGTCTCCCGCGTACGTGCTGACGCCTTGCAGCGTGTGCGGGCTGCGCGCCCAGCCCGCCACGGGGTAGCCCAGCGCCGCGACCGCACGCGCCACGTGCGCACCCAGCTGGCCAAGCCCCATGACGCCCACCGGCCACTCGTCATAGCGTATGGCGGGCAACGGCGCCCACTGCGCCGCGCGCTGCTGCTTCGCATAGGTTTCCAGCCCGCGCGACAACCAGGCCAAATGATGAATGACGTATTCGGCCATTTGCGGCGCCATGCCGGCGTCTTCCAGACGCAGCACGGGCAGTTGCGGCGGCAGGCTGGGCAGCGCCATCACGCCATCGACGCCCGCGCCCAGGTTGAACACCGCTTTCAGCTCACGCTCGACCTGGAACAATGCATCGGGCGGCGACCACACCACGGCATACTGCGCACCCACCGGCGCATCCCCCGCCTGCCATGCCCGCACGTCGTGCTGAGGCAGGGCATCTTGCAGTGCCCGATGCCAGCGTTCAGTACTGCCTTGGGCCGCAGTGGCGACAACGATTCTGACCACGTGTATTCCTTTCCTTGTTTGCACTTCATTGAGTTCAACCGGGCGAGCTGCGCGCACCCGAACGGGCCCGTCTCACTTGTTATGGCAGGCCTCGTGCGCGTGAAACCCGGTTCGCCGTCGCGCAGCCGCGGGCCGGACAGTCTCACTAGCCACGGCAGGCCTCGTGCGCGCGAAACGGCCGGCCTCGTGCGCGCGAAACCGAAGCGCACGAACCCGGGTTCAGCCATTCGACGCCTAGCGCCGCCGGCCTGTCAGTGACCCCAGCACGCCGCGCACCATTTCGTTTGCCGCGCGCCGCACCATGCTTTTGGCCACAGATTGCACCACGCCGTCGCGGCGCCCGCCGCGCGGCCCGGTCGAGCCGAACAGGAAGTCGCTGACAACCCCCATCAGCCCGGCGTCCTTTTCCTGGCCGGTCGCAGCCTTGCCGTTTTCCTGCACGGGCAGGCTCTCGGCGCGCTTCTGCAGAATCTCGTAGGCCGATTCCCGATCGATGGCCTGCTGATATTTCCCCGCCATGAGGGATGCGGCCATGAGCTGCGCGCGCTCGGCCGCCGTGGCCGGCCCGATGCGGCTGCCCGGCGCGGCGACCCAGGCGCGTTCGGTGAGCGAAGGGCGCCCCGCCTCGTCGAGCATGGACACCAGCGCCTCGCCCACGCCCAGTTCGGTAATGGCCGCTACCAGATCGAGCCCCGGATTCGGACGCATGGTTTCGGCGGCCGTGCGCACCGCCCGCTGATCGCGCGGCGTGAAGGCGCGCAACGCGTGCTGCACGCGGTTGCCCAGCTGCCCCAGCACGGTGTCGGGAATATCGAGCGGATTCTGCGTGACGAAGTACACGCCCACACCCTTCGAGCGAATGAGCCGCACCACCTGTTCGACCTTGTCGACCAGCGCCTTGGGCGCGTCGTCGAACAGCAGGTGGGCCTCGTCGAAGAAGAACACGAACTTCGGCCGGTCGAGATCGCCCACCTCGGGCAGGTTTTCGAACAGTTCCGCCAGCAGCCACAGCAGGAACACCGCGTACAGGCGCGGCGACTGCATCAGGCGGTCGGCCGCCAGAATGTTGATGACGCCCCGGCCCGATGCATCGGTACGCATCAGGTCGAAGATCTGCAGCATGGGTTCGCCAAAGAAGTGCTCGGCTCCCTGCGCCTCCAGGCGCAGCAACGCACGCTGAATGGCGCCCACCGATGCCGGCGCAATGTTGCCGTAGCGCCCGCGCAGCTCGGCCGCCCGGTCGCTGACCGCCTGCAGCATGGCACGCAGGTCTTTCAGGTCGAGCAGCAGCAGACCTTCTTCGTCGGCCACCCGGAAGACGATGTTCAGCACGCCTTCCTGCGTATCGTTCAGCTCCAGCATGCGCGCCAGCAGCAGCGGCCCCATGTCGGAGATGGTGGCACGCAGAGGGTGGCCCTGTTCCCCGAAAATATCCCAGAACTCGACAGGGGCGGCACCCCACGCGGGCTCGGCAAGGCCCAGGCGTTCGAGCCGCTGCTGCAGCTTGGGGCTGGGCACCGCGGCCTGCGACAGGCCCGACAAATCGCCCTTTACGTCGGCCACGAACACCGGGGTGCCGATGCGGCTGAACGCTTCGGCCAATACCTGCAGCGTCACCGTCTTGCCCGTACCGGTGGCGCCCGTGATGCACCCGTGACGATTCGCCAGCCGGGGCAGCAGCGCAACGGGGCCGCCTGCCCCCTGCGCCATGATGATGGGTTCAGCCATGACTTTGACCCCCGCGTGTAAATTGGACACAATGGCCCGGAGTGTAAATCAAGGGGCCCCCGTTCTGGGAAGCGCCGGATAACCCGAAGAACTCGCAGGCGCTTTCGCAGCATCCGAACGATGCTCGGGGGTAAAATTCACGTTTTCCAAGCGTTTTATCAGACAATTATGGCCGGACACAGTAAATGGGCGAACATCCAGCACCGCAAGGGGCGTCAAGACGCCAAGCGCGGCAAGCTCTGGACAAAGATCATCCGTGAAATCACCGTCGCAGCACGAGACGGCGGCCCCGACCCGGAATCCAACCCGCGTCTGCGCCTGGCCTGGGACAAGGCCACGGCCGCGAACATGCCCAAAGACAACATCCAGCGCGCCATTCAGCGTGGCGCCGGCGGTGGCGACGGCAACAACTACGAAGAAGTGCGCTACGAAGGCTATGGCCCCGGTGGCGCCGCCATTCTCATCGACTGCATGACCGACAACCGCACCCGCACCGTGGCCGAAGTGCGCCACGCGCTGAACAAGCATGGCGGCAACCTGGGGCAAGACGGCTCGGTCACCTTCCTGTTCAAGCACTGCGGCCAGTTCCTGTTCGCCCCGGGCGTGTCTGAAGACGCCGTCATGGAAGTGGCGCTCGAAGCCGGTGCCGACGACGTGATCACCGACGAAGACGGCATGATCGAGGTCGTGTGCGAACCGTCGGCCTACGAGGCCGTGAAGGCCGCCTTCGAAGCCGCCGGCCTGGTGCCGGAAGTGCAGGACGTGGTCATGAAGGCACTGAACGAAACCGAACTCACCGGCGACGACGCCGAGCGCACCCAGAAACTGATCGACATGCTCGAATCCCTCGACGACGTGCAGCAGGTCTACACCACCGCCGTATTCGACGAATCCGCGCAACCCTCGTAAGCTCCCCGAATCCCGTTTCCCATCGCCCGGCCCGCCGGGCGGGCCAACTCCTCATACGAAAAACATGAAACTACTTGTCATCGGCAGCGGCGGACGCGAACACGCGCTGGCCTGGCGCCTTGCCCGGTCGCCACGCGTACAAACCGTGTATGTCGCACCGGGCAATGGCGGCACGGCGCGCGCCTCGCAAATCGAAAACGTCGCACTCACCGACATCAACGATCTGATCGAATTCGCGCGCACCGAAAAAATCGCCTACACCGTGGTCGGCCCCGAAGCACCGCTTGCGGCCGGCATCGTCGACGCCTTCCAGGCGGCGGGCCTCAAAATCTTTGGGCCCATCCGCGAGGCCGCGCAGCTCGAAAGCTCCAAAGACTACGCCAAGGCCTTCATGGTGCGCCATGGCATCCCCACGGCCGGCTACGAAAGCTTCACCGAGGCCGGGGCTGCGCACCGCTACATCGATGAGCACGGCGCGCCCATCGTCATCAAGGCCGATGGCCTGGCCGCGGGCAAGGGTGTGGTGGTGGCCGCCACCCCCGAAGAAGCCCACCGTGCCGTCGACGACATGCTTGGCGGCAATGCCTTTGGCGAGGCCGGTGCTCGGGTGGTCATCGAAGAATTCCTTGAAGGCGAGGAAGCCAGCTTCATCGTAATGTGCGACGGCCACAACGTGCTGCCGCTGGCCACCAGCCAGGATCACAAGCGCCTGCTCGACGGCGACCACGGCCCCAACACGGGCGGCATGGGCGCGTATTCCCCCGCACCCATCGTCAGCCCCGCGCTGCACAACCGCATCATGCGCGAGATCATCCAGCCGGCCATCACCGGCATGGCGCGCGACGGCGTGCCCTACACGGGCTTTCTGTACGCCGGGCTCATGATCGGCCCGGGGCCCGACGCCACGCGTTCGATCAAGCTGCTGGAATTCAACTGCCGCATGGGCGACCCGGAAACCCAGCCGATCATGATGCGCATCAAAAGCGATTTCAGCGAAACGCTCGAACTGGCCATCGCGGGCCGTCTCGACGAAGCCGAAATCGAATGGGATCGCCGCGCAGCGCTGGGCGTGGTGCTGGCCGCGGCCGGCTACCCCGGTTCGCCCCGCACGGGCGACCCGATCACCCGCCTGGCCCCCGACACCGACGAATGCGTGGTCTTCCACGCCGGCACCACGCTCGACGGCGACACGCTCAAGACTTCGGGCGGGCGCGTACTGTGCGTCACGGCGCTGGGTGATTCGCTCAAGCGCGCCCAGGCCACCGCCTACGACGCCATCACCCGCACCCATTTCGACGGCCAGCAGTACCGCCGCGACATCGGCTGGCGGGCGCTGCCCCAGTCGGGCAACGCAGCAGGCGCCGCGCGTAACCCGGGTTCCGGCAGCGCATGAGCATTCAGGAAGACACCGCACGCAACTGGTTCACCGGCCTGCAGGCCGACATCGTTGCGGAACTCGAAACCGTGGGCGGCGCGCCATTCATCAGCGACGCCTGGACACGCACCGAAGGGGGCGGCGGCCTGAGCCGCTACGTGGAAGGCGGCCCGGTGTTCGAGCGCGGCGCCGTGCTGTTCAGCCACGTGCAGGGCACGCGTCTGCCGCCTTCGGCCAGTGCGCATCGCCCGCACCTGGCCGGGCGCCCCTGGCAGGCCATGGGTGTGTCGCTGGTGCTGCACCCGCGCAACCCCTTCGTGCCCACCGTGCACATGAACGTGCGCTGCTTCGTGGCCCAGGCCCACGCGGCGGGCGAAGAAGACGTCTTCTGGTTCGGCGGCGGGCTCGACCTCACGCCCTATTACCCCTTCGAAGACGACGTGCGCCACTTTCACCGGGTGTGCCACGACGCGCTGACGCCGTTTGGCAGCCACCTGTACCCAGAATGGAAGAAGGCGTGCGACGAATACTTCTATCTGAAACACCGCGGTGAAACGCGTGGCGTGGGCGGGCTGTTTTTCGACGACCTGAACGAAGGCGGCTTCGAGCCCTGCTTTGCCATCACCCGTGCCGTGGGCGAATGCTTTGTGCCGGCCTACCTGCCGATTGTCGAGCGGCGCATGAACACGCCCTACACCGACACGCATCGCGACTTCCAGGCCTACCGGCGCGGCCGCTACGTGGAATTCAACCTGGTGTACGACCGCGGCACACTATTTGGCCTGCAGTCGGGCGGGCGCACCGAATCGATTCTGCTTTCCATGCCGCCCGTGGCCACCTGGAAGTACGACTGGTCGCCCGAACCGGGCACGCCGGAAGCCGCGCTATACGACTACCTGCGGCCACGGGAATGGATTTGAGCAGACAGGGTTTGCTGGGCGGCAGCTTCGACCCCGTGCACCGGGCACACATCGCGCTGGCGCGGCATGCCCTGGAACATCTGCGGCTCGGGCGCGTCACCCTCATTCCTGCCGCCCAGCCCTGGCAGCGCCAGGCGCTGGGGGCCAGCGCCGCGCAACGCGTGGCCATGCTGCGCCTGGCCGTGGCCGACGAACCGGGGCTCGATATCAGCACCATTGAAATCGATCGCGGCGGCCCCACCTACACCATCGATACGCTGCGTGCCCTGCCCCCGGGGCCGGAATACTTCTGGATACTGGGCGCCGACCAGCTGGAAAACTTCTGCACCTGGCGCGAATGGGAAGACATCGTGGCCCGCGTGCAACTGGCCGTGGCCGCACGCCCCGGCTCGCAACCACAGCCACCGGCCGCGCTGCAGGCCCGCCTGCAGCAGCTGGGCCGCACGCTGCACCACGTGCCCATGCCGCCCAGCACGATCTCGGCCACCGCCATACGGGCGCGCATCGCCCGGGGCGAATCGGCCGACAGCATGCTGCACCCTGCCGTGGCACAATATATTCAACGCAACGCACTCTACCGAAACCCTGCAGCCTAGGCTGCAACACGGGCCCTTATGGACATTCAAAAACTGCAACGCCTGGTCATTGACGCGCTGGAAGACGTCAAGGCCCAAGATATCAAGGTCTTCAACACCTCGCACATCACCAGCCTGTTCGACCGGGTGGTGATCGCCAGCGGAACGTCGAACCGGCAGACACGGGCGCTCGCTTCCAGCGTGGCCGACAAGGCCCGCGAGAACAACATCCCGATTCTGGCCTACGAAGGCGAAGAAACCGGCGAATGGGTGCTGGTCGACCTGGGCGACATCGTGGTGCACTGCATGCAGCCGGCCATCCGCCAGTACTACAACCTGGAAGAAATCTGGGGCGGCAAGCCGGTGCGCGTGAAGCTGCTGCCGCAATCCACCATTCCTGCCGCACCCGAAACCTACGCCTTCGATCAGAACGACGAAGACGAGGCATGAAGCTGATCGTGGCCGCCGTGGGCGCGCGCATGCCCGGCTGGGTGGATGACGCCTGGAAGGACTACGCCAAGCGCCTGCCCGCCGACTGCGCCCTGGAACTGCGCGAAATCAAACCCGAACCCCGCAGCTCGCGCAAGACGCCGGCCCAGCTCATGGCCGCCGAAGCGCGGCGCATCGAGGCCGCCCTGCCCCCCGGCTGCCACCGCGTGGCACTCGACGAACGCGGCAAGGATCTTTCCACCGTACAGCTTTCGGCGCGCCTGGAACACTGGCGCACCCTGGGCAGCGACGTGGCCTTTCTGATTGGCGGGCCCGACGGCCTGGATGCCGACCTCAAGCGCCAGTGCCCCGAGATGCTGCGCCTGTCGGCGCTGACGCTGCCGCACCCCATGGTGCGCATTCTTCTGGCGGAACAACTGTACCGCGCCTGGGCTATCATGACAGGCCACCCCTATCATCGGGCCTGATTCACCTGAACCGCAAGGCGACGACCCATGAAAAGACGGCGCACCAAAATCGTGGCAACGCTCGGCCCCGCCAGCTCGAGCCCTGAAAGCATCGAACAACTGCTGCTGGCCGGGCTTGATGTCGCCCGCCTGAATTTTTCGCACGGCACGGCCGACGAACACCGCGCACGCGTGCGCATGCTGCGCGACATTGCCGCGCGCCTGGGCCACCACACCGCCATCATGGGCGACCTGCAGGGCCCCAAGATTCGCATCGCCCGCTTTCGCGACACACAGGTCATGCTGCAGCGCGGCCAGCGCTTCACCCTGTCGAACACCCACCCGAATGACGCCGGCGACGAGCACATCGTGGGCATCGATTATCCCAGCCTGGTGCAGGACTGCCGCCCCGGCGACGAACTGCTGCTGGACGACGGGCGCGTGGTGCTTGAAGTGGATTCCGTCGACGAACACGCCGTGCACACTACCGTGATCGTGGGTGGGCCGCTTTCCAACAACAAGGGCATCAACCGCCGCGGCGGCGGCATCTCGGCGCCCAGCCTTACCGAAAAAGACCACGAAGACATCAAGCTCGCCGCCGAGCTGGAACTGGACTACGTGGCCGTATCGTTCCCACGCTATGGCCGCGATATCGAAACCGCCCGCGAACTGGTGCGCCAGGCCGGCAGCCCGGCATGGATCATCGCCAAGATCGAACGAGCCGAAGCCGTGGTGGATGACGCCGCGCTCGATGAGCTGATTCAGGCCAGCGACGGCGTGATGGTGGCGCGCGGCGACCTGGGGGTGGAAGTGGGTGACGCCCGGCTGGTGGGCATACAGAAGCGCGTGATTCAGCACGCCCGCCACCAGAACAAGCTGGTGATCACCGCCACCCAGATGATGGAATCGATGATCGCCAGCCCCCTGCCCACGCGCGCAGAGGTGTCTGACGTGGCCAACGCGGTGCTCGATTACACCGATGCCGTGATGCTGTCGGGCGAAACCGCTTCCGGCAAGTACCCCGTGGAGGCCGTGGCCGCCATGGCCCGCATCGCGCAGGGCGCGGAACAGGAGCCCACCACCACGCAATCGCACCACCGCGTGGGCTCCACATTCACCCGCTGCGACGAAACCATTGCACTGTCGTCCATGTACGCCGCCAATCACTTCCACGGCGTAAAGGCGATCGTGAGCCTGACCGAATCGGGCAACACGCCACTCATCATGTCCCGCATCCGTTCCGGCATACCCATCTTCTGCTTCACCCCGCACCCCACCACGCAGCGCCGGGTTGCCATGTTCCGCGGCGTCTACCCCGTGCCGTTCGACCCCACCGCGTATTCACCCACCGAGGTCAGCGACGCCGCCATTGCCCTGCTGAAGGCCAAGGGTGTGGTGCAGGCCGGTGACTGGGTCATTCTGACGAAGGGTGATTCGTATCACGACAGTACGGGGGGCACGAATACGATGAAGATCATTCGGGTGGACTGAAGGTGAACTTCCCACGCCTTTACTTAGCGTCAGCCAGCCCGCGCCGGCACGAGATTCTGACCCAGCTGGGCGTACCCCACGACGTACTGAAACTGCCCGCCGTGGCCGGGGAAGACGAACCCCGCCTGCCCGGCGAGCCGCCCGCCGACTACGTGCGGCGCACCGCGCGCGACAAGGCGCTGCGTGCGTTGGCCTACCTTGCCAGCCCCGCCGGCAACGGCTTTGAGCCGCGCCCGGTGCTTGCGGCCGACACCACCGTGATTCTGGACGACGACATACTGGGCAAACCGGTGAACGTTGACGATGCCCGCCGCATGCTGTGGCGGCTTTCCGGCCGTGAACACGAAGTGCGCACCGCCGTGGTGGTGGCCACGCCCGAGCGGCTGCTGGAAGACGTATCGGTAACCACGGTGCACTTTGCCAAGCTGAACGAGGCCGACGTTGACGCCTACTGCGCCTCAGGCGAGCCCATGGACAAGGCCGGCGCCTATGGCATTCAGGGCCTGGCGGGGCTGTTCGTGGAACATATTGCCGGCAGCTTCACGGGCGTGATGGGGCTGCCGGTGTTTGAGACGGGCCGGCTGCTGCGGCGGTTCGCGCCGTAAACAACAAACAAGCGTTGGTCGTTCTGACACACGCTGCAGGCCTGAGCCTGGGGTTCCAGCTAAACCGTATCGGGTGTCTCAAAGCGTTCGAGATGCCCGCTTTGCACGTCGATTTGTGCCCAGTCGTCGCCCTGGAAATCAATGACCGCCAGCCCCGCGACCACGAACTCGCGTTGCAGCCGCGCGGCCGCCGCCACGTCGCCGCTGCCGATCAGCCAGCCCGCCAGCCGCTCCATGCCCGGGTTGTGCCCCACCAGCATGATGCTGGCGTGTTCCGACGACTGTTCGCGCAGCACCTCCAGCAGCTCGCCCGCGCTGGACTCATACACCCGTGGTTCGTTGACCTTGCGGCACTGAATGCCCCCGGCGGCCGCGGCCTCGTGCCAGGTTTGCTGCGTACGCCGTGCAGACGACACAATGGCCAGTGCCGGCACCAGGGCCTGCGCCGCAATATAGGCCCCCATGCGGCGGGCCTGTTCGACCCCCTTGGCCGAGAGCGAACGTTCGTGATCAACGATATCCATGGGCCGATCGGCATGTGCATGTCGAAACAGCATCAATCTGAGCATACGGGCTCCTGTAAAGAGTCGGGTGACGCGCCAGGGTGATTATCTCCGTTTCCGGCACGCTGAACACCTGCCGGTAACCCGCCCGACCACGCCTGCGCCTTCGCCACCACGAAATCGATGAGCGTGCGCACGGCCAGCGTCTGGTACCGCCCCGGCATGCGCAGCAGAAACATGCGCGTGCCGAACACGCTGAGCCGCCAGTCGTCGAGCGCCGTGAGCACCCGGCCCGCCGCGATATCGTCGGCCACCACGTAATCGGGCACCAGCCCCACCCCCAGGCCACCCAGCACCGCCTCGCGCAGAAACTGAAAATTTTCCGAAGCCAGGGTGGGATGCAGCGCCACCTCGCGCCGTTGCGCGCCTTTGTACGCCGAAAGCCGTAGCTGCCGCCCCACCACGGCCGACGTAATGATGGGTGCCTGCGCCAGCGACTCGAGCGTTTGCGGCACCGCGTGGCGTTGCGCATACGGCGCCGACACGCACACCACGTAACGCACCTCGGCCAGTTCTTTCGCCACCAGCTGCTGCGGCGGCTCGGACATCACGCGTATCGCCACGTCCACCTCGTCGCGCAGCAGGTCTTCTACGCGATTGTCGAACAACAGGTTCAGCGCAATGTCGGGGTAGCGGCGCTTGAACTCGATCATCCAGTCGGCCATGACCAGGTTGCCGAACCCCGTGGGCACACTGAGCCGCACCGACCCGTGCAGGCCCTTGCCCAGCACCGCCACCGACTCGCGCGCGGCCATCAGCTCGTTGCGGATTGCGCAGCCGTGCTCATACAGCCGAAACCCCAGCTCGGTGGGTTCCAGCCGCCGCGTGGTACGGCGCAACAGTTGCTGGCCCAGCGCCTTTTCAAGCTGGGAAAGATGGTAGCTGACGTTCGCGCGGCTCATCTTCAGCCGCCGCGCCGCCACGCTGAGGTTGCCGGCTTCCACGATATTGGCCAGCAGCACCAGATCCTGTGCATCCATGATTTCGGGGTACGCAACGAGGGCGTCAGTATTCTTTGACAGTCTATTCTACATTCCAACAATTGTATGAATATATCGACGGATTCATAATGCAGGTTCTGCCAACCGGAACACCGTCATGTCACTCGATACCGAAACCTTCCAGCTGCTGAAAGCCACCGTACAACGCTTCGTTCAGGAACGGCTCATTCCCGCCGAAGACCACGTCGAAGAACACGACGAAGTGCCCGAAGACATCATTGACGACATGAAGGAACTGGGCCTCTTCGGCATTTCCATTCCCGAAGAGTACGGCGGCATTGGCCTGAGCATGGCCCAGGAATGCGAAGTGGCCTACGAACTGGGGCGCACCGCGCTCGCGTTCCGTTCCGTTGCCGGCACCAACATCGGCATCGGCTCGCAGGGCATCCTCATGGACGGCACGCCCGAACAAAAGGCCGAATACCTGCCGCGCATCGCCAGTGGCGAACTCATCATCTCGTTTGCGCTCACCGAGCCCGACGCCGGCTCAGACGCCGCCTCGCTGCGCACCCGCGCCGTAGCCGACGGCAGCGACTACCTCATTTCCGGCACCAAGCGCTTCATCACCAACGCCCCGCGTGCCGGCGCCTTCACCCTCATGGCCCGCACCGGCGACGCCGGCGCCGGCGGCATCTCGGCCTTTATCGTACCGGCCGGCCTGCCCGGCCTCACCCTGGGCAAGCCCGACCGCAAAATGGGCCAGCGCGGCACCAAAACGTGCGACGTCAACCTCGAGAACGTGCGCGTGCCCGCCGCCAACATCATCGGAGGCGTACCCGGCAAGGGCTTCAAAACGGCCATGAAGGTGCTGGATCGCGGCCGCCTGCACGTATCGGCACTGGCCTGCGGCATGGCCAGCCGCATTCTGGAAGAAAGCGTCGCCTACGCCCAGCAGCGCAAGCAGTTCGGCCAGCGCATCGGCGACTTCCAGCTGATTCAGGCCATGCTGGCCGACAGCCAGGCCGAACTGCTGGCCGGCTGGTCGATGGTGCAGGCCGTGGCCCGCCGCTACGACGCCAAGCCCCTGGGCGTGCACGACCCCGATATCAGCATGCAGGCTTCATGCTGCAAGCTCTTCACCACCGAAATGGTGGGCCGCGTGGCCGACCGCGGCGTGCAGGTGCACGGCGGCTCGGGGTATATCAACGAATACAAGGTGGAACGGTTCTACCGCGACGTGCGGCTGCTGCGCCTGTACGAAGGCACTACTCAGATTCAGCAGCTGGTGATTGGCCGCCAGCTGATGAAAGGCTAGCCAGCGCCTGCACGTGCTTGTCGCGCATGGCCACGATACGGGCTTCCAGTTCGTGCAGGGCGACGTAGTCGTCTTTCGTGAAGGAGGTCATGCCGGTGGTTTCGAAGCGGCGTATCGTGGCGGCGACCTGGGTGCTGCTGTAAGACGCAAACCGGAGCGTACGCGAATGGCGCGTCACGCTCCGATGACTTAGTCGTCCCTGAAATATTCATTTAAGCGGTTATTTGTGCGTTTCATGCCGCCAAGAGCCACAGCTTCCGAACGCCGAGACTGTCATTCAAGCGGTCACCAGGCCGGCTCGCGGCCAAGGCCGGCCAGAACCGGCGTGGCATCGTGCCTTTCGCGAGGCACAAAAAAATCGCCCTCAGGAAGGGCA
>JAUZQE010000110.1 GCA_030733815.1 Yanghanlia caeni
GAATATCCAACGTGTGTGGGAACAGAACTTTCGGGTCTATGGAGCCCGCAAGGTCTGGAAGCAGTTGAATCGAGAAGGGGTGATGGTGGCGCGGTGCACCGTGGAGCGTCTGATGCGACACCTTGGCATCGAGGGGATCAGGCGCGGCAAACGGGTTCGCACCACGATCCCTGATAGCGCAGCTGCCTGTCCACGAGATCTGGTGAAGCGGCGCTTCGAAGCCGACCGGCCCAATCGACTGTGGGTCGCAGATTTCACCTACGTCTCAACCTGGCAGGGATGGTTATACGTGGCGTTTGTCATTGATGCCTATGCCAAGCGTATCGTCGGCTGGCGAGCCTCCAGTAGCATGACGACAGACTTTGTCTTGGATGCCCTGGAGCAGGCTGTCTATGACCGAAGACCGACGCAGTCCGATAGGCTCGTCCATCATTCCGATAGGGGATCCCAATACGTGTCCATCCGCTACTCCGACCGATTGAGCGAGGCCGGAATCAATCCATCAGTCGGCAGCACCGGAAGCGCCTATGACAATGCGCTGGCCGAAACGATCAACGGCCTGTACAAAACGGAAGTGATTCATCGGCGCGCGCCCTGGAAAACCAAGGCTGCCGTGGAGTTGGCGACACTGGAATGGGTCTCGTGGTTCAACCACCAACGCCTGCTCGAATCCATCGGCGACATTCCGCCCGCTGAGGCCGAAGCGCGATACTATCGGCAACTTGCAGCGCAGACTGTGGAACCTGTTTTACTTTAACCAAACAGCCTCCGCGATCCCCGGTGTGATTCA
>JAUZQE010000111.1 GCA_030733815.1 Yanghanlia caeni
CAACTGCTGAACCCACGGGCCGGGGTCTTTGGCATGCTGCAACACACTGCGCGCGCCGTGAATCAGCAACGTGCGCAGGTAGGTGTCGCCGCGCTTGCTGATGCCATGCAACTGCACCTTGCCGCCCGAGCCTGTCTGGCGCGGCACCAACCCCGCCCAGGCGGCAAACTCACGCCCGGATCGGAACGCTCTGGCTTCACCCATGCTGGCTACCGCCGCCGTGGCCGTAAGCAGCCCCACACCCGGTATCTGAGCGATGGCCTGCACCGCCGCATCTTCACGTAGCCACTGCTGCAGGCGGCGTTCGATCTGCGTGATCTGCTCATCAATCTGCCCCAGCCTGGCGTACTGCTCGCGCAACGACTCAATCAGCATCGCCGGCAGCCGCTCGGACAGCCGCGCCAACACTTCGGGAAACGCTTTGTCCAGCGCCGCACGACTCTTGCCCATCACCTCGCCGTATTCGGTCAACAGCCCGCGCAGGCCGTTGCTCTGCATGGTGCGAAACTTCACCAGTTGTTGGCGCATCCGGTGTAGCGCCAGCACCGCCTGCTGCGCCTCAGTTTTGACCGCCACCACCGGCCCCGGCTGCTGCACCGCCAGCCAGATCGCCCGCGCATCGGCCGCATCGTTCTTGTTGCCGATGTTGAACGCCTTGACGAACCGCGCTGGCAGCAGCCGCACTTGGTGACCGAGCTTGGTCAGCTCGCGTGCCCAGTGCTGTGCGCCCGAGCACGCCTCCATCCCGATCAGGCACGGCGTCCGGTTGGCGAAATGCTCCA
>JAUZQE010000112.1 GCA_030733815.1 Yanghanlia caeni
CAGGCTCGGGCGCAACGCAATATGCCACTGCACATCGCGCCCCTGGTGTTCTTCGCGCTTGCCCACACCTTGATAGCCCGCATCACCCAAGACCAGTTCTTCCTCCCCGTGCAGCAGCCCATCGACCTGCGTCACATCCGCCACGTTGGCCGCCGTACCCACCACCGAATGCACCAGGCCCGTATGCAGATCGACCCCGATGTGCGCCTTCATGCCGAAGAAGTAGTTATTGCCTTTCTTGGTCTGGTGCATCTCGGGGTCCCGCGCGCCCTGGGCGTTCTTCGTCGAGCTGGGCGCATCGATGATCGTCGCGTCCACAATCGTTCCCCGGCGCACCATCAGCCCATAGTCTTGCAGCAGCAGGTTCACGCCTTCGAACATTTCTTCGGCAATGTTGTGCTTCTCAAGCAGGTGACGAAAGTTCAGGATCGTCGTCTCGTCCGGCGCACGACCACCGGGCAGCTTGGCGAACTGGCGCATCGAAAAACTGTCGTACAACGCCTCTTCCATCGCTGGGTCGCTCAGGTTGAACCATTGCTGCATGAAGTGAATCCGCAGCATCGTCTCAATGGGATACGGCTGGCGACCCACCTTGCCTTCTTGCGGGTAGTGCTTGGCAATCTCACCGGCCAGGTAATCCCACGGCACCGTGCGATCCATCTCGTTCAAGAACTTCTCACGGCGTGTCTTCTTGCGCTTACCGGCAAATTCCGCTTCAGAAAAACTCAGTTGGCTCATGATGAACAGACTCG
>JAUZQE010000113.1 GCA_030733815.1 Yanghanlia caeni
TGCGCCACGGCATCGGCCACATCGGGGTTGGCCGCCAGGTACCAGGCTTCGCTGAACAGGCTGTTGGGGTTGCGGCCCTCGTGTCGGCCCCATTCCTCGTAGTGCTCGCGCGCACTGGCGATATGGCCGTTCCCGACGGCCAGGGCCACGTCGGGGTTCTGCAGCAGGTAGCCCGCTTCATCAAAGGCATCGGGCCCGTTCACCTGTGGCGTGTGTGTCAGCATCACCTGGTCGGCAAAATGCAGCAGCTCGACGTTGTAGGCGTGATCGACCCCGCCGCCCGACAGCACGTGGCTGTGCACGGTAATCCGTTCATCGTGATGCGTCACCGTGTAATGGGCCGACGGGCCGATCAGGCGCAGCACGTCCAGGCCGGCACCACCGTCAACGAAGTTGGTGCCGCGACCCGGCATCAGGATGTTCCCGGCCCCGTTGCCAACGAGCGTGTCGTTGCCATCGCCGGAAATGAGATGCCGAAACGCGCCGGGTTCGGCCAGCACAATGGCGGCGTCGCCAATCTGCGAACCGCCCGAAGTACGCTGCGCCAGCGCCGCACTGATGCCCGCCGCGTCACCGCCACCGGGCCCGCCGCTCAAGTCGAACACCACGTCATGAACCACCGGCGCCGCATTCAGCGTGACACCGTTTTCAGCATGAAGGGTCGTGCGGCTTGGGTCTTCCTGCGCGAAGCGCAGGTACTCGCTGGTGAAGATCTGCTGCCCCTCGGCCGCATCAACCG
>JAUZQE010000114.1 GCA_030733815.1 Yanghanlia caeni
GAGCCATTTCGTTTTCGGCATTTAGAGGCCACGGATTTTTCGGCATTTAGGAGCCAGGGCATTTCCGGCATTTAGAAGCCACCCTTTTTTCGGCGTTTAGGAGCCACCGGAAGGGTCGCCGGTACTGAACGCATCTTTCTCACCCCCCGTGAGACCGTTACCTTTGCAGCATCGTTACTGCAAGGAGATGACGGTGGCACGCAGGAGAATCGAGATGTATCAATACCGACAAGCTCTGCTCAGCATGCGCCGTGGCGACACCGACCGCCAGATCGCGCAGACCCGGCTGCTGGGCAGACCGAAGCTGGCCCAACTGCGCCAGCAAGCGCTCGAACGAGGCTGGCTTGAGCCGGACTCGCCCCTGCCTGACGACGCGGTGCTGGCCGAGGCGTTTGGCAAGACCCGACGCTCGGCCTCCACCCAGTCGCCCCTGGAGCCGCACCGGCCGCAAATCACCGAATGGATGGCGGCTGGCGTGTCCGGCCCGGTCATCCTGGCGCACCTGCAACGCTCACACGGCTACACCGGCAGTTATTCGTCGGTCTACCGGATGATGGTCTCGATTGCCGGCGCCCGGCCGGCCAAGGCCACGGTTCCCCTGGCGTTTGGCCCAGGTGAGGCCGTTCAGGTGGACTTTGGTGCGGGCCCCATGCTGCACGATCCGGCCAGCGGCAAGGTGCGGCGCACCTGGGCCTTTGTGATGACCCTGTGCTTCTCGCGCCACCAGTACCTGGA
>JAUZQE010000115.1 GCA_030733815.1 Yanghanlia caeni
ATGCGCGAGGCCAGCACCGCCAGCGGGTGGCGCAGGTCGATCATCTGGTCAATGCGGGCACGGAAGAAGTCATCGGTAGCGGGGCAGGCGAACATGGCAGTAAAACTCCCAGAAAACAACCGTCATTGGACAACAAACTGGGAGTTCCGGGTATCCGATAAACCCCCAACCACCAATGTTTATGCGGGTCACGGGGATTTTTCAGGGACGACGCTGTAGAAGACCGTGGAGTGGATGTTGGGCAGCCATGTCATGAACCAGTCGATGGAAAATGGCAGCATGCCCTTGGGGGCGAACACCCCCGCACTTCACGATAGAGACGCGCCAGACGATCGTAGCTGAGACTGGTTTCGGCCTGCAGCACCTGGAGACGCGCGCCGAGCTCGATCATGTCTGTCGCCAGCAGGATCTCTTCTGCCTCTTTGGCGACACTTTTCTTGGTCATAAAGAATCAGGCAAGTTGTTCGGGGGAGCGTTGCGCCATGAGGATGGTGGAATGCGCTTGTTGCAGCACGCCGCCAAGTACGTCTTGCCCCAGCGTGGACAGCAACTCATAATCGTTCAGGCGAAAGCCGCAGATGAGCGTATTGGTGCTGGCCAGCTTTACCAGCTGGGCAGGCGACAGGCCTAGCCCGGAAATTTCACCAAAAGGAATCGGCGCATACCTTTAAGCCCGCATAAAATCGAGGTGCGAAACAAGATTTCGGG
>JAUZQE010000116.1 GCA_030733815.1 Yanghanlia caeni
GATCCGGCCAGCGGCAAGGTGCGGCGCACCTGGGCCTTTGTGATGACCCTGTGCTTCTCGCGCCACCAGTACCTGGAATTCGTCTGGGACCAGAGGGTGGCCACCTGGCTCGGATGCCACCGCCGGGCCTTCGAATGGTTCGGCGGGGTGCCCCGGCGTGTGATCATCGACAACGCCAAGTGCGCCATCATCAAGGCCTGCGTGACCGATCCGGTCGTGCAGCGCTCCTATGCCGAATGTGCCGAGAGCTATGGGTTTCGCATCGACCCTTGCCCGCCGGCCGATCCCCAGAAGAAAGGCATCGTTGAGGCCGGGGTGAAGTACGTGAAGAACAACTTCCTGCCGCTGCGAACCTTTCGCGACATGGCAGACCTGAACCGCCAGGCACGCGAGTGGGTCACGCACCATGCCAGTGAGCGCATCCACGGCACCACCCGCAAGAAGCCCAGCGCCCTGTTCAACGTCGAACGCAGCGCGTTGCTGCCGTTGCCCGGCATCGCCCCGGACCTGGGCGTGTGGCAACCGGTGAAGGTGCATCGTGACTGCCACGTGGCGTATGAGCGGGCGCTGTACTCGGTGCCGTTCCGGTTGGTGGGTCAGACGCTGTGGCTACGCAGCACGGACACGCTCGTTGCCATTTACCACGGGCATCAGCAGGTGGCCGCCCATCGGCG
>JAUZQE010000117.1 GCA_030733815.1 Yanghanlia caeni
GATCCGGCCAGCGGCAAGGTGCGGCGCACCTGGGCCTTTGTGATGACCCTGTGCTTCTCGCGCCACCAGTACCTGGAGTTCGTCTGGGACCAGAAGGTGGCCACCTGGCTCGGATGCCACCGCCGGGCCTTCGAATGGTTCGGCGGGGTGCCCCGGCGTGTGATCATCGATAACGCCAAGTGCGCCATCATCAAGGCCTGCGTGACCGATCCGGTCGTGCAGCGCTCCTATGCCGAATGTGCCGAGGGCTATGGGTTTCGCATCGACCCGTGCCCGCCGGCCGATCCCCAGAAGAAAGGCATCGTTGAGGCCGGGGTGAAGTACGTGAAGAACAATTTCCTGCCGCTGCGAACCTTTCGCGACATGGCAGACCTAAACCGCCAGGCACGCGAGTGGGTCACGGGCCATGCCAGTGAACGCATCCACGGCACCACCCGCAAGAAGCCCAGTGCCCTGTTCAACGTCGAACGCAGCGCGTTGCTGCCGTTGCCCGGCATCGCCCCGGACTTGTGCGTGTGGCAACCGGTGAAGGTGCATCGTGACTGCCACGTGGCGTATGAGCGGGCGCTGTACTCGGTGCCGTTCCGATTGGTGGGCCAGACGCTGTGGCTACGCAGCACGGACACGCTCGTTGCCATTTACCACGGGCATCAGCAGGTGGCCGCCCATCGGCG
>JAUZQE010000118.1 GCA_030733815.1 Yanghanlia caeni
CCAACTATGACCCCGTCGTCAGCATGCCGTGGGTGATCGCGGTGGCGGCCGGGGGGCAGGACGGCGGCGTCGTGTCGTATTCCACGCCCGGGGCAAGCGTGCTGATCACGGCCCCGGGTTCGATGCCCGCGTCCATCGTCACGACCGACTGGCAAAGCGCTTATGGCAGTAACAGGAGGCCCGCCGAAGAGGGCGATTACACAGACCGGGAGGGAACATACTTCAGTGGTACGTCGGCTTCTGCGCCCATCGTCTCGGGTGTGGCGGCGCTGATGCTCGAGGCCAACAGCGGCCTGGGCTGGCGCGACGTGCAGGAAATCCTGGCCTATTCGGCCCGCCGCGCCACGTTTCTGGATCGCGACGCCATCGTCGACCCGTCCAATTCGGGGGAATTCCCCCCATACGCGCTCGACAAGGCTTTCAATGGCGCACGCGACTGGAATGGTGGTGCGCACCTGGTGAGCCATGATTTCGGCTTCGGCCATGTCGATGCGCACGCCGCCGTGCGGCTGGCCGAAAGCTGGATGAAGGTGAGCACCCTGGCCAACCTGGTCGAGGTAAACGGCGAGGTGGGCCGGCGCGAACTGGCGGTCGAGCCCGGCGATCAGGCCACGGCCACGGCCACCTTTTCGTCGCCCTACCGGGTGGAGCACATGAGCGTGACGGTGGACCT
>JAUZQE010000119.1 GCA_030733815.1 Yanghanlia caeni
CGCGAGACGAAAAGATCGGCAGAAGCAAAGGGGAGGGAAGTTCATGAAGACCCATCGCTGGAAACAGCGTCCCGAAGGGTCGACTTGGGGAGATTTTGGCGCCGACGACCAGATTGGCCGGCTCAATCTTCTTACAGCCGAGCGCCGTCTGGCCGCGATCGCCGAAGTGCACACCGGCGAAAGCTTTTGCCTGAGTCTCCCGCTGGATTACCCCGGTGGCACGCTTCTCAATGAGAATCGTCATCCGCCCGTACTGCGACCCTGTCTGCGCCACGGCGGCGTGAACATGAACTTCCAGATGCACGACAGGAATCCGCTTTCCAATGACGTGTTGTCCGATGATCTCGCCATCCTCCACTTGCAGTATTCCACGCAATGGGACGGCCTGGCGCATGTCGGGGCGCTGTTCGACGTCGTCGTCCCTGAAATATTCATTTCAGCGGTTATTTGTGCGTTTCATGCCGCCAAGAGCCACAGCTTCCGAACGCCAAGACTGTCATTCAAGCGGTCACCAGGCCGGCTCGCGGCCAAGGCCGGCCAGAACCGGCGTGGCATCGTGCCTTTCGCGAGGCACAAAAAAATCGCCCTCAGGAAGGGCA
>JAUZQE010000012.1 GCA_030733815.1 Yanghanlia caeni
AACGGCTTCTTTGGATAGGCCGGTGTGTATTTCAGTGTCCTGAACAACGACTCGGAATAGGGATTGTCGTCACTGACTTTAACCAAACAGCCTCCGCGATTCCCGGTTCGATTCAGTGTGATTCAGGTTTCTATCACTCAATATTC
The DNA here is from genome assembly GCA_030733815.1 of Yanghanlia caeni. Lineage (GTDB taxonomy): Bacteria > Pseudomonadota > Gammaproteobacteria > Burkholderiales > Burkholderiaceae_B > Yanghanlia > Yanghanlia caeni. The sequence continues at coordinate 147 of JAUZQE010000012.1, forward strand.
TGCGCCTGCTCCCGCATCTGTTCGATCAGCAGCTTGAGGTCGATGGCCGCGCGGGTCATGCTCAGTGCCCCGGCCTTGGAACCCAGCGTGTTGGCCTCGCGATTCATTTCCTGGAACAGGAAGTCGAGCCGCTTTCCGGCGCTACCCTTTTTGCCCGGCCGGTTTTCAATTGCGGCGTCGGCTTCGCCGGCCAGGATGTGGCTGAGTTCGGCAATATGGGAACGCAGTCGCGCCAGCTCTTCTGCGACGTCGATGCGTAATGAAAAGAGCGAGGTTTCCTGCGCGATGCGGGCCGAAAGTTCTTCGCCGGTAATGAGCGCAAAGCCGTCGGGGCTTGCGGCAAGCAGGGCGTCTTTCAGCCGCTGGGCAAGTTTCTGCTGATGCTCTTCCAGAATATGGGGCAGCGAACGCTCGACCTCATCAACGATCGTGTCCATGGCGCGGGCGCAGTCGTGCATGATTTCGGCCAGGCGCGCCCCCTCGCGCTCGCGTGCCGCCTGCAGCTCTGCCAGCGCCTTGCCGCAGGCTTCGGTGGCCATGGCGTTCCAGGTTTCGGCGTCAAGCGGTGCGCCGGAGCCACCTTGTGCCGCATTCAGCAGCTCGTTGAGACGTGGTGCCTGCACGTCGGGAATCACGGCGCGGGCAGCGGCCAGCAGTTCTGCCATGCGGGTCAGGGCCGTGGGGTCGAGGGCGGCGGCATCGGGCAGGATGTTGCGCACGTAGCTGAGCCGCACGTCGACCTTGCCGCGCGTAACGGCACGGCTGATCTGTTCACGCAGCGGCGCTTCGAGCATGCGCAGTTCTTCGGGAAAGCGGAAGTTGAGGTCGAGAAATCGGCTGTTGACGCTGCGAATTTCGATGTTCAGGGTGCCCTGATCCGTTTCGGCTTTGGCCGAGCCGAAGGCGGTCATGCTGCGTATCATGGTGTGGTGTCCTTGCGTGGGCGGACTGCGCCGCTGACGGTTTTTCTTCCGGCACAGCCGGGTTTTCCCATTGTAATTGCGCGGCATTGCCTCGTGCCGGTGCCGGAGCATGAGAGAATCGAAGTCTTGCCGGCCAACGTTTCAGGAGCTTTTCGTGTCGCATTCATCTGTTTCGCCCGAGCCCGCCGGTGGCGGGCGTCCTTCCGGCCGCCGCCCCGACGAGCTGCGCCCGGTCACGATTCAAACCGGTTTCACGCGCTATGCCGAAGGTTCGGTGCTGATTTCAATGGGTGCCACCCAGGTACTGTGCAATGCCAGCGTACTCGACAGGGTGCCGTCGTTTCTCAAGGGCAAGGGGCAGGGCTGGGTCACGGCCGAATACGGCATGCTGCCGCGCTCCACGCACACGCGCTCCGATCGCGAGGCAGCGCGTGGCAAGCAAAGCGGCCGCACACAGGAAATTCAGCGCCTCATCGGCCGCAGTCTGCGCGCCGTGTTCGACCTCGAAGCGCTGGGGGAACGTACGTTGCATCTCGACTGCGACGTGATTCAGGCCGACGGCGGTACGCGATGCGCCAGCATCACCGGCGCCTGGGTTGCGGCGGCGCTGGCCGTGCGGCGCTTGCGTGAAGGCGGCGAACTTGAGCGCGATCCGCTGCTCGACCACGTGGCGGCGGTGTCGGTAGGCGTGGTGGGCGATCGGGCCGTGCTCGATCTCGATTACATCGAGGATTCCGGTTGCGGGGCCGACGTAAACGTTGTGATGACGGGCGCGGGCCACTACGTCGAAGTGCAGGGCACGGCGGAAGGGCAGACCTTCGACCGGCAGGCGCTGGTGCAGTTGCTCGACCTTGCCGAGTCAGGCATTGCCCGGCTCGTGGCCGAGCAGAAGCGGGCGCTCGGTTCATTACAATAGCCCGATCTTTACGGAGAATGTTTCATGCTTGATCAAACGGCCGGGCGTGAAGTCGTGCTCGCGTCGAACAATGCGGGCAAACTGCGCGAATTTTCGGCGATTTTGTCTGGCGCCGGCATCACCATGATTGCACAGGGCGATCTCGGCGTGCCCGAGGCCGACGAACCCTATCTCACCTTCCTCGAGAATGCGCTGGCCAAGGCGCGCCATGCCAGCCAGCATTCCGGCCGGCCCGCACTGGCCGACGATTCGGGGCTGTGCGTGCCGGCGCTGGGCGGGGCGCCAGGGGTGTATTCGGCGCGCTACGCCAGCATGGGTGGCGGCGAAAAATCCGACCTCGCCAACAACATGCGCCTGGTGAGCCACCTGCAGCGGGTGGATGACCACCGTGCCTTTTACGTGGCCGTGCTCGTGTATGTTGAACGCGCCGACGACCCGTGCCCCATCGTGGCCGAAGGGCGCTGGCACGGCGAAATCGTGCAGCAGCCCCGGGGTACGAACGGCTTCGGTTACGACCCGCACTTCTGGCTGCCCGATCGCGGCTGCACGGTGGCGGAGCTCGATCCGGCGGAAAAAAACCGCATCAGTCACCGGGCGCGCGCACTCCAGACGCTGCTGCAGCGCCTGCGCGAGCAGGGCCAATGAGCACCGGGCCACGCGTGCGCCCCGCGGCGGGGCATGGGCTGGGTCACCGGCCGTTGCCGCCGCTTTCGCTCTACGTGCACGTACCCTGGTGCGTGCGCAAGTGCCCGTATTGCGATTTCAATTCGCATGAAGCCGGGCCCGATCTGCCGGAAGACGACTACCTTGATGCGTTGCAGGCCGATCTTGAGCAGGCGCTGCCCCTCATTTGGGGCCGGCAGGTGATTTCGGTTTTTATTGGGGGCGGCACGCCCAGCCTGCTTTCCGACCGCGCGGTCGAGCGCATGCTCACCACCTTGCGTGCGTATCTGAATCTTTTGCCGGATGCCGAGATCACCCTCGAGGCGAACCCGGGCACCGCAGAAGCGGGCCGCTTCAAGGCCTATGCGCAAAGCGGCGTCACCCGGCTGTCGCTGGGCATTCAAAGCTTCAACGACGAGGCCCTGCGCGCATTGGGTCGCATACACGACGCACGGCAGGCGAGGGCGGCCATCGAGATGGCGCAGAACGCCGCGCAGCAGGTGAACCTTGACCTGATGTACGCCCTGCCCGGGCAGACACTGCAGGCGTGCAAAGATGACCTCGCCACGGCCATGTCGTTCGGCACGGGGCATCTGTCGCTTTACCATCTCACCCTGGAACCGAACACCGTTTTTGCCAAGTACCCGCCCCCCTTGCCCGACGACGACCTGGCCGCGCACATGCACGAACACATTGTTGAAGCCACCGCGGCGGGCGGCTGGGAACAATACGAGGTCTCGGCCTACGCACGTCCGGGCTGCCGCAGCCTGCACAATCAGAATTACTGGACGTTCGGCGATTACCTGGGTATTGGCCCCGGTGCGCACGGCAAGCTGTCGTTCCACGATCGCATCGTGCGTCAGGCCCGCCACCGCAGCCCGGAAAGCTGGATCACCCGCGCGCGCCGGCGCGACGGCAGTCACATCGCCGAAGAACGTATCGTCGCACCCGAAGAGCTCGCCTTCGAGTTCATGCTGAACGCCCTGCGTCTCAAGGAAGGGGTCGAGATCGGGCTGTTCCCGGCGCACACCGGGCTGCCCGTGACGGCGGTGCTGGCGACCCTGAAACGGCTGGAAGAACGCGAACTGGTTTCGCTACAGGCCGGCCGCATGCGTGCCACCGAGCGGGGGTGGCGTTACCTGAACAATGTGTTGCAGGAATTTCTGGACTGACGGCTGCGGTCACGCCCGCGTGCACTAAAATATGCACCGTCATGGTGCACGATGCACCGTCTTGGGGAACTTCGCATGCCGCAAGCCGGGGCAGTACGCGCTTTTAACAGGATTATGCCCGCCAAAAGTTGGCACAACCCTTGCTTTGAACACTGTGTCCCTTAAGCACAACTGGTCCAGGAGCCCTTATGTCCGCCCCCGAAGACGTACTCAAGATGATTGCCGACAACGAAGTGACGTTCGTCGACTTCCGTTTCACCGATACCCTTGGCAAGGAACACCACCTCACGGTGCCGGCACACACTGTGGATGAAGAACGGCTGGAAAGCGGGGTGATGTTCGATGGTTCGTCGATTTCCGGCTGGAAGGGCATCGAGGCATCGGACATGGTGCTCGTGCCCGAAGTGTCCACCGCCCGCATCGACCCCTTCCGCGAGGAAACCACACTCATTCTTACTTGCGACGTGGTCGAACCCTCCGACATGAAGGGCTACGACCGCGACCCGCGTTCCATCGCCAAGCGCGCCGAGGCCTACCTCAAGTCGAGCGGGCTGGGCGATACCGCTTATTTCGGCCCCGAGCCCGAGTTTTTCGTGTTCGACGGTGTAAGCTGGAATGACGACCCTTCGGGCTGCTTCGTCAAGATTCATTCCGAAGAGGGCGTCTGGTCGCGCGGCCTCGACATGAATGGCGCGAATCTCGGCCATCGGCCGGGTGTGAAGGGCGGGTACGTGCCCGTGTCTCCCATCGACAGCTTCGCCGACATGCGTTCCGAAATGTGCCTGCTGCTGGAGCAGCAGGGCGTGCCGGTAGAGGTGCACCACCACGAAGTGGCCGGCCCCGGGCAGCTCGAGATCGGCACGCGTTTCAGCACGCTGGTGCAGCGCGCCGACTGGAACCAGATTCTGAAATACACCGTGCGCAACGTGGCGCACGTATACGGCAAAACCGCCACCTTCATGCCCAAGCCGATCGTAGGCGACAATGGTTCGGGCATGCACGTACACCAGTCGGTGTGGAAAGACGGCCAGAATCTGTTTGCCGGTAACGGCTATGCCGGGCTGTCGGAATTCGCCCTGTATTACATCGGTGGCATCATCAAGCACGCCCGGGCGCTCAATGCCCTCACCAACCCCACCACCAATTCGTACAAGCGGCTGGTTCCGCACTTCGAAGCCCCGGTGAAGCTCGCGTATTCGGCACGCAACCGCTCGGCGTCGATCCGCATTCCGTACGTCGGCAGCCCCAAGGCTCGCCGCGTCGAAGCCCGCTTCCCCGACCCCATGGCCAATCCGTACCTGGCATTTGCAGCGCTGCTCATGGCCGGCCTCGACGGCGTGCAGAACAAGATTCACCCCGGCGATCCGGCCGACAAGAATCTGTACGACCTGCCGCCCGAGGAAGACGCACAGATTCCGACCGTATGCGCGTCGCTGGAACAGGCCGTGGAAGCCCTCGACGCCGACCGCGAATTCCTGACCCGCGGCGGGGTGTTCAGCAACGACATGATCGACGCCTACCTTGAGCTCAAGCGCGCCGAAATCACCCGTCTGCGCATGACCACGCACCCGGTCGAGTTCGACATGTATTACAGCCTGTGATCAGGGCGGCGGCTGCAGCCGAATACCACTACCGCAGCCGCCGCATACCGGGAATATGGCATGGACGTCAGCGCCTATGATCTGCTGTCGACGGCGGTGCTGTTGCTTGACGCCCAGGGCCGCATCGATCACGCAAATACCGCGGCCGAAGAATTATTCGGCAGCTCGCGTCGCCTGCTGAAAGGCCAGCGTGCCGCCGACCTGCTGGGTGACGACGAGACGCTGCATGCGCGCCTCATGCAGGCGGTGGCGGGAAAATTCGGCATTCTGAAGCAACCTCTGTCGGTGAGCCGGTCAGGTGCGGCGGCGCCCGTACCCGTGAACGTGGCCGTCGTGCCCCTGCGCGACGAGCGCTGGGCGGCCCTTGTGGAAGTGCGCATCGTCGAGCAGCACATGCTCATCGAGCGGCATCAGCAGCTGGGCAAGGAACTCGCCGCGCAGCGCGAGACCCTGCGCAATCTGGCCCACGAAGTGAAGAACCCCCTGGGCGGAATTCGGGGTGCCGCGCAGTTGCTCGATACCGAATTGGGCGAGCACGGCTTGCGTGAGTACACCCGGGTGGTGATTGCCGAAGCCGACCGCCTGGCGCACCTGGTGGATCGCCTGATCGCGCCCCAGGGTGCCAGCCTGCGGCGCGAACGCCTCAATATTCACGAAATCTGCGAGCGCGTGCGCATGCTGGTGGCCGCCGAATTCACCAGCATCACGATCCGCTGCGACTACGATGCGTCGCTGCCAGAACTGAACGGTGATTTTTCGCGCCTTCTGCAGGCCATGCTCAATATTGCGCGCAACGCCGCGCAGGCGCTGACCGAACAAGCCGACCTGGCTGATCTTGCGCAACGGGCCGCTGCGGCCAAAGACGCCACGACGGGCTCCGTCGGCCCGGATCGGCCGGCGACTGCGCCCGCTGCGCCGCAACTGCTGCTGCGCACCCGGGTGGCCCGTCAGGTACTTCTGGCGGAAACGCAGGCGCCGCTTGCCGTGGTGGTATCGGTGATCGACAACGGACCCGGTGTTCCCCCGGAGCTGGCTGACAAGCTGTTTCATCCCCTGGTCACCGGGCGTGCGGCCGGTACGGGGCTCGGCCTGAGCCTGGCTCAGGAATTCGTATTGCAGCACGGAGGCCTGCTGGAATGCGATTCAAAACCGGGGCACACCGAGTTCCGCATGATTCTGCCGCTGGAGGCGAAATGAAACCCGTATGGATCGTTGACGATGATCAGAGCATACGCTGGGTGCTGGAAAAGGCGCTCGAGCGTGCCGGCTTGCAGTCCCGGTGTTTTTCGGCGGCGGCCGAGGTGCTCGATGCCTTGCACGACGATCAGCCTGCCGTGCTCGTCACCGATATCCGCATGCCCGGCATCGACGGCCTCAAGCTGCTGCATCAGATCAAGGCAGAGCATCCCGATCTGCCCGTAATCGTGATGACGGCGTTCACCGATCTGAACAGCACGGTCGAAGCCTTTCAGAAGGGGGCGTTCGATTATCTGCCCAAGCCTTTCGACGTCAATGCAGCCGTCGCCCTGATTCGCCGGGCCGGCCAGCGCGAACCCGGCAGCGCCGAAACACCGGAACAGCAGGCGCAACGCGATGCACAGGAGCCGCGCGTGATGATGCAATCTTCATCCCCGGCAATGCAGGAGGTCTTCCGCGCCATCGGTCGCCTGGCGGCCTCGAACGTTACGGTGTTGATCACGGGAGAATCCGGTTCGGGCAAGGAGCTGATCGCCCGTGCACTGCACGAACATGGCAATCGCTCCGACGGCCCGTTCGTGGCAGTGAATGCCGCCGCCATTCCCAAAGACCTGCTCGAGGCCGAACTCTTTGGGCATGAGCGCGGGGCGTTCACGGGCGCCACGCAGCAGCGTCGTGGCCGCTTCGAAGAAGCACGTGGCGGCACGCTGTTTCTGGACGAGATCGGAGACATGCCGTTCGACCTGCAGACACGCCTGCTGCGCGTTTTGGCGGAAGGCAGCTTTTATCGGGTGGGGGGATCACAGGCAATACGGGCCGACGTGCGCATCGTGGCCGCCACCCACCAGCCGCTTGAACAGCGCGTGGCCGAAGGGCGCTTTCGCGAAGATCTGTTTCATCGGCTGAACGTCATTCGGCTGCGCCTGCCGCCCCTGCGCGAGCGCAAGGAAGACATTCCCGCCCTGGTGGAGCTGTTTTTGCGTAACAGTGCACGCGACCTGGGCATTGCACCCCGGCGCCTTACCCCGTCGGCCATGGCGGCGCTCATGGCCTTCGATTATCCCGGCAACATCCGGCAACTCGAAAACTTCTGCCAGTGGCTCACCGTAATGTCCTCGAGTCCGGTGGTGGAACTCAAGGATCTGCCTCCCGAAATCGTGAACGGCGGCGGGCACCTGGCCGCCAGCGGGGCAGAGTCTGCCGAATCGCCACCTGGCGGGGCGGCGCAGGACTGGCTGGGCGTGCTGCATGCCGATGCGCTGGCACGCCTGCAGCGCAACGAGCCGGCGATCATGGCCACATTGACGCGCGAGTTCGAGCGCGTGCTTATTTCAGCGGCACTCGAGCACTGCCGGGGCAGGCGCGTCGAAGCGGCGCACCGCCTCGGTATCGGGCGCAACACGCTCACGCGCAAATGTGCCGAACTGGGTATTGGCGGCAGCGACGACTGAGTTCGGGTCGACGTGGGCGGCCATCCGTCGCCGGTCTATGCGTTCATTCCGTTCATTCGGCGGCGGCAAGGCCGCGCAGGTAGGCCTGCGCGCGCTGCGCCATCAGCACCTCGCGTTTCACGAAATCGGCCACGAACGGTGTGGCCGGTGCATGGTGCAAGGCGTAGGGGGTATCCCACTGCAGAATCTTGCCGTCGTTCATGACACCGATGCGGTCGGCAATGGCGAAGGCCTCGGCCTGGTTGTGGGTGACCAGCAGGGCGGTGTGACCCGTTTTCTTGAGGATGTCGCGCAGCTCGAACGCCAGCCGTTCCCGCGTGTCGACGTCGAGATTCGAGAAGGGTTCGTCAAGCAGCAGCAGCTCGGGTTCGGGGGCCAGCGCACGCGCCAGTGCCACGCGCTGTTGCTGACCGCCTGAAAGTTCATGCGGAAAACGGTGGCGGGCGTCATCGAGGCCCACGAGATCGAGCAGTTCGTCGACCCGCTGTTGGCGACGGGCCTTCTCCCAGCGGCGCAGGCCGAAGGCGATGTTGCCTTCCACGTTCAGATGCGGGAAGAGGGCGTAATCCTGGAACATCATGCCCACGTGGCGGTCTTGCGGTTCAATGAGCTGGCCGGGGCTCGAGATGAGCCGGTCTCCCAGATGAATGCTGCCGGCGCGCAAGGGCTCGAAGCCCGCCACGGCGCGCAGAATTGTGGTCTTGCCACAGCCCGATGACCCCAGCAGGCAGCCGATATGGCCGCGGTTGACGCTCAGGTTCAGGTCGTTGACCACCGGAACGACGCCTTCGGGCGTGTCGTAGGCCAGCGAAACCTGTTGCAGGCGGAGGAGTTCTTCGGTCATGTCAGTAAGCAGGTTTGAGCTGGGTGCGGGCCAGCAGCACGACGGGCAGCAGCCCGGCCAGTACGATCGCCAGGGCCGCCACGGCACCTTCCTCGTACGTGCCTCGCGAGGCCTCGGCATACAGCCAGGTTGCCAGGGTTTCGAAGCCGGCCGGCCGCAGCAACAGCGTGGCAGGCAGTTCCTTCATGGCATCGACGAACACCAGCAGCCCGGCCGCGCCGATGGCCGGGCGCAGCAGTGGCAGGTGTACGCGCCGTAATGTGCCGGCGGGTGTTTCGCCCAATAGCCGGGCGGCCTGTTCGAGCGACGGTGGAATGCGCGCCAGCCCGCTTTCCATACCGCCCACCGAAATGGCGAGGAAGCGGATCACGTATCCACAAACCAGTGCTCCGACCGAACCCATGAGCCAGAGCTGCGGCTCGGCACCCGAGAGGCGGGACCACAACGTGGAGACCAGGCCGTCGAACGCAATGAGGGGGGTCAGAAGCCCGATGGCCAGCACAGTGCCCGGGACGGCATAACCGGTGGTGGCGATGCGGGCACATGCGCGTGCGAGGGTGGGGCGGCCGGAATTGCGCACCGAGCGGGCCGCCCAGGCAGCGATGAGACCGCATAGCAGCGTGAAAAAAGTGGCAAGCAGTGCGACCTTGAGCGTGTTGTAGGCACTGGCAAGAAGCTGGTCGGAAACGCTGCCCGCGACGGCCAGGTGCTTGAAGGTTTCGCTGCACAGGTAAACGGCGGGTGCCACGAAGCCGATGATGACCGGGGCCCACCCCAGCGCCGCCGCACCTGCACCGCGCCATCCGCGCAGCTGGCGCGGCTGAACGGGCCGGGCGCGCAGGTTCGATGCATAACGCTGACGCGTGCGGCCGCGGCGCTCGAACATGACCAGCAGCGCCACCATGGCGAGCATGGCCAGAGCGATCTGTGCGGCACCCGCCAGATCGTTTCGTGTCACCCAGGTGGTGTACACCGACACGGTAAGCGTCTGCACACCCAGGAACTCGGAGGCGCCGATATCGTTCAGGGCTTCGAGCAAGGCCAGGCTCACGCCTACGGCAATGGCGGGCCGGGCCATGGGCAGGGCCACGCGCAGGAAGACGCCACGGCCCGATTCACCCAGTATGCGGGCGGCTTCAAGCAGGCTTGCCGCCTGGGTGGCAAACATGATGCGCGTGCTGAGGTACACGTACGGGTACAGCACGAACCCCAGCAGCACGACCGCGCCGGGCAGCGAGCGCAGGTCGGGCAGACGGAATTCGCGCGGGCTGGAATAGCCCAGCAGCTCGCGAATGAACGATTGAACCGGACCGATGGGATGCAGGATGTCGAGATACGCGAAGGCGACGATGTACGTGGGTACGGCCAGGGGCAGCAGCAGCGCCCAGGAAAGCATCGTGCGGCCCGGGAAACGATAGGCGGTGATGAGCCAGGCTGCACCGACACCCAGCGCCGTGACGAGCACCGCCACGCCGGCCAGCAGCAGGGTCGTGTTCACGAATGCCTGGGGCAACACGTGTTCGAGGAGATGCTGCCAGTGTTCGAATGAACCTTGCGAGGCGAACCACAGCAATGTGGCTACGGGTGCGAGCACCCCTGCGGCGATCAGAACCGCCGCCACAAGCCAGCCCGTGCCCGCTTCGGTGGTAAAGAAGGCGCGTTGCCGGCGCACCGGTGAAGCAGCCGATGCGCCGCGGGCCGATGCGGGCATGGAGGTGCCCGTAGCGGCGGAACTGAGCGAGGGTGTGTTAGTTGTTGAAGCCAACCCGGTCGACAAGCTCGCTGGCCTGTTTGCGATGTTTAGCGATTTCGGTCAGGGGCAAGGGATCGACCACCAGCTTGCCGAAGCTCGCCACGACGGGGTCGAGCTCGACGCCTTCCTTGACCGGGTACTCGTAGTTGGCCTTGGCGTACATGCTTTGCGCCTTGTCGGACACCAGGTATTCCAGCAGCGTGATGGCCTCGTCGCGGTTTGGGGCATGCTTGGCGACGGCCGCGCCAGAGATGTTCACGTGCGTACCGCGGCTCTTGTCGCTGGCGAACACGGGGCGCACGACCTTGATGGCTTCGCCCCATTTGTGGGCGTCGCTGCCGGGTTCGGCGTTCTTCATGCGACCGACGTAGTAGGCGTTGGCGATGCCAATGTCGCAAATGCCGCCCAGAATGTCACGGGCCACATCACGGTCGCCGCCGGCGGCCTTGCGGGCCAGGTTGTTCTTGAGATTGCGCAGCCAGTCTTCGGTTGCTTCCAGACCGTTATGGGCGATCATGGCCGCGATCAGCGCCGTGTTGTACGGGTGCTGCCCCGAGCGGATGCACACTTTGCCCTTCCAGCGCGGGTCGGCGAAAGCTTCGTAGGTGATTGCGCTGACATCGAGATCGGTGGCGACGTAGGCGACGCGATCGCGCAGCGACAGCGTGTACCACTGATTGTCGGCGCCACGCAGATGCTCGGGAATGGCCTCGCGCAGTACGGCGGAATCGATCGGCTGGGTGACGCCGGCTTCCACCAGATCGAGCAGATTGCCGATGTCGACGGTCATCAGGACATCGGCCGGAGACTTGTCGCCCTCGGCCTTCACACGCTCGATCAGGCCGTCCTTCACGAATACGGTGTTGACCTTGACGCCGGTGTCTTTGGTGAATTCGTCGAGCAGAGGCTGGATCAGACGTGGCTCGCGTGTGGTATACAGGCTTACTTCCTGAGCGGATGCGCTAAAGGCCATGCCGGAAAGCATCACCGTACCGGCCAGCAGCGCGGTACTGAGAATCGGACGCCGAACGGGCTTGAATTGCATGGGAGGTCTCCTGGGGTGGGAATGCCTACGGACTTAACGGTTGTCCGGGATACGCATTATAGAATAATAATGATTCTCAGTAGCTTGTTGCCGGAATATTCTCCCGGCATTTGATCCAGATTAAGAAAGCACCGAATCGATCCGGTGCCTTGGCGCGCAGGTCACGTATCCTCGCACTGGAGTGATCGCGCGATCCGGTAAAATTGTCCAACTTCGCGCTTCTCTTTTGATTCCGTTCTTTTCTGAAAGGCTCATGGCAGCATTCAATACTGAAAAAGTTCTCAGCGTGCATCACTGGAATGACACGCTTTTCTCCTTCACCACCACGCGCGATGCCGCCCTGCGCTTCCATAACGGCCATTTCGTCATGATCGGCCTCGAGGTCGAGGGCAAACCGCTGATGCGTGCCTACAGCATTGCCAGCGCGAACTACGAAGATCAGCTCGAGTTCCTCAGCATCAAGGTGCCCGATGGCCCGCTCACTTCGCGCCTGCAACATTTGCAGCCGGGTGATGCCATTCTGGTCAGCCGAAAACCGGTGGGCACCCTGGTCGTCGACGATCTGCTGCCCGGCAAAAACCTGTATCTGTTTGCCACCGGCACCGGCCTGGCGCCATTCATGAGCATCATCAAAGACCCCGACGTCTACGAACGCTTCGAAAAGGTGGTGCTGATTCATGGCGTGCGCTACAAGAGCGAACTCGCGTACCACGACTACATCAGTAACGAGCTGCCCAACAACGAGTATTTCGGCGAAATGGTGCGCGAAAAGCTTATCTATTACCCGACCGTCACGCGCGAACCGTTCCGCAACGAAGGGCGTATCACCCAGCTCATCGAAACCGGCAAACTGTTCGAAGATATTGGCCTGCCGCCGCTCGATCCCGCGCACGACCGCGCAATGATCTGCGGCAGTCCGGCCATGCTGGCCGACATTTCCGGCCTGCTCGACGCGCGCGGCTTCAACGTATCGCCCGGTGTGGGCCAGCCCGGCGATTACGTCATCGAGCGGGCATTCGTCGAGAAATAAGTTTGTTGATTCAGGCTATAGGCGCGTACACTTCGATAGTATTCATCAACACGCTACGAGGTACTCGCGCATGGCCAAGGAAATCATTCATACCGACACCGCTCCGGCTGCAGTGGGCCCGTACTCGCAGGCGGTTGCCGTCAGCGGCGGGCGCACCATTTATCTGTCGGGTCAGATCGGGCTCGAGCCCGGCACCGGCGAGCTGGTGTCCGAGAACTTCGAAGGGCAGGTGCGCCAGGCCTTCGCCAATTTGAAGGCCGTCATCGAGGCGGCGGGCGGCACGCTCGACAACATCGTCAAGCTCACGCTGTTTCTCACCGATCTCAGCAAGTTCGGTAGCGCCAATGCCATCATGGCCGACATCATTCCGCAACCGTATCCGGCACGCTCCACCATCGGTGTGGCAGCGCTGCCCAAGGGCGCCCAGTTCGAGGTCGAAGCCGTAGTCGTGATCTGAGGCGGCGTTACGGCGGGCTGCAGGCATGGCGCAGGCACGTGAGGCGATTGCATCCGGCGGGCGGGCCCCCGCCGCGGCGTCGCTGGAACGAAAGTTCGAGCGGCTCGGTCTTCGCGAGCCCGCCGATTTCGTGGTGCATCTGCCCATTCGTTACGAAGACGAAACGCGCATTGTCGATATTGGCTCGGTCATGCCGGGGCAGACGGTGCAGGTGGAAGGCGAGGTGCTGTTCAGCGAGGTGCAGTTGCGACCGCGCCGCCAGCTGGTCGCCGCGCTGAGCGACGGCACCGGGCGCCTGTATCTGCGCTGGTTGCACTTTTACCCGAATCAGAGGCGCCAGGTCGAAACCGGGCGCGTCATCCGGGTGCGAGGCGAGGTCCGTCAGGGCTACAGCGGGCTCGAAATCGTGCATCCGCGCGTCTCTGTGGCCGGGGGTCCGCTGCCCGATTCGCTTACACCCGTCTACCCGACCACCGATGGGCTCACCCAGCCCGCCTTGCACCGTGCGATTGCCCGCGCTCTCGAGCAGGCCGATCTTTCCGAATCATTGCCCGACTCGATGTGCCAGGCGTTCGGCCTTCCTTCATTTGCAAATGCGATTCGCACGTTGCATGCGCCGCCCGCAGGCATGTCGGTGCACGAGCTGCTTGAACGTGGCCATCCCGCCTGGCGGCGCATCAAATTCGATGAACTGCTCGCGCAGCAGCTTTCGCTGGCACTGGCGCGCAAGCGGCGGCGCATGCAGCGGGCCCCGGCACTGACCGCGTCGCATGCCGAACTGGTGCAGCGTCTGAGGGCAGGACTGCCGTTTACGCTCACCCATGCGCAGGAGCGCGTCATTGGCGAAATTTCTGCAGATCTGGCGCGCGATTACCCCATGCACCGCCTGCTGCAGGGTGATGTGGGCAGCGGCAAGACGGTGGTGGCCGCCTTTGCGGCCGCCCAGGCCATTGCCAGCGGCCACCAGGTGGCCATCATGGCTCCCACCGAGATCCTGGCCGAACAGCATTTCACCAAGTTGCAGACCTGGCTGGAGCCACTGGGGGTCAATGTGGCCTGGCTGACCGGCAGCCTCACGGCGCGGCAGCGTCGCGAGGCCATCGAGGCCATGGCGGCAGGCCGCGTGGATCTGGTGATCGGCACTCAGGCGCTCATTCAGGACAAGGTCCACTTTCCGCAGCTCGGTCTGGTGATTCTGGATGAACAGCACCGCTTCGGCGTGGCCCAGCGGCTGGAGCTGAGCCGTAAAGGTGAAGAGGCGGGGGGTGAGGTCCCGCAGGTCCCTCATCAGCTGAACATGAGTGCGACTCCGATTCCGCGCACCCTGGCCATGACGTTCTTCGCCGACCTCGACGTGTCGATGATCGATGAATTGCCCCCCGGTCGTTCGCCCGTCATTACCAAGCTGGTTTCCGATACGCGCCGAGATGAGGTGCTGGCGCTGGTGCATCGGGAAGTGCAGGGTGGCCGGCAGGCGTACTGGGTGTGCCCGCTGGTCGAGGAAAGCGAGGCGCTGCAGTTGCAGACGGCTGTGGATACGCACGCCGCCCTGAGTGAAGCGCTGCCCGACATGCGCGTGGGTCTGATGCACGGACGCATGCCGGCGACTGAAAAGCAGGCCACCATGGATGCCTTTCGGGCCGGCGAGATCCAGTTGCTGGTGGCGACCACGGTCATCGAGGTGGGCGTCGACGTTCCCAACGCGTGCCTGATGATCATCGAACACGCCGAACGCTTTGGCCTGGCACAGTTGCATCAGCTGCGCGGCCGGGTGGGGCGCGGCGGCGGACAGTCGGTGTGCGTGCTGATGTACCAGGGGCCGCTCAGTCAGGTTGCGCGCGAGCGTCTGCGCGCCATGTACGAAACGACCGACGGCTTCGAGATCGCGCGCCGCGACCTCGAACAGCGCGGGCCGGGCGAGTTTCTCGGCATGCGCCAGTCGGGCCAGGAGTTGCTGCGCTATGCCGACCTGCAGGCCGACGCCGGCATCGTCGAACAGGCACGGCAGGCCGCGATCGAACTCATGGAACGCTATCCGGAACACGTGCAGCGGCATCTGGCGCGCTGGGCCCGCGGGCGTCAGGATCTGCTGCGAAGCTGAACATGGAGTTTTTCCGAGAAGGCATATGACCCTTACCGAACTCAAGTACATCGTGGCCGTCGCCCGGGAGCGTCATTTCGGGCGGGCGGCCGAGGCCTGCTTCGTAAGCCAGCCCACGCTTTCGGTAGCCATACGCAAGCTGGAAGACGAGCTGGGCGTGGTGCTGTTCGAGCGGGGCGGCGGCGAGATTGGCGTCACCGACATCGGTCAGCGCGTGGTGGCGCAGGCGCAGAAGGTGCTGGAAGAGGCCGCCACGCTCAAGGAAATTGCGCGTCAGGGAGAAGACCCCCTGAATGGTCCGCTGCGCGTGGGCATCATCTACACCATCGCACCCTACCTGCTGCCGCGGCTCGTACCCACGCAGGTCGAGCACACGCCCCAGATGCCCCTGATTCTGCAGGAAAATTACACGGCCCGGCTCATCGAGCTGCTGCGTCAGGGCGAAATCGATTGCGCGATCGTCGCGCTGCCCATTCCCGATGCGGGCCTGATGATCGAACCGCTGTACGACGAGCCGTTCGTGGTGGCGGTGCCGTCACATCACCCCTGGGCCACGCGCAAACGCATCGCATCCGACGAACTCAAGGATGAGACGATGCTGCTGCTGGGTACCGGCCACTGCTTCCGTGATCAGGTGCTCGAGGTGTGCCCGGAGCTGGCGCGCTTTTCACCATCGAGCGAAGGCATCCAGCGCAGCTTCGAGGGTTCGTCGCTCGAGACCATACGCCACATGGTCGCCGCGGGCCTGGGTGTAACCGTAATGCCGGTCAGTTCCATCACGTCCACGGGGCCCGAAGACGAGTTGCTGCGCTATATCCCGTTCGAGGAACCGGTGCCCGACCGTCGCGTGGTGCTGGCGTGGCGACGCAGCTTTCCGCGGCCGGCAGCCATCGAGGCGCTGGCACATGGGGTGCGCCACTGCGGGCTCCCGAATGTCCACATTCTCGATAAGGTTTCTGCTTAAGGGTTTACCCGTGGTCGATCAACATCATGGGGTCGGCCACGCAGCTGCGGTGTATGCTTAACCGCAAACTTTCTGGAGGAACTATGAAAGCCAAATTTACACCGCTTGCAGGCGCACTCACCCTTGCCGCCGGCATGCTCATGTCAGCCGGCGCACACGCCGAAACCATCAAGATCGCCATTGCCGGCCCGTTCACCGGCGCCGTCACCCAGTACGGGGCCATGGTCAAGGAAGGCGTCGACACCGCCGTCGAGATGATCAACGCCTCGGGCGGCGTGCTGGGCAAGCAGCTCGAAACGGTCGTCATGGACGACGGCTGCGAGCCCAAGCAGGGCCCGGTCGTCGCCAACCGCGTTGTGAACGACGGCATCCACTACGTGGTGGGTCACGTGTGTTCGGGCGCCACCATTGCGGCCACCAACATCTACGAGGCCGAAGGTGTGGTGATGGTTTCTCCGTCGGCCACGGCTCCGGCGGTTACCGACGGCAAGAACTACCACATGATCTTCCGCACCATCGGGCGTGACGACCAACAGGGCCCGGCGGCGGCACAGTTCATCATCAACACCATCAAGCCCCAGGCCGTGGCCGTACTGCACGACAAACAATCGTACGGCCAGGGTATCGCCGCAGCGGTGCGCGACGAACTCGAAAAGGCAGGCGTCAAGGTGTCGATGTTCGAAGGCATCAACGCCGGCGACAGCGACTACTCTGCCGTCATCACCAAGATCCGCAGCAGCGGCGCGGATTTCGTGTATTACGGCGGCTATCACCCTGAAATGGGTCTGCTGCTGCGCCAGGCGGCCGAGCAGGGTCTGAATGCCAAATTCATGGGTCCCGAAGGCGTCGGCAACCCCGACATCAACGCCATTGCCGGCGCGGCCGTCGACGGCATGCTGGTTACGCTGCCCGCCGACTTCACTCAAGACCCGGCCAACGCCGAGATCGTGAAGGCCTTCACCGACAAGAACCGTGACCCGGGCGGTGCGTTCCAGCTCACGGCATTTGCCGCCACCAAGGCCATTGCCGAAGGCATCAAGGGCGCGGGCGCAGATGACCCCGCCAAGGTGGCCGACTGGCTGCATGCCAACACGGTCAGCACCCCTATTGGTGAAATTTCGTGGAATGATCAGGGCGACCTGAAAAACTTCCGTTTTGACGTCTTTACCTGGAAGCAAGACGGCACTAAGGAAGTCTATAAATAAGAATACGGCGCTAGACGCGCTTCGTGCAGCCGGGGTCGTGTACCCCGGCGCACACTCGGGGAATCGGGCCGCAGGCCGCAGATTCCCCTTTTTATTGCCCGTCAGGCCTCGTCTTCGATACGGCGCCCGGTGTTGATGTCGAACCAGTGCAGCGGATGCTCGCCGTCGTCGCCCACTTCGACGGTCTCGCCGATGATGAGCGGATTCCTGCGCGTTTCGTTGACCGGGCAGCGCACCACGATCGGCGTATCGCCGTGGCGGCCGTGCACCAGTTGTTCGGAACCGAGCACCTCGATCATTTCGATTTCCATTGGAATGCCCGGTGCATGCAGCCGCATGTGCTCGGGGCGCATGCCCAGGTAGCACTCCCGGTCTTCAATTGAAGCCGGCACCAGCCGGCCCGGTATGTTCAGCCCGACACCCTTGTCGTCACGCACCCGGCGCAGGGTGTCGATGCGCACCGGAATCAGATTCATGGGCGGTGATCCGATGAAGCTCGCGACGAAGGTGGAGGCGGGACGAGCGAAGACCTCCTGGGGCGTTCCCACCTGCTCGGCAACACCCTGGTTCATGACGACCATGCGGTGCGCGAGCGTCATGGCCTCGACCTGATCGTGCGTGACGTAAAGGCTGGTGGTGCCCAGTCGCCGGTGCAGCTTCTGGATTTCGAGACGCATCTGCACCCGCAGCTTGGCGTCGAGATTGGAAAGGGGTTCGTCGAACAGGAACACCTTGGGTTCGCGTACGATGGCGCGGCCCATTGCCACGCGCTGGCGCTGCCCGCCCGAAAGCTGGCGCGGGCGGCGTTCCAGCAGCAGCCCCAGCTCGAGGATGTCGGCGGCCTTTTTGACGCGTTCGCGAATCTCGCTCTTCGCGACGCCCCGGATCTTGAGCCCATAGGCCATGTTGTCGAACACGGTCATGTGCGGGTAGAGCGCATAGTTCTGGAAAACCATGGCGATATCGCGTTCGGCCGGTTCCAGTTTGTTGACGACGCGCCCGCCGATGAGGATCTCGCCGTCCGTGACCGTTTCCAGGCCGGCGACCATGCGCATGAGCGTAGACTTGCCGCAGCCGGATGGGCCGACGATCACGATGAACTCGCCATCTTCGATATCCAGGTTCAGCCCGTGGATCACCGCCACATCGCCCGGGTAGGTTTTCTTGACGTTTCTGAATCTGAGCGTTGCCATAATGTTCTGGTATGCCGGGGTAGCGGCTTATTTCTCGGAATCGATCAGGCCCTTGACGAACCACTTCTGCATGAACAGCACCACGAGGGCCGGCGGAAGCATGGCCAGCAGGGCCGTCGCCATGACGAGATTCCATTCGGTAACCGAATCCCCCCCCGAAATCATGCGCTTGATGCCGACCACGATGGGATACATGTCTTCGCTCGTGGTCATGATCAGGGGCCACAGGTACTGGTTCCACCCGTAGATGAACTGAATCACGAACAGTGCCGCGATACTGGTCTTTGACAGGGGCAGAAGGACATCCTTGAAGAATCGCATGGGGCCGGCGCCATCGATGCGTGCGGCCTCGACGAGCTCGTCGGGAACGGTGAGGAAGAATTGCCGGAACAGGAACGTGGCCGTGGCCGAGGCAATGAGCGGCAGCGTGAGGCCCGAGTAGGAGTTCAGCATGCCCAGCTTGGCCACTACTTCGTACGTGGGCGTGATGCGCACTTCCACCGGCAGCATGAGCGTGACGAAGATCATCCAGAAGAACGTCATGCGCAGCGGGAAGCGGAAGTACACCACGGCAAAGGCCGACAGCATTGAAATGACGATCT
Organism: Yanghanlia caeni; assembly: GCA_030733815.1. Classification (GTDB taxonomy): domain Bacteria; phylum Pseudomonadota; class Gammaproteobacteria; order Burkholderiales; family Burkholderiaceae_B; genus Yanghanlia; species Yanghanlia caeni. Next base: position 19,264 of record JAUZQE010000012.1, read on the forward strand.
TGCCCACCGCAATGACAACGGCCATGACCGTGCTCACCCACATCATGCGCGCCACGTCGGGCGCGCCGCCGGTGCCGGTGAGCACGGCCGTGTAGTTGGCCACCAGATGCGGGCCGGGCAGTAGCGACATCGGCGCGCGTGCCACTTCCTGTGCGGTCTGGGTGGATGCTACGAACGCCACGTAAAGCGGGAACGCGATGGTTGCGACCCCCAGAAGCAGAATCACGTGGGAAAGAATGTCGAGAAAAGGGCGTCGCTCGATCATGCGGGCGCTCCCGTCGGCGCAGGGTGGCACATAGTACGCTTTGTGTGCAGAAGCGGGCTCATGCGTAGTTCACCTTGCGATCGATATAGCGGAACTGCAGTACCGTGAGCGCCACCACTATGAGCATGAGAATGACCGACTGTGCGGCCGATGAACCGATATCCAGGCCGCGGAAGCCCGTCGTGTACACCTGATAGACCAGAATGGACGTGGAGGTGCCCGGCCCGCCCTGGGTCATGATATCGATGATTGCAAAGGTATCGAAGAACGCATAGATAACGTTTACGACCAGCAGGAAGAAGGTCGTGGGAGACAGCAGCGGGAACACGATGGTCCAGAATCGGCGTACCGGGCCGGCGCCGTCGATGGCGGCCGCTTCGATGAGTGAACGCGGAATGGCCTGCAGACCGGCCAGGAAGAACACGAAGTTATAGGAAATCTGCTTCCAGACGGCGGCCAGCACCACCAGTGCCATGGCGTCGTCGGAACTGAGGCGCGGGTTCCAGGCCAGCCCGGCTTCAATGAAATATACGGCCAGAATGCCCACCGACGGCGAAAACAGAAACAGCCACAGCACCCCGGCCACGGCCGTGGCCACCGCATAGGGCCAGATCAGTACATTGCGGTAAAAGCCGGCGCCGCGTACGACTCGGTTCGCCAGAACCGCCAGAAGCAGCGAGACGCCCAGCCCCAGCACCGCCACCAGCACCGAGAACAGGGCCGTGACCTTGAACGAGTTCAGGTAATCGCGGCTCGCCAGCAGATCGCGGAAGTTGTCGAACCCCACGAAGGTCGACGACAGCCCGAACGGGTCTTCCATGTGAAACGCCTGCCAGAGCGCCTGACCTGCGGGAAGGAAGAAAAACACGATCGTGATTGCCAGCTGCGGGGCGACCAGCAGATAGGGCAAAAACGTGTGTTTGAAGACGACGCGCTTTTCCATACAGAGCCGTGATCAAAAAAGCGTGAGCGGCATCAGCGATGCCGCTCGTGAGGATTTTAGACTAGGCCCGCTTGCTTATTTGACGCTGGATTCGAAACGCTTGAGCATCTCGTTGCCGCGTTCGGCGATACGCTTCATGCCGGTTTCGGCATCGACCTCACCGGCAAAGATGCGCTCCATTTCGCCTTCGGCGATTTCGCGGATCTGGGGCAGGAAGCCCAGGCGGATGCCGCGGGAGTTCTCGGTGGTGTCGGCGTTCAGCTGCAGCACGGCGACTTCGGTGCCGGGGTTCTTCTCGTAGAAGCCCGACTCACGGGTGACCTGGTGGCCTGCCTTGGTAACCGGCACGTAACCCGTTTCCTGGTGCCATTTGGCAGCCATCTCGGGGCTGGAAATGTACTTGAAGAACTTGGTCACGCCCTTGTAAACCTCGGGCGACTTCTTGGCGAACACCCACAGCGAGGCACCACCGATGATCGTGTTCTGCGGCGCGCCTTCGATGTCGTCGTGATAGGGCAGGGAGGCGGTGCCGAATTCGAACTCGCCCGTGCGGATAATGTTGGCGCGCGAACCGCTCGAGCCGGTGAACATGCCGCACTTGCCGGAAGTGAACAGCGCATTGGACGCATCACCACGCCCACCATAGGTGAAGGAGCCGTCTTTGGCCATTTGCGCAAGGAAGGCAAAGTGCTTCACGAACGCCGGCTGATCGACGCTGAGGCGTGCGTCAAGGCCGTCGAAGCCGTTGTTCTTGGTGGCGAAGGGCACGTTGTGCCAGGCCGCAAAGGTCTCCATCTGCACCCACGACGGCCAGCCCGTGGTGTAGCCGCATTCCATGCCGGATTCGCGCAGTTTTTTGCCGGCTTCGGCCACTTCCTTCCAGGTTTTGGGCGGATTCTCGGGGTCGAGCCCAGCCTTGCGGAAGGCGTCTTTGTTGTAATAAAGAACCGGTGTGGAGCTATTGAATGGCATCGAAACCAGCTTGCCGTCGGAAGAGGAGTAATAGCTCGCCACCGCACCCAGGAAGTCATCCGGATTGATCGGATCGCCAGCCTGTTCCGACATTTCCTGCACAGGCTGAATGGCTCCTTGCGCATGCATCATCGTGGCCGTGCCCACTTCGAAGACCTGCAGGATATCGGGCGCATTGCCCGCCCGGAAGGCGGCGATGCCGGCATTCATGGATTCACCGTAGGCGCCCTTGTAGATGGCCTTCACCGTGTAGTCGGACTGGCTTTCGTTGAAGCCCTGAACCAGTTCATTGACACGGTCGCCCAGGGCTCCTTCCATGGAATGCCAGAAAACGATCTCGGTGGCGGCGTGTGCGCTGCCGATGCTGGCAATCAGGCCGGCCAGCGAAAGGGCAATGACTTTATTCTTCATGGGTATCTCCTGTGAATGCTTCTAGGGTCGGCAACGCTTCGGGGCAGCGTGGTATCCGACGCCATAGCCGCGGCAGTCTAGGAAAGCTTTGTGACATTAACATGAAAGCAAGCTGAAACGATAAGGGTTTGCATTCGGTGGGGCGTCGGGCCGGCACCGGCCGGGCAGAGCACATCGGCCATCGGGCGTAAAATGCCTGCCACGCCCGTTTACGGGAATTACGAATCACTCAGGACATGGCGGCCATGAATCAAGAACTCACCATTGCGTTTATCGGAGGCGGCAATATGGCCTCTGCGCTGGGCTCCGGGCTGATCGGCAAGCGCTGCGGCGCGCACGACGTTCACGTCATCGATATCGAGCCCAAGGCACTGCAACCCTGGGCCGAGCAGGGCTGCAGTACGGCAACCGTCCCCGACGACACCCTGGCGCGCCATCGCATCTGGGTGCTCGCGGTCAAACCCCAGTTCATGAAAGAGGCCGTTGCAGCGTTGCGGCCGTTCCTTCAGCCCGACACCCTCGTCGTCAGCATTGCCGCAGGCATCTCTGCCGCCACGCTGGGGCGGTGGTTGGGCCGTGCCGACGAACCCTGGACACGGGTGGTACGGGCGATGCCCAATACGCCGTCGCTGATTGCAGCCGGCGCGACGGGCCTGCTGGCCGGTTCGAGCGTGACCGACGCCGAGAAAGCGCAGGTCGAATTGCTCTTCAAGGCCGTGGGTGAGCTGGTGTGGGTGCAAGACGATCACGCCATCGACGTGGTCACCTCGCTCTCGGGCAGCGGGCCCGCCTATGTATTTCTCTTTCTGGAATCGATGATTGCCGCCGCCGTGGCGCAGGGCATGGCCCCCGAGCAGGCAAGGCGCCTGGCACTGGCCACGGTCAACGGGGCCACGCAGCTGGCCGCACTGTCGCCCGAAGATCTCTCTGTATTACGCGATCGCGTGACGTCGAAAGGCGGTACGACGGCGGCGGCGCTGCAGGTGCTAAATGAGCGCGATTTCTCCGGCACCATTGCCGCGGCCATGCAGGCGGCGGCCACGCGGGCGGCCGAACTTTCGCGGGAATTTTCCTAGTCCGAAGGGCGGTCAATCACCGCTACTGTTACATCTAGGGCATACCCGTAGTGACAGCGTCCCGATACAACCCGGAGAATATGCGGGCCGCAACCTACAGGCATCAGACGTAGTAACAATTTCCGCCAAGACGTGACAACCACTCTTGTCGTTACAAAAATTTGGAGACCCGCAGGCATGAAGTCATTTATCCGTGTCAAGCCCCTTGCTCTGGCAATCGGGGCCCTGGCCTTCGCAGGCAGCGTATATGCCGAAACCATCAAAATCGGCATTCCCCAGCCCATGACTGGTCCCGCCACCCAATACGGTGACCAGATTCAGGCCGGCGCCCTGACCGCCATCGAAGCGTTCAACGCGGCGGGCGGCGTCAATGGCAAGAAGCTCGAGCCGCTGCTCATCGACGACGGTTGCGAACCCAAGCAGGCCGTACCGGCCGCCAACCGCGTGGTCAACTCCGGCGCCAAGTTCGCCGTGGCCCATGCCTGCTCCGGCACCACCGTGCCCGCCGTCAACGTGTACGAGAACGAGGGCATCGTTGCCATCACACCGGGTGCCACTTCGCCCCTGGTCACCGACACCATCAAGCCGCATTATTTCTTCCGCACCATCGGCCGTGACGACCAGCAGGGCCCGTTTGCCGCCGGCTACATTGCCAATACGCTCAAGCCCAAGTCGGTCGCCATTCTGCACGACAAGCAAACCTACGGCAGCGGCATCGCCACCCAGGTGCGCGACAGCCTCGCCAAGGAAGGCGTCGAAGTCTCGCTGTTCGAGGGCATCAATGTGGGCGACAGCGATTACTCCGCAGTCATCACCAAGCTCAAGTCGGTGGGCGCCGATCTCATCTATTTCGGTGGCTATCACGCCGAGCTGGGCCTGCTGCTGCGCCAGGCGCGTGAGCAGGGTCTCGAAACCCAGTTCATGGGCCCCGAAGGTGTGGCCAACGACGACCTGATCGCCATTGCCGGCCCGGCCGCCACCGGCCTGCTCGTCACGCTGCCCGCCGACTTCACCAAGCTCGCCGGCAACGAACAGATCCTCGAGCACTTCAAAACATACAAGCGCAGCCCCGACGGTGCGTTTGCCATGCCCGCCTATGCGGCCGTGCAGATTCTGGTCGAAAGCATCAAGGCGGTCGGCGAAGATCCGGACAAGGTCGCCGATTACATGCACAAGGCCACGTTCAACACGGCGATCGGCAAGGTTGAATACGACGAGAAGGGCGACCTCAAGGAATTCGAGTTCGCCGTCTACAAGGTCGACGAACAAGGCAACATGAACCAGCTCTGAACTTAACCACTGCATACAGTGCCCCGGCCGTACACCGGCTGGGGAAGCTGCGAACGGATCGGGTGGCACGCAGGCGCTAATCACGCGCACTCGCAATGATCCGTTCGAGGCTTCCCGCGGGGCCTTTTCTCTTTCCTGGCCGGCTGCTTACTGGCGGGCCGGCGTCGTGGAACTTCGTTTTATGTCCGAATTCATACCCCAACTCGTGCAACAGTTCTTCAACGGACTGTCGCTCGGCGCGATCTATGCGTTGATCGCCATTGGCTACACGATGGTCTATGGCATCATCGGAATGATCAACTTCGCTCACGGCGAAATCTACATGATTGGCGCCTACGTCGGGCTGGTCACGCTTTCCGCAATCGGTGTCGGCACTGGTCTTCCGGTTCCACTCATCATCCTCATCATGCTGATCGTAGCCATGCTGGTCACTGCGGTGTACGGCTACGCGGTCGAAAAGGTGGCGTATGCGCCGCTGCGTGGCGGGCCTCGCCTGGTGCCGCTCATTTCGGCCATCGGCATGTCCATTTTCCTGCAGAACTGGGTCGCGGTGGGCCAGGGCGCCCGTGACATGGCCGTTCCCGCACTGGTCACCGGCGCACTTCAGGTCAATATTGGCGACTACACCATTACCGCGCCGTACTCGCGCATCATGATCATCCTCGTCACCGTGGTGCTGATGTTCATGCTGCACATGTATATCAAGCATTCACGCCTTGGCCGCGCTTCACGCGCCTGCTCGCAAGATCTGCGCATGGCGAACCTGCTGGGCATCGACACCAACAAGATCATTTCCTTCACCTTCGTAGTGGGGGCCATGCTGGCCGCAGTCGGCGGCGTGCTCATCGCCCTTGCGATCGGCAAGCTCAACCCCTTCATCGGCTTCCTCGCCGGCATCAAGGCCTTCACGGCTGCGGTGCTGGGCGGCATCGGCAGCATACCCGGCGCCATGCTGGGTGGTGTGCTGCTCGGCCTGGCCGAGACCTTTGCGGCGGCGTATATCTCGTCGCAATACAAGGATATCGTTGCGTTCAGCCTGCTGGTGCTCATTCTGCTGTTCCGGCCGACTGGGCTGCTTGGTAAACCCGAAGTGGAAAAAGTGTAATGGTCAGTCACATCAAGAACGCTCTGATCGCCGCGGTCATGGCCGGCGTGATCATCGCGCCCGTGTTCGGGCTGCAGATCGTGCGCAGCGGCATGCAAACGCATCTCGAGCCCGAATGGGACATGGTGCTAATGGGCATGGCAATCGTTTTCGTATTCCAGGCTTTCGTGCGACCGGCCTTCGTGAAGGTCATGGGTCGCGGCGAACGCAAGTTCAGCATGCCCGTGCTGAACGACACCTCGCGTCGCGCAATGATCTTCCTGCTCATTGCCATCGCGCTCATCTGGCCGTTCTTCACCGGCCGTGCCGAGGTCGATATTGCGACCCTGGTGCTGATCTACGTCATGCTGGGCCTGGGCCTGAACATCGTGGTGGGCTTTGCGGGCCTGCTCGATCTGGGCTTCGTGGGCTTTTACGCTGTGGGGGCCTATACCTACGCGCTGCTCTACCACTGGGCGGGCTGGGGCTTCTGGGAAGCCTTGCCCCTGGCAGGCGCCATGGCCGGACTGTTCGGTTATCTGCTGGGTTTCCCGGTGTTGCGCCTGCGCGGCGACTACCTCGCCATCGTAACTCTGGGCTTTGGCGAGATCATCAGACTGCTGCTCATCAACCTGTATGAGTTCACGGGCGGCCCCGACGGCATCTCGGGCATTCCCAAACCCACCGTCTTTGGCATGCCCATGGTTCGTCGCGCGCCCGAGGGCGAGACCACATTCCACGAGTTCATGGGCTGGCAGTTCGACAACATGGACGTGATCATTTATCTGTACCTCATGGCGCTGGTGCTCGCACTCGTGACGCTTTTCGTGTCGAACCGCGTCATTCGCATGCCCATCGGGCGCGCTTGGGAAGCGCTGCGCGAAGATGAGATTGCCTGCCGTTCCCTGGGCCTGAATCCCACCAACATCAAGCTGTCTGCCTTTACCATGGGTGCCACGTTCGCCGGTTTCGGCGGTGCGTTCTTCGCTGCACGCCAGGGTCTGGTTAATCCCGAATCGTTCACGTTCCTCGAATCTGCGCTGATTCTTGCCATTGTGGTGCTCGGCGGCATGGGGTCTCAGGTGGGGGTGATTCTTGCGGCAATCGTGCTCACCGTGCTGCCCGAAGTGGCACGTGAGTTCGCGGAATACCGCATGATGATCTTCGGTCTGGTCATGGTCGTAATGATGATGTGGCGTCCGCAAGGCCTGCTGCCCATGAAGCGTCCGCACGTGGAGTTGAAACAATGAGCAAGGTCCTGCTGCAAGTATCGGATCTGACCATGCGCTTCGGCGGTCTGCTGGCTGTCGATGGCGTGCAGTTCGATGTACATGACGATGAGGTCTTCGCCATCATCGGCCCCAACGGCGCCGGCAAGACCACCGTATTCAATTGTGTGGGGGGCTTCTACAAGCCCACCACCGGCGTCATCACCATGGACGGCAAGCCCATTCATGGCATGCCCAGCCACAAGGTGGCGCGCGAAGGCCTGGTGCGCACGTTCCAGAACGTGCGTCTGTTCAAGAACCTTACAGTGCTCGAAAACCTGTTGGTTGCACAGCATCAGCACATCAATACGAGTCTGGCGTCGGGCCTGCTCAAGACGCCTGCCTTCCGCCGTTCCGAAGAAGAGGCGCTGGCCAATGCCGCCAAGTGGCTCGACTTCATGGGCATACGCGAGTATGCCAACCGTGAGGCGGGCAATCTGGCCTACGGCCACCAGCGCCGGCTCGAAATCGCCCGATGCATGATCACGCGCCCCCGGCTGCTCATGCTCGACGAACCCGCAGCGGGTCTGAATCCCCAGGAAAAACGCGACCTGCAGCAGCTCATCGACCAGCTGCGACGCGAATTCGACGTAGCCGTTCTGCTCATCGAGCACGACATGAGCCTCGTCATGGGCGTTTCCGACCGCATCATGGTCATGGAACACGGCAGGCCGATCACCACCGGCGTACCCGACGAAGTGCGCACCGACCCGCGCGTGATCAAGGCATACCTGGGGGAAGACTAGTGCTGAAGCTGACGAACATTCATACCTACTACGGCGCGATTCAGGCGCTGAACGACGTTTCGGTCGAGGTCAACAAGGGCGAAATCGTTACGCTGATCGGCGCGAACGGTGCAGGCAAGACCACGCTGCTCATGACCGTGTGCGGTTCGCCGCGTGCGCGCAGCGGCACGGTGGAGTTTTTGGGTGAAGACATCACGCAATGGCCCACGCATTCCATCATGCAAAAGGGCATTGCCATCTCGCCCGAAGGGCGACGCGTCTTTCCCGATCTGACGGTCACTGAAAACCTGAAGATGGGGGCGTTCTTCCTCGATCGCGAACACACTGAAGCGGGCCTGGAGCGCGTGTTTGCCCTGTTTCCGCGTCTCAAGGAACGCTCGAGTCAGCGGGCGGGCACGATGTCGGGCGGCGAGCAGCAGATGCTCGCCATCGGCCGGGCACTCATGACCGAGCCCAAGCTGTTGCTGCTCGATGAGCCCACGCTGGGGCTTGCGCCGCTCATCATTGCGCAGATCTTCGAAATCATCAAAGAAATCCGCGAGCAGGGCGTCACGGTTTTCCTGGTCGAGCAGAACGCCCACAAGGCGCTGCAGGTGGCCGACCGGGGTTACGTACTGGAAACCGGCAAGGTGGTGCTCTCTGACACCGGCGCAAATCTGCTGGTGAACGACGAGGTACGCAAGGCGTATCTGGGCGCCTGAACTGCCGCCAATGCAAACAGCCGCCCGACGTTCATCGGGCGGCTGTGTCGTTTTCAGCCGATGCCGCTGTGTGCGCGCGGCGATGGCTCGGCCGGCCCTGTTCGCCGGACATGCGCAACGGGCAGGACGGCAACGGGGGAATCAGTTCAGCAACCCCTGCGCGGACAGCGCGGCGCGCACGCCCGGATCGGCGACCATGCGCTCGTAGAAGGCCGAAAGATTCGACATGCCCGAAATATTGAGCTCGAGCCTCTTTGCCCAGCAAATCACGGTGAACAGATAGGGGTCGACCACCGAGCGGGTGCCGGTGACCCATTCCCGACCTTCGAGTTGCGTGTTGATGATTCCGAACAGGCGAAGTGCAGTGGCGGCACCGCCTGCAGCAATTGCTTCCTGTGCCGAAGGGTCGTCGGTGTAGCGGGCCTTGCCGAATATGAGGCTGAAGGCCTTGTGCAGGTCGGCGTTCACGAATGCGAGCCAGCGCCGGGTTTGCGCGCGCCCGCGAAGGTCATCGGGCATCAGCCCGGCTTCGGGGTGTTTTTCAGCGAGGTACTCGAGAATGGCGACACTCTGCGTCAGCACCAGGTCGCCATCGGTGAGCACCGGTACCGAACCCACGGGGTTCAATGCCAGGAACTCGGGCTTTTTCAGGTCTTCGCGCGGTACGGCCTGGGTCTCGTAGGGCTGGCCGATCCATTCAAGCGTAATGTGGGTGGCAAGCGGGCAGGCGCCCGGCATATAGTACAGCTTCACGTATGTGCTCCTTGGTTGATTGTTTCGTTTTCTGCACGGCCCAGATGGCGTGAGAGGAACGCTTCCATGCGTTCATAGAATTCGAACTTGTTCTCGTCGTTGTGAAAACCGTGGCCTTCGTTTGCCTTGACCATGTACTCCACCTCGACGCCGCGTGAACGCAGGGCCGCCACCATCTGGTCGCTTTCGTCTTTGTTGACGCGGGGGTCGTTCGCCCCCTGTGCAATGAAGAGGGGCGTGCGGATATGCTGTGCATTCAGCGCCGGCGAAGTGGCGACGAGGCGTTCGCGATCGTGTTCGGGGTGCCCCACCATGCTGTACATCTTTTCGAGCAGCGGCTTCCAGTAGGGCGGAATCGTATTCATGAACGTGAGCAGATTCGATACCCCCACGAAGTCGACGGCGGCGGCATAGAGCTCGGGCGTGCGCACGATACCGGCCAGCACCGCGTAGCCGCCATAGCTGCCGCCGTAGATGGCGATGCGGTTGCGCTCGGCGATGCCCTGGTCGATGAGCCACTGAACGCCATCGGTGATGTCGTCCTGCATGGCCAGCCCCCACTGCCCGAATCCGGCTTCCCAGAATGTACGGCCATAGCCCGTGGAGCCGCGGAAGTTCATCTGCAGCACGCAATAGCCACGATTGGCGAGGAATTGCGCTTCGGGGTTGAAGCCCCAGCTGTCGCGCGCCCACGGCCCGCCGTGCGGATTGACGATGCAGGGCAGGTTGCGGGGCTCGCGCCCGCGCGGCAGAGTCAGATAGCCGTTGATGGTGAGGCCGTCCCGCGCAACGTACTGAATGGGCCGCACCTCGGCCATGTCGTCTTCCGGCAGGGCCGGATTGATGTCGGCCAGTTTCGTCAGGCCGCCCGTTTCGTCGTCGTACAGGTAGCGGCTGCCCGGCGTGCGGTCGTTGTACGCAGCCACGATGAACGTGCGTTCGTCTCGCGTGGCACCCTGCAGGGCGATTTCGTAGCCAGGCAGTGCCTCGGACACGCGCAGGTGGCGTTCGGCCGCAAGCTGATCAAAGAAATGATAGCGGGGCCGATCGGTTTGGTAGACCGCTGCCGTGAGTACGTGGCGCAGCCGCGAATGCCCCACGCCGTCGAGATCGACACCGGGTGCTTCGAAGACCAGTTGTTCGTCGTCGGGCGATTCGGGATCAATGATGACCAGCGCAAGGCAGTCGCGTCCGCGATTGCTCAGCGCATACAGGCAGCGGTTGTCGAAGGTGAACAGTTCGGGGCTTACGGTGCTGCGAAAATCGGTGGTGATGATCGCCCTGAACGGATCGGATTCGGTATCACGATACAGCAGGGCGGTGTTCAGCCCGTCGCTGGCCGTGGCCGCCCGTACCTGGCCGTGATGGTCGGTGTGCCAGGCGACGATGTTTCCGGGGTTCTCGGCCACGAGCACCGCTTCACCCGTACGCACATTCACCCGGTAGATGTCGAACGACTGCGGGTCACGCTGATTGTGTGCAATGAGTACGTGCTCGGGGTCATCGTACAGATCGTCGGCAATGCCCGCACGGGTGTCGGTGTAGGGGGTCAGATCGGACACCATGCCGCTTTCGCGATCAACGGCCACCACATGAAAGTTCTCGTCGCCACCGAAATCCTTGGCATAGAGAAGCGTGTCGGAGCCCTTCCAGAAGTACTCGGCTATATCGCGTTCCGTCTCGCGCGTCAGGCAGCGTGCTTCACCAATGAGTTCACTGCCCTGCAGAGCCTGCACGAAGAGGTTCATGCGCGGCGGGTGGCCGTTGAAAGACACCGGCTGCATGAACGAGAGCCACTTGCCATCGTCGGAGATGCGGAAGAAGCCGCGCTGCGGATTGCGGAAGAAGTCGGCAAGGGGGTAGACCGGAGGAATGCGTTGGCCGCTCATGTAGGGTTCCGTTGAGGGTGGAAACTATTACTATATCGGATCAGCAAGGCGGCAACATCACGAACCGCCAGCAAGCACAACACTACCCGTCCAACAAGAGGAGACACATGTCCAACGCCCCGCTAAAAGTCGTGTTCCTGGATCGCGACACCATTGCGCCCCAGACCGTGCTGCGCGCCCCCGGCTTTGCACACACACTCGAAACGCATGCACGCACCGCCCCCGACCAGGTGGTGGAACGCATTGCCGATGCCGATATCGTTCTGGTGAACAAGGTGCGCCTGGGTGCGCAGGAACTTGCTGCCGCGCCGCGCCTGAAGATGATCGCCCTGGCTGCCACCGGTAGCGACAACGTCGATCTGCAAGCCTGCAACGAGCGCGGCATTGTCGTTTCGAATATCCGCGGCTATGCGGTGCGTACCGTGCCGGAACACGTGTTTGCGCTCATGTTCGCCCTGCAACGCAGCATCGTGGCGTACCGCCAATCGGTACAGGCCGGGCGCTGGCAGCAGGCCGCGCAGTTCTGCTACTTCGACTACCCCGTGCGCGACCTGGCCGGATCGAACCTGGGTATCATCGGCGCCGGGGCGCTGGGTCAGGCCGTGGCACAGATCGGGCGCGCGCTGGGCATGAACGTGCGCTTTGCGGCGCACAAGGGGCGCACCGACATGGGGGCGCTGTACACGCCGTTCGACACTATTCTGGCTGAAAGCGACGTCATTACGCTTCATTGCCCCCTCACCGAACACACGCGTCACCTGCTCGGTGAGGCCGAATTCGCGAAAATGGCTCGCAAGCCGCTCATCATCAACACCGCACGGGGCGCACTCATCGACGATCACGCGCTTGCCGCGGCGCTGCGCAGCGGGCAGATCAGCGGCGCAGGCATCGATGTCACCGTACCCGAACCGCCTCCTGCCGATCATCCGCTGATGCAACTGCTCGACCTGCCGAATTTCATTCTTACACCGCACGTTGCCTGGGCCAGCAACGAAGCCATGCAGACGCTGGCCGATCAACTCATCGACAACATCGAGGCCTTTGTGGCAGGGCGGCCGCGTAACGTGCTGGCCGGCGCCACCACGGCCAAGGACGGCGCATGATGCGTGCGCCACGCTTCAAGGTCGTGGTGGCACCCGATTCGTTCAAGGAAAGCCTGAGTGCGGCGCAGGTTGCCGCTGCCATTTCAGAAGGCGTAAGGCTGGCGGCACCCCACGCCGAGGTGCATAGCCTGCCCATGGCCGACGGGGGTGAAGGTTCGCTCGACGCCGTGCTGGCCGCAACCGGCGGCGAGCGGCGCCGCGCGACCGTACGCGACGCCATCGGGCGCAACTGCGAGGCCGCCTGGGGCTGGCTCGGCGAGCACACGGCGTTCATCGAAATGGCCGAGGCGGCCGGGCTTGAGCGCATCACGCCCGGCCTTCGCGACCCTTTGCGCGCCTCGACCTTCGGGGTCGGCCAGCTGGTGCTGCAGGCGCTCGATGCAGGGGCGCGGCGCGTTGTGCTTGGCCTGGGCGGCAGCGCCACTACCGACGCCGGCGCGGGCCTCTTTCAGGCGTTGGGCGCGCGGCTGTTCGACGATGAAGGCGCCGATCTCCCGCCGGGTGGCGGCGCATTGCACCGGCTTGCAGGCATTGATCTGTACCACCTCGACCCGCGCCTGGCCGATACGCAGTTCGAGATCGCGGTCGACGTCGACAACCCCTTGTGCGGGGAACGCGGCGCGGCGGCGATATTCGGGCCACAGAAGGGGGCCTCGCCCGCCGATGTGGATTTTCTCGACTCGGCCTTGGCGCATTTTGCGCAGGTGTGTGTGGCGGTTTCGGGTCGCGATGAAACGAAAACGCCCGGCACCGGTGCAGCCGGTGGGCTGGGTTTCGTAATCAAGTCGTTCTTTCAGGCGCAGTTCCGGCCTGGCGTCGAACTGATCGCGGAACTGGCCCGGCTTGACGACGCACTGGAGGGCGCAGATCTGGTCTTCACCGGCGAGGGGCGCATGGATCGCCAGACCCTGCTTGGCAAGACTCCGGCGGGGGTGGCGCGTCATGCCCGTGCACGCGGCATACCCGTGATCGCGCTGGCCGGCTCGCTGGGCGAAGGCTACGAGGCGCTGTATGAAGCCGGCATTACCGCAGCATTCAGCGTGGCCCCCGGCCCGGTGACCTTGCAGCAGGCGTTTGCAGAGGCGGCTGCCTTGCTGCGCGATCGCGCACGCGATTGCACGCGTCTATGGCTTGCCGGCAGTGAGCCCCAGCGCACCTGATTGGCGGTCTGCCTGGTAGTTCTGAGCTTCGGCCAGCACGCGCTCGCGGTGCACCAACAACGCCGTGCGTATGCTTTGCGCCCGTGCTTCGTAGCGCGCATCGGGCAAGCTGACCCAGTGCGCGACAAGCCCCGCCGTCCAGGGCGGGGAAGGATAGCGCGGACGGCGTAGCCGTCCTTGAGTTTCAGTGAGGTGTCTTCTGTTGTTCGATGTACTGCCGCACGATGGAAATCGGCGCAGACCTTAGCGAAGATGGTACGCAGCCGACTGATGGCGTCGCCATCGAACACTCTGCGGCGATATTTCGCCACAAAGACCAAGTGAACGTGCATCTTGAAAACGCAGTGCCGTCCATGTCTAATTTCGTTATCATCGCTCATAGACCAAGAGTATGATTAAGCCATGCAACGACTTCAAGCCTACAAGTACGAACTGATGCCAGACGGCCAGCAAGAGCGGCAAATGCGCCGCTTCGCTGGCTCGTGCCGGTTCGTCTACAACAAGGCGCTGGCGTTGCAGAAAGAGCGCTACGAGCAGGGCGAGAAGAAGCTCGGCTATGCGGGTCTGTGCAAGCTACTCACCGAGTGGCGCAATAGCGCGGAAACCGCATGGCTGGCCGATGCGCCCGTGCATCCGTTGCAGCAGACGCTCAAGGATTTGGAGCGGGCCTACACCAACTTCTTCGCTAAGCGGGCGGACTTCCCGCGCTTCAAGAAGAAGGGCCAGTCGGATAGCTTCCGCTATCCCGACCCAAAACAGATCAAGCTCGATCATGGCAACAACCGCCTGTTTCTGCCAAAGCTGGGCTGGCTGCGCTATCGCAACAGTCGCGAGGTGTTGGGCGTGGTGAAGAACGTCACCGTGAGCCAGTCGGGCGGCAAGTGGTTCGTGAGTATTCAGACGGAGCGCGAGGTTGAGCAACCCATTGCGCAAGGTGGGGCGGTCGGTATCGACATGGGCATTACCCGCTTCGTCACCCTCTCGGACGGCGCGTTCTACGCGCCGCTTCACAGCTTCAAGCGGCATGAGGCTGCTTTGCGCAAGGCGCAACAGGCGATGAGCCGCAAGACGAAGTTCAGCACCAACTGGAAGAAGGCGAAAGCCCGCCTCCAGCGTATTCATTCCCGCATCGGCAATGCCCGCCGCGACTTCCTACACAAGACCTCGACCGCGATCAGCCAAAACCACGCGATGGTGTGTATTGAGGACTTGCAGGTACGGAATATGTCCAGGTCGGCGGCAGGCAGCACCGAAACGCCGGGGAAAAACGTTCGGGCTAAGTCCGGCCTGAACAAGTCCATCCTCGATCAAGGCTGGTTTGAGTTCCGCCGCCAGTTGGACTACAAGCTGGCCTGGAGAGGCGCATGGCTCGTCGCCGTGGCGCCGCAGAACACGAGCCGCACCTGTCCGTGCTGCGGCCATGTCTCGGCGGACAACCGGAAAACACAGGCGCAATTCTTGTGCGTTGAATGCGGTTTCGAGGAAAACGCCGACGTGGTTGGCGCGATCAATGTTTTAAGGGCGGGGCACGCCCGGTTCGCCTGTGAAGTGAGCGGTGCAGTAATGCCGCCAGCAGCAGGAACCCACCGAAGCGACTCAGGGGCGGCTCAATGCCTCCACTGAGCGCCGTAGGAATCTCCGGCCTTTAGGCCGGGGAGGATGTCAATTCAAAGGCATAAATGCCCATAGGCGTATCGACCGCCGTGGCCAGCGCGCTGATGCCGGGCAAATGTTCGCAGCGCGACGTAGCAATGCCGCTGCGACGCGCCTGGGCAATTTCCTTGCGCAACGCGTCGCGCGTGGGCAGCGTGTTGGGGGTGCAGGCTTCGAGACGGCTGCCGAACAGGCGGTCGATCACGGTTTCGTCGTATACGGAAAGCAGGGCCTTGCCGCCGGCCGACGCATGTAGCGGCGCCTGCCCGCCCTGCGCCAGCACGACTCTGAGCGGATGTTCCGCCGTCATCGTTTCGAGCACCATCGCTCGCGCGTTCACGGCAGTCACGATGCTGCAGGTTTCATCGGTGGCATCGAGCAGCATCTTCAGTTGGTGACGCCCGAACACGATCATGTCTGCGTGGGCGGTAGCCAGCAATGACGACACTGTGGGGCCCAGCCGCGTACCGCCATTGGGCCCTTTCGCATCCACCAGCCCCTCGATCTCGAGCGCCGTAACCAGGCGCTGGACAGTGGAACGGGGCAGATTCACCTCGTTGGCAATGGCTGTCAGGCACAGCCCGCCCGGGTGTGCACTGAGCGCACGCATGATGGCGGCTGTGCGTGACACGACCTGCACGCCTGCCTTAGGCTACCTTGCATGGGTGACCGACACGCAGCTGGATCTCAGCCAGGCCCGCGGTGCTTTGCACGACGCCCGCAGCAATACCGCGCAGTTTGCGCGCCTGGTGGAACAGGACCTCAATGCATTGCAACTGCTCACCGGAAACGCGCAGAGACTCGAGCTTGGCCAACCTGCTGCCGACATCGGTACCGTCTTACGACTGGCGGGCGTTCCAGCAAGCCTGCCCAGCGAGACGCTGCTGCGACGCCCCGATATCGTAGCGGCAGAGCATGAGATTCGCGCCGCCAACGGCCGTATCGCGGCCGCCCGTGCCGCGTTCTTTCCCCGCATTGTCCTGACTGCCACGGCTGGCACGGCGAGTGCTGATCTGTCAGGCCTCTTTAGTGGTGGAAGCGGGGCATGGTCGTTTCTGCCCCGACTGGATCTTCCGATCTTCGACTTCGGTAACCGGCAGGCGAATCTCGACCTGGCACGCGTGCAGCGCGATGCACGAATTGCGCAGTACGAATACGCGATTCAGACCGCGTTTCGCGAGGTCGCCGATGCGTTGACGGCGCGGGCACATTACGTAGAGCAGTTGCAGGCGCAGGTGGATCTCGTGCAGGAAGCGCAGCGCACGCACGAATTGTCGGTGCGACGTTACGAAACGGGTGTGGACAGTTTTCTTCAGGTGCTGGATGCCCAGCGCACGCTGTTCAACGCCCAGAAGGCGCTGCTCGCCAGCCGCCTGCAGCAGCAGCTGAACATCGTGCAGCTGTATCGCGCGCTCGGCGGCGGCTGGAGTGAAAAATCAGACGGGCAAACCGGATCACACTGAATTTCGCAAAGGAGCCGTGTGACGTAGGACAAAGTGGATAAGGAAGAACAGGAGTACTATTCTCTGCGCAGCCTCGGTCACCGGCAGGGCATCAACAAACAAGAAGAGCAGTCAATGAACCATTTCAACGTAATCAACCGCCACATGGCCGCAGGCCTTACCGTACTGTTTACGGGGCTCGCGCCCGTTGCGGGGGCCCAGCCCGTGTCCGAATCGGTGTACGATTCACCGGCCGTATCGCTGCGGCTCGGGGTGGGCGAACATTACCAGCGTGCCGAACTCGCCTGGGAATCCCCGTCGTTCTGGACCTACCGTTTCAGCGGCAATGGCAGCCGCCTCGATCTGCTCGGTGAACTGGGCGTCGCCTATTGGCATGCAGACGGCTCACGCCGGCCGCGCGACGTCTGGCAATTCAGCGCCATTCCCATGCTGCGCTGGACCTTCGACAACCGTTACTACATTGAAGCGGGCATCGGTGCCACGGTTTTCTCCAGCACACGGTTCGCCAACAAGAACATCAGCACCGCCTTCCAGTTCGGCGATCATATCGGCGTGGGCATGCATCTGAGCCCACATAGCCGGCTGAGCCTGCGGTACTCACACTACTCCAATGCAGGCATCAAGCGCCCGAATCCCGGCCTGAATCTTCTGCAGCTGACCTACACGTACCAATACTGATGCCGGCATGCGGGGTCATGTCGATGCAAGCAGGGCTCGGCGTTATCATGTATGGGTATTGCTGAGACCCTGGCTGACACATGAACCGCATACCGCCTGCCTTTCCCGCCCATGCCCCGTTGCGCATCGCCATCAACGGCTATGGCCGAATCGGTCGCTGCGTGCTGCGTGCGCTGCACGAATTGGGCCTGAACGATCTCATCGAAGTCGTTGCAATCAACGAACCGTCCGACCTCGCCACCATGGCGTACCTCTCGCAATTCGATTCCACCCACGGCATTTTTCCGGGAACGGTGCAAGCGGGTGAGGCGTGCCTGCGGGTCAACGGTCGCGAAATCGCGGTCACCCATGAAACCCGGCCGGAAGCGGTCGACTGGGCCGCGATGGGTATCGATCTGTTGCTCGAATGTTCGGGGCGCTATGGGTCACGCGCCCAGTTTCAGCGTTTCATCGATGCCGGCTGCCCCCGGCTGCTGGTGTCGCATCCTGGCGAAAGCGCCGAAGACGTCGATTACACGATCGTCTATGGCGTCAACCAAAATGGGGTACCCGCCGATGCGGCCATCGTGTCGAACGCGTCGTGCACCACGAATGCGAGCATACCCGTGCTCGCTGCACTCGATCAGGAATACGGTGTACGCCATGTGTTCCTGACCACCCTGCATTCGGTCATGAACGATCAGCCGCTCATCGACGGCTACCACCATAACGATCTGCGCCGCACACGCTCGGCCATGCAGTCGATCGTGCCGGTGGCCACGGGGCTCGCGCAGGGCGTGGAACGCCTGTTGCCGCAATTGCGCGGAAAGGTGCAAGCCAAAGCCATACGCGTGCCCATATTGAACGTGTCGGCCATCGATCTCATGCTGCAGCTCACGTGCGACGTATCGGCGGCACAGCTGAACACCACCCTGCACGAACTCAGTGTGCGCTCACCGGGTCTCGTGGGTTATTCGAATCACCCGCATGCGTCGATCGACTTCAACCACAACCCCAACTCGGTCGTCATCGACGGCAGCCAGACCCGTACCAACGGCGATGGCTTTGCGAACCTGTTCCTATGGTTCGACAATGAATGGGGGTTCGCCAACCGCATGCTCGACGCCACGCAGGCCTGGGCCGCAAAATTTCATCCGGCGGCGCAGGCGGTGGCCGACTGAACCGACAAAGGAACCGTCATGGCCGATACACGTATCGAAACCGACTCCATGGGCGAGATCGCCGTTCCGGCACACCGTTACTGGGGGGCGCAAACGCAGCGTTCCATTCAGAATTTCCCCATAGGCGTGGCGCGTTTTCGCTGGCAGGCTTCCATCATCACGTCGCTTGGCATTCTCAAGAAGGCGGCGGCACTGGCAAACCGTGAACTGGGCGAATTGCCGCCCGACGTGGCCGATCTCATCATTCGTGCCGCCGATGACGTGATCGACGGCAGGCTGAACGATGAGTTTCCGCTCGTGGTTTTCCAGACCGGCTCGGGCACGCAATCGAACATGAACGTGAACGAGGTCATCTCGAACCGCGCCATCGAACTGGCCGGCGGCCAGCGCGGCAGCAAGACGCCGGTGCACCCCAACGATCACGTGAACCGCGGCCAGTCGTCGAACGACACCTTTCCCACGGCCATGCACATTGCGGTGGGCCGCGAGCTGCACCGCCACCTCCTGCCCTCAGTGCGCCGCCTGCGCGACACCCTGGCCCAAAAAGCGGCGCAGTTCGGCGACATCGTCAAAACGGGCCGCACTCACCTGCAGGACGCCACACCGGTCACACTCGGCCAGGAAATCGGCTCATGGGTGGCGCAGATCGACTTTGGCCTCGCCGCCATCGAAGCGGCGCTGCCGGGCATCTACGATCTGGCCATCGGCGGCACGGCCGTGGGCACCGGCCTGAATGCTCACCCGCGTTTCGGCGAGCAGGCGGCGGCACATATTGCACAGATCACCGGGTTGCCGTTTCGCAGCGCCGGCAACAAATTCTTCGCATTGTCGGCGCACGACGCACTGGTACATCTGTCGGCCGCATTGCGTACCCTGGCGGGCGGGCTCATGAAGATGGCCAATGACGTGCGCTGGCTGGCCAGTGGCCCACGATGCGGCATCGGCGAGCTCATCATTCCCGATAACGAACCCGGTTCGTCGATTATGCCGGGCAAGGTCAATCCCACGCAGTGTGAAGCGCTCACCATGGTGTGTGTACAGGTGTTTGGCAACGACGCCGCGGTGGCCTTTGCCGGTTCCCAGGGTAATTTCCAGCTGAACGTATACAAGCCGGTCATGGTTCACAACGTGCTCGAAAGCATCGAGCTGCTGGGTGACGCCTGCCTGGCATTCGACGAGCATTGCGCGGTGGGTATCGAACCCAACCGGGCGCGCATTGCCGAAAATCTCGAAAAGAACCTAATGCTCGTCACCGCACTGAATCGTCACATCGGGTATGACAAGGCCGCGGCCATTGCCAAGAAGGCTCAGAAGGAAGGCACCACGTTGCGGGAAGCGGCCCTGGCACTCGGTTACGTCACGGCCGAACAATACGATCAATGGATCGTGCCGCACGATATGACCCATAATGGCTGAGCTGCCGTGCACCCGCGCATGGGTTGCGGGTGCCCTGGCGTCGAGGCCTGCTCCGGGGTGCACTCAACAGGCCGACGGAGGTACGACATGAACGTTGCAATCCGGCGAGTATACGACCCGCCGCAGGCGAACGAAGGCATGCGCATTCTGGTCGACCGGCTGTGGCCGCGTGGCGTGCGCAAAAGCGATCTCGACTACGACAGGTGGGAAAAGGATATCGCTCCCACGCCCGCGCTGCGCAAGTGGTTCGGTCATGATCCGCAACGGTGGGAAGATTTCGACAGGAAGTACCGCGAGGAACTCGCTCGGCCTCAGGCGCGCGAACGGCTGAACGAAATCGCCCACGAAGCGGGCACGCGGCGCATCACGCTGCTGTATGCGGCCCGCGACCCGCAGCACAACCACGCCGTGATTCTGGCAGATGTGCTGAGCGCACTCTGAGGGGCGGCACCACGCCCGATCTTAGGGTCTATACTGCAATCATGCATCGGGCATGGGCTGCACCGCATGGAGGCAGGCATGAACAGATCCGTCAAACTCTGGCTGTCCGGTTTGCTATTGGCAGTGAGCGTACTTGTTGCGGGTGTTCCCGCCCTGGCGGGCACCCGGCAGGCAGGGCCCGTTGTCGTGCTGGAAGTACAGGGCGCGATCAGTCCGGCCACTGCAGACTTCATCATACGGGGCATCGACGACGCCCATGACGTGGGCGCACAGGCTGTCGTCATCGAGCTCGATACTCCCGGCGGGCTCGATGCGTCGATGCGCGCGATCATCCGGCGCATGCTGTCGGCCGAAGTGCCGGTCATCATCTACGTCGCACCGGGTGGCGCGCGTGCTGCAAGCGCCGGCACCTTCATTCTGTATGCCAGCCATATTGCGGCCATGACACCGGCCAGCAATCTGGGGGCGGCATCCCCTGTCGCTATTGGCACGGGCATGCCCGGGGGCGATCGCTCGCCCGATGCCGATGGCCCCGGCGCCAAAGGCGACAACAAGGGGGAACGCAGTGCAGGGCGGTCTTCTCAGGAAACACTGGCCGCCAAGGCTGCCAACGACGCGGCGGCGTATTTGCGCAGCCTGGCGGAGCTGCGTGGCCGTGACCCCGAGTTTGCAGAAGCGGCCGTACGCGATGCCCGATCCATATCGGCCCGGGAGGCGCTCGAGGCCGGGGTGATCGAAGCCATCGCCCCCACCCTGCACGCGCTGCTCGAACAGCTCGACGGTCGCCAGGTGAAGCTCAACGACGGAACCACGATTACGCTTGCGATCGGGCAGGCCGCGGTGCAGCGTGTGGCACCCGACTGGCGCACCAAGGTGCTGTCGTTTCTGGCCAATCCGCAGCTTGCCGTCATTCTGCTGATGTTGGGCGTTTACGGCCTCTTTTTCGAAATGATGAGCCCCGGTGCGGCGCTGCCGGGCGTGGCCGGCATCATCTGCCTGCTTCTGGGCCTGTACGGGCTGCACATGCTGCCCGTCAACTGGGCCGGCGTGGCGCTGCTCGCTCTGGGCATGCTCATGATGATCGGCGAAGTCTTCCTGCCTTCGTTTGGCGCGCTGGGCATCGGCGGGCTGCTGGCCTTCGTGCTGGGCGGGCTGTTCATGACCGGCCCGGAAGTGCCCAAGGCCTATGAGCTGTCCATTCCCTTCCTGCTGTCCATTGGCATCGCCAGCGCCGTGATCATCATTGGTGCCGGCACCGCCGCCATACGCAGCCGCCGGGGCCGCTCGGTTATCGGCCACGAGGCCATGGTGGGCGAGGACGGCAAAGTGGTGGGTATGGAAGACGGCATGATATATGCCGAAATCCGCGGCGAGAACTGGCGGGTGGTCAGCACCGAGCCTCTGAGCGTGGGCGACCGCGTAAGCGTAACGGGCACGCGCGGGCTCAAACTGCGCGTGAAGCGGATCGAAGCCGCACACGATGGCGAACCGCCCGTGGCGGCCTCGCCCGAATGAACGAATCGCGCCGCATGATGTGGGCTTGAAAACAAGGGAGAGCGGGGTATGTTTTACGATATCAACATTGGCCTGTCGGTACTGGTCATCATAGCGGTGATCATCATTGCCAATGCCGTGCGCATCATGCGCGAATACCAGCGCGGCGTCATTTTCACGCTGGGCCGCTTCACCAGCGTAAAGGGCCCCGGCCTCATCTTCGTGATTCCCGTGCTGCAGCAGATCGTGCGGGTCGATCTGCGCGTGGTCACCATGGACGTTCCCAGCCAGGACGTGATTTCGCGCGACAACGTGTCGGTGAAGGTAAGCGCGGTGATTTACTTCAGGGTGGTGGCTCCCGAAAAGGCGATCATTCAGGTGGAGCATTACCTGGAAGCCACCAGCCAGCTCGCCCAGACCACCTTGCGCGCCGTGCTGGGCAAACATGATCTCGATGAAATGCTTTCCGAGCGCGAGAAGCTCAATCTCGACGTGCAGAAAATTCTTGACGCCCAAACCGACAGCTGGGGTGTAAAGGTGACCAACGTCGAGATCAAGCACATCGATCTGAACGAAAGTATGGTGCGTGCGATTGCCCGCCAGGCCGAGGCCGAGCGCGAACGGCGTGCCAAGGTCATTCACGCCGAAGGTGAGCGCCAGGCCGCGCAGGCGCTGGCCGATGCGGCAAACGTGCTGTCCGAGCATCCGGCGGCACTGCAGCTGCGCTATCTGCAAACGCTTACCCAGGTGGCGGGCGACAAATCCTCGACCCTGGTGTTCCCCGTTCCCGTCGATCTTCTCGATCGACTGTTGCCGGCACAGCGTGGCGACACTCCGAGCGACGAGGCCCGCTGATGCAGGTCGGCATGGTCGGACTGGGCCGCATGGGCGGCAACATGGCGCGTCGTCTCATGCAGGGTGGTCATGATTGCTTCGTCTACGATATCGATGCCCGGGCAGCGCTCGAACTGGCGCAGCACGGCGCCACACCGTGCGCGAGCCTGTCCGAGCTCGTTGCCTCGCTGGCGCCGCCCCGGGCAGTATGGATCATGGTGCCGGCACCGGTCGTCGATGCCGTGCTCGACGACCTGGCAGCGCTGCTGCAGGCGGGCGACGTTGTCGTGGACGGCGGCAACACATTCTGGAAGCACGACGTGCGACGCGCGGCGCAACTTGCGCCGCAGGGAATCGTGTATGTCGATGTCGGCACCAGCGGTGGTGTACGGGGCCTGCAGCGGGGGTATTGCCTCATGGCAGGAGGCACGCGCGAAGGTTTTGAACGCATCGAACCGTTGCTGCAGACCTTGGCTCCCGGCAGCGATGCGGCGGCACCGACACCGGGGCGCAGCCCGGGAGGCATGGCCGAGCAGGGTTACCTGCATTGCGGGCCCGCCGGTGCGGGCCACTTCGTGAAGATGGTGCACAATGCCATCGAGTACGGCATCATGGCCGCCTATGCCGAAGGCTTCAACCTGCTGCACCAGGCCGGGCAGGGCGGCGCCTCGTCGAGCCACAATGCGGTCGCACTCGACTCGCCGCAAGCCTATCGCTACGACTTCGATCTGGCCGAAATTGCCGAACTCTGGCGTCGCGGCAGCGTGATCGGCTCGTGGTTGCTCGATCTCACCGCGCAAGCCCTACATGGTGACCCGGGCTTGCAGCGGTACACCGGTACGGTATTCGACTCGGGGGAAGGGCGCTGGGCCCTGGGCGCTGCAGTCGAGCTTGGTGTGCCCGCACCGGTGTTGGCCGCGTCGCTCTTCAACCGCTTCGAGTCACGCGACGCCGGTGTCTTTGCCATGAAGACGCTTTCGGCGATGCGCGAACAGTTTGGCGGCCACCTGGAAGCCGAAGCCAACGAACCGCCGCACGAGGGAACGAACTCATGAGCTTTGCGATCGACCATGATGGCGCGGCCGATGCATTGGTGCTGTTCGGCATGACCGGCGATCTGGCCCACAAGAAAATCTTTCCGGCGCTGTACGGCATGGTGCAGAACGGCACGCTCAACGTGCCCGTCGTGGGGGTGGCGTCGTCGCAACTGACCCGCTCCCAGCTGCATGCACGAATCCGCAAGAGCATCAAGGCTTCCGGCCGCGCCGAGAACGCGGCGACGCTGCGGGAACTGCTTGAACGTGTCACGTACGTCAGCGGCGACTATAACGACCCTGCGGTATTCGGGCGCCTCAAGGAAGCACTCGGCCCGGCGCGCCGGCCGGTACATTATCTGGCGATTCCGCCCGCGCTCTTCGCCACCGTGATCACCGGGCTTGCGGCGGCGGGCCTGTCGGACGGCGGGCGCGTCATTCTGGAGAAACCCTTCGGACGCGACCGTGCGTCGGCCCACCACCTGAACCGCATCGCGTGCGCGGTGTTTCCGGAAGACGCCATCTACCGCATCGATCACTTCCTGGGCAAGGAAGCGATCATGAACATTCTGTATTTTCGCTTCGCCAACGCGTTCCTTGAGCCGATCTGGAATCGCAACTATATCGACAGCGTGCAGATCACACTGTCGGAATCGTTCGGCGTCGAATCGCGCGGCGCCTTCTATGAAAGCGCAGGCTGCCTGCGCGACGTCATCCAGAATCATTTGTTCCAGATCGTGGGCCTGCTTGCCATGGAGCCGCCCGCCTATCGGGCGTACGAAGCCGTACAGATCGAGAAAACCAAGGTGTTTCGCGCCATGCGCGAGATCCAGCCCGACGATCTGGTGCGCGGGCAATACAAGGGCTACCGCAAGGAGGCGCACGTCGATCCGCAATCCGACGTCGAAACCTTCTGCGCGCTGCGTTTGTTCATCGATTCATGGCGCTGGGAAGGCGTGCCCTGGTTCCTGCGTTCCGGCAAATGCATGGCCACCACGGCGGCGGAAGTACAGGTGCAGTTCAAGGCGCCACCACAGAAGCTGTTTACGGATACGGCGCCGGCCGACGGCCGGGCCAACTACATCCGCTTCCGGCTTTCACCGCGCGCCGAGATCGCACTGGCCGCACGCGTCAAGCGGCCCGGCAAAAACTATGTGGGTGAACAGCGTGAGCTGCTGATGATGAATGAAGCCGCCGACAGCGATTCACCTTACGAGCGGCTGCTGAGCGACGCCCTGGCGGGTGACCGGTCGCTTTTTGCGACCCAGGCGGCCGTTGAGTCGGCCTGGCAGGCGCTGGATCGCGTACTGGTGGAACACCACAAGGCCATTATGTACGAGAAGGGCAGCTGGGGCCCGCCCGAGGCCGAAGCATTGCTGGGGCGGCATGGCCCCTGGCACAGGCCTTGCACCGACCCCAACGATGCAGAACCTATTTGACCAGAAGCACGGGAACGTCGACCAGGCTGAGTACCTTGGTGGTGACGGAGCCCAGCACCATGCCGGTTACCGTACCCAGGCCGCGCGTGCCCATGATGATGGTGTCGACCTGCTTTTTCTTGGCGTAGTCGGCAATGGTTTGGGCGACGGGGCCCACCAGAACCTCTTCTTCGTAGTCAATGCCGGCTTCGTCGAGCAATGCTTTGGCAGGCGCAAGGGCAGTGCGGCCTTCGTCTTGATAAAACGCCTGGATTTCGTCGGCCGAGAAGAAGCGCCGGACATTGCCAGAGACGATGGGCGGGTACGCGGTGACCAGCAGCAGCTTGGCGTCGCCGTATTCCTTGACGATCTCGATGGCGCGCTTGACGGCACGGCTCGAGTTTTCTGACCCATCTACTGGAAGAAGTATTGTTTGCATTGTTGCCCCTAAAGAAATGAAAAGCGCCTATTCATGGTAGAAGTTTCGACGAATGGCATGATGATTTTAATCAAAATAGAGGCGTAGACTCGTGGCTGCAAGAATAGAAGACTATGCAATGCTCGGAAACTGCCGCACGGCAGCCCTCGTCTCGCGCGAAGGGTCAATCGATTGGCTGTGCTTTCCGCGCTTCGATTCACCGGCATGCTTTGCGGCGCTGCTGGGCACGCCCGAGAACGGGCGCTGGAGCTTGAAACCGTCGGGTCACATCCACCGGGTGTCGCGGGCCTATGAAGAGGGCACGCTCATACTCGAAACCACCTTCGAAACCGAAACCGGCATCGCCAAGGTCATCGACTTCATGCCCACCACCGCTGCCCACTCGAGCGTCGCCCGAATGGTGGTGGGCCTGGAAGGCCGTGTGGATTTCCACATGGAGCTCATCATCCGCTTTGGCTACGGCCGTGTCGTGCCCTGGCTCGAAAAGCACGGAGAAGGGTGCTACACGGCTGTGGCCGGGCCCGACATGCTGGTGCTGCGCAGCACCACGCCGCTCATTTCGCACGACCAGCACAGTCATGCCGACTTCACCGTGCATGCGGGCCAGCGCAAAGTCTTCACGCTTTCGCACCAGCCGTCGCACGAGCACGTGGCCGAAGGCTTCGATCTGGGCTCCGCCTTGGCCAGCACCAACTATTTCTGGCGCGAATTTGCCGATCGCTGCCCCGACGTCGGGCCCTGGACACCGCTCGTGAAGCGGTCGCTGATCACGCTCAAGGCGCTGACGTACCTGCCCACGGGGGGCATCGTGGCCGCGCCCACCACTTCACTGCCGGAACGGCTCGGCGGCGAACGCAACTGGGACTACCGCTATTGCTGGCTGCGTGATGCCACCATGACGCTGCTGGCGTTCATGAATCTGGGCTATTTCGACGAAGCCGCGGCATGGCGCAACTGGCTCACGCGGTCGGTGGCGGGCAGCCCCGCGCAGATGCAGATCATGTACGGGCTTGCCGGTGAACGCGATCTGCCCGAGTTCGAACTGCCCTGGCTGGCAGGCTACGAAGGGTCGCGCCCCGTACGCATCGGCAATGCGGCGGCCTCGCAGACCCAGCTCGATATCTATGGCGAAGTGGCCGACGCGATGGTGCAGGCCATACGGGGTCACCTGCCGCCTCACTCGCGCATCGAGGCCATTACACGCGTGATCGTGCCGTTCCTCGAACAGGCGTGGCGCCGGCCCGACGAGGGTATTTGGGAGATCCGTGCACAGCCCCAGCACTTCGTGCATTCAAAGGTCATGGCGTGGGTGGCCTTCGACCGCATTGCCACGGTGGCGGCCACCATGAACAACGGCGGGCGCTTTGCCCAGAACTGCCGGCGCATTGCGAACCAGATACGCGCCGAAGTATGCGAAAAGGGCTTTGACAGCGAGCGCAATACCTTCGTGCAGCATTACGCCACCCGGGCGCTCGACGCCAGTCTTCTGCACATCGTGCTCACGGGCTTTCTGCCGGCAAATGATCCGCGCGTCATCGGCACCGTGGCGGCCATCGAACAGCGCCTCATGCGCGACGGGTTACTATTACGCTACGAAACCGAAACCGGTGTCGATGGCCTGCCGCCCGGAGAAGGCGTCTTTCTCGCCTGCTCGTTCTGGTTGGCCGACGTCTACGTGCTGCAGGGGCGCTACGCCGAAGCGCAGGCCCTCTTCGAGCGGCTCACCGCGCTGTGCAACGACGTGGGGTTGCTCTCGGAACAATACGATCCGCAGATGGGCCGCATGCTCGGCAATTTTCCTCAGGCGTTCAGCCACGTGGGCATCATCGACACCGCCCTGAACCTTTATCGGCGCGGTCAGGCTCCCGCCGTCGACCGCGCCCACACCTGAACTGCCTTTCGTCACATGAAGAAACTTTCCCCGTCCGCCCGGGTCGAAACCTTGATTGCGCGCATTACCGGCCGGGTGCAAGGCGTCGGCTTTCGCATGGCCACCGTGCGCGAAGCGCACAGCCTGGGTGTTACGGGCTGGGTGCGCAATCTGGAAGACGGCAGCGTCGAAGCGCTGCTGCAGGGCCCGCACGAGGCCATCGACACCATGCTGTCGTGGCTCCATGTAGGCCCGCGTGCCGCGCGTGTCGATACGGTGCAAACCCGTGAGGTACACGACGAACGGCACTACGACCGGTTCGAACAGATCTGATTTTTTTGTATGCCGCGCCCGTCGGCGTGGCCCACCACGAGTATGCAATGAAGAAACTACTGTTGGCATTGGCGCTGGCTGCGGCCGGCATCGGGCAGGCGGCGTCCCACACCGTCATTACCATGCATCAGGACCCGAACTGTGGCTGTTGCGGGGGCTGGGCGCAGCACATGCGCGACAATGGCTTCGAGGTGAACGTCATCACCACGTCTGACATGGCGTCGGTCAAGGCAGCGCACGGCGTTCCCGTGCAACTGGCCTCGTGCCATACGGCGCGTATCGAAGGCACCGGCCAGCTGATCGAAGGGCATGTGCCCGCCAATGCCGTGCGCAAGATGCTGCTTGACCCGTCGGTGCGCGGTGTAGCGGCTCCGGGCATGCCGGTCAATTCACCGGGTATGGGGCCCATGGATGGCAATCTGATCACCGTCGATTTTCAAGGCAAGCCTTTTTCGCGCGACTGACTTTCAAAACACAAAACCCCGACGGGCGTAAAGCCGGCCGGGGTTTCGGGTGCGGCGCACGCGCCGCAGGTTCATTCGGTTGTGGTGCCGTCGAAGTGTTCTTCGCTTTCGTCGGCCTTGGTGGGGTGCAACACGCCTTCGCGATGCTCGGGCGGGCCGTATAGCGTATACAGGCGTAGCGGTTCACTGCCGGTATTCACCACATTGTGGCGCGCACCTGCCGGAACGATGATGGCGTCATCGTCTTCGACATCGTAGGTGTTGTCGTCGATGGTGACGCGACCCTTGCCTTCTTCGATGCGAAAGAACTGGTCGTGGCCTTCGTGCACTTCTGCCCCGATTTCCTCGCCAGGCTGCAGGGTCATGAGTACCAGCTGCATATGCTTGCCGGTATACAGGACCTTGCGATAATTGTCGTTCTCGACAGTGAGTTTTTCAATGTTCTCTACGAAGCCTTTCACGCGAGTACTCCTCTTCAAGACAGGTTGTTTTGATGATACCACCGGTGTGGGCGCCTCGGCCTCATTGCACGTGTGATTGCAGATTTCGGATGGCGTAATCATGAAACCACTGGCCATGGGCCTCGCCTTCATGCTGGCGATTGCAGCAATTGGAATCGCCTACGATTTCCATAAGGCAAGCCAGGTGCCCGCGGGCTTTTGCATCGATACCCGCGACGCCCGGCTCGTAGCTTCAGGGCGGGTCCTGTACATGAGTCATTGCGCGGCCTGCCATGGTGCGGCGCTCGAGGGGCAGCCGAACTGGCGCGAGCGACGCGAGAACGGCCGCCTGCCTGCGCCGCCTCATGACGAAAGCGGGCACACCTGGCATCATCCCGACTCGGTGCTGTTCGACATCACCCGTAACGGGCTGGTGCCCGGCCATACCGCGCCGCCCGGGTATGAAAGCGACATGCCGGCCTACGCAGGCATTCTGAGCGACGACGAGATTATCGCGATTCTTGCGTACATCAAAAGCACCTGGTCGCCCGAGATCCGCACGCTTCACGACGAGGTGAACCGCAACGCCTGGCAGGGTGGGGCGCGTTGAGCGCGCC
This sequence comes from Yanghanlia caeni, assembly GCA_030733815.1. Classification (GTDB taxonomy): domain Bacteria; phylum Pseudomonadota; class Gammaproteobacteria; order Burkholderiales; family Burkholderiaceae_B; genus Yanghanlia; species Yanghanlia caeni. The sequence goes on from JAUZQE010000012.1 coordinate 48,679, forward strand.
CGGCACGGTCACTTCTCGCGCGGCAGCACCGTGAGCACCCGTACGATGAAGGTGTGAAACTCGTTCATGTAATTGCGCAGGAACTGGCGGGTTTTTTCGTCGGTGACTTCGCCGGTTTCGGTAATGAGGCCCGGCTGGAACTGTATATAAGCTTCCACGGTATTCAGCAAAGGCGAATTGCAGAAGCACATGACGTTGCGCAGCTGAGCCTGTGCGAGCGCCGTTCCGATGGCGCCCGGCGATGTGCCGATGATGGCGGAGGGCTTGCGTGTAAACGAGTTGCGCCCCCAGGGGCGCGTGGCCCAATCGATGGCGTTCTTCAACCCGCCCGGAATGCTGCGGTTGTATTCCGGGGTCACGAATAGAATGGCATCGACTTCGGCAATCGCTTCTTTGAAGGCGCGTGCGACGGGCGGGAAGTCATCGTCGTAGTCCTGGCTGTAAAGCGGCAGGTCGCGGATCGGGATTTCGACCAGTTCCAGGCTTTCGGGTGCGAGGCCGACCAGCGCTTTCGCGAGAAGGCGGTTGATGGAGGTGCTGGACAGGCTGCCTACGAAGTATCCCACTTTGTACTGGCTCATGCTGTTCTCCTTCAAAAAGGTGGACGCCACAAGCCACTATAGCGCCGCAGCCTGCAAACGGGGCATGCTGCGGTGCCATGAATGAAATTAAAAGAGGTTTACTGAGCCTTGATGCCGGCCTGCTCGATGACGCCCGCCCATTTGTTCATCTCAGCCTGAATGAACCGCTTGAACTCCTGCTGATCGCCGGCCGTGATCTCCAGCCCCATGCCCAGCATGCGTTGCCTGACGTCGGGTTGTTGAAGGATTTCGTTGATTTCTTTGTCGAGCCGGTCGATGCTTGCCTGTTCGGTACCCGCCGGCACCATGAAGCCGTACCAGCCGGAGGCCACCACGTTGGCGAGGCCCTGGTCTTTCAGTGGCCGGGCGTCGGGGTAGATCGCGCTGGGCTGCTCTGAGGCCACTCCCAGTACCCGCAGCTTGCCCGCTTCAATGTGCGGCAATGCTGCGGTGATCGCGGTGAGCGTGGCATCGAGACGCCCGGCGATCAGATCGGTGTAGGCGGCGACGTCGCCCTTGTACTGCACGACTACGCCCTTCACCCCCGCGTCGCGCAGAAAGAGTTCCATGGAAAGGTGGGGCAGCGAGCCATGACCCGGCGAACCCATGGTGAGTCCTTCGGATTTCTCGGAGCCAAGACGCACGAGATCCTGCACGGTTTTGTAAGGGCTGTCTGCATTGACGATGAGGAACAACGGTGCACTGGCAACCTTGGCCACGGGTACCAGGTCTTTGTGCGGGTCGTAGCTCAGCTTGCCGTTCAGGGCCTCGAGCGTGGAGTACGGCGCCGCCGCAAACAACAGGGTATAGCCGTCAGCCGGCGCCTTGGCGACATAGTGGTTGCCGATGGCCGTACCGGCGCCCGCGGCATTCATGTTGAAGACGAGGCTGGCATGGCGCCTGAGGTGGCTCGGCGACTCGATGAAATTGGCCGCAGCGAAGGGCAGCGCATTCCGCAGCAGGCCTGGGAGCAGTCCCGCCACGAACTGGCCAAGGCGCTCGACATGGTAAAACGATAGGCAAAACGCCCATGTACGCTACGCGTAACGCCCATGTCACCTCGCAAGCATTCTTCACGTTCGGTGTGCCGCGCTTTTGCCGCCGTCTTCGCAGCGCTGACGATCGTCGGCTGCGCTGCGCCCAACACCGCCACATCGCCCGATGGCGTGTCGCATCCGACAGTGGTGCCAACCCAGGCACAACAGCACTGGTGGTGGTTCGACGCGCATGGCCCGAGGTCGGACGCGCGGGCGGCATTGGCCGTTTTGAACGATGCGCGATCACACGGCCTGAATCCCGATGACTACCGTGCCGGTCACCTGACACAGGTCTTCGGGCAGATCAGCAGCGCGCGCGCCGAATCCGCAATGGCCGATGCCGAACGCGTTGCGGTGCTCGATGCCGAACTGACCCACGCAGTGCAGCGGTATCTCTCCGATCTGCATAACGGCCGGCTCAGCCCGGGCGTGCTCAGCCACCGCTTCAAGGCCCCGCCATCGCAGGCTTTCGATGCGCGCCTTTACCTCGAGCGGGCACGCGAGGCGGGCAGACTGGGCCCGGCACTTCAAGAAGCGTCGCCGCAGTTTCCGATGTACGAGGCCTTGCGCGGCGTCATGAATGCGTACCGTCAGATGGGTGAACACCCGGCATGGCAAGAACCGCTGCCGGAACCGAAGTCGCGCTCCATCAAGCCCGGCCAGCCCTACGACGGGCTCGCCGTGCTGGCTGCCAGGCTGATTGCCCTGGGTGATCTGAATGATTGGGGCCAGTTGGCACCCGGCCCCGTGTTGTACGAGGGTGAACTCGTGGAAGGGGTGCGACGCTTTCAGACCCGTCACGGCCTTGAGGCCGACGGCATCATCGGGCCGGCAACGCTCGCACAGCTTGACGTCACACCGGCACAGCGTGTGGAACAAATGGCCCTCACGCTCGAGCGCCTGCGCTGGACGCCGACGCTGTACGGGCCGCGCATGATCGCGATCAACGTTCCCGAATTCGTGCTGCGGGCGTATGAGCAGAAGGGCGGGGCGATCGAGTTGAATCTGGAAATGCGGGTGGTGGTCGGGCGCGCGCTCAATACGGAAACCCCCATATTTCTTGAAGAGATGCGATTCATCGAGTTCAGCCCGTACTGGAATGTGCCGCCATCGATCGCGCGCGGGGAAACCTTGCCCCGTCTGCTACGTGATCCGGCGTATTTCGATCGGCAGGGCTTCGAGTTCGTGACGCGCGACGGCAAGGTGGTGCGTCAGTTGAGCGAGGAGGGCATCGCCAACGTTCGCAGCGGCCAGTGGCGAATCCGGCAGCGCCCGGGTCCGCTCAACGCGCTGGGCGACATCAAGTTCATTTTTCCCAACGATCAGAACATCTACCTGCACCATACGCCGTCGACTGCACTGTTTGCGCGCGCGCGACGCGATTTCAGCCATGGCTGCATCCGCATCGAATACCCCGTTGAACTGGCCCAGTTCGTGCTGCGCAACCAGCCCGAATGGACCCGGGAACGCATCGAAGACGCCATGGCCGCCGGCCGCTCGAGCACGATACGCCTGAACGAACCCGTACCGGTTCTGATCGCCTACAGCACTGCGGTGGTGAAGCGGGATGGTAAAGTTTATTTCTTTCCAGACATTTACCAACAGGACACGCGTCTGCAGGAGGCCCTGCGCAAGGCGCGTCCCATTCATTCATGACACGCACCATTCCCAACGTCGCACGCCGGCGGTTTCTCACCGCCGCGTCCGGAGCAGCCCTGGCTTGCGGCTTTCCCATGATCGCCCGCGCCACGACGTTCAGCTCCGTGCTTGAAAAAGACCTTTCCCTGGATCACACGCACACCCGCGAGTCGATCGAAATCGTGTACGCGAAGGGCCGGCGGTACATTCCGCAGGCGCTCGACAACCTCAATCATTTTCTGCGCGACCATTATTCGGGGCTTGTCGGGCAGATGGATCCCGGCCTGTACGACATCATGCACGCGCTGCGTTCCACATTGAAGGCCGATTTACCGTTCCATATCATTTCGGGCTACCGGTCACCCAAGACCAACGAACATCTGCGCACCACGCGCGGTGGCGGTGTCGCACGCCGCAGCCTGCACATGGATGGCAAGGCGGTCGATCTGCGCATGCCGGGCGTGCCGCTCAAGGAACTGCGTGATGCGGCACTGGAGCTCAAGCGTGGTGGAGTCGGCTATTACCCGGGCAGCAATTTCATTCATGTCGACACCGGACGGGTACGGGCTTGGGCGGGATAAACCGCATAATGTGCATTATGTAAAGTTATAAATTTACGGAGCCCTGCAACGTGGCCATCGGCGTATTCGACATCTTCAAGATCGGCATCGGGCCGTCCAGTTCACACACTGTCGGGCCGATGCGTGCCGCGCGCATGTTTGCGCGCGCCGTGCTTTCTGCCGGGGCCAGCGAGCCCGTGCAACGGGTGGTGGTCGAGCTTTACGGCTCGCTGGGCGCCACGGGCAAAGGCCACGCCACCGACACGGCCGTCATGCTCGGTCTGGCCGGGCATGACCCCGAAACCGTCGACGTGGAACGCGTCGAGGCCTATCTGAACGCAATCCGCGCAAGCGGCCGGCTGAATCTGCTGGGCCAGCACGAAATTTCCTTTAACGCCGACTCCGACCTGCCCTTTCTTCCGTTCAAGACGCTGCCCATGCACCCCAACGGCATGCACTGCATCGCCTACGCGGCGAACGGCACCGTACTGCTGGAGCGCAGCTACTATTCGGTGGGCGGCGGATTCGTCGTTCAGGCCGATGCGCACGGACATCGCGAAGACACCAGCGGGCTGCTGCCCGACATCGCCCAACTGCCGATGCCGTTTCGCAGCGGTGCCGATCTGTTGCGACTGACACGCGAACACGATTGCTCCATCGCCGATATCATGCGCGCCAACGAGCTTCACTGGCGCCCCGAACACGAAACCGTTGCGGGTCTGCAGCGAATCTGGAGTGTGATGCAGGCCTGTGTGCAGCGCGGCTGCCGTAGCACCGGCGAGCTGCCGGGTCCGTTTCGCGTCAGGCGCCGTGCGCCCGAGCTGCTTCGCAATCTGGAAGCGCGCGGTGGCCTGAAGGGCGACGATCCGCTTACGGTCATGGATTACGTGAACGTGTACGCCCTGGCGGTGAATGAAGAAAACGCGGCCGGCGGCCGTGTGGTGACCGCACCCACCAACGGGGCGGCCGGCATCGTTCCAGCCGTACTGCATTACTACAGCACCTTCGTCGAAGGCGCCACGCAAAAAGGCGTTGAAGATTTCCTGCTCACCGCAGCAGCAATCGGCATTCTCTACAAGGAAAACGCATCAATTTCAGGTGCTGAAGTCGGTTGCCAGGGTGAGGTGGGCGTGGCGTGCTCAATGGCGGCCGCTGCGTTATGTGCCGTGCTGGGCGGCACGCCGGAACAGGTGGAAAACGCCGCCGAAATTGGCATGGAGCATCACCTGGGCCTGACCTGCGATCCGGTGGGTGGTCTGGTGCAGATTCCGTGCATTGAACGCAACGCCATCGCTGCGGTCAAGGCGATCAACGCGGCCCGCATGGCGCTGCACGGTGATGGCACGCACACGGTCAGCCTCGATCAGGTGATCAAGACGATGCGTGAAACGGGTGCCGATATGATGAGCAAATACAAGGAAACGTCGCAGGGCGGTCTTGCAGTGAATATCGTCGAGTGCTGAGCACCCTTTTTCGACACTCGTTTCGACCCACCCCGCCTTATCCGCTGCCCAACCCGGAATGCTCCGGGCAATTCGAACGGTAGTGGTTGTTCCAGAGCACCCCTAACGTTCAAACACCTCGTCCATCCAGTCGTACAGCACGGCCGACGACAGGGGCAGGTTTTCCAACTGACAGTGCCCCCCTGCCCCTTCTTCGAGCATGAACACGCGTTCGGTGACCTCGCCACCCGCGGCGTCGCAGAACTGGCGCGCCTGAGCCAGCGGCTCGCCCCCTTCGGCTTCACCCACCATGCTCAGGCACGGAATGGCAAGGCGGCCGATATGGTCGCCCGTCTGGAAGTGATCGAGTGCATTCAGCCATTCGTGCACCGATTCCACACCGAATCGGAAGAACACGATCTTGAGTAGCGCCCGCAGATCGTCGGGCAGTTCGCTGCGCGGTATGTCGGGCAACCACTCGAGGCGCACTTCGGGCGGATCGTTCACCATCTCCGGCGGGAAGAAACCGAGCTGATACGCCTTGAGATCGAGAATGGGTGAATTGAGCGCCAGTGCGCGGATGCGTGGCTCGAAGCACGCCGCACGCAGGGCAAAATAGCCCCCCAGGCTGATTCCATACAGTCCGAGGCGGCTCATGTCGACGCCGGCTTGCTCGGCCAGCCAGTCGACCACTGCGCGGATCGGCACTTCCCAATCGGGCCGGAACTTGAGTTGCGGGTGCAGCCGGGTCATGCCCGTCTGGCCAGGGCCGTCGATCGCCAGCACGTTGTAGCCGCGCTCGAGCGCCGCCCGGCCGCACTCGAAGTAGAGTTCTTCAGCACTGCCATCGAAACCTGTGTGCACGATCACCGTTTTGCGCGGGATAGAATCGGCACCAGGCGGCGTGAAGAAATAGGCCGGAATGTCGGCGTTCTCATACGGAATGTGTACGACCTGCACGGGCGGATCGAGACGCTGCGCGCCCGCGATGAAACATGCGCGCGATGAGAGTCCCCACTTGCGGTGCTCCGGGGTGTACGGATCGCAGAAATACTCGGCAGACCGGTAATACATCGATGCGCGGAAAAAATGGTCGCGCGCACTCACGGGGTGATTGCCTTCGAGGCACGCCCAGGCGGCCTTCTCGACACGCTGCGCCAGTGCCGCATGCGCCTGCACCCAGCACCCTGCCGGGTCTCGGCTTTCCTCGGGTTGCGCGGCCATGCATGCCCTGACGGCGTCGGCGGCAAGCAGCAGTTCGCCCGGTGTGCCACCGCCGTAATTGATGGCGCCCAAACCACGCAGCATCTGAAATTCGAATTCGGGTTCGTCGTAGCCCCGCACGCGCATGCGGCCGCGCTGCACACCCTCCGTTGTATTGGCACTCATTGCCTTCTCCTTGCTATGGTGATGCGCTGAATGACTGCAGCGGGGCCGAACATGGCCCGATCACTGACGTGCGGCGGCCCAGAATGCGAGTGCCAGTACCGTGAACGTGGCGGTGATCGCCCAGAGCACCGACTCGTAAGACTGGCCAACGCCCCACAGCACCGCCGTCGCCCACGGTGCAACCGCCCGCGCCAGCGTGGCGGGCAGATTGATGATGCCGTTCAGGGCACCATAGGCATGCGGCGTGATCATTTCGGGGACGACCAGGCTGCGAACGATCGTGAAAATACCATTGGCCGCCCCGTACAGACAACACAACACGATTACGATCAGGGGATTTCCTTTGAAAAACAGCAGCGCCAGAAACACGGGCGGCAGCACGGCTACGGTAAAACAGCCGATGCGGCGCATGCTGGCACGCTCGCCCAGCATGCCGATGACGAGGCGCCCGCCCACCTGTGCGGGCCCGATGAAGGCGAGCGCGGTGACCACCTCGGCAACGCTCAGCCCGCCTTCCAGAAGCATCGGGTACATGTGAAAGGTGAAGGCCGAGAAGGCCGCGGCATATGCCAGCATGGCAACGAGCAGCAGCCAGAATACGCGATTGCGCAGCGTGGCACGCACGATCTGGCGCTCGGTATCACGCGCCGCGCCCTCGCTCTGCGCGGCTTCAATGCCGCGGTCGTCATGCGGCCTGATCTGCCAGGCGTACATGCCGGCCAGCAGCAGGTTGACGAAAGCCAGCATGAGCAGGGCTTCGCGCCAGCCCCAGTGATCGAGAAAAAACTGGATGAGCGGAATGAACACCGTGCTGGCAAAACCGCCCCATAAGGTAATGTGCGTGACGCCCGCACGCGCCCGCCCTGCTCCGACGCGGCGCGCCAGGACAGCGAACGCGGGTTCGTATAGCGTGCAGGCCTGCAGCGCGCCCAACAGGGTGGCCACCACATAAAAGGCGGCCTGGGTTTCGACGAGCGACCACAACAGGAAGAGCCCCGCCACCAGCAGCGAGCTGATCCCCAGCAGCGCCCTGCCGTAGCCCCGGTCGACCGCCACACCCACCGGATAGGTGAGAAATGCAGCCAGGACCAGGCCCAGCGTGGCCGGCGCATAGGCTTCGGCGCGCTGCCAGCCCAACTCGGGCATCATGGCCTCGACGATCAGCGGATAGCTGTAATAAAGCGTGCCCCACGCGCAGATCTGGCCGAAACCGAGCGCCGAAATGAAGAATGCTTCGCTGGACCTGCCACGCATGACTGATACCCGTTCAGGCGGATGCCGCCAGGATGTCGAGAAAGGCGCGCACCGGCGGGCTTGGCGGCCGATCAACTCGCTCGAGCCGATACAGTGTGCGGGTGAAACCCGATAGCCCGTCGGCATGCAGCTCGATGACCCGCTTCAGAGCAAGCAGATCGGCGACCAGCGCGTACGGCAGCATGGCGACCCCCAGACCCGCGGCCACCGCCCGTGCAATACCTTCGTTGCTGCCAATCTCGATGCGGTTGGCGGGCGCCACGCCCTGACGTGCCAGCAGATCGAACGTGACGTCACGCGTGCCGGAACCCGTTTCGCGCACCAGCCAGCGTTGGCTGGCGAGCCATTGCGGTGTGACGCGCAGCGCCCCGGAAGCCCCCTTGGCCGGCACCGTGCCCGGCGGCGCCACGATGACCAGGCGCTCCTCGCGCCACGGATGCGAGGCCACGCCTTCCATTTGCACCGGCCCTTCGACCAGGCCGAGATCGATATTGCAGGCGAAAAGATCTTCCACAATGGATTGGGTGTTCGCGACGACGACCTTGAGGGCGATGTCGGGCCACCGGGTTGCATACGTGTGCAGACATGGCGGCAGCCAGTAACTGGCCACCGTGGTACTGGCACCAACGACGAGCTCACCCTGGCGCAGGCCGCTACGACGCTCGAGTTCATGCACGGCCGCACGTTCAAGCGAAAAAATGGCGCGGGCATGGGCGTTCAGGCTCGCCCCGGCCTCGGTGGCGCGCAGGCCGCGTCCCCCCTTGCCCGGCGAGCGCTCGAGCAAGACGAGATCGACTTGCTTCTCGAGTTCGGCCACCGCCTTGGAGACAGCAGGCTGGCTGATGTGCATGCGCCGCGCCGCCGCCGAGAAGCTGCCTTCTTCGATGACATGATGAAACACGCGCAGCAGGTGCAGATTCAGCCGCATGATTAACCAAAAGTTATGGTTCTCTGAAAAATATGTATTCGACTTATATACCACCCCACTCTAAGGTTATGACTTGGTAAAAACCCTTGTGAGATGTCATGTCGTCCGTTCCTGCTTCCGAGTCTGCTCAGCGCTTGCGCGCGCCTGGCCCTGCATGGTGGGCCGGCATGCTTCTGACAGGCCTGGTTGCTGCCGCCGCATCCTGGCTCGCCGACCTGCCAGCCATGCAGAGTGCGGGCCTGAGCGTACTGACGTTTGCCATCGTCATCGGCATGGTGCTGGGCAATATCGTTTTTCCCGCAATGGCCCCCCATACGGCAAGCGGTGTGGACTTTTGCAAGACACGGCTGTTGCGTGCAGGCATCATCCTGTTCGGTTTTCGGCTCACCTTTCAGGAAGCCGCTGCAGTGGGCCTGACCGGCATTCTTCTCGATGCCCTCGTCATTCTGGCGGTATTTGGAACGGCCATGCTCGTCGGCCGACGTGTGCTGGGCATGGATCGCGAGATCTGCATGCTGGTCGGTGCCGGCGCCGCCATCTGTGGCGCCGCAGCCGTCATGGCCATGGAGCCCGTGGCGCGGGCGCAGGCCCACAAGGTATCGGTGGCGGTCGCCACCGTTGTCGTGTTCGGTACGGTGGGCATGTTTCTATACCCGGCGCTGTACCCCTATTTGGGTCTTTCCGAACACGCCTTTGGTATCTTCATCGGCTCCACCGTCCATGAGGTGGCACAGGTCGTCGCGGCGGGCAATGCGATCAGCCCCGAGGTCGCCAAGACCGCCGTCGTCGAAAAAATGTTGCGCGTGATGATGCTGGCACCGTTTCTGGTTGGGGTCGGCGCGTGGCTGCATCGGGCTTCACGGCATGCCGACACGGGCCAGGTACAGGGCACGCCGGTGGCACGCCCCCCGATTCCATGGTTCGCGATCGGCTTCGTCGCAGCGGTGGGGGTGAACTCCCTTGACGTGCTGCCCGCTGCAGCCGTGGCGGTTCTGGTTCAGGCCAGCACCCTTTTCCTGGCCATGGCCATGGCCGCACTGGGCTTGCGCACGCATGTCAGCGCCGTACGGCAGGCTGGCGCCGCCCCGCTCGCGCTTGCCGGCATCCTGTTCGTGCTGCTGGTCGCAGGCGGTTACGTGTTGAATCTGCTGCTGGTGGCCTGACGCGCCACAGGGTGTTCTGCGGGCGCGCCGCTTGCTGCAAACCCCTGCACGGTGTGAGGGCTTGGCCCGCCCCAAGCGGGCGCTGGGGTAGCATTGACGAAGATCAATACGTGTATTCCATTAGTCCCCCACAATGAGCTGTTCGTGATTACCCGTCGCCTCGGTCTTGCGTGCGCAAGCAGGGGCGTGACACTGTTACGTTTCGGAGATCCCATATGTTCGCAAAAGCCACTTTCGCTGCACTCCTGTCTGTCATGGCCGTTCCCGCCATGGCCGCCCAATGTGAAGTAACGATCGAAGGCAACGACGCCATGCAGTTCAACACGAAGGAAATCGTGATCGACAAGAGCTGCGAAGACTTCACCATCAATCTGGTGCATACCGGCAAGCTGCCCAAGGCCGCCATGGGTCACAACGTGGTAATCACGAAAGCGGCCGACAAGCAGGCAGTCGCGAACGACGCCACTTCCGCTGGCCCCGCCAACGATTACCTCAAGCCCAACGACGACCGCGTTCTGGCGCACACCAAGATGATCGGCGGCGGCGAAAAAGATTCGGTCACGTTCAAAACCGCAGCATTTGAAGCCGGCGGCGATTACGACTTCTTCTGCTCGTTCCCCGGCCACTGGGCCATCATGTCGGGCAAGGTCGTCGTCAAGTAATTCTGGCGGCGTGCGGGGCGTCTGGCACCCGCTGCCCACAAAGCCGGCCCTCGGGCCGGTTTTTTCTTGCCTGTTCAAAATGCGTAGCTGAGGTCGACACCCACCATCCAGTTGCGGCCCGAAGCGGGCTCGTAATAACGCAGATTGCCCTCGTTGACGATTACGGAGCCGGCGTAGCGCCGGTCGAACAGGTTGTCGATGCGGGCACGGGCGCCCAGGCGCAGTGGCCCGCTGCGCCACACGTAGCCCGCATGAACCCCCGCCACAAAGTAAGCCGGTGCTGCTTCCGTATTGCCGTCGTTGACGTAGATCCGGCTAAGGTAACGGCCGTCGATGCCTGCCTGAAAACCTTCTTCAGGCAGCCAGTCGAGGCTGAAATACAGCGCCTGCCGCGCGACGCCGGGAATGGTGTGACCGGCACGAAGATGCTTGTCGGGGCGCGACGGATCGGTACACGACACGGTCGTGCAATCGTCGCGATACCGTGCGTCGATCCAGGAATACGCCAGCTGGCCACGCAAATGTTCGACGAACTCGCCGCTCCAAGCCAACTCGACGCCCGTTCGGCGCGTACGCCCGGCGTTCTGGTAGGTGCTGCGCCCGAAGCTGGCATCGGCCGCCACGATTTCGTCGCGGCTGCGACTCTGATACACGGCGGCGCTGGCTACACCGCCGGCCACGCGCAGCTTGGCTCCGGCTTCCACGGTGGTGTTGACGGCCGGGGCGAGATCGAAGTTCAGTCCTGGCAGGCCGTCGTTGCGATACGAAATTTCATTGAACGTGGGGGTTTCGAAGCCCCGCCCTGCCGAAAGGAACAGGCTCAGATCGGGCGTGGCGGCATAGCGCAGCGCAGCCATAGGCAGCCATTCCCGATATCGCACCGTGCCGCTGTCGTCGCCATTTCCAGGCGTAACGTAGTGATCGCGCGATTCGAAGCGGATTCGGCTGTGTCGCAGTCCGGCGTCGAGCGTCCATTGCGGGGCGAACTGCCATGACGTCTGAACGTACGGGTCGACGTTCGAAACGGTATTGGTTTCGTCACGGCGCAGTGCGCCCCTCACCCCCAACGTATCACCCACAAAATTTTCATAGCCGCGCCGGGCCTCGCGCAATTCGTCGTAGGCCACACCCGCGATCAGCGTCAGGGGGCGGCCGGCCAGCAGATGCCGGCTGGTCCAGCGCACATCCGCGCCCGCATACCGGCGCCCAAGGTCGATGACGCCGCCGCTATGCTGGGGATTGCGCTGGGCAGCGGCGGGAATGGCCAGGTATTGCACCATGTCGCGCTGTCCGTAATAGGCCATGGCCCGCACTTCACTGGCCTCGCTCAGCCGCTTCTCGAACACCAGCCCGCCCTGGGTCTGATCGACCGACTTGCGGGTGTTGTACAGCGTGGCATTCGACACGGCGCTTTGCGGGTCATCATCGAACGCCTGCCTGTCCAGCCCGAGCGGGTCATCGGCGCGAACACTCACTGAGTTGGCGATGAGCGTGAGACGCGTGTCGTCATCGATCTGCAGCCCCAGTTTGGCGTTGCCCAGGTTCTTGCGTGCCCCGCTATGGTCCCGGAAGCCGTGCGTGGTGTAGCGATTCAGGCTCACCACGTAATCGAGCTGAGTTTCGCCCACGTCGGCAAGCCCACGCGCCTTGGCCCCATAACGCCATGAGCCGTGGCTGTCCGCGGAAACGGTACCGCTCAGGGTTGCCGGCAGGCCGCCCTCTTCAGTAAACACCTGAATCACACCGCCGGACGAATTGCCATATAACGCGGAAAACGGCCCGCGCAGGACCTCGACCCGATCAATACTCTCAATATCGATGTTCGAAGTCTGGCCCTGGCCATCGGGCATGGTGGCCGGAATGCCGTCGACATACAGACGCACGCCGCGCACGCCGAAGGTTGAGCGCGCGCCGAATCCGCGTATGGACACCTGCAGATCCTGTGCATAGTTCTCGCGATTCTGAATCTGCAGCCCTGGGCTGCCCCCGAGGCTTTCGGACAGGTTGACGCGAAATCGGCCGGCGCGCATGTGTTCGCCTTCAAACACCGAAACGGATGCCGGCGTGTCGAGGACACTGGTGTCGAGTCGGGTTGCCTGCACGCGTATTGCATCGAGATCATGCACGGGCGGCTGCGCCATGCAGAGACCGGCCAGTGCCAGAAACAGCGGCACGCTGCTCAGCGTTGCCCAGCGCGTTTCGCGCATCGTCACCTCCCCCCGTCTCGTAGGGGCTGACCCATACCGGCCGCCCATGTCTTTGTTACATTGTTCTGCGTTGCGCCCCCGCGCAGCAAGTGACACGCCCGCCCTCTCCGTCGCCCGCTGCCGGCCGCCGCCGGGCGGGTACAGGTCTTGCCTTCCAGCTGCCATCCACAACGACAAAGGAAGCAACCATGTTGCGCAAAGTGACGGATCTGTATGGCTACACGCTGCAGGCGACCGATGGGGAGCTCGGCAAGGTGAAGGATGTATTCTTTGACGACGAGAAATGGACGATACGCTACCTGGTGGTGGAAACCGGCAGCTGGCTGAACAGCAGGCAGGTGCTGATCTCGCCCTATTCGATAGCCGGCATCGACGAAGTCGATGAGGCCATTTCCGTACGCCTGACCCAGGAGCAGGTGAAGAACAGCCCCGACATCGACACCCATCAACCCGTGTCGCGCCAGATGGAAGGCGATTTTTCTCGCTACTACGGCCTGGGCAATTACTGGCTCGGCCCCGAGCTTTGGGGGGCCGGTACCTATCCCATCATCCGCTCGCCAGACGAGGCCGGAGCCGGGCACGTGCCGGGGCGTGCGGAAGAACTGCTGCAGCAGACCTCCGCCAACCCGGAGGATTTTCACCTTCGTAGTGCCGACAATGTGAAGGGCCACCATATTCAGGGTACCGATGACGAGATCGGCCATGTTGAAGATTTCGTCTTCGACGACGAGACCTGGGCCTTGCGTTACTTCATCGTGGACACCCGCAACTGGTGGCCGGGCGGCCGCAAGGTGCTGCTGGCCACCCACTGGATCGACCGGATCGACTGGGCCGGCTCACTGGTACACGTGAACCTGACCCATGAACAGATACAGAACAGCCCCGAATATGACCCCGATCAGCCCCTGAGCCGCGACATCGAAGCGCGCCTGCACGCACACTACGGCATGCGCAACTATTGGGAATAGGCGACCGGCTGCGGTGCCCTGCCCGCTTCGAGCTGCTTGCGCAGCTCGAAGGCGCGCGTGCTCGTGTCGATTTCGACGTCGTTCCATGTGACGACGGTATTGGCCGGCACCGCGCGCTTGAGGCGGACGTCGTGCGCGAGCCCCAGGGGCACGGCACCCAGTTCAAGCGACCGCTCCACCGGCAGCAGCTTGCCCCACACGGTGTAGCCGCCCTCGCCATCGAGTACTTCGCCTTCACGCAATGCCCGCTTCGATGTCGCCACCACGTCGGCCACCCACTGCGTGGGCGTGCCTGTGGCCTCGCCCCGCAGCGCCACGGAGGCGACCGACATGCCCACTTCCAGACCGATGAGATGCCAGCGCTTGTACAACGTGAAGTACCGGCCTGTGGGGTCCGTGTGTGCGTTGTATTCCTCGAAACAGTTACGTATATACGATGTTTCGCCTTCAACCGTCACCCACACGCCCATGCGTATGTCGTAAGGAATGCTGCGGCCGTCGGGTTCCAGACATGACACGACTTCGACCATTCCCTTGCGTTCCAGCACGCCGCCTTCGGAGACCGGGCGCGTGACATAAGGGATGTCGGCGATGCTGGCCGGCGGATATTGCAGCCCGTCATGCGGCACCCCGAGGCCCGTCGCGTTGGCAACGGCGGCACTTTCGATGGAAGGCTTGGAGCCATCGAGAAAGCTGTTGAACATCTTGGGATTCAAGCCGCCACGCTGTGCCTGTTCCGGCGTCAGCCCGTAGTAGCCCCACACGGTTTCGGGTGTGGAACTGCTGAAATGCGGCAACCACTTGTGCCCGCGGCCCGCAGCCACCACCGGGAACCCGCAGGTGCGCGCCCAGTCGACCAAATCGCAGATGAGTGCCGGCTGATCGCCATACGCCAGCGAATACACGACGCCCGCCTCCTCAGCCTTGCGCGCCAGCAACGGCCCGCAGAAGGCATCGGCCTCGACCGTCACGTTGACCACGTGTTTGCCATGTGCGAAAGCCACAAGGCAATGATCGACCGCGGCAATGGGATGACCGGTGCATTCCACCAGCACATCGATGCGTTCGTCGCGCAGCATGCGCTGCCAATCGTCGGTGACCCAGGTCGTGCCGTTTGCCACGGCATCGTCCAGGCTTACGGCGCTGCTTCGTTGCGGCGACCACCCCACCCGCTCGAGATTCGTGCGGGCTGCATCGGGATTGAGGTCGGCAATGGCGGCAAGATGAACCCCGGGCGTGCGCGGAATCTGGGCCAGATACATGGAACCGAACTTGCCGGCCCCGATAAGGGCAATGCGCACGGGGCGACCGGCTGCTTCGCGGGCGCGCAGCTTGGCGTACAGACTCATTGAACAAGTCTCCGTATGGCGCCCCCGCATTCGCGGCGGCGCGTTCTTTTTTGTGTGTGAGGTATGGCCGTGTAATTTACAGGATTTCGTTCACCACATCGGCCGGGCGGCACAGCCGTGTGCCCTTGTCGGTGACGACGATGGGGCGGTTCATGAGGATGGGGTGTGCTTCCATGGCCTGCAGCAGCTCGTCGTCGCTGAGATCGGGATTGTCGAGCCCGAGCTCGGAGTAAATGGCTTCCTTGCTGCGTATGGCCTCGCGCACGGTGATGCCCGCCGCAGCGATCAGCCGCGCGAGCTCGTCGCGCTTGAGTGGTGTTTTCAGATATTCGACGACTTCAACCGCGTGGCCGGCGTCCTGCAAGGCCTGCAACACGGTTCGTGAGGTGCCGCAACGCGGATTGTGATAGATGACTGACATATCGTTTCCCTGCCTGTTGATTGATGCCAGAAAGAAAGCGCTCATAGTATCAGAGCGCGGCGCCCTGACCGGCAGCGGCGAAGCAGGCGCCGGCGAGTGGTAAATTAAGGCTGTACACGTGCAAAACATGCCATGGAAACCGTCTATTCCTTCAGCGCCCGCTCGATCGATGGCCGCGACATCAGCCTGTCCGACTTTGCTGGGCGGGTTCTGCTGATCGTCAACGTGGCCTCGGAATGCGGATTCACGCCGCAGTACGCGGGGCTTGAAACCCTCTATCGCGATTACCGCGATCAGGGGTTCACGGTACTGGCCTTCCCGTGTAACCAGTTCGGCGCCCAGGAACCCGGCAACGCGCAGACCATTGCCGAGTTTTGTGCGTCTCGCTACGGCATCACGTTTCCGCTTTTCGACAAGATTGAAGTCAACGGGCCCAATGCCCATCCGCTGTATGCATGGCTCAAAAGCCAGAAGGCGGGCATACTTGGCAGCGAAAGCATCAAGTGGAATTTCAGCAAGTTTCTCATCGACCGCCAGGGCCGCGTTCTGCAGCGGCTGGGCCCTACAGCCAAGCCGGAAAGCCTGCGCAAGGCCATCGAACGCGCGCTGGCCACTCCCGTTCCAGACAACGAACCGAACACACGCCTTGGCTAATTCCAGAACCATGCGCATTAACCAACTGAACCGAACGGCTCGCCTGTTCATGTCGGCGGCTCTTGGCACCGCTTTGCTTGCTGGCTGCGCCAGCAGGCCCGCCTCGAACATCACGCTGATTCCCGACGCCACCGATCAGGTCAGCAGCCGCGAAGGCCTGTTCGCACAAAACGTCAAGTGGAAGCGCAGCAAACCCGGCTGCCAGGGGGAATGCCCCACGCTTGAAGTCGATACCCTGGTGTTTGCGGGCAACCCGAAGCTGACGCAACTGGTGGATCACGCCCTGGCCGTGATGACCGGGCTGAATGACGAGCAGGCGCCCCGCCATGCCAGCATAGAGGAGTTCGAAAACTACTACTGGCAGGTGGCCGCAGCGCGTGACAGCGTGTTGCTTGCCGCCAAGCTGCGCTACCGCAGCAAGTACCTCACGGTCATCGAGCTCGACAGCTGGCAGTACTTCACCGGCGCAGCGCACGGCATTGGCGCCACCCAGTTCCTGAACTGGGACAACGCGCGCGAAACACTGGTGTCGCTCGACCAGGTGCTGGCACCGGGTGGCCGCGCCGCCTACGATGCCGCCCTGCGTCGCGCCCATGCCCGGTGGCTGCAAACACAACCCGACCCGCAGGCTGATCCGCAGGGCTGGAACCGGCTGTGGCCGTTCCAGTCGAGCGAAAACTTTGCCTTCACCGATCAGGGCATCGTGGTGAAATACGACACCTATCAGATTGCACCGTACTCCTACGGCCAGCCCGAACTCCTCATACCGTATTCCGAGCTCGACGGCGCATTGCGGGTCGATTATCTGCCGCTTACTCGCCCTTGAAGACCGGTGCGCGTTTCTCGATGAACGCGTTCACCGCCTCGTCGTGGTCTTTGGTGTGATGCGCCAGCGCCTGGTAGGCGGCAGCCAGCTCCAGCGACGAGGCGAGCGTCGCGCGCTCGCTCTCGCGCAGCAGCCGCTTGGTCAGGCGCAGGCTGCGCGGCGGGTGTGCGGCGATGCGCCGGGCCATGGCATGGGCTTCTTCAAGCAGCGTGTCGTGCGGCACCACCCGGTTCACCAGCCCCAGCTCCAATGCGCGCTGCGCATCGATCATGTCTCCGGTGAGCATCATTTCCAGCGCCTTGGGACCCCCGATCGTGCGCGAAAGCAGCCACGCGCCGCCGTCGGCGGGAACGATACCCAGCTTGATGAAGCTGGCCGCCATGTTCGCCCGGTCTGACGCAATGCGAATGTCGCACATGCAGGCCAGATCGAGCCCGGCACCGATCGCATGGCCGTTGATCGCGGCGATGGTCGGAATGGATAGATGCCACAACGCCAGCGGAATCTGCTGGATGCCCGAACGGTAGCTGTCGCAGACATCCAGCGGTGAGCCGGCCGAAAAGCTCTTCTTGTCGCGCATGTGCTTCACATTGCCACCCGACGAGAACGCCGAACCCGCGCCCGTCAGCACCACGGCGCTGACACGGGCATCGGCTTCCAGCCGGCGACACATCTCGACGAACTCGAGCATTTCCTCGGTTTCCGACAACGCATTGCGTTTCTCGGGGCGGTTCATCGTCAGGGTGACGACGCCATCGTCGTACTCATACAGCAGAAAATCGCTCACGTTCCTTCCTTTGTTCTTCGTAGTTCATTGAAGCGAGCCCAGAGGCAGCGTGCCCCGGGTCAACGCCGGCCACCATTGCTGCGGACCCGCGGCAATGGCCGCGCGCCCGAGGCGCTCCGACCACCACGCATGGCTGCCGTATTCACTGCGCCATGCCCACAGGCGACGGCTGGAATAATGCAGCGTGTGCTCGTACGTGAAGCCAATGGCCCCATGCACGGCGTGGGCCAGCGATGCCACCTTGCCCGCACCTGTGCCGGCACGTATTTTGGCCGCTGCAATGGCCAGCTCCGGCGCGTCGCCGTCGGCGCATGAAAATGCGTAGCTGGCCGCTGCCGACATGGCCGCCGCTTCGCAGGCAATGACCGCGATGTGCTGCTGAATGATCTGGAATGCCGATAGGCGCCGGCCGAACTGCACGCGCTCGTCGGCATATTGCACCGACTGCTGCAGCAGTCGTTCGGCAGCACCGGCCATCTGGGCACTGCGCAGCATGGCGCCCATATACGTAAGCGCAGCAGCCGGCACGCCCTGGAGCGGCACGAGCTCCAGCGGCACACCTTCGCCGAAGCTCACGGTGCAGCGTGGTTCGCGTGCGATGTTCAGCCGGGTGTCGATGGTGGTGTCAGGCGCTGCAATAACCCCCGCATACGCCGCGCCCTCAAGTTCTGCGCACAACACGATATGGTCTGCCGCGGCCGCCCAAGGCACGTCGGCAACGCTGCCGCATATCTGCGCTTGCCCCCCCTGTGCGGCCGTGCGAACGTTCTCGGGCCCGAGTCGTGCCACGGTCAGCCGGCCCTGTGGAACGGGCAGCCCGGCCTTGCCCAGCAGCCAGGTGGCCAAAAGGGTTTCCGCCAGGGGCAGCGGCAGTGAAAACTTGCCGCTAAGCAGCACCAGGGGGTACACAGTGCACCAGTCCAGCCCCGAACCACCCGCCTCTTCGGGTGCCAGGGCAAGGTCGAAGCCTTGTTGCTGCACCAGCGTCCAGAGGTCTTCGAGCGGGTCGCCGGCCTCGGCCCGGGCCAGCACCTCGGGTGTGATTTGTTCCTCGAAAAGCCGCGCGGCCGTATCCGCCAGCATGCTCTGCATTTCGTTCATGATCCGAGCCCCACTCCTTTGGCAATGATCCCGCGCAGAATTTCACGGGTGCCTCCACGCAACGAAAACGATGGCGTGACTTGCGTGATGTACGCCAGCACTCGTGCGTAATCCGAACCGCCCTGCACGCTGGGCAGCTCTTCGAACAGTTCGTGCGCCACCTCCGGCAGGCGCTGTTCCAGCAACGTACCGAGGTCCTTTACGCAGGCCGCCTCGACGTTGGGGCTCTGCCCCGCTTCCAGCTGGCCCGCGATCGACAGCGACATCTGGCGCAGCACGACCATTTCGGCCAGCAGCGCACCCACGGTCGCGGATGCCCGCGCCCCCGGGTTGGTGCCGGCCATGCGCAGCAACTCGGTCATGAGCGCGGCACTGCTGAGATAGCGCTCGGGACCACTACGCTCGAGCGCCAGTTCGGCGAGGACCTGACCCCAGCCGTCACCCTCGGCGCCGATCAGGCTGTCGTCGGGCAGGAACACGTCTTGAAACACCACTTCGTTGAAATGCGATTCACCGGCCAGATCGCGTATGGGCCGGATGGTGACCCCCGGCGCATGCAGATCGACGATGAACTGCGACAACCCCTTGTGCTTCTTGTCATGATCGCTGGTACGCACGAGTGCGATCATCCATTGGCAGCGATGGGCGTTCGTCGTCCAAAGCTTCGTGCCGTTCATCACCCAGCCGCCGTCAACCTTCACGGCGCGGGTGCGCGCCGCAGCAAGGTCGGAACCGGAATCGGGCTCGCTCATGCCGATGCAGAAGAACGACTCGCCCCGGCAGATGGCCGGCAGATGGCGCTGCTTCTGCTCTTCGGTGCCGTAGTGCAGAATCAGCGGGCCGCTTTGTCGATCGGCCGTCCAGTGCGCCAGCACGGGCGCGCCAAACGCCAGCAGTTCCTCGACCAGCACGTAGCGCGAAAAGGCATCCTTGCCGTGGCCGCCATACTCCTTCGGCCAGGTCATGCCGATCCAGCCACGTCCGGCGAGTTTGCGCGTGAACCCGGCATCAAAGCCCATCCACGATTCCATGCGCTTGGTTGACGGGTAATCGCCCAGCGTTTCCTGCAGAAAATCGCGGACCTCCTGGCGCAGTGCTTCGGCGTGCGGCGGCAGCACGATCGTGCGGTACTGTTCAGAAAGCATCATCAGATCACCCCCGCCGCGCGCAAGGATTCGATACGGTCGGCGTCGATGCCCAGCAGGCCCTCGAGCACCTGTTCGGTATGCTCGCCCAGCAAGGGTGGCGCAGCGCCGTAACGAATCGGGTTATTGCGGAAATGGATCGGTGTGCCCACCAGCGGCACCCGGTTCGCCGACGGATGGTCGATCTCGATCTGCATGCCGCGATGCTTCACCTGCGCTTCCTCGAAGGCCTGTTCCACCGTGTTGATGGGCCCGCAGGGCACACCAAGCGGACCGAGCATGCTGCACCATTGCTGCGTGCTGCGCGTGGCCAGCACCGGCGCCAGAATTTCCACCAGTGCCTCACGGTTGCGCACGCGTGCAGCATTGGTGGCAAAGCGTTCGTCACTGCTGACGTGAGAGATGCCTGCCACTTCGCAGAACTTGCCGAACTGGCCATCGTTACCGATCGCCAGGATCACGTGGCCGTCAGACGTACGGAACGACTGGTACGGCACGACGTTGGGGTGC
This sequence comes from Yanghanlia caeni, assembly GCA_030733815.1. GTDB lineage: Bacteria > Pseudomonadota > Gammaproteobacteria > Burkholderiales > Burkholderiaceae_B > Yanghanlia > Yanghanlia caeni. Next base: position 69,301 of record JAUZQE010000012.1, read on the forward strand.
GCATTGCCATAGCGTTTGGGCACCTCGCGCGAAATCAGGTAATTCTGTGCCTGGTTCGACAGCATGGCGATCTGGCAATCAAGCAGCGCCATATCGATGTACTCGCCCTCGCCCGTACGGTCGCGCCGCATCAGCGCCGCAAGAATCGCAACACTGGCGTACATGCCCGTCATGAGATCGGCCACCGGCACGCCCACCTTCTTCGGGCCGCCACCGGGCACGTGGTCGGGCTCACCGGTCAGGCTCATCAGCCCGCCCAGTCCCTGGATCATGAAGTCATAGCCCGCGACCGACTTCATGGGGCCGTTCTGACCAAAGCCGGTGATCGAGCAGTAGATGATGTCGGGCTTGACGGCCTTGAGGTCGTCATAGCCCAGGCCATAGCGGGAAAGGTCCCCCGTCTTGAAGTTTTCGATCACCACGTCGGACTGCGCGGCCAGCTCGCGCACGATGCGTTGACCTTCGTCGCTGGCGATATCCAGCGTCAGCGACTTCTTGCCCCGGTTCGCGCACAGAAAGTACGCGGTTTCGGTGGTGTCGCGCCCCTCCGCATCCTTGAGGAACGGCGGCCCCCAGGCGCGCGTGTCGTCGCCTCTACCCGGGCGCTCGATTTTGATGACTTCGGCGCCCAGATCGGCCAGCAGCTGGCCCGCCCAGGGGCCGGCCAGAATGCGTGACAGATCGAGAACCCGCACATGAGACAACGGACCTTCCATCATTCAACTCCGAAATTAAATGCTCGTGCTACTGTTCCATTTCCTTCGCGAGCTCCTTGTAGATCTCGCGATCGGCGACAATGCGCTTTTCCCATTCGTCGCCGGGCAGGAATGAAAGGAACGGAGCATCGGCGCTCGCCGCCTTGATGTATTCCGGGTCTGCCATGGCCGCCTTTATGGCGTTTTGCAGACGCTCCACGATCTCGGCGGGTGCGCCCTTGGGCATTGCAAAGCCACGCTCGGCGGTCATCTCGACGTTGAAGCCGCTCTCGAAAGTCGTGGGCAGATCGGGCAGCGAAGCGATGCGCTCACGCGTGAACTGGGCGATCAGACGCATCGGGCGGGCTTCGTTGGCGATGTTCTGTACTTCCGATGCCGCCACGAAGCCAATATCGAGGTGACCGCCGGCCAGTGCCAGACGTTGTTCGGCCGTGCCCTTGTACGGAATGGCGTTGAACTGAATGCCGGCCACCTGTTCGTACTGCTTCATGGCCAGGTGCCCGTTGGTGCCCAGCCCGTTGTGGCCCGCCGATACGCTTTCCGGCGACTTCTTGAGTTCGGCATTCACCTTTTCAAGCGTGGAAAGATGCTCGTTTTCCTGTCGCGTCACCATAACGGAAGGGTCACTCACCACGCGGCCCAGCAGCTGGATTTTTTCGGGGTCGTACTGGGTCTTGCGGTACATGGGCAGGAAGAAGTAGCCCGGCAGGTTCACGATTCCGATGGTGTAACCGTCGGGCCGTGCCGCCTGAACGTGCCCCACCGCCAGCTCGCCCGATGCGCCCGTTTTGTTGATGACCGCCAGTTGAGCCTTGCCGCCCAGATGCTTGGCAATGAACGGCGCAATGGTGCGCGCCATCATGTCGGTCGTGCCGCCGGCAGCGTAACCCACGTACACTTCGATCACCCTGTCGTCGGGCCAGGCGGCGTTCGCCGTTTGTGCAAAGCCCAGGGCCATCGTCAGGGCGGCCAGTTGACCCAGTTTGAAAATGCGCTTCATTTCTTCTCCTGTTTCATTTTTCTTATGCGGGGTCGGACGGCGCTCGGCCCTACCACCCCCTCCGAATCAATGCAATGAATCAATACGCCTGCGTTTCAGCCTTACGCCGTTCATCCTGGCGCTTCTGATAGATCCAGGGCGTTGCGTAGCCGGTACGCCCCCAGTCGGGCGGCAGCTCGCACGGCCGTGGGTCGAAGCTGGCAAATTGTGCCGGTTTGCCGCGCACGATCTCGCCCTGGTACCGGCTCTGGATCGGGCTTGCGGTGTAGGGAAACGAGTCGGCCGACGAATATACCGGCAAAAGCAGCATGCGCGGATCGTCGGAAAGGTTCTGCGATGAACCGTGGATCGTGCGGCAGTTCAGCAAAATGGTGGTGCCGGGCCCACCGGTGGGCCGGTCGACGATGTCTTCGGTGATCCATGTCGCTTCTTCGTCGGAAATGCGCACGACGAAGTCGCCGTGCTCGTCGTACATCGAGTAAAGCGGGCCTTCATGCGAGCCGGGAACGAATGACAGCGGACCTTGATCCGGGCGGCAACCATGTAGGTAAACGCCCACCGTCACGGGGCTGTAATCCGTATGCGGCCAGGCGGGAATATCCTGATGCCACTTGAACCCGCGGCTGCTCTTGCCTGACTTCACGTTGAACTTGGCATGGTGAAACTTGACATCAGGGCCGACAACGTCCGCCACCAAATCCACCATGACGTCGGACCGAATGAAATCCCAGATGACCGGATGATGGTCCTGTGGGCTCGTGACACGATGCAGCCGCGGCGTTTCGGCGCTATGACCCTCGTCGAGCGTGTAGACGCCGTCAGACTGAGTGACCTTGCGGCTGCCTTCGATCAGATCATCTGCGGCAGCAACAAGCTTTGCGAGCCATTCGGCCGGCACATAGTCGGGCAAGACCAGGTAGCCGTCGCGAAAGTAGCGCAAACGCTGCTCGTGAGTCAGCACGTTAAGCGGGTGTCGCATCACATCTTCTGGTTTCATCTCTGTCTCCTGTGTTGGCCAGTTCAATCCTGGTCGACTTATGGTGTGAGAGACAGGATAGGCGGATCTGAATTGCCAGAAAAGCGATATTTTTTAACGTGCTTAGTGTCGAAAAACGAATCTATTGACGCGCGTGTGGCGGGCATGTACGCGGCGGCGGACCGCCCGAGTCCGGGGGGCAAACGCCGTGATGGGTTGTTCAGTGCACCTTATGTCCAGAGCTCGTTCGGAATCGAAAAATCGATGCCCGGCAGCAGCAGCTTGCGCATGACCCGTACCATGGGCCGCGGGTCATCCTTGAGCCAGATGAAGCTGTAGGTGAGATCGGGCAGTGGTGGCGTGCTTTCAAGCGCTACGAGACGGCCACTCTGAAGTAACGGCTGCACGTAAGATTCGGGCAGGAAGCTGATGCCCATGTTGGCCACGGTGAGCCCGGTGATCGCGGTCAGACTGTTACAGACGATCGCCCGCCGCACTTTCAGGTTATGTGTGGCCAGCCAGCCGTTGAAGGCGGCCGCAAGGCCCGAGTCGGGTGGGTGGGTCAGCACGTTCATGCGGCTGAAATCCTCGGCCGTGAGCGTGCGGCGCTCGAGGCCCAGCCGTGGCGACGCCACCCACGAAAACTTCACCTTTGCGACCGGTTCTTCATTGATCGAGGCGTTGATCGGCACGCCGGCTATCACCGCAAAGTCGATCTCGCCTCTGAGCACGAGGCGCTCGAGTTCGCGCGTGAGACAGATCTGCGGCTCCAGCATCAGCTGCGGATGCCGGGCGCGAATGCGATCGATGGCATGAGGCAGCCACGTCGATGCCGACAACTCGCTAAGGCCAAAGCGACACACGCCGGTGAGCGGGCGATCGTCGTCGGAATCCTGCAGGCTTTGTGGAATCGACTTGGCCAGGTCGAGCATCGCCCTGCATTGCGGCACCAGCCGCTCGCCTGCCTCGGTAAGGCCCGCCTTCTTGCGGCTGCGATCAAACAGCCGGCAGCCGAGGTAGTCTTCGAGTTCGGCAATGCGCTTCGACAGCGTGGACTGCGTGATGTGCAGGCGTTCGGCCGCGATCGCGAAGCTGCCGAGCGTTGCCGCCCAATAGAAAGCCTCGAGCTGCTTGAGGGTCATTGTGCTGGTTGCCCTTTAACTGTGCGGCATTCAGCGTGGAAGGCGTGCTCGCAGAATACTGCCGCTATCGGAGTCGGTTATATATAACAGACTTTCGTCGGACGGATCATAGGCACAATTGGTGGTCATGCGGCCGCGGCAGGTGCGAATGCGATACAGCGGTTCTCCCCAGGGGCTGAAGATCCATGTGATGCCCAGGCCGGGGTGACACACGGCCAGATTGCCTGCCGAATCGCGCGCGAGCCCGTCGGGGCCCACACCGCCGGAAAGATTGATGTAGGCACCCACCTTCGACGTGCTGCCATCGAGCAGAAGGGGTAGACGCCACACCTGATTGGCGCGGGTCACGGCCACCAGCACGTGTTCCTGCTGCGGGTCGAGCACGATCCCGTTGGGGCTCGGGATGTCGCTCAAAAGGCAATCGAGCCGGCCTTGCGGCGAGAGCCGGTACACCTTGCCGGAGGGATCCTGCAGGCCCGACTGGCCCTGATCCGTGAAGTAGATATCGCCATTGTCGGCAATATGCAGGTCGTTCAGACCCTTGAAGCGCTCGAGCAGCGGCCGGTCGAAGTACGTGGACACCTCTGCGGTGACAAGATTCAGCCGCACCAGCCCCAGCTTGTGATCGGCGATCAGTGCGACGCCTTCTTCCACGATTTTCATGCCGTTGGGTTCGCCGTCGTATTCCGCGACCAGGTCGACTTCGCCGGATGGTTTCGCCTTGAAGATACGTCCATACGGAATGTCGGTGAAATACAGGTTGCCTGCCGCATCGAAGCACGGCCCTTCCAGAAAGCTGTGCGTCTTGAAGCCACGGCGTTGCACGATCAGCCACTCGGCCGTGGTGTCCTTCTTGCGCCACTTCTCGGGCAGCTCGGCGAAGACCTCGGTCTGTAATTCAATCGGTTGGTCCAGCATTTATTCAGCCTCGTTTGCAACGTCACATTCTGCCCGGTATCCACAGTGCGAGATCCGGGTACATGATGAGCAGCGCGATCAGCACATACAGCAGTGCACAGAAGGGCAGCGATCCCTTGATGATGCTGAACAGGCTGCTGCGCGAGATGCTGCGCACCACGAACAGGTTCAACCCCGCCGGCGGCGTGATCTGCCCCAGTTCGATGAGAATCACGACCAGCACGCCAAACCACAAAAGATCAAACCCATACGCCATCATGATGGGCGCAAGCACCGGAATGGTGATGACCATCATGCCGATGCTGTCCATAAGCATGCCCAGCACGGTATACACAAGAATGATGAGCAGCAACAGCTGCAGCTGTGTGAGTTCCCATGATTCGAGTACGTCGGCCAGCTCGTCCGTCAGCCCGACCATGCCCACTGCATACGAAAACAGGTAGGCCGAATACACGATGAACAGGATCGTGGCGCTGACCTGCACGGTCTTTGAAAGCGCCAGCCGGAAGCGTTGCCAGTCGAGCGTGCCCCATATTTTTGCCACCACGAATGCCAGGCACGCCCCTACGGCAGCGGCTTCCGTGGGCGTGGCGAAGCCCAGGTAGAGCGAACCCATCACCAGAAGAATCAGGCTCGTGAATGGAAACAGGTCGGCCAGTACCTGGCGCACCGGCAAACCACCCGGCTCATCGGACTCCCCTTTCGGGGCCAGTGCGGGGCTCACCATGCAGCGGATACCCACGTACGCCATGAAAAGCACCACCAGAACCAGACCGGGCAACACCCCCGCCATGAAGAGCTTGGAGATCGACGTGTCGGTAAACATGCCGTAAATGATGAAGGCGATGCTCGGGGGGATGAGAATGCCCAGCGTTCCCCCCGCCACGATCGTGCCCGTGGCCAGCTGTTCGTCGTAGCGTCGCTGCTCAAGCTGCGGCAGCGCGATTGAACCGATGGCGGCAGCCGTGGCTACCGACGAACCGCTGATCGCCGAAAACATGGCGCAGCCGGCCACATTGGTCTGCAGCAGACCGCCCGGCAAGAATCGCACCAGGTGATTCAGGCCCCGATACACGCGCTGGCTCAAGCCGCTGACCAGCATGAACTCGGCCATGAGTACGAACAGCGGAATGGCCGTGAGAATGAAGCTGTAGGTACTGCCCCACGACACCAGGCCCAGGCCGTTGAATCCGGCCACACCACTGGCGATGTATATGTAGAGCACCGCTGCAATTGCGATCGCAAAGGGAATCCACATGCCGCCCATCAGCAGCACCAGAAATATGAGCGACACGAGGCTCATCTGCGCCACTTCACTCATCGTCCTTCTCCCTTTTGAAGCAACGTGATCCCGCGGCAGATCTGCACCAGCAGCACGATCATGACACTGGACATGCCCACGACCATCACTATTTGCGGCAGATACAAGGGCGTACCCAGCACGGTGGGTGCATTGATGCCCCGCTGCCAGGATTCCCTGACGAGGCCAATGAGCTGCCAGTTCAGCAATGCGGCCACGGCCAGCGACATTGCGTTGAACAGCAGCATGAGCCAGGTCTGCCCGCGCAGGCGCAGCCGGCTCATGACGAACTCGACCCTGAACAGCGACCCTTCCGCAAGGGTGATCGGCATGCCCAGAAAGACGACGGCCACCAGCAGGTAGCCGCCGATCTCTTCGGTAATGTGCAGGGAAAAGCCGAACACCGACCTGCAGACCACCTCGGTGGTGACCAGCAGGGCCATGATCACCACCGCGACCTCCAGGGCGATCTGCTGCAGGCGCAGGTACCCACGCAGGCCGCCCTGATACGAGTCGATGCCCTGCCCGACGGGTGTGGACTGATGCGACATGATGCGCCCTTCCAGAAGATCAGCGGTTCAGCGCAGCACGCACCTTGGCGAGTGCCTCGACGGCAACCGGACCGCGCTCCTTCGCCCACTGATCCCAGAATGGGGTCACGATCTCGATTGCCTTTTCGATCGTTTCCTGATCGGGCAGCGTGACCACCATGCCGTTCTTGCGAAAGCCTTCCGTCAGGTCATCCTCTTCCGACAACAGACGATGCGTGGTGGTGGGCGCGAGTTCCGCCACCGTCTTGCGGATCTTCTCCTGCAATGCCGGGTCGAGCGCCTCGAACGCCTTCTTGTTGACCACGTACAGGCCGTCGAAGTAATTCACCGGCAGGCGATAGTTATACTTGAACATGTCCTGCCAGAGCTTGCCGCCCCCGGCACTGGCGGTCAGTGCACCATCGACGGCACCCGATTGCAGCGCAGGGGCCACCTCGGGCGTACCCATCGTCACCGGCACGCCGTTATAGCGCTGCACGATGTCGGCCTGCTCCGGCGAAGTCACACGGATCTTCTGGCCCGAGACGTCGGCCGTGCTCTCGATCTTCTTGGCCGAATAGAACGACTGGTGCGCGTACAGGTAGCGGCCCAGCACGATCACGCCCTGCTCCTCGAACTCCTTGTTCATGTAGGGCTCGAGAACCTTTACCGCAGTTTCGTATTCCTCGGGGGTGTGCAGCAGCATGGGCAGGCGCAGGATGCCCGGAATGGTGACATTACCCAGAAAGAAGCCATCGTCGGCAAACTGGATCGTGCCATTGCCCACGGCTTGGGTGATGTTGGACGCCTGAATCGGCAGGGAGCCGCCCAGTCGCACCCGGAACTTGATCTCGCCCTCGCTCACTTCTTCGATCGCATTCAGAATCTTGCGAAAGTTCTGAACGTTCGCCATGCTGTCGGACGGACCGTAGTTATAGGCTGTCCAGGTTGCAGCGGCGGCGGGCGTCGCCAACAGGGTGGCCGCCACCAACGCAGCGGCCATGCACGTGCTTTTCATCTTTGTCTCCTCGACGACCGGAAACGCAAGCGCCCCACATGGTGCACGGCGGGCGTCGCTTAGACGCCAGACGCCTCAGGGCAACCGGTTACCGGTTCTTTAATTATGAGCGTACAAAGTATGATAGGCGCACTGGCAGCTGCGAAAAAGTGATATTTTTTCGCCTCAACAATTGAACAAAACGAATGTTAATGCAGTACCTTAGGGTGCGCAGCTCAGTCTTCCCGCTCGAAGCGGTCGAGATCGAAGTAGCGCGACGTACCCGAGGCGGGTTCGGCCCTTTTCTTCTGCGGTTCCGCAGCGAGGCGCCCCTCACGCTGGGCCTGAGTGCGATCGGCCAGCCGGTCGAGTTCATCTGCCAGCTGGGTATGACGACGTTCCCGCGCCCAGTCGGATGCCGTGAGCTTCTGCAGGTTGACGGCTGTGGCGTCGGCACCGGCGTCGAGCAGCAGCTGGACGGTTTCACGATTGCCGGAGTACGCCGCCATCATCAAAGGTGTCGTGCCGTCGGGCGCCGGCGCGTTGACGATTGCCCCAACGTCGAGCAGCATGCGTGCGGTCTCGGTCTGACCCTTTGAAGCCGCATAATGCAGGGGCGTCCAGCCCAGCTTGTTGACCTGGGCGCCACGCGCGATCAGGTCGTGCGCCCGCTCCGTTTCACCCAGCAGCGCAAGGTACATCAAGGCCGTCTCGCCATGCTTGTTCTGCTGTTCGATATCGATGCGCCGGTGCGCCAGCAGAGCGTCGTACACCTTCCACGAGTCGCTGCGAATCGCCAGCATCAGACTGGGAAGGCCTTCGGGGTCGACTTCGTTGGGGTCGGCACCGCGCGCCAGGTTATGGCGCACGTCGGACACACGATCGTTGACGATATCGTTCCACCACGTTGCGGGTGGCGCCGCATGCACCGAGGCACACAGCACCAGGGCGCCCAGGCCCGTGGCGACTGCAGCGTGCAGGCGCGAGCGTCTTGTATGGAGGGAAAGCATGGCACGACGTTCGGTTGACATGACTGGCCTCAGGTAGACACGGCCGTGGCGGCCTTGCTGAACAACTTGAAAAAATTGGCGGTGGTGTGCGCCTCGACCTCCTCCAGCGCAATGCCCCGCAGATCGGCAATTTTTTGCGCCACATGCGGCACTTTGGATGGATCGTTGCGCTTGCCGCGAAACGGAACCGGCGCAAGATACGGTGCGTCGGTCTCGATCAGCATGCGCTCCAGCGGCACACGGCATGCCACCTCCTGCAAGGCAGTGGCATTGCGAAACGTGACGATGCCCGAAAACGAAATGTAGAAGCCCAATTCCATGGCCGCCTGCGCAACGTCCCAGGTTTCGGTAAAGCAGTGCATCACCCCGCCGGCGGCATCGGCCCCTTCTTGCGCCATGATATCGAGCGTGTCGCGTGCGGCCGAGCGTGTATGGATGATGAGCGGCAGGCCGCATTGGCGGCTGGCCCGGATATGCACCCGAAAGCGTTCGCGCTGCCAGTCGAACGGTTCGCTGCCCCGGTAATAATCGAGCCCCGTTTCCCCGATCGCCACGATTTTCGGGTCGGCGGCGGCCTGCACCAGGTCTTCGACCGTGGGCTCTTCGGTGTCAGGGTAATCGGGATGCACCCCGACCGAAGCAAAGAGGTTGTCGTGGGGTGCCACGAGCTCACGAATACGCGCCCATTCGGGTTTGCTTACCGCCACGACCAGTGCATGGCTGACGCGGTTGCGCGCCATATCGTCGAGGATCTGCGGCACGTCCGGGGCGAGCTCTGGAAAGTCGAGATGGCAGTGTGAATCAACAAACATGATATTCCGTAGTTTATGCGCTGCGGCGCGCGGGGCGCGAACCCAGCGCCAGCGCGCAGCGCTGCAGCACGCTGTGGATGAAGAGTCGGGGGCTCAGCGGATGCCCGGCCACGGCACGTTGCTGGCCCAGCCATTTGGCCGTGTCTGAAAGCACCGCAGGGTTGGTGCGACCGGCGAGCGTCGCCAGGGTTGTGGCCTGAGAGGGAAAATAGCGTGGCGGCATACCGGCGGCGTTCAGCGACAGATCGACAAATGCACGTTGCAGGCCGTCGAGCCAAATGGCGGGCTCGATGCGTTCGAGCGCATCGGCGGTCGCAGCGAGGGCATCGGCAGCGGCATCGGGGCCCGGCCGGGTCACGCCACCCAGAAAACCCTGCAGCCATGCCGGGCACGGCGATTCGCCCGAGCGGGCCAGCTCGAGTGCCCGTACCGGTGCACCGCCGGCCACCGAAAGCCAGTCGGCAGGTTCCTCGATGCCCTGTTCCCGCAGCCACTGCGCGGCAACCTGGGGTTCGGGCACCGGCAATGGCAGGCGTCGGCAGCGCGACACGATCGTGGGCAGCAGCTGATCGGGCGTATCGGTGACCAGCAGAAAGACGGTATGGGGCGGAGGCTCTTCGAGAACCTTCAGCAGCGCATTGGCGGCAATGAGGTTCATGGCGTGCGCCGGGTAGAGGACTGCGACGCGCCAGCCCCCCCGATGCGTGGCCGTACCGAACCAGCCTGAAAGACTGCGTATCTGTTCGACCCGAATCTCGCGCGACGGTGTCTTCCTGGCCGCGCTCTCCGACTCTTCACCGCCCTCGCCTTCTTCCAGCGCCACGGCTTCGGGCCGCACACGTCGCAGATCGGGATGGTTGCCGCCCGCCACCCAGCGACATGCCTGGCAGGTGTTGCAGGCGAGCCCGTCGCGCGGCTGCTCGCACAGCAACGACGCCGCCGCGGCGAGCGCAAAACGGCGCTTGCCGATACCGGCCAGGCCATGAATGAGCCATGCATGGGCAAAACGCTGCGGAGCATGCAGCCAGCGCGATGCGAAGGCCGTCTGCCAGGGCAGGAATTGCTGCACCCCCGCGGTCATGAGACCACGCCCCTTTTGTCGGGCCCCTGTGACAGCACCATGCGCGCGATGAGCGGCTCGACCAGGTCGATCGCATCCTGTGCGATGGCCTGCGGCGTGCGGTCGGCCTCGAGCACCTTGAATCGACGGGGATGCCGGGCAGCCTGCGCCAGGAATCCTTCGCGTGCGCGCTGCAGAAATGCAAGTTGCTCCGCTTCGAGCCGGTCGAGCCCAGTGCCGCGACGCTGTACGCGTCGCAGACCGACTGCCGGGTCGAGGTCGAGGATGATGTACAGATCGGGACGGAAGCCGCCAAGCGCCAGATCGTTGATCTGTTCGACAAGTTCCAGATCGATTCCGCGCGCGTAATGCTGGAAGCTGATCGTGGCGGAATCGAAGCGGTCGCATAGCACGACCTGACCGGCTTGCAGCGCAGGAAGAATTTTTTCACGCAGATGCTGGGCACGGGAGGCACCGAACAGCATCAGTTCGGTCAGGTCGCACATCTCGGGCGTATCGGGACTCAGAAGTACCTCGCGGATTTTTTCGCCGATGGGCGTGCCACCCGGTTCGCGCGTGACGACCACGTCGAGCCCGCGCTCGAGCAGATACGCGCGCAGCGTGTTGATGAGCGTGGTCTTGCCCGCGCCGTTGCTGCCGTCGCATACCAGCATGAAACCCCGCGGGCGGCCCGACTTCGGCAAGGGGTGCGAAATCGCTGTCATTGCTTCCTGCCCAGAATGTACTTGGCCACGGCCCGGTTGTGTTCGCGCAAAGTGCTCGAAAACTGGCTGCTGCCATCGCCCCGGGCAACGAAGTAATAGTATTTGTGCATTTCGGGATGCAGGGCCGCATGCAGGGCCGCCCTGCCCGGGCTGGCGATAGGGGTGGGAGGCAGCCCTCCGCGCGTATAGGTATTCCAGGGTGTGTCGGTTTCGAGGTCGCGCTTGCGTATGCGCCCCTGGTAGCGCTCGCCCATGCCATAAATGACGGTGGGGTCGGTCTGCAGCAGCATGCCGCGGCGCAAGCGATTCACGAAGACCCCCGCAACACGCGCCCGATCCTCGCCCAGGCCGGTTTCCTTTTCGACGATCGACGCCAGTATCAGAGCCTCGTAAGAATTCGCAAGCGGCAGATCCGGTGCACGCGACGCCCAGGCCTGTTCCAGCAAGGATCGCTGGGCACGATACGCAAGCTGCAGCACCTCGAAATCAGTGGTTCCGGGTACGAATACGTAGGTATCAGGCAGGAACAGTCCTTCCGGACTGGGGAATTCGCTGGCACCGAGCCGCTGCAGGAGCTCTTCATCGGTAACACCCTCGAGTGTCTGGCGCACGTGTGGTGATTCGCGCAACGCCTGCCGGATCCGCTGATAGGTCCACCCTTCCACAAGGGTGAGCCGCGCCTGAACCATCTCGCCGCGCGCCATGCGTTCGAGCAGCCGTTGTGGCGTGTCGCCCCGTTGCGCTTCGTATGCGCCGGCCTTGATCTGCTTGTCGAGCCCGCTCACGCGCGCCAGAACGGTGAGGCCATCAGCGTTGACCTGGATGCCGGCCGCGTTCATGGCGCGGGCAATGGCCCTGACCCCGCTGCCCGGCTCGACCACGTACTGAACACGCTCGGCGTTCATGTCGACTGCGGCCTGTACCCAGTGCCATGCATAACCCGCCGCAGCGGCCAGCACCAGCACGGTCGTGGCCAGCATTAACAGGATAAAGGCTTTGAATTTTCTCATGTTCTCGTATTTTAGCGGGCATGGGCCTGACGCACTCCCGCTGTCTCGCGCGGCAAAGCCCGTTATCATAAACGTCAGGCTTCGCCCTGTGTTCTGTCACTTCCCATAGGCATATGACCCGAATCATGCATTTTCTTGCACCCCTTGACGATCTGGCCGTCATTCGCATCGAAGGCGCCGATGCGGCAACCTTTCTGCATTCGCAACTCAGCAACGATATTGCCACCATGGGGCCGGCCGACGCCCGCCTGGCCGCATACTGCAACCCCAAGGGCCGCATGCTGGGTTCGCTGATCGTCTGGGGCGAAAATGAAGACGCCGACAGCCCGCTCATGGCGCTGGCGAAAGCCGACATTCTCGAACCCCTGCTCAAGCGTCTGCGCATGTTCGTACTGCGTGCCAAGGTGCGGTTCGAGATCACCGGGCTCAAGGTCTGGGGTGCCAATCTGCCCGCGCCAGCAGGCGAACCCTGGACCGTGCAGCGCGATCACGGCGTCACGCGCATTTCGGCGCCGGCGGCCCCGGGCGGCCCGGCACGCTGGTGGGTGATTGCCGACGAAGGGCTTGACGCCACCACACTGGCCGGCACGCCCGACATTCCCCGTAACGATGCGGCGACCTGGCGTGCGCAGGACATCGAAGCCGGCCTGGGCTGGGTCGAGCTCAGGAATATCGAACTGTTCATTCCGCAGAGTCTCGCCTACGATCTGATCGGCGGTGTGAACTTCACCAAGGGCTGCTACCCGGGGCAGGAGGTGGTGGCTCGCGCCCACTACCGCGGCACCGTCAAGCGGCGCCCCATGCCCGGGTTGTGCCATGTGGCAGGCGACGCCCGCCTCGAAGCGGGGGCAGATATTTTCAATGCGACACGTCCGGGTGCGCCGGCCGGGCGCATCATCAACGCGGTGGCCGGCCCCGCTGCCACGAACGGCGAACACCCTTGGCATCTGCTTATGGAAGTGAACCTGGGCGACCTCGAACAGGCCGAATACCGCGCCTTTTCAGCCGATGGGCCCGCCATACAGCTGCTGAGGCCGCCCTACCCGCTCGAAGCGGGTTGAGCGGCACAGGGATTCAACCCAGATTTTCAAGCGGGTGGTCGCTTCCAAGCGGCCACGGTGCCTCGAAGTAGCGTTCAACCCAGGCCGCCGTGGCTTCGTCGAGCGTGGCGGGATTCCAGCGCGGGTTACGGTCTTTGTCGATCAGCAGCGCGCGGATCCCCTCCTGCAGGTCGCCCTGCACCCCCGCATGCAGCGACGCGATGTATTCCTGGCGGAACACGTCGGCCAGCGACATCAGCCGGGCACGTTCGAGCAGGGTGAACGACAGGCGTGCCGACCCGGGTGACCCGGCCAGGAACGTGGCGGCCGCCTTTTGCATCCAGGGATCGGCGTGATCGGCAAACCCCGCAATGGCCTGGCATACCGCATGGAAATCGTGCCCGTCGCAGGCGCGCCGGATTTCGCGGTAGTGGCGTTCGAGGGGGCCGGGTTCGTTCAGCTGCAGGGCAAAGCCCTGCAGCAGCCGGTCGAGCTCGATTGCGTTTTCGCGTGCGTCATCGTGCCATGTTGCGGCCTGTACCGCAGCCATGAATTCCGGCCAGCGGGCCGATTCGACCGCGTGGTCGGCCAGCCCAAGAAAGTGGCAGTCGGACGCCCCCAGTTGAGCACCGGTGAACGCGAGGAAACGGCCGGTGCCGCCGGGCAGCCGTGACAGCATCCAGGTGCCGCCCACATCGGGAAACAAGCCGATGGTGATTTCAGGCATCGCGAAACGGGTGGTTTCGCTGACCACGCGATGGCTCGCGCCCATCATGAGCCCCACACCGCCACCCATGACGATGCCGTTGCCCCACACCACGATCGGCTTGGGGTAATCGTGGATCAGGTAATCGAGGCGGTACTCGATTTCGAAGAACCGGCGCGTATAGGCGTTGTCCCACGCGTGACCGGTCTCGTTGTTCAGGATGGAGTCGTAGATGCCGTGCAGGTCGCCGCCCGCGCAAAACGCCTTTTCGCCAGCGCCGTCGAGAATCACGAACGCTATGGACGGGTCGTTCGCCCACGCCACGAGCTTGTCGTGCAAGACCTCGCACATGGGCAGGGTGAGACCGTTCAGCGTACGCGGGCGGTTCAGTGTCGCCCGCCCCACCTGCAGACGCCCCGTGCTGATGACCTCGAACAGCACAACATCAGCATCATCCTTCATCATCTTATGTCGACTCCTTTGTCTATGATCTGGCGCGCAATGATGACGCGCATGATCTCGTTGGTTCCTTCCAGAATCTGGTGCACGCGTGTGTCGCGCACCAGCCGCTCGAGCGGGTAATCCTTGAGATATCCGTAACCGCCGTGCAGCTGCTGGGCATCCAGGCAGACCTGAAAGCCCAGGTCGGTGGCCAGCCGCTTGGCCATGGCGCAGTAGACGCTGGCCTGAGGGTGACCGGTATCGAGCATGCTGGCAGCCAACCGGACCATCTGCCGCGACGCCACGATATGCGTGAGCATGTCGGCCAGCTTGAACTGCAGTGCCTGAAACGCGGTGAGTGGTTGCGAAAACTGCTTGCGATCCTGCATGTAGGTGCGAGCCGCATCGTAGGCGCCCTGCGCCGCTCCCACCGAGCAGGTGGCGATGTTGATGCGGCCGCCATCGAGCCCTTTCATGGCAAACACGAAGCCCTGCCCCTCTTCACCCAGGCGATTTTCCTCGGGTACCTCGACGTTTTCGAACGTGATGGGGCGGGTGGACTGGCTGTTCCAGCCCATTTTTTCTTCTTTGCGGCCATAGGTGATGCCCGGCGTGTCGGCCGGCACGGCGAACGCCGAAACGCCCCGCGGGCCGGCTTCGCCCGTTCGGGCCATGACGATCAGCAGGTCGGTGTCGCCGCCGCCCGAAATGAACGCCTTTGAACCATTCAGCACGTAGCCTGCCCCACGGCATTCGGCGCGGGTCTGCAGCGAGCCAGCGTCTGAGCCGGCGCCGGGTTCGGTGAGGCAGTACGAGGCCAGCTTCTGACCGGTTGCGAGCGCTTCACCCCATTCGCGGCATACGCGTTCGGTGCCCCATGTGCCGAGCATCCAGACGGCCATGTTGTGTATGGTGAGAAAGGCCGCAGTGGAGGGATCGAACGCGGCCATTTCTTCGAACACCAGCGTGGCGTCGAGCCGGGGCAGCCCGAGCCCGCCCACGGATTCGGGCGCGTACATGGCGCAGAAGCCGAGTTCGCCGGCACGTTGAAAGGCCTCGCGCGGAAAGATGGCTTCGGCGTCCCAGCGTGCGGCGTTGGGCGCCAGTTCACCTTCGGCGAATTCACGCGCGGCCTGGGCAAAGGCAAGCTGTTCGTCTGTCAGACGAAAATCCATGATTGTGTCTCCTTTTGTTCTTTGCGCGCGCCGCAGCTTAGAGCATAGTACACGGCGCGGGCGCGGGGTGTCTGACGCAACCTTACCGCGCTGCCATCGGCCGTGTTGTCAATTTCATGACAATGTATCACCCCCGGCGCGTCGCACCGGCCGTGCGCTGCCGATGCAGTGCCCGCCTGCGGCGCGACTCCATGGGGTCGAATACGAGCGGCCGGTACACCTCGACCCGATCGCCATCGCGCAGCACATGATCGCGCGGGCACACCCTGCCGAACACGCCTGCAGGCGCCGGCGGGTCGGCCAGCTGCGGAAACTGTTCGAACAGACCGCTTGCGTCGAGCGCGTGCGCGAGCGTGGCACCGTGAGGCAGGTCGACGATGCGTCGCCATACCGCATCCGGCCAGGCGAAGATGACTTCGACCCGCAGGATCGCCGGGTCATTCGCCATACACTGCCTGCGCCCGCTGCGTGAAGGAATCGATGAAACTGGTGGCAATGCGGTTGAAAATGGGGCCCACCACGGCTTCCAGTGCGCGGCTGGAAAACGCGTACCGCATGGTGTAGACCACCTTGCTGGCGTCTTCGGCCAGCTCGATGAATTCCCACGTGCCCGTCAGTTCGGAAAACGGGCCGTCGATCAGGCTTATTTTGATGAGCCGCGGGTAATCGTGTTCGTTGCGCGTGGTGAAGGTTTGCTTGATGCCGGCAATGCTGATGGTGACCGATGCCTCCATGCCCGATTCATCATGACGATGCACCTGCGTGCCCCCGCACCAGGGCATGAATTCCGGGTAGCGCCCGACGTCGGCCACCAGATCGAACATCTGCTTGCTGCTGTATGGGACAAGAACGGAGCGCTGTACAGTGTGCATCGATACGGGTTCGGATAGAATGGAATGTTCTGATTTTAGCGTCTGCAAAAAGATACGTTCATGATCATTGTCGAGAACCGCAAAGCCAAACACGACTATTTCATTGAAGAGCGGTTCGAGGCCGGGCTGGTGCTCGAAGGCTGGGAAGTCAAGGCAATACGTGCCGGCCACGTCCAGCTCAAGGAAAGCTACATCATCGTTCGCGACGGGGAAATTTTCATCATTGGCATGCACATCAGCCCGCTGCCCACCGCGTCGACCCATGTGCGCCCCGAAGCCACCCGTACGCGCAAGCTGCTGCTGCGGGCCGAAGAAATCAAGAAGCTCATCGGCAAGACCGAGCAGCGCGGCTATGCGCTGGTACCGCTCAACCTGCATTACCGCAACGGCCGAATCAAACTGGATTTCGGCCTGGGCCGCGGCAAGAAGCTGCACGACAAGCGCGACACCGCCCGCGAAAAAGACTGGGCCCGCGAACGCGAACGCCTGCTCAAACACGACACGCGCAATACGCGCCGCGACTGAGCGTCGTCAAGCAAGCACCGGGCCGCGCGCTGCGGCCGGTACTTATTCGCTTAGCGGGATATTTGCATGAAGGAATGTCCGCGCCCCGGCACACGGCCGCGGCGCGGTGCATGGCATTACGCCTGGGCGAGGCGCTGCCAGGTATCGACGACGGTGTCGGGGTTCAGCGACATCGAAAGAATGCCCTCGTCTCGCAGCCAGAGCGCGAGGTCGAGGTGATCGCTGGGCCCCTGGCCGCAGATGCCCACATACTTGCCGGCCTTGAGGCAGGCCTTGATGGCACGGCTCAGCATGAACTGCACGGCGGGGTCGCGTTCGTCGAAGTCTGCTGCCAGCAGTTCCATGCCGGAATCGCGGTCGAGACCCAGAGTGAGCTGGGTCATGTCGTTCGAGCCGATGGAAAAACCGTCAAAGAACTCCAGGAACTCTTCCGCAAGGATGGCGTTGGAAGGCACTTCGCACATCATGATGAGGCGCAGACCGTTTTCGCCACGCACCAGCCCATTGGCGGCCAGCAGGTCGACCACGCGGCGGGCCTGATCAAGCGTGCGCACGAACGGCACCATGATTTCGACGTTGGTGAGGCCCATTTCGTCGCGCACTTTCTTGAGCGCCTCGCATTCCATACGGAAGCACTCGGCAAAGTCGTCGGAAATGTAGCGTGACGCGCCCCGGAAACCCAACATGGGGTTCTCTTCCTCGGGTTCGTAACGCGAACCGCCAATCAGCTTGCGATACTCGTTCGACTTGAAGTCGGACAGGCGCACGATGACGGGCTTGGGGTAAAACGCCGCCCCCAGGGTGGCGACGCCTTCGGCAAGCTTTTCGACGAAGAACGCACGCGGACTGGCGTAGCCGCGCGCGGCCGATTCGACGGCGCTCTTGAGCTCGGTGTCGACATTGGGGTAGTCGAGCACGGCCTTGGGATGAACGGCAATGTTGTTGTTGATGATGAATTCGAGCCGTGCAAGCCCGACGCCGTCGTTGGGGATCTGTGCGAAGTCGAAGGCGAGCTGGGGATTGCCCACGTTCATCATGACCTTGAGCCCGATGTCGGGCATTTCGCCCCAGCGCACCTCTTCGATCTCGGTCTCGATGAGGCCGTCGTAAATGCGGCCTTCGTCGCCTTCCGCGCACGACACCGTGACTTCACGGCCGTTTTCAAGCACGTCAGTGGCGTCACTGCAACCGACAACGGCCGGAATGCCCAGTTCGCGGGCGATGATGGCCGCGTGGCAGGTACGCCCGCCACGGTTGGTGACGATTGCGGCGGCCAGCTTCATGACCGGTTCCCAGTTCGGGTCGGTCATGTCGGTGACCAGGATGTCGCCGGCCTGCACCTTGTGCATTTCAGAGGCATCGGCCACCACGCGAACCTTGCCCGAGCCGATTTTCTGACCGATGGCGCGCCCGGTGACGAGCACTTCGCCGGTGGCCTTGAGGCGATAACGTTCCTGTACGTCGTTGGCGCCCTGCTGCGACTTCACGGTTTCGGGGCGGGCCTGCAGAATGTAGATCTTGCCGTCGATGCCGTCGCGGCCCCACTCGATGTCCATGGGGCGGCCGTAGTGCTGTTCGATGATGACCGCGTAACGGGCCAGTTCGATGACCTCGTCGTCGGTAAGCGAATAGCGATTGCGCTCGGAAACGGGAACGTCGACCGTGCGTACGGCGTGGCCGGTGCTGCGGTCGGCGTCGAATTCCATCTTGATGAGCTTGGAACCGATGCGGCGGCTGATGATCGGGTACTTGCCTGCGGCCAGCGACGGCTTGAACACGTAGAACTCGTCGGGGTTGACGGCGCCCTGCACGACCGTTTCGCCCAGGCCGTACGACGAGGTAATGAAAACCACGTCTTTGAAGCCCGACTCGGTGTCGATGGTGAACATGACGCCGGCACTGCCCTTGTCGGAGCGCACCATGCGTTGCACACCCGCCGACAAGGCCACTTCGGCATGCGCGTAGCCTTTGTGCACGCGATACGAAATGGCGCGGTCGTTGTACAGCGATGCGAACACGTGGCGGATTTTCTCGAGCACTTCGTCGATGCCCACCACGTTGAGATACGTTTCCTGCTGCCCCGCGAACGACGCATCGGGAAGGTCTTCGGCCGTGGCAGACGAGCGCACGGCAAACGAACCCTGCCCGTCGGCATCGAGCTCGGCAAATGCCTTGCGGATTTCCTGCTCGAATTCGGCAGGAAACGGCGTGCCGATGATCCATTGGCGGATCTCGGCACCGACCGATGCCAGTTCGCGCACGTCTTCGGGATCGAGCGTGCTGAGCTTTTCGGTAATGCGCTGATCGAGGCCGGTGGATTTCAGGAAATCGCGGAACGCCTGCGCGGTGGTGGCAAACCCGCCGGGAACGCGCACACCTGCGCCGGCCAGCTGGCTGATCATCTCGCCGAGCGAGGCATTCTTGCCGCCGACGGTGTCGACGTCAGTCATGCGCAGCTGCTCGAAAGGAACAACGTAAGACATAAAGTCACCTGTAAATGAAAAGAAAGCGTGTTTGCTCAGTGAACCAGGCGCCGCGACGGGGCATGGGCCCCGTGGGAACACTGAGCAAACCCGCCTTTTGCAGGGCAAGCCGGTGACGTTAGTGGTAACCTTGCCGGATTGTACCGTTTTCGACAGCTCTGCATTACATCACATGTCCACGCCTGCAATGCAACGAACGGTGTTCGTCGTTTCCGACAGCACCGGCATCACCGCCGCCACGTTCAGCAACTCCGTGCTTTCGCAGTTCGATCAGGTCGAGTTCGATACGGTACGCATCCCGTATCTCGACAGCATCGAGAAGGCAGAGGAAGCGGTCGCGCGCATCAACCGCTGTGCGGCCGACCAGAACGCGCCGCCCCTGGTATTCAGCACGCTGGTCGATCCGGCCATCACCGAAACCCTGCGCGGCGCCAACTGCATCTTCTTCGACCTGTTCGGCACCTTCGTGCAGAATATCGAAGAGGCGCTCGGAGTGAAATCCAGCCATTCGGTGGGTCGTTCGCACATGGGCGGGCTGTCGAAGCAGTACAACGCGCGCATCGAGGCCATCAATTTCACGCTTGCGCACGACGACGGGCAGTATGTCGAGGGGCTGAAGGAAGCCGACGTCATCCTGATCGGCGTATCGCGCTGTGGCAAGACCCCCACCAGCCTGTATCTGGCCATGCAATACGCCGTCAAGGCCGCCAACTACCCGCTCATACCGGAAGACTTCGATCGCGGCGCCCTGCCGGCCACCTTGCTGCCGTACCGCAAGAAACTGTTCGGGCTGTCGATTCAGCCGTCCCGTCTGGCCGAGGTGCGCAACGAGCGCCGGCCCAACAGCCAGTATGCGTCCATCAAGCAGTGCCGGCACGAAGTTGCGGCCGCCGAACGGCTCATGCGAATGGAAAACATACCCTGGCTGTCCACCACCACCAAGTCGATCGAAGAAATCTCGACCAAGGTGATGACCGAAATCGGCCTGGAACGTCGCCAGCTTTACTGAGGCCGGCCCACCTGCCGCAGTTGCTCGAACAGGCAGACGCCTGCGGCCACCGCCACGTTCAATGACTCGACCCTGGTGCTGTGCGGAATGCGCACGCGCAGATCGGCGTGTGCCAGAAGGCCCGGCGCCACCCCCTGACCTTCGTTGCCGAACACCCATGCCGCAGCCGGTGGCAGCGCGGCATCGTACAGCGAAACCGCAGCATCGAGCGCCGTGACCAGCAGTGGAATATCGAGCCGCGCACGCAGCGCGACCAGGTCCTGACCTTCGAAAATCTGCAACACGAAGTGGGCGCCCTGTGCACTGCGCAATACCTTGGGCGACCATGCGGCCACCGTGCCTTTCGAGGCGAATACGCAATCGATACCGGCCGCCGCGGCCGTGCGCAGCAGCGTGCCGAGGTTGCCTGGGTCCTGCACGCGATCGAGCCACAAACAGTTGGATTGAATGCGCTCGGGCATCACGGGCTGCGGCGCGCGAGCCAGAAAGATCACGCCCTGACCCTGCACCACCTGCGAAGCGGCGCGCAAAAGCGCCGGCGTGCAGAGCCGCACACGGGCCGGGTCGAGCGCCCGCAGCAATGCGGCAATCTCGGGCTGCATCTGCCGATCAGAATCCACGAAGGCCAGTTCCGGCTGACCAGCAAATGACAGCCAGCTTTCACACAGATGCACGCCTTCCAGCGCAACACGCACGGCACCACCCCGCTCACCTGGCGCACGCTGCCCCTGCAGCGTCCGCAGCAGAAGGCGAAAGTCGGGATTGTCGCGCGAGCTGAGGGTTTTCATCCGATTGCGCGGGAAACCTCGGCCTTCCGGCCGGGGAGGGATAGCGCGGCACGTTTCACGTGCCCTGCTCCCGCATCTCCTTTCGAGGTTGCTATCCTTGCGTAGCCGTAGCCATCGCTACGCTGAATAATCCG
>JAUZQE010000120.1 GCA_030733815.1 Yanghanlia caeni
ACCGACACTGCGGTCACGCTGCCGCCCTCGGGTTGCAAACTCAGTGACGGAAGTTGCAAACTCAGTGGCGATCGACACCAAGGTCAAAGGTTGGTTTCGGGGCTTCAGCTCTTGCGCCACAGGCGGCGTGAAGGAGATTGAGTATCGAATGGCATCTGCCAGGTAATTCTCGCAATATCAAGCGGTTACAGCGATCGTCGCGCGAGAATCCCCACAATTCGGCCAATAATTCTTACCTGATAATACAAATTATCAGATACGAACATGAGTGGCTCGTCGCATAGCATAGAGGTGACGGACAATCCATGAGCTCGCTAGATACTTGTCGGTGTACTCGTGGCGAAACTCGCCTGGCAGTGAGACAAACCTCGCAATGGTGATCGCTTTGTTGGAGCCGGTGTTTGTCAAAGAAGATGTCCGTTTTCTTCAGGCTACATGCTCTAAATTTCGCTGTGCGTGAGTGCTCTGCTTTTCGGGGTTGAGCCAGACCTCGGCGGCGGGCGGCGTCTGTCAATGTAGTTGGAACATGAGTCATGCTGCTTCTAGTTCACTATGCACATGGATAACGGTCGTTTCCTTCTCTGGATTCAGCCAAACGC
>JAUZQE010000121.1 GCA_030733815.1 Yanghanlia caeni
CTCACGGCGTGTCTTCTTGCGCTTACCGGCAAATTCCGCTTCAGAAAAACTCAGTTGGCTCATGATGAACAGACTCGAGAGGGTGTGACAGACGAAGTTTACCGTTGGGCGGGGGAATTGTTCAGACCGTCCTTAATCATCCATTTGCTCTGTAAATGGCGCGCGCACGTTTTCCATCCAATACTCAGCATCTGAAAGTTCGCTATTTATCTGATCACTAATTTCCCCCTGCTTGATGAACTCCAACACCATTGGCCTAACCCTCGGTTGGGGGCCAAGATCCTTTTGAGCAACATGCCACCCCCTCAAAGCCATAAACCTTGGGAGATATTCCAGCGGGAACAACTCATCGTGACCGTAAATAGAAAAATTCCCTTGAATTAACGCCGACAGAATTAGCTTTTGTGTATGGACGCATTCTTCTATATAACCGTCTGACAAGTCAACCACAGAAGACTCGCACGCATAGTCGGCACCACAAATGCAACAACAACGACAAATCTCCTCAGCCGTTATGATCCAATGAGCCTCGCAAAGCATTTTAATGTCAATCATAACTGGCTCCTTTCTGAGTTCATTCG
>JAUZQE010000122.1 GCA_030733815.1 Yanghanlia caeni
CTGCTGGGCGAAGACGGCGTCGAAGAATTGCTGGCGCAGACGATCAACGTGGCCGTTGAGCTCAAGCTGATCAAGCCCCAGGAGCTGAGCCGGGTGATTGTGGACAGCACGGTGCAGGAGAAGGCCATCGCCCACCCGACGGACAGTCGGCTACTGGAGACGGCACGCATCAAGCTGGTGGAAGCGGCCAAGGGTGCCGGCATTGCGCTCAAGCAGACCTTCGCCAAGGAGGGCGAGCAACTGAGCCGCCAGGCCGGGCGCTTCGCTCATGCGCGCCAGTTCAAGCGGATGCGCCGGGCAATCAAACGTCAGCGAACCATCGTTGGGCGGCTGGCCCGCGAGATCGACCGCAAAGCCAGCGCGATCGGTCAGGCGGTTCGCGAGGCACTGGACGAGGTCTTGGGAAAGGCGCAGCGTATTGGGGCTCAGAGCGCCCAGCGCAAAGCCATCGATGGCCAGCCCAAGCTGTATGCCTGGCACGCCCCGGAGGTGGACTGCATCAGCAAGGGCAAGGCGCGCCGGCCTTACGAGTTTGGCGTGAAGGTGGGCATTGCCAGCACCTTC
>JAUZQE010000123.1 GCA_030733815.1 Yanghanlia caeni
TGTCGATCGCCACTGAGTTTGCAACTTCCGTCACTGAGTTTGCAACCCGAGGGCGGCAGCGTGACCGCAGTGTCGGTTCGCACGGCACCGGTGGCTCATGCAGGCCGCGGTGTACTGCCCTTAGCCTGCTACGACGACGGATCAGTTCCAGATGCTAGGCGGCGACATAACTCCAATTTGCGTCTACGTTGTCGTTAAGCGAGGTGATCGTACTTTGAAGGGATAAGGAAATTCGGACCTATCAATAGCAGGGTCGTTTATCCAGCGGTGCGTCGCGATCGTTGACTGATGTCCACGGACAATGGGCGGCCCATAGACTCCGTCGAAAGAGTGCGACAGAACTCTGACATGCGTTCTTTCTTTCGATGGAATGGAAGTGGATGAAATGCGAACTGTCAGTATTCAGAATGCATCGGGAGGTATGAACTCAAGGCCGGTTATTTCAGAAGCCATTCCATATACGAACTGAGCGGTGGAGGCCCGAATGAACTCAGAAAGGAGCCAGTTATGATTGACATTAAAATGCTTTGCGAGGCTCATTGGATCATAACGGCTGAG
>JAUZQE010000124.1 GCA_030733815.1 Yanghanlia caeni
GCCAGTGCGGTGTTGTACTCGTTGCTGCAGACGGCAAAGGCCAATGATCGCGAACCCTATGCGTGGCTGCGCTTCGTGCTGGAACGCCTGCCGCTGGCAAAAACGGTCGATGAAATTGAGGCCTTGTTGCCGTGGAATGTCCATGACCAGGATTTAGCCATGAATCTGGCTGCCTCGGAATAATGGGGTAGATGCACCGCTTACGCTACATCAGCGTGGTGTACGTGGTCGTCCCTGAAATATTCATTTCAACGGTCATTCGGGCGTTTCATGCCGCCAAGAGCCACAGCTTCCGAACGCCGAGACTGTCATTCAAGCGCTCGACAGGCCGGCGCGCGGCCAAGGCCAGCCAGAACCGGCGTGGGATCGTGCCTTTCGCGAGGCGCAAAAAAAGCGCCCTCAGGAAGGGCACGCCCTTCTTGGCAATCATGCGCAGCAGCCATTTGATGTTGTAGCCCGCCGCGCACAGCACTGCGTGCCGCCGGTCGCCGTATTCGCCCTTCAAGTGACAGCGGTCCATCCGGTGATCTGCCTTCAGGTGTCCGATGATCGGCTCG
>JAUZQE010000125.1 GCA_030733815.1 Yanghanlia caeni
CCGGCGTGCCGCAGGCGGAGCAAGAGCGCATCAAGGCGCTTGAGCGCGAGAACAAGGAATTACGCCGCGCCAATGAGATTCTGAAGTCGGCCAGCGCTTTTTTCGCCCAGGCGGCGCTCGACCGCGAACTGAAGAGATAAACGCCTACATTGACCAACATCGGGACCTGTATGGGGTCGAGCCGATCTGCAAGGTTTTGCAGGTCGCCCCGTCAGCCTACCGGCGACATGCCGCCCGATGCCGGAATCCGGAGCTGCGAAGCCTGCGGGCCAAGAGGGATGAACAACTCATGGTGGATATCCAACGTGTGTGGGAACAGAACTTCCGGGTCTATGGGGCTCGTAAGGTCTGGAAGCAGCTGAATCGGGAAGGCGTGGCGGTGGCTCGCTGCACGGTTGAACGCCTGATGCGTCGCCTTGGTATCGAGGGTGTCAGACGTGGCAAACGGGTGCGTACCACTGTGCCAGATAGCGCAGCGGCATGCCCCAGAGATCTGGTCAAGCGTCACTTTGTGGCCGATCGCCCGAATCGACTGTGGGTCGCTGACTTCACCTATG
>JAUZQE010000126.1 GCA_030733815.1 Yanghanlia caeni
GCTCACCGAGTGGCGCAATGGGCCGGAAACGCCGTGGCTGGCCGATGCGCCTGTGCATCCGCTGCAACAAACGCTCAAGGATCTTGAGCGCGCTTACGCCAACTTCTTCGCCAAGCGGGCCAACTTCCCGCGCTTCAAGAAGAAGGGCCAACACGACAGCTTCCGCTATCCCGACCCGAAACAGATCAAGCTCGACCAGGCCAACAGCCGCATCTTCCTGCCAAAGCTCGGCTGGGTGCGCTACCGCAACAGCCGCGAGGTTCTGGGTACGGTAAAGAACGTTACCGTCAGCCAGTCGTGCGGCAAATGGTTCGTGTCGATCCAGACAGAGCGTGAAATTCAAGCCCCCGTGCCCAAGGCCACCAGTGCCGTGGGCATCGACATGGGCGTGACACGCTTTGCCACGCTCTCAGACGGCACGTTCTACGCGCCGCTCAACAGTTTCAAGCGGCACGAAGACCGCTTGCGCAAGGCGCAGCAGGCGATGAGCCGCAAAACGAAGTTCAGCACCAACTGGAAGAAGGCGAAAGCCCGCGTCCAGCGTATCCATTT
>JAUZQE010000127.1 GCA_030733815.1 Yanghanlia caeni
CTGTCGATCGCCACTGAGTTTGCAACCAAACAAAGATATAAATCAATGGGTTATGCGACGAATAGCAGTTCACTTTGATAGAGATTGACGCTTCAGTTTGCAACTTTCCGGGTTTTGCGTCATTCAGTTTGCAACTTTCGCGAGCCGCCGCCGTTCGCAGGTAGGGGGGCGGCCTAAAGCGCGTTCTTCGAGAGCGTGTCGCATTGATTCGGATCGCCGCTCTTCCACCCGATGGTGAGCCAGCGCATGCGCTGTGCAGACGATCCATGGGTGAACGAGCCAGGGACCACGCGACCCTGGCCGCGCTGCTGGAGTTGGTTGTCTCCCACCGCACTGCCAGGTTTTCCTGGGTCTGTGATCGCGGCCGGCCCGGTACGGACTGGACACTACTGGATCACCTGGAGCAGACGCTTCGCGCCGACGCGCTTTGTGCCTCAAATTCACTTTGCATTTGACGATGCCTTCAGTAACGTATAGCGCCTGTTTGAGAACACCGGGGTCAATGTCTTTCCGGAAACAAGGTGCACCGCCTCCGGC
>JAUZQE010000128.1 GCA_030733815.1 Yanghanlia caeni
GGATATTCACCATGAGTTGTTCATCCCTCTTGGCTCGCAGGCTTCGCAGTTCCGGATTCCGGCATCGGGCGGCATATCGCCGGTAGGCTGACGGGGCGACCTGCAACACCTTGCAGATCGGCTCGACCCCATACAGGCCCCGGTGCTGGTCGATGTAGGCGTTTATTTCTTCAGTTCGCGGTCGAGCGCCGCCTGAGCGAAAAAAGCACTTGCCGACTTCAGGATTTCATTGGCCCGGCGCAGCTCTTTGACCTCACGCTCGAGCGCTTTGATGCGTTCTTGCTCTGCCTGAGGGACACCAGGCCGCGTGCCAGCCTCCACCTCTTGAAGCTGCACCCACTTCAACAGCGTGTGGCCTGAGCAGCCGATCTTGGGCGCAATGGACTGCACCGCCGCCCATTGCGACGGATACTCACCGCGATGCTCCTGCACCAATCGAACGGCACGCTCACGGACTTCAGGCGAAAATTTGTTGTTCTTGCTCATGGCTCCATTTTCTCAAAAGTTGGAGCCTCCTCAAAACCCGGGGCGATTCA
>JAUZQE010000129.1 GCA_030733815.1 Yanghanlia caeni
ATCGGCATCCATTATGACGACCGCTGCTCCCGCGGCATGCGCCAGGCCCGCCGTGAGCGCCGCTTCTTTTCCGAAATTACGACTGAGGAAAACCGCGGTGACTGACTTGTCCCTTTCAGCGAGTGCTTTAATCAAGTTGGGCGTACCATCCCGGCTGCCGTCGTCCACCAGAACCAGCTCGTAAGGCGCGTTTAAACGAGCCATCACGGTAGTAATCCGTTCATACATGGTCGGAATCACTTCATGCTCGTTGTACATGGGAATTACGACTGACAGCTCAATCGGGCCCCCGGAGCGTTTACGAGGCCACTTCTCAACCAATGCGTTCATGGAACACGATCCTTTTGTAAAGAATGAAATTCATCGCCGCAACGGCGATGGTCGTGGAAACTTGAGCGACTTCAACGCCCATCTCGCAGAACGACGTCAACAGGTAGTAAAAGCTGGCATTGGCAACCCACGCCAGCACCACCGTACATACATAAACAGGGATTGCTTTCTCATGGCGAGCCACACCATCGAAAGTC
>JAUZQE010000013.1 GCA_030733815.1 Yanghanlia caeni
ATGCGCGAGGCCAGCACCGCCAGCGGGTGGCGCAGGTCGATCATCTGGTCAATGCGGGCACGGAAGAAGTCATCGGTGGCGGGGCAGGCGAACATGGCAGTAAAACTCCCAGAAAACAACCGTCATTGGACAACAAACTGGGAGTTCCGGGTATCCGATAAACCCCCAACCACCAATGTTTATGCGGGTCACGGGGATTTTTCAGGGACGACTAATTAAGAACTGCATGAGCAAAATGAAACCCATGACATTGGTGTGATGGTGGATGGCGTCTCGGCCGTCCTGGACATTCCCGATTGCGACATAGAGCCCGCCCCAACGTTCGCCGCCCGCATCCGCGCCGACTTCATCGCCGCCATGGGCAAGCTTGGCGGTCGCTTCGTTGTCATTCTGGCGATCGAGCGCGTGCTCTCCGTTGACGAAATGGCACTGCTTGCACGAATCAGCCACGACACGCAGGAAACGACTCAGGCAACATGACAAATCTGCAGATCACCCCACAGGAATTCGCACGCTTTCAGCGTCTCATTCACGACATCGCCGGCGTCAGCTTGGCCGACTCCAAGATGATTCTTCTGGTCAGCCGCCTGGGAAAGCGCGTGCTCGGACTGCAACTTGACGGCTTCGGTTCGTACTACGACCTCGTGTGCGCAGACGACGGCGAGTGTCAGGTGATGATCGACCTGATCACCACGCACGAAACCTATTTCTTCCGGGAACAGACCCATTTTGATTACCTGCGCGACACGGTCATCGCGCAGCATCCGGCGGGCGAACCGCTTTCGGTCTGGAGCGCCGCCGCGTCCACCGGCGAAGAGGTGTACACACTGGCCATGGTGCTGGCAGACTGCCTGGGTTTGAACGGCACCTGGCGGATCCTCGGCTCCGACATCAGCACCCAGTCACTTGCCACCGCCCGCCGTGGCCAATACTGGCTTGAACGCACCCGCGGCCTGCCCCCTGCCATGCTGCACAAATACTGCCTCAAGGGCGTGCGCCGGCAGGCAGGCAGCTTCATCGTTGCCGCCGATCTGCGCCGCAACACGCGGTTCCAGCAGATCAACCTGAACGTCCCGCTGCCTGACATCGGGCGATTTCATGTGGTGTTCCTGCGCAACGTCATGATCTACTTCGACGAAGACACCAAGCGCGAGGTCGTGCGCCGGATCATCGAAACGCTGCACCCAGGCGGCTACCTGTTCGTGGGGCACTCCGAGAGCCTGAGCGGGCTCGATACGCAGCTCGAGACCGTACGCCCCAGCATCTACAGGCTACCCACAAGCCCCCGCCCCAGCCATCGCCCGCCCGCCGCAACACAGGCCTTGAGCGATTTTGCGCTCAGCACCGAAATGCCGGATTGAACAGGCTGCAATCCCATGCAAAGAATCAAGGTGATCGTCATCGATGACTCGGCCGTGGTGCGGCAGGTGAACCGCGAAACTCTGGAGCGTCAGGCCGATATCGAAGTCATTGCCGTATGCCCCGACCCGCTCGTTGCATTCGAGAAGATGCAGCAGCAGTGGCCGGACGTCATCGTGACCGACATCGAGATGCCACGCATGGACGGCCTTGCCTTCCTCAGGCGAATCATGGCCGAACGGCCCACGCCCGTGGTGGTGTGTTCCTCGCTCACCGATTCGGCCGCCGCCACCACTGTGCAGGCGCTGGCCGCGGGTGCGCTGGCCATCATCACCAAACCCAAACTGCGAGTTCGGCAGTTTCTACTGGACAGCGGCAACGACCTGGTTGCCGCCGTGCGCGCCGCCGCACGCGCCGACATGGCTCGTGTACGACACGACGCTTCCCGCCCGCGCCAGCCAGCCGGGCCCCGCCATGTCGAGCGAATCGCGGCACCCGCGCATGATCTCGGCACTCGGCAACCATCTGCGGTGGCCCTGCCCGAAACCACCGAGAAGGTGATCGCCATCGGAACTTCCACCGGTGGCACGCAGGCGCTTGAAACCGTGCTGACCGCATTGCCCCGCACCACGGCGGGCATCGTCGTGGTGCAGCACATGCCCGAGACGTTCACATCGATGCTTGCTTACCGCCTGAACGAGTTATGTGCCATGGAAGTACGCGAAGCGCGGGACGGCGACCGTGTGCTGCCGGGCCGGGTGCTGATCGCGCCGGGCGGTCGCCACATGATGCTGCAGCGCAACGGCGCGCAGTACGGCGTGCTCGTGACTGACGGCCCGCCGGTGAACCGGCACAAACCTTCGGTCGACGTGCTGTTCCGCTCCGTGGCCCGTGCCGCCGGCGGCAACGCGCTGGGCATCATCATGACCGGCATGGGCGACGATGGCGCGCGCGGCATCAGGGAAATGCGTGAAGCCCGGGCACAGACCATTGCCGAGCACGAGTCGACCTGCGTCGTATTCGGCATGCCCAAGGCGGCCATAGATTTGGGCGGCGTAGGCAAAATCGTCCCGCTGGATCACATTGCTCAGGAGATCGTCGCTTATGGCCGCTGATCCAGGCCTGGCAGGCACAAGTACATCGCGCTGCCGCAACGCCGAGCATGAGCGCGTGGCCGCCCGCCGCCTGGAACGTCTTGCACACGTTATCAACCCAGGTGGCTGGGCAGTGGAGAGCGCCCGCCCCATCGCCACACTGCTCGGTTCATGTGTCGCCGTCTGTCTTTACGATACCAGGCTGCGCCTGGCCGGCATGAACCATTTTTTGCTGCCGGGCGGCACGCGTCGCCACGTGGACGGCGACGAGATCGTGCTGCAGGGTGACTACGCTATGGAGGTCTTGCGCAATGCGATGTTTGCGCGGGGCGCCCATCCGTCGAGGCTGGTGGCGAAAGCGTTCGGCGGCGGCAACGTGGTAAGCGGAATTCACACCGCTATCGGTACACGCAATGCCGAATTTGCGCGCCAATGGCTGCAGCGTGAGCACATTCCGCTATTGGCAAGCGATCTGGGTGGCGCCCGCCTTCGCAAGATCGTATTCGACCCGTGCACGGGCGACGTCTTCTGCCGCCGCAGCGCGATTCGTACGCCCGAGGCGATCGCCATAGCCCAGGCGGAAATCGCATACGAACGGGCCCTGCTCAAGCGGAACAGGTCTGGGGCGACCTCACCTCAGCTCTTTCGCAGTTCCGTATCGATCACGTCTGCCAGCACGGTGAATGCATTGGGAATGTCGGCCTCGGGCACGCCGGCATAACCCAGCACGAGCCCCTTCTGCGCCCGTTCGGGCAGCAGATAATAGCTGCTGAGCGGCCGTGCCATGATGCCACGCTGATACGCCGTGCGACAGATGGCGACGTCGTCGGCCGTGCGCGGCAGGGCCAGCACCAGATGCAGCCCGGCCTTGTCGCCCACGATGCGCAACGCCGTGCCATAGCGGGCGTGCACCGATTCGATGAGGCACGCGCGCCGTGCGGCATACCTGCTGCGCATTTTGCGCATATGTGACGTGACGTGACCTTCGCGCAGAAAGTCGGCCATGACCGATTGAGTAATGAGCTGCCCCTCGCGAAAGAGTTCGGCCACAGCCGACGCAAACGGCCCGGCAAGACGTTCGGGCACCACCACGTACCCTACCCGCAGGCCCGGAAACAGCATCTTGCTGAAGCTGCCGGCATAGATAACCAGACCGGCTTCATCGAGACCCTGCAGCGACGGCAACGGTCGCCCGCCATAGCGGAAGTCGCTGTCGTAGTCGTCTTCGAGTATCCAGCAGCCATGCTGGCGTGCATATTCCAGCAGGCGACGGCGTCGGGCAAGACTCATGACCATGCCCAGCGGATACTGGTGGGAGGGCGTGACGATGATGAGGCGTGGCGGGTGCAGCAGATCGTGGCCGCGGGGGTTGATGCCTTGCGCATCGACGGGAATGCCGACGACTTCGAGGCCCTGGGACACCATCAGATTGCGAATGCCCCAATACGCCGGCTCCTCGATCCAGACCCGGTCGCCCACATCGCACAGCAGGCGCACGGCCACGTCGATGGCCTGATGTATGCCCGAAGTAATCACCACCTGCCCGGCGTGGCTCGTCACCGAGCGGGTGGCACCCAGATGCTCGCTGAGCGCCTGCCGAAGGGGCGGATATCCCCCTGAAGGCGCATAGCTCAGCAGCTCGGGGCGCATCATGCGCCAATGCCTGTTCTGGATGCGCATCCATTGGCGTGCCGGAAAGGCCGAGACGTCCGGCACGCCTGCCATAAAGGCACCGTACTGCCGGTCGGAATAGCCCAGGGAGGACATCAGCCGACGCCCCCGTTCCGAGAGCCGGGGCCCGGAAGCCGCGGCGCGCGGCCCTGCGCCCTGACGGTGTTCGACCGGACGCGCTCGTACCGGCAGGTCATGACTGATGTCTTCGACGAACGTGCCGCGACCCGTTGCAGCCGACACGTAGCCCTCCACCGCCAGCTGTTCGTACACCTGCAGCACCGTATTGCGCGCCACCGACAGGTCGGCTGCCAGCTGCCGCGAAGACGGCAATCGTGCCCCGGGCCCAAGCCTCCCTTCGAGTATGGCCTGTCTCAATAGTCGGTAGAGCTGACGGTACGCCGGCTCGCCGGAGCGCTTCTGCATCCATTGCTGCAACCACTCACCGATCGCCACGGACATGAAATGGCCCCATTAAATTTACAAAAGTGGCCCTTCATTCTAGACCACGTAACAGATACATTGTGACGAACATAAATACAAACCTGAACATTAGCAGAACACCTTCTGCACATCGGAGGAGCACGACATGACGCGCCTGACTTGGCAGCAGCGCCAGCGCGAAGCCATCCCCAACGGCATTGGCATCACCTGTGAGTTCTACGCAGAACGCGCACAAAATGCGGAAATCTGGGACACCGAGGGCAACCGCTACATCGACTTCGCAGCCGGCATCGCCGTGAACAACACGGGCCACCGGCATCCGCGCATCGTCGCCGCCATCGCCCGCCAGCTCGAAAAATTCACCCACACCGCCTTTCAGGTGGCTCCATATCACGCGTATATCGAGCTGGCAGAGAAAGTCAATGCGATCACCCCGGGCGACCACGCCAAGAAGACCGCCTTCTTCACCACCGGGGTCGAGGCGGTGGAAAACGCCATCAAGATCGCACGCGCGGCTACCGGCCGCAGCGGGGTCATTGCATTTTCAGGCGCCTTTCACGGCCGTACGCTTCTGGGCATGGCGCTCACCGGCAAGGTTCAGCCTTACAAGGCAGGTTTCGGTGCCATGCCAGCCGAGATCTACCACGCCCCCTTCCCCAGCGCGCTGCATGGCGTCAGCACGCAAGACGCGCTCAACGGTATCGATTTTCTGTTCAAGAACACCATTGACCCCAAGCGTGTGGCGGCAATCATCATAGAACCCGTGCAGGGCGAAGGCGGTTTCAACGTTGCGCCCCCCGAGTTCCTGCAGGCGCTGCGCGGCATGTGCGACACACACGGCATCGTGCTCATCGCCGACGAGGTGCAGACGGGCTTCGCCCGAACCGGGCGCATGTTTGCAATCGAACACGCGGGCGTCGTGCCGGACATCATCACGATGGCCAAGAGCCTGGCCGGTGGCATGCCCCTGTCGGGTGTCTGCGGCCGTGCCGAAATCATGGATGCCGCCCCCGCCGGCGGGCTGGGCGGCACGTACGCCGGAAACCCGCTGGCGCTGGCGTCCGCCCACGCTGTACTCGACATCATTGAAAGCGAATCACTGGTCGAGCGCGCAAACGTCGTGGGCGACCGACTGCGAACCACCCTGGAATCGCTGCGCAAGGTGGTGCCCGAAATCGCCGAAATCCGTGGTCTCGGTGCCATGGTGGCGGTGGAGTTCCGCGTACCGGGCACGACGCAGCCCCACACCGATTTTGCAAAGGCCGTACAGCGCAAGGCAATGGAAAATGGCCTGATCCTGCTTACCTGCGGCCCGCACGGAAACGTGATCCGTTTCCTGTTCCCGCTCACCATCGAAGACACCGTGCTCGACGAGGGGCTGCATATCCTCGCCAAGTCCATCCGCGGCTGACGCGCCGCCACCCGACGGCGGCCGGGCCATGGTGCCCCCGCCGAATGGAGCGAAGCAACATGACGACGATCGACACGGCGCGAGAGCATCATCCCACGCTGGTGAGCTTTCGCAATGTACAGAAATCCTACGACGGTGAAACGCTGGTGGTGCGTGACCTGAACCTGGATATCCGCAGCGGTGAGTTTCTTTCGCTGCTGGGGCCGTCGGGGTCGGGCAAAACCACCTGCCTGATGATGCTGGCAGGATTCGAATTCCCGACGGCCGGAGACATCATTTTCGACGGTCGCAATCTGAACAACGTGCCGCCACACAAGCGCGACATCGGCATGGTGTTTCAGAACTACGCACTGTTTCCGCATCTGACCGTGGAACGCAACGTCGAATACCCGCTCAAGGTGCGCCGCATGGATGCAGCCGAACGGCGCAAACGGGTCGCCGCGGCGCTCGAGATGGTACAGATGGGCGCATTCGGCAAACGCTACCCCCGTCAGCTTTCGGGCGGCCAGCAACAGCGCATCGCGCTCGCCCGCGCTCTGGTATTCGACCCCAAGCTCGTGCTCATGGACGAACCGCTCGGCGCACTCGACAAACAGTTGCGCGAACACATGCAGCTGGAACTCAAGGCATTGCACCGTTCGCTGGGCATCACCTTCGTATACGTTACCCACGACCAGAGCGAAGCGCTGACCATGTCGGACCGCGTCGCAGTGTTCGATCAGGGTGTGATTCAGCAGATCTCGACCGTGGATGCCCTGTACGAATCGCCCTGCAACCGCTTTGTGGCGGGGTTCGTGGGTGACTGCAATCAACTGCATGGTCACGTGGTCGACACCGCCGATGCCTACTGTGCGGTACGACTGCGCTGCGGCGCGGTGGTGAATGCACTGAACGTTCAGCACCTGGGCACCGGCGCGCAATGCGTGATAGCGGTGCGCCCCGAACGCCTGAGCGTCGAACCCCAGGGTGCCGAGAACAGCGTCACCGCCCGCGTAACCGACACCGTCTACTTTGGCGATCACATTCGTCTGCGGTGCAGCACCGCCGATGATCAACCCCCCATTTCCGTCAAGCTGGCGCTCGGAGACAACGCCCGCCTGAACGGTCTCGCGCCGGGAATGCCCGTCACTCTGAAGGCGGCTCCCGAGCATATTCGCGCATTTGCGCTGTAAGTCGCTTCAATTCCTTGCAAGCAAAACTCATTAAAAAGGATGCAACGACCATGAAACCACGTACGCCCCTGCTCGCCCTCGGCCTTGCCGCCTTCATTGCTTCCGCATGGAGCACGACGGCCCTGTCACGTGATCTCACCATCGTCAACTTTGGTGGAGCCAGCGGCGAAGCGCAGCAAGCCGCCTTCGTCGATCCTCTGAAGCAAAAGCTCGGCATCAACATCATCAACGTCGCCTACAACGGCGAGCAGGCCAAAGTGAAGGCGATGGTGGAAACGAACAATGTGGTGTGGGATGTGGTCGAGGTCGAAACAGCAGACATTGGCCGCGGCTGTGATGAAGGGCTTTACGAGAAGCTCGACTGGAGCCAGCTGCCCAAGGCAGAACTGGTCGACGACGCCTACCATGAGTGCGGCGTGGGCACCTTCGTGTGGTCGACGGTGATGGCCTACAACCCGAAGAACCTGCCGAATGCACCCACCAGCTGGGCCGACTTCTGGGATGTCGAAAAGTTCCCCGGCAAACGCGGCCTGCGCAAGGGTGCACGCTATAACGTGGAATTCGCGCTGATGGCCGACGGCGTGCCACCCGCAGAGGTGTACGAGGTGCTCGCGACGCCCGAAGGCGTAGATCGGGCCTTCCGCAAGCTCGACGAGCTCAAGCCGCATATCCAGTGGTGGGAAGCCGGCGCCCAACCCGTGCAGATGCTTGCCGCCGGCGACGTGGTGATGTCCAGCGCGTACAACGGCCGTATCGCAGCGGCCAACCGCGAAGGGCAGGATCTGAGCATCGTCTGGAATCAGAGCATTTACGACCTCGACTACTGGGTGATTCCGGCCGGCTCGCCCAACCGCGACCTGGCCTACGAGTTCATTCGCTTTGCCTCGTCGCCCGAGCCGCAAAAGGTCTTTGCTCAGCATATTGCCTACGGCCCCATCAACAAGCAGGCCATCGCCGAACTCGACCCCGCGTTGCTGGCTGACCGCCCCAACGCCCCGGAGAACATCAAGAACGCGCTGCTTTCCGGCTATGAGTTCTGGGTTGATCATGGTGAAGAGCTCGATCAGCGCTTCTCGGCCTGGAGCACCCGCTAAAGGGTGAGTGATGAACCCGCGGGGCCGTGCGAACGGCTCCGTCACACCCGTATCACCATGACGACATCCACGTTGGGGCACGCACCCACGCGCAACCTCAAGCGCTCAATCCTGCATGCCGAACGGCGCCGGCGACTGCACGCCTTTGCGCTCATCGCGCCGCTCGGCGCATTTCTGCTGGCGATCTTCGTAGTGCCCATCGCCGCGCTGCTGTTCCGGGCGGTCGACAACCCCGAAGTCATCGAGCGGCTGCCACGCACGCTCGAGGCGCTGGCCGGCTGGGACGGCACATCGACGCCGCCGGACGCGGCGTACATGGCCCTGATGCATGACCTGCAGGACGCCAAAGACGCCTCGGCCACGGGCGTTCTGGCACGACGCCTGAACTATGAAATCAGCGGCTACCGGACGCTGCTGCTGAAAACCGTAAGGCGAATGCCGTTCGACGACGCGCGCACGCTTGACCCCGCCGGCATCCGCGACCGCTTCCTGCAAATCGACAAACGCTGGAGTGAACCGGCGTACTGGCAATCGATCGCACGCAACGATACGCGCTGGTCGCCCTATTACCTGCTGGCCGCGCTCGACCTCAAGCAGGAACCCGACGGCCGCATCGTTCGCGTTGCGCCCACCACGTCGGCCTTTCTCGACATATTCGGACGCACCTTCCTGATCAGCGCAGTGGTCACGCTGGTGGCCCCCTGGCGCTCGGCTTTCCGCTGGCGTACTGGATCAGCCAGCTTTCCACCCGCCGGGCGAACCTGGTCATGATCTGCGTACTGATTCCGTTCTGGACCTCGGTGCTGGTGCGCAT
This sequence comes from Yanghanlia caeni, assembly GCA_030733815.1. Classification (GTDB taxonomy): domain Bacteria; phylum Pseudomonadota; class Gammaproteobacteria; order Burkholderiales; family Burkholderiaceae_B; genus Yanghanlia; species Yanghanlia caeni. Next base: position 9,060 of record JAUZQE010000013.1, read on the forward strand.
CGCGGCCTGGGTCGTGCTTTTGCAGCGCCAGGGTCTCATAAACAGTGCGCTCATGAGCCTGGGCCTCACCGGCGAACCGGTTGAACTGCTTTTCAACCGGCTGGGGGTCTACATTGCCATGACGCACATTCTGTTGCCGTTCATGGTGCTGCCGATTTACAGCACCATGAAATCAATTCCGCCTACGTATCAGCGCGCAGCCATTTCTCTGGGCAGCCACCCGTTTGCAGCGTTCTGGCGGGTATACCTGCCTCAAACCTACCCCGGCATCGGCGCCGGCGCCCTGCTCGTGTTCATCATTAGCGTGGGCTACTACATCACCCCTGCACTGCTGGGCGGTGCAGGCGATCAGATGATCAGCTATTACGTCGCCTATTTCACGAACCAGACCATCAACTGGGGCATGGCCAGTGCGCTGGGCTTCCTGCTGCTGGTCGGAACGCTGCTGCTCTATTCACTCTACCGCCGGCTTTCGGGCCGCGAACTCGGATTGGGGTAAGCCATGACACCCGCATTCCCACCCTACGCATCGCTGATCGAACGCATCTGGCACCACGCGCTCAACGTGCTGTGCGTGCTGGTGCTCGTCTTTCTGCTGCTTCCCATCCTGGTGATCATTCCGCTGTCGTTCAGCAGTGGCAGCCTGCTGCTCTACCCCATTCCCGAGTTCTCGCTCAAGTGGTACCAGGCGCTGCTGGAATCGGAAGACTGGATGCGTGCCACGCGCAACAGCTTCATCGTCGCACCGGCGGCCACGCTCATAGCCACCGTGCTGGGCACCATGGCTGCGCTGGGGCTGCACCGCACGCAGTTTCCGGGCAAGGGTGCGCTGATGGCGGTGCTGATCTCGCCCATGATCGTGCCGCTGGTGGTGGTGGGCGTCGGCATCTATCTGTTCTACGCGCCCTATGGGCTCACCAGCAGCTACACCGGGCTCATACTGGCCCACGCGGCGCTGGGTGCGCCCTTCGTCGTGACGACCGTCACCGCAACGCTGCAGGGCTTCGACTACAACCTGGTTCGGGCCTCGAACAGCCTGGGGGCGAGCCCGCTGTACGGGTTCTTCACGATATCGTTGCCACTGCTGGCACCCGGCGTGATCGCAGGCGCATTGTTCGCGTTTGCCACCTCGTTCGACGAGGTGGTGGTCACGCTGTTCCTGGCGGGGCCGCAGCAGGTCACGCTGCCGCGCCAGATGTTCACCGGCATACGCGAGAACATCAGCCCCATCATTGCCGCCGTGGCCACCGTGCTCATCGTGCTCTCGACCGCCCTGCTGCTCACGCTCGAGTGGCTGCGCGGGCGCAGCCGACGCTAGGGGCGCAGGGGCTGTGGTTGTTCAGAGCGCGTGGCCGGTCAGCCCTTGTTGAGCGATTCGAGGGCCGCTTCAATGTCTGCAGCCCGTTGCACCGGGTAGCTTGCCAGCACACGACCTTCGAGCTGCACCTGAACGGCGTTCTCGCGGGTGCAGGCCAATTGGGCCAGCGCCCCCGGCTGCTGCAACGCCTTGATGGCGGCGCCGGCCGCCTTCGGGTCGTCGAACGGTTCGGAAAGCAGCAACTGGTCGCCCTCACCGCTCAGCAAGCGAAAACGGAACCGCCCGTCATCATCGCGAAAACTCACGAATCGGGCCGCCCTGCCCCTGGGTTTGGAAGCCACACCCGAATCGGCACCGGCACCCACGCTGGTCGAACGGCGCAGGCCCACGGCCTCGCGCAGCCGCTCGATGAACGGCACCGAAAGACGGCGGGCCTTCTCGGCACCCGCCTGAAGGATTTCCTCGATGCGCTGCGGGCGCGCAATGAAATCTTCATAGCGATCGCGCATGGGCCCCAGTTCGGCATCGATGCGTTCGCACAGCTGTTCCTTGGCCTCGCCCCAGGCCAGGCCTTCTTCCAGCGCCTTGCGAAACGCGGCCGACTGTTCCGGCGTGGCAAACGCCCGATACAGGGTAAAGAGGTGCGAGTTCTCGGCGTCTTTCGGTTCGCCCGGACCGCGCGAATCGGTAACGATGCGCTTGACAGCCGCACGCATGGCCTTGCTGCCGCCTTCGAACAACGGAATCGTGTTGTCGTAGCTCTTGGACATCTTGCGCCCGTCGAGCCCCGGCAGCGTGGCGACCTCGTCGTCGATCTGTACTTCCGGCAGAACGAACAGCTCTTCGCCCCGGCCATACAAATGGTTGAAACGCTGGGCGATGTCGCGCGCCATTTCCAGATGCTGGATCTGGTCGCGGCCGACCGGAACCTTCTGCGCGTTGAACATGAGGATGTCGGCGGCCATCAGCACGGGATACGAAAACAGACCCATCGTGACGCCGTCGTCTTCATCGGTATTCTTTGCGACGTTCTGGTCGACTGCCGCTTTGTAGGCATGGGCGCGGTTCATGAGCCCCTTGGGCGTCACGCAGCTGAGCATCCAGCACAGTTCCGGTATTTCGGGAATATCGGACTGGCGGTAGAAGGTCACGCGTTCAGGGTCGAGCCCCGCGGCAAGCCAGGTCGCCGCGATCTCGAGACGCGAGCGCGCAATGCGCTGCGGATCGTCGCACTTGATCAGGGCGTGGTAATCGGCCAGAAAATAGAACGCATCGACGTCGCTGCGCGTGCTGGCCTGGATGGAAGGCCGGATGGCACCTGCGTAGTTGCCCAGGTGGGGCGTGCCGGTGGTGGTGATGCCGGTAAGGACTCGCGTGTTCATGGTATGTGCTTCTGATAATGTACGCGGGCGCCGCAGCATGGCTACAGCGTAACGGCCGCCCTGCGCTCGGATTCGAGGTATTCGCGCGACTGCATCTCGACAATGCGTGACACCGTGCGATGAAACTCGTTTGACATGGGCCCCTGAGTATAAAGTTCTTCAGGCGGGCACTCGGCGGAGATAATCAGCTTCACCTTGTGATCGTAGAAAACATCGATCAGCCAGGTGAAGCGCCGGGCTTCGGAAGCCTGCCGCACCGACATGCGCGGCACGTCGGACAGGATCACCGTATGAAAGCGGCTGGCAAGTTCAAGATAGTCGTTCTGCGAGCGCGGCGTGCCGCACAGCGTATGAAAGTCGAACCATACGATGCTGCCGGCAAGCGCCACCGCTTTGAGTTCACGGTTTTCCACCACCAGCACGGGCTCCATCGGGGCCGTGTCGGCAAGGCGCTCGAAATTCGCCTGCAATTCTGCGGTGGTTTCAGCCGATAGCGGCGTGAGATACATGCGCACCTGTTCAAGGCTGCGTCGCCTATAATCGACACCCGTATCTACATTGAGTATATCCATGCGCGCCTTGATCAGCGCAATGGCCGGCAGGATACGGTCGCGATGCAGACCATCGGGGTAAAGTGCGTCGGGTTCGTAATTCGACGTCATCACGAACGACGTACCGTGCTCGAACAGGCCGTGCAACAGCTTGTACAGGATCATGGCGTCGGCCACGTCCGATACGTGAAATTCGTCGAAGCAGATCAGGCGATAGCGACGGGCGATACGACGCGCCACCTCGTCGAGCGGATCTTGCTGCCCCTTTACCTGCTCGAGTTCGGCATGAACGCCCCGCATGAACTCGTGAAAGTGCAGGCGTGTCTTGCGCTTGACCGGCACCGTAAGGTAGAAGGCGTCCATGATGAAGCTCTTGCCACGCCCCACACCGCCCCAAAGGTACACGCCGCGTGGAACCGGCGGGCGCTTGAGCAGCTTCTTGAGGCGCGATGAGCGCGCCTTCTTGAAGTTCAGCCAGTCGTCGTAATAGACCTGCAACCGGTCGATGGCCGCTTCCTGGGCCTCATCGGGGCGATAGCCGCGTTGCGCCAGCGCCTTGCGATAGTACTCGCGTACGTTCATGAAACTCGTAGAAAAAGAAACCGTGTCCAAGAAAGGACTGAACAGGCCGCCCGAAACCCCCTGGCACGCCCGGCCTGTTCGGTCGTTCCTCGGCAAGAGTCGGCCCGGGGTATGCACCCCGGGCCACTGGCCGGCTTACCGCGCGCCACCGTAATTGACGTGACGCGTAACGGCATGGCCGTGTCAGATCAGAAGTTCAGCGTACGCTTGTCGACCGCCAGCGCCGCTTCCTTCACGGCTTCGGAAAGCGTGGGGTGCGCATGGCAGATGCGGGCGATGTCTTCGGCCGCACCGCGGAACTCCATGATGGTGACGGCTTCGGCAATGAGTTCGGACGCCATCGGGCCGATGATGTGCACACCCAGTACTTCATCGGTTTTGGCGTCGGCCAGAATCTTCACGAAGCCCGTGGTGTCACCCAGCGCCCGTGCACGGCCGTTGGCCATGAAGGGGAAGCTGCCGGCCTTGTACTCGACGCCGTCGTTCTTGAGCTGCTGCTCGTTGCGACCCACCCACGCGATTTCGGGCGACGTGTAAATGACCGAGGGAATGGTGGCGAAATTGACGTGGCCGTGCTGGCCGCCGATGCGTTCGGCCACTGCAACACCCTCTTCTTCGGCCTTGTGCGCCAGCATCGGGCCACGCACCACGTCACCCACCGCCCAGACATTGGGCAGATTCGTGCGGCACTCGTCGTCAACGGCAATGAAGCCGCGCTCGTCGAGCTTGAGCCCGACCGATTCGGCATTGAGCCCCTGCACGTTGGGCACACGCCCGATCGACACGATGAGCTTGTCGACAGCCAGTTTTTGTTCAGCGCCCGACGAATCAGTGTAGTTGATGGTAACGCCCTTGGCGCCCGCCTTGGTTTCGGTGATTTTGACGCCGGTGTGAATCTTGAGACCCTGCTTGGTGAAGGCCTTGAGCGCTTCCTTGGCGACCTGCTGGTCGGCCACGGCCAGGAACTCGGGCATTGCTTCGAGCACGGTGACTTCGGCCCCCAAGCGGCGCCATACGCTGCCCAGTTCCAGCCCAATGACACCGGCACCGATCACGCCCAGTTTCTTGGGCACCGCCGGAATGCGCAGCGCACCGTCGTTCGACAGCACGGTGGTCTCGTCGAATTCCAGGCCAGGCAGCTGACGCGGGGTGGAACCCGTTGCAACGATCACGTGCTTGGCAACCAGTTCTTCTTCAGCCTTGCCGGACACCTTGATGCTCCAGCCGCCGTCGACCTGACCCGAGAACGAACCCATGCCATGAAAGAACGTGACCTTGTTCTTCTTGAACAGGTAAAGAATGCCGTCGTTGTTCTGCTTGACGACCGTATCCTTGCGGCCGATGAGGGTCTCAAGCTTGAGATTGACGCCCTTCACCTCGATGCCGTGCTCGGCAAAGTGGTGATTGACCTGCTCGTAGTGTTCCGATGACTGCAGCAGTGCCTTCGAGGGGATGCAGCCGACGTTGGTGCAGGTACCGCCGGGGGCAGGCTTGCCGTCGGCCGTGCTCCAGGCGTCGATGCACGCCACGTTCATGCCCAGTTGTGCCGCCCGAATCGCGGCAATGTAGCCACCCGGGCCGGCGCCGATGACGACGAGATCGAATTGTTTAGCCATGTTGATACTCTGTTTTTGGAAGGATCGAAAGGAAAGCGGAAGAAAGCTGCTGCCGGGCCCAAGAAAAACCCCGGCCCGCCCGGTAGGCGGGCACGGCCGGGGCGTTCAGGCCGCGTTCGGCATCAGACGTCGAGCAGCAGACGCTGCGGGTCTTCGAGCGCTTCCTTCATGGCGACCAGCGCCAGCACGGCTTCACGGCCGTCGATGATGCGGTGGTCGTACGACAGTGCCAGATAGTTCATCGGGCGAATCACGATCTGGCCGTTCTCGACCACAGGGCGATCCTTGGTGGCGTGAATGCCCAGGATTGCGGACTGCGGCGGGTTGATGATGGGGGTGGACAGCATGGAGCCGAACACGCCGCCGTTCGAGATCGAGAAGGTGCCGCCGGTGAGTTCTTCGAGCGCCAGCTTGCCGTCGCGCGCACGCGCGCCGAAGTCGGCAATCTGCTTTTCGATATCGGCAATGGACATTTGATCGGCATTGCGCAGAATGGGCACCACCAGGCCGCGCGGGCTGCCTACTGCGATGCCGATGTCGAAGTAACCGTGGTAGATGATGTCTTTGCCATCGACCGAGGCGTTGACGATCGGGTACTTCTTGAGCGCGGCAACCGCAGCCTTCACGAAGAACGACATGAAGCCGAGCTTGACGCCGTGTTCCTTTTCAAAGCTGTCTTTGTACTTCTTGCGAAGGTCGATGACAGCCTGCATGTTCACCTCGTTGAACGTGGTGAGAATCGCGTTTTCCTGTTGCGACTGCAGCAGACGCTCGGCGACCCGGGCGCGCAGGCGGCTCATGGGCACGCGCTGTTCGGGGCGGCCGTCGAGCGACAGCGTGGGCGGTGCCACCGGAGCGGTCGGAGCCTTCTTGGCCGATGAGGCCTCGGCAGCCAGGGCGTCGCCCTTGGTAATGCGGCCACCACGGCCGGTGCCTTCGACGCTGACCGGATCGACGCCCTTTTCGGCCAGAATTTTGCCCGCTGCGGGCGAGGTGACGGCCGATACGGCGGGAGCAGCCGGGGCCGCTGCAGCGGCCGGAGCCGCCGCTGCCGGGGCTTCTTCGGCAGGTGCCGCGGCCGGAGCTGCCGTAGGCTTGGCATCGGTATCGATGCGCGCCAGCACTTCGCCCGAGGTTACCGTGGAGCCATCGCCCTTGACGATTTCTTTCAGTACGCCCGATGCCGGCGCCGGCACTTCCAGCACGACCTTGTCGGTTTCGACTTCGATCAGGATTTCGTCGGCTTCAACCGCTTCGCCGGGCTGCTTCTTCCATTCGAGCAGTGTTGCTTCCGACACCGACTCGGAAAGCTGGGGTACGAGAACATCAGTAATTGCCATGTTGGGTATCCGTTTTCTTGATTTGAAAGATTCTTTACTTGGTCAGCATGAAGCCCTTGAACTTGGGTGCCATTGCCGCTTCGAGCAGGGCGCGTTGCTGCTCGTTGTGCTTGGCAAGGTAACCCACGGCCGGTGAAGCAGAAGCAGCGCGACCAGCATAGCCGAGCTTCTGACCCTCGGTCATGTTCTCATACAGGTGATGCTGAATGTAGAACCAGGGGCCCTGGTTCTGCGGCTCGTCCTGAGTCCAGACCACTTCCTTGGCGTTGGTGTACTTGCTGAATTCGGCGTGGAAGGCCTTGTGTGCGAACGGGTACAGCTGTTCGACACGCAGAATGGCCACGTCGTTGCGACCGGCTTCCTTGCGTGCGTTGACCAGGTCGTAGTAGACCTTGCCCGAGCACACGATGACGCGGTTGACCGCTGCCGGATCGATGGACTGATCGGTTTCGCCGATGACCGGCAGGAACTGGCCGTTGGCAAGATCTTCGAGCGGCGAAGTGGCTTCCTTGTTACGCAGCAGCGACTTGGGCGTGAACAGCACCAGCGGCTTGCGGAACTGGCGGATCATCTGGCGACGCAGCACGTGGAAGATCTGCGCACCGTTGGTGGGCTGCACGCACTGAATGTTGTTGTCGGCGCACAGCTGCAGGAAGCGCTCGATGCGTGCCGACGAGTGCTCGGGGCCCTGGCCTTCGTAACCGTGCGGCAGCATCATGACCAGGCCGCAGTGGCGACCCCACTTGGCTTCGCCCGAGGTGATGAACTGGTCGATAACGACCTGCGCACCGTTGACGAAGTCGCCGAACTGGGCTTCCCAGATGGTGAGCGTGTTGGGCGAGGCGGCCGCATAGCCATACTCGAAGCCCAGCACGGCCTCTTCGGAAAGCACCGAGTCGATGACTGTGAACGGAGCCTGGTTTTCGGCCACGTTCTGCAGCGGAATGTAGGTGCCGTCGTTCCAGCGTTCGCGGTTCTGGTCGTGCAGAACGGCATGGCGGTGCGTAAACGTGCCGCGGCCCGAATCCTGACCCGTGATGCGGATGGGGAAGCCGTTGGCCACCAGCGTGGCGAACGCCAGGTGTTCACCCATGCCCCAGTCGACACGCGCTTCGCCGCGCGCCATGGCACGGCGGTCGTTCAGCAGCCGGTTGACCAGCGGATGCACCGTGAAGCCTTCGGGTACGGTGGTAATGCGTTCACCGATGCGCTTGAGGTCGGTCAGCGGTACGCCGGTGTCGGCGTGGTCGGTCCATTTGGCGTTCAGGAACGGGGTCCAGTCGGTGGCGTACTTGTTCTTGTAGTCGGTAAGAACGGGTTCGATGGTGCGCTGACCGTCGTCGAGCAGCTGACGGTAGGCCTTGACCATCCGATCGGGTTCGTCTTCCGAGAGCACGCCCTGCGCCACCAGCTTGTCGGCGTACAGCTTGCGCGTACCCGGATGCTTGCCGATGGTCTTGTACATGAGCGGCTGGGTGAGCGACGGGGTGTCTTGTTCGTTGTGGCCCAGCTTGCGGAAGCACACGATGTCGATCACCACGTCGTGGCGGAACTTCATGCGGTATTCGAGCGCGAGCTGGGTGACAAACACCACGGCCTCGGGATCGTCGCCATTCACGTGGAAGACCGGCGCCTCGATCATCTTGACGACGTCGGTACAGTACAGCGTGGAACGCGTGTCGCGCGGGTCGGACGTGGTGAAGCCGATCTGGTTGTTGATGACGATGTGCAGCGTGCCGCCCGTACCGTAACCACGGGTCTGGGCCAGGTTGAGCGTTTCCATGACCACGCCCTGGCCGGCAAATGCGGCGTCGCCGTGCACGAGCACCGGCAGCACCTGCGTGCCCAGTTCATCGCCGCGACGGTCCTGGCGGGCACGAACACTGCCCTCGACCACGGGGTTGACGATTTCCAGGTGCGAGGGGTTGAACGCCAGCGACAGGTGGACGGGGCCGCCGCGCGTGGAGATATCGCTGGAGAAGCCGTTGTGGTACTTGACGTCGCCGTCGGTGAGGTTGTCGGCGTGCTTGCCTTCGAATTCGGCAAAGAGATCGCCCGGCATCTTGCCCATGATGTTCACGAGCATGTTCAGGCGGCCGCGGTGGGCCATGCCGACCACGATTTCCTGAACGCCGTTTTCGCCGCCATGGTTCACGACTTCATCCATGCAGGCGATGAAGCTTTCACCGCCTTCCAGCGAGAAGCGCTTCTGACCGACATACTTGGTGTGCAGGTAGCGCTCGAGGCCTTCGGCTTCGGTGAGCTGCTGCAGAATGTTGCGTTTGCGATCGGCATCGAACGACGGCGTGCCGAATGTGGATTCGAGACGTTCCTGGATCCAGCGCTTGGCGGTGGGATCGGAAATGTGCATGAACTCCGCACCGATGCTGCGGCAGTACGTGTCGCGCAGCGCCTTGAGCAGATCACGCAAGGTCATGGTGTCGGCCTTGGTGAAATACGTGTTGGTGGCGGCGTAAACGCGATCGAGGTCGGCTTCGGTCAGGCCATAGAAAGCCGGATCGAGCTCGGGAATCGTGGGGCGCTCGTGACGCTTGAGCGGATCGAGGTCGGCGAAGCGCACGCCCAGCGAACGATAGGCAGCGATGAGCGACTGCACCGAGATCTGCTTGCTGGCAACGGAAAGATCGGGTTCCGGCACATGCGAGGCAAACGCGTTGGCCTTGGCACGCTGCGCGAACGATTCGATGATGGGCGCGTGGGCCTGATCACGGGTTTGTTCGGAGCCGCCCGGTGCAGGCAAATTCTGGAGCTGGTCGAAATAATTGCGCCATTGTTCAGGAACCGAGCCCGGATTATCGAGATAGGACTCGTACAATTCCTCGACGTAAGGCGCATTGCTTCCAAACAGATAGGAAGTGGACAAAAGCTCTTTTTCAGATGACATATATTCGCTTCACCTATCCGAGCGTTTCGCTCGTTTATGTGCAGGACAACCTTCCGCGACACGGCCAAACCGATTAGCGGATAGCGGGAGGACAGAAGGCAACGGCTATACGGCGCCGTTACCTGCCGTATAGTGCAACTAGTATAACCCCCGAGGTCGGTCAATCGGTGACCACACCCCCCGAAGGGTCGCCAGCATCGTCGGAACCGTTGGTAGAAGCAAACACTATGCCGGAATTGCTGCAATGCCGCATTTTTCCGAGGTGATATTCTTGCTTCAGACCTTTGTTTTTTTGCGTGGCGGCGCCCGCCGCCACGCGCTGTTTTTACTGGAGTATTCAATTCATGCACGCCAATGACGATCTGGCGAAGCTCGCGCTCGATTATCACGCTTCACCCGTTCCGGGCAAGATTTCCGTCATGCCCACCAAACCGCTGGCAAATCAAGACGACCTGTCTCTTGCCTATTCACCGGGTGTGGCCTATGCCTGCATGAACATTCATGCCGAGGGCGAAGATGCCGCCGCAAAATACACGTCGCGCTCCAATCTGGTGGGCGTCATCACCAACGGCACCGCAGTGCTCGGCCTGGGCAATATCGGCCCGCTCGCGGCCAAGCCGGTCATGGAAGGCAAGGGCTGCCTGTTCAAGAAATTTGCCAATATCGATGTATTCGATATTGAGCTGAACGAAAACGACCCCGACAAACTCGTCGACATCATTGCGGCCCTGGAACCGACGCTGGGCGGCGTGAACCTGGAAGACATCAAGGCACCGGAATGCTTCTACATCGAGCGCAAGCTGCGCGAACGCATGAAGATTCCCGTCTTTCACGACGATCAGCACGGCACGGCCATCATTTCTTCTGCGGCGATTCTGAACGGCCTGAAGATCGTCGGCAAGAAGATCGAAGACGTGAAGCTGGTGTGCTCGGGGGCCGGCGCGGCCGCCATCGCGTGCCTTGACCTGCTGCAGCGCCTGGGCGTGCGGCGCGAAAACATCTACGTGGTCGATTCGCGCGGGGTCATCTTCGAAGGCCGCGACCCCAATATGGAGCCGAACAAGGCGCGCTACGCCCAGCGTACCGACGCCCGCACACTTGCCGACGTGTGCGTCGATGCCGACATCTTCCTGGGCTGTTCCGCCCCCGGCGTACTCACCGCCGACATGCTGCGCAGCATGGCACCTCAGCCGCTGATCCTGGCACTGGCCAATCCCGAGCCCGAGATCCGGCCCGAGATCGCAAAGGAAGTGCGCCCCGACTGCATCATTGCCACCGGTCGTTCCGACTACCCGAACCAGGTCAACAACGTTCTGTGCTTCCCCTTCATCTTCCGCGGCGCTATGGATGTCGGCGCCACGGTGATCAATGAGGAAATGAAGCTTGCCTGCGTGCTGGCGCTGGCGGAACTGGCGCAGGCGGAACAGAATGAAGAAGTGGCTACGGCCTATGCCGGCCAGGATCTGAACTTCGGCCCCGAATACATCATCCCCAAGCCGTTTGACCCGCGCCTGATCATCAAGCTGGCCCCTGCCGTGGCGCAGGCCGCCATGGACTCGGGTGTGGCGCGGCGCCCCATCACCGACATGGAAGCCTACCGTCAGCGGCTCATGGGCCTGGTGTATCGTACCGGCCAGCTGATGCGCCCGCTCTTCATGCAGGCCAAGTCCGACCTCAAGCGCGTGGTGTATTCCGACGGTGAAGACGAACGCGTGCTGCGCGCGGTGCAGACCATCGTCGACGAACGGCTGGCCTTCCCGGTACTCATCGGCCGTCCTTCCGTCATCGAAATGCGCATCGAGCGGTTCGGCTTGCGGCTGCAACGCGACGTCGATTTCGAAATCGTGAACCCCGAATCCGACGACCGGTTCAACGAAACCTGGCAAGGGTATTACAAGCTGCGCGGCCGCGAAGGCGTCACGCCCGACATTGCCAAGGCCATGATCCGCAAGCACAACACCCTCATCGGGGCCATGCTGCTGCAGCGCGGTGATGTCGACGCCATGATCTGCGGCGTGGCGTCCAAGTTCGACAACCAGCTGCGTTATATCGACGAAGTGATCGGGCTCAAGCCGGGCGCACGCACCTATGCAGCCATGAACGTGCTCACCCTGCCCACGCAAACCGTATTCGTGTGCGACACGCACGTGAATGAAGACCCCACCGCCGAAGAAATCGCCGACATGACGATTCAGGCGGCCGAGGAAGTGAAGCGCTTCGGCGTCGTGCCCAAGATCGCCCTGCTCTCGCACTCGAACTTCGGCAGCCGCCCCACGGCGTCTTCGCGCAAAATGGCGCAGGCCCGGCGTCTGATCGCCACACTTGCCCCCGATCTGGAAGTCGACGGCGAGATGCATGCCGACGCGGCGCTTTCCGAACGCATTCGCCTGCGCGCCTTCCCCGATTCCACACTCAAGGGCCCGGCGAACCTGCTGATTCTGCCGAACCTCGACGCAGGCAACATCACGTATAACATGCTGAAAATGACCGGTTCCAATGGCGTGGCCATGGGCCCGATTCTGCTGGGCGCCGCACGCCCCGTGCATATTCTCACCACCAGTGCCACCGTGCGCCGCATCGTCAACATGACGGCCATGGCGGCGGTCGACGCGCAGCAGGAACAGGGCAAGCCGCTGGGCACCCCTGCCTGACGGCGGCCCGCGCTTGCGGGCGGCTCAAAAAAAACGGGGCCCGACGGGCCCCGATTGCCATGTTGCCTGGCCATGCAGCCCCAGGGTTGCATGGCGGCCATAGAACGCTCAAGCGGTAGGCACTTCGCGCTCGGCAGCGCCGGTGTACAGCTGGCGCGGACGACCGATCTTGTAGTTGGGATCGGAGAGCATTTCGTTCCATTGCGCGATCCAGCCCACAGTGCGGGCCAGCGCGAAGATGGCGGTGAACAGCGACGTGGGAATGCCGATGGCGCGCTGCACGATGCCGGAATAGAAGTCGACGTTCGGGTAAAGCTTGCGCTCGACGAAGTACGGATCTTCCAGGGCAATGCGCTCGAGTTCCATGGCCAGCTTGAACAGCGGGTCGTTTTCCAGGCCCAGCGATTCGAGCACTTCCTTGCAGGTTTCCTGCATGAGCTTGGCGCGCGGGTCGTAGTTCTTGTACACGCGGTGACCGAAACCCATGAGGCGCACCCCCGAGCTCTTGTCCTTCACTTTTTCCATGAACTCGCCGACATACGACAGGCCGCCGTTGGCCTGGATTTCTTCGAGCATGGTCAGGCAGGCCTCGTTGGCGCCGCCGTGTGCCGGGCCCCACAGGCAGGCCACGCCGGCCGCGATCGCGGCAAACGGGTTGGTACCCGACGAACCGCACAGCCGCACGGTGGACGTGGAGGCGTTCTGTTCGTGATCGGCGTGCAGGATGAAGATACGATCGAGTGCGCGCTCGACGACCTCATTCACCACGTAATCTTCGCAGGGTGTTGCGAACATCATGCGCAGGAAGTTGCCGGTGTACGACAGATCGTTGCGCGGGTATACGAAGGGCTCGCCGCGCGAGTACTTGTACGCCATGGCCACCAGCGTGGGCATCTTGGCGATGAGGCGAATCGCCGATACGTGGCGGTGATGCGGGTTCGTGATGTCGGTGGAATCGTGATAGAACGCCGACATGGCACCCACCAGGCCCGTGAGCACGGCCATGGGGTGGGCATCGCGACGGAAGCCGCGCAGGAAATACTGCATCTGCTCATGCACCATGGTGTGATGCGTGACCTGGTGGTCGAAATCCTTCTTCTGCTCGGCGTTGGGCAGCTCGCCGTTCAGAATGAGGTAGCAGATATCGAGGAAATCGCAATTGAGGGCGAGCTGGTCGATGGGATAGCCGCGATACAGCAGCTGGCCCTTGTCGCCATCGATGTACGTGATTCCGGATTCGCACGAGGCCGTGGCCATGAAGCCCGGGTCGTACGTAAACATGCCGGTTTCGCCGTACAGCTTGCGGATGTCGATGACATCGGGACCGACGGTGCCCTTGTATACGGGAAATTCGACGGAAGGGGCGCCATCGGAGAACGACAGCGTGGCCTTTTTGTCAGACAGTTGCATCACATTATCCTCTAGATATTTATAGCTTTCGCATGATGCCCACTAGGCGCCGGATATCGGGCGTGTCGTACACCCCCGGGGGCTCCGTGCGGCCAAGCAACACATCGAGCAGATCGTTGTCGCTCATCTCGAACAGCAAGCTCAAGGCGGAGACATCGGTATCGGTGAGTTCCGTCTCGTACTGATCCAGAAATCGCGTGATGATCAGGTCGTTTTCCAGCAGGCCGCGACGCGCCCGCCAACGCAAACGCGCCCGGTCCAGGTCTGACAACTTTCTCATCAGGGATCCAAAGGTTATAGACAGCTCAGATGGTGCGGCGCACCAGCAGTTCCTTGATCTTGCCAATTGCTGCCGAGGGGTTCAGACCCTTGGGACAGACGTCGGCGCAGTTCATGATGGTGTGGCACCGGAACAGGCGATACGGATCCTCGAGGTTATCGAGGCGCTCGCCCGTCGCTTCGTCGCGGGTATCGACAATGAAGCGGTAAGCTTGCAGCAAGCCGGCGGGCCCGACGAACTTGTCGGGGTTCCACCAGAACGACGGGCACGACGTGGAACAGCATGCACACAGAATGCACTCGTACAGGCCGTCGAGGTGGGCCCGTGCCTCGGGCGACTGCAGGCGCTCGCGCTCGGGCGGCGGCTGGTCGTTTATGAGGAAGGGCTTGATCGAATGGTACTGATTGAAGAAGTGGGTCATGTCGACAATGAGGTCGCGCACGACCGGCAGGCCCGGCAGCGGGCGCAGCACGATCGGCTCGGTGAGCTCATTGAGGTTGGTGGTGCAGGCCAGCCCGTTCTTGCCATTGATGTTCATGGCATCGGAGCCGCACACGCCTTCGCGGCATGACCGGCGAATCGAGATGCTGTCGTCGACGTCGTTCTTGATGCGCACGATCGCGTCGAGCAGCATCTTGTCGGTCGGCTGCAGCTCGACTTCCAGCTTCTGCATGTAGGGGCGCTCGTCCTTGTCGGGGTCGTAGCGGTAGATTTCGAATTTGACTATGCGTTTTTGGCTCATTTCGTATCCTGCTTAGAACGTGCGCGCCTTGGGCGGGAAGCTTTCCACAGTCATGGGCTTCATGGTGACCGGCTTGTATTCCAGGCGGCTGCCCTCGGAGAACCACAGGGTGTGGCGCAGCCAGTTCTCGTCGTCGCGTTCCGGGTGATCGCTGAGCGCGTGTGCGCCGCGGCTTTCGGTACGGTTGGCGGCCGACTTCGTGGTGGCGCGCGCCACTTCGATCATGTTGGCCAGCTCGAGCGCCTCGACACGGGCGGTGTTGAACACCTTGGACTTGTCCTTGAAGTAGATGTTTTCCACCTCCGGGACCAGGCTCTCGATGACTTCGACGCCCTTTTGCAGCAGCTCGAGCGTACGGAACACGCCGCAGTGATGCTGCATGGCCACGCGGATCTTGTTGCCCACGTCTTGTGCCCGTTCACCGGACGTACGGCTTTCGAGGCGGTTGACGCGATCGAGCGAGTAATCGATGGCCGATTGCGGAATGGGCTGATGGCTGTGCTGGCGCTCGGGATGCTCCGACACGATATGGTTGCCGGCGGAACGGCCGAACACGATGAGGTCGAGCAGCGAGTTGGTGCCCAGGCGGTTGGCGCCGTGCACCGACGTGGCGGCACATTCGCCAATGGCGTAAAGCCCATTGACGATGCGCGGCTCACCGTTGACCTGCGTGACCACCTGGCCATAAATGTTGGTGGGAATGCCGCCCATCTGGTAGTGGATGGTGGGCACCACCGGAATCGGATCCTTGATGGGGTCGACGTTGGCGAACTTAATGGCGATTTCGCGAATCGACGGCAGGCGCTTCATAATGGTTTCGGCACCCAGGTGATCGAGCTTGAGCACGACGTAGCTGCCGTCGCCGCAGCCGCGGCCCTCCTTGATTTCCTGGTCCATCGAACGCGAAACGAAGTCGCGCGGGGCCAGGTCTTTCAGTGTGGGCGCGTAGCGCTCCATGAAGCGTTCGCCGTCTTTGTTCAGCAGAATGCCGCCCTCGCCGCGCACGCCCTCGGTGATGAGCACGCCCGCGCCGGCCACGCCGGTGGGGTGGAACTGCCAGAACTCGAGGTCTTGCAGCGGAATGCCGGCACGTGCAGCCATGCCCAGGCCGTCGCCCGTGTTGATGAAGGCGTTGGTGGACGCGGCCCAGATGCGGCCGGCGCCGCCGGTGGCGAGCACGACCTTCTTGCCTTCAAGGATGTAGATGTCGCCCGTTTCCATTTCGAGGGCGGTGACACCCAGCACGTCGCCGTCGTCGTTGCGCAGCAGGTCGAGCGCCATCCATTCGACGAAGAACTGCGTGCGCGCAGCCACGTTGCGCTGATAGAGCGTATGCAGCATGGCGTGACCGGTACGGTCGGCCGCGGCACAGGCGCGCTGAACGGGTTTTTCGCCGAAGTTGGCGGTGTGACCGCCAAACGGACGCTGGTAGATGGTGCCGTCGGGGTTGCGGTCGAACGGCATGCCAAAGTGCTCGAGCTCGTAGACGGCGTGCGGCGCTTCACGGCACATGAATTCGATGGCGTCCTGGTCGCCGAGCCAGTCGGAACCCTTGACGGTGTCGTACATGTGCCAGTACCAGTCGTCTTCGCTCATGTTGCCGAGCGCGGCACTGACGCCGCCCTGCGCGGCAACCGTGTGCGAACGCGTGGGGAACACCTTGGAGAGCACGGCCACTGACAGGCCGGCTTCGGCCAATTGGAGGGAACAACGCATGCCGGCCCCGCCGGCGCCGACGACCACCACATCAAAGCGGCGGCGTGGGAGAGAAGAGATGACAGCAGCCACGGCTTAGAGACTCCAGAGAATTTTTGCGAAGAAAGCGATAGTGCCCGCCAGCCAGAGAACGGTGAGGACCTGCAGCAGCAGACGCAGCCCCGCGCCGCGCACGTAGTCCATCCAGATATCGCGCACGCCGACCCAGGCGTGCCACGCCACCGACAGGAACGCCACGGTGGCCAGCATCTGGCCCACCGGCAGGCCCAGACAGGTAAAGGCAAAGAGATTGCGCCAGTTTTCGTAGTTGACCTCGCCCATGAACAGGAAGCCGAGCAGGAGAACTACGGTGTACACGGCCATGATGACGGCCGTGACGCGCTGTACGATGAAGTCGAACGTGCCATAGTGAGCGCCGACGACGAGCCGCTTGTGGCCCAGGCTTTGCTGATTCATTACCACACCCCAAACAGTTTGAGACCAAGAATCACGGTAAGCGCAAGGCTGACCACCAGAACAGTGCCCGCCGACTTCTGGGCGGAATGCTTGTCGTTGCCGACATGAAGATCGAGCATGAGATAGCGGATGCCCGCACAGAAGTGATGCAGATAGCCCCAGATGATGGCCAGCAGCACCAGCTTGAACAGGGGATGCGATACCCAGGCCGCCAGGCCCGCAAAGGTTTCCGGCGATTCGACGCTACGCCCGAAGAGCGGCACGATGACCAGGGGAAGACAGAGGAAAAGCAGCGCACCGCTCGCGCGATGCAGAATCGACGTCTTCGCCGCAAGAGGCATGCGGTTCAGGTAAATGAGAAGTTGCGGCACAGTAAGATTTCGGTACTGTGGGCGCCTCTTGGAAGCTGTTTCGGACATGGTGGCCTCGGATTGATTGCTGAAAAACAAGGTATTGCAAAGCGCAACCGGCATTTTCGCCGATTTGCGCCCCCGGCATCAAATCGGCGTGCTGATTGCATCAGTTCAAACTGTTTCTATAGTGGAACCTTTCTGTGAGGTATGCGCCGCGACGCAACTCCATGGGGCGGTCGCCATAAGTGAACGAAATGCGCTCGACCTGCAAAAGCGGGTGACCGACCTCGACGGCAAGCAGTTCGGCCTGCGCTGCATCGGCCGCCACCGCCTTGATCTTTTCTTCCGCCCGCACCATGCTGACCCCGTATTCCGATTCGAACAATGCGTAAAGCGGGCTGCGGCTTGCCTCGAGCAGTTCGGCGGTAAGCCCCTTGAACGGGGCGCCCGGAAGCCAGATGTCGTCGAGAATGGTGGGCGAGTCGTCGAACGACAGCACGCGGCGCAGATTGACTACGGTTTCGCCCGAGCGCAGCTCGAGCAGGGCCGCCACGTCGGCCGGAGCCTTGAGCCGGCGAACATCGAGAATGCGGCTGCCCGATACCGCCGGCGTGGCGTCGTCGGGCGTGAGGCGCAGAAAACGGAACCGCACCTTGGCTTCGTGGTGCGTGGCCACGAAGGTGCCCTTGCCCTGGCGGCGCAGCAGCAGGTTTTCGGCGGCCAGTTCGTCGATGGCCTTGCGCACCGTACCCTGGCTGACCTGAAAGCGCGCCGCGAGCTCGAGCTCGCTGGGTATTGCCTCGCCCGGCTTCCATTCGCCACGGTCGAGCCCCTGCAGCAGCAGAGCCTTGATCTGCTGATACAGGGGGCTGAACGCCGCACTGCCACCGGCTCGATCAGAGTCGGGGCTTCGATCGGTTAGCGTTTGGTCGGACATGGGTAGCGGAGTTGCTGTGTGGCAGGCGTTGAATCTGGATAACCGTAAAATTGTCGCACGCCTGACGATTTCTGTCTAATACTCCTCTATCTTATATAAGATATAAGACAGTTGACGAAGGTGGCCGGATTCGCTACGCTTTTCTGCTTGCACGCGCGTGCGGTGCCCGCTGCGGCACCCGCCCCAAAGTTTTACACTGTCGCACGTCCGGAATTCCTTTTACCCCTACTCATCTATCGGAGACCTCCTCATGTCCAAACCCGCCATGCGCGTCGCCGTCACCGGCGCCGCCGGCCAGATTGGCTACGCCCTTCTCTTTCGCATCGCTTCGGGCGAAATGCTCGGCAAGGATCAGCCCGTCATCCTGCAACTGCTCGAAATCCCCGACGAAAAGGCACAGAAGGCCCTGAAAGGCGTCATGATGGAACTTGACGACTGCGCGTTCCCGCTGCTGCAGGGCATGACTGCCCACAGCGACCCGCGCGAAGCGTTCAAGGATGCCGACATCGCCCTGTTGGTGGGCGCCCGCCCCCGCGGCCCCGGCATGGAGCGCAAGGACCTGCTGCAGGTCAACGCGCAGATCTTCACGGCACAAGGCCGCGCCCTGAACGAAGTCGCCAGCCGCGACGTGAAGGTGCTGGTGGTGGGCAACCCCGCCAACACCAATGCGTACATCGCCATGAAGTCGGCTCCCGACCTGCCGGCCAGGAACTTCACCGCCATGCTGCGCCTCGATCACAACCGCGCTCTGTCGCAACTGGCCGCCAAGTCGGGCAAGGCCGTGGCCGACATCGAAAAACTGATCGTGTGGGGCAACCACTCGCCCACCATGTACCCCGATATCCGCTTCGCCACGGTCGGCGGCCAGAGCCTGGCTCAGCTGATCAACGACGACGCCTGGAATCGCGACGTTTTCATTCCCACCGTGGGCAAGCGCGGTGCAGCCATCATCGATGCACGCGGCCTGTCTTCCGCCGCCTCGGCGGCCAACGCCGCGATCGACCACATCCGCGACTGGGTGCTGGGCTCGAACGGCAAGTGGGTCACCATGGGTGTACCGTCCGACGGCTCCTACGGCATTCCTGAAGGCATCATCTACGGTTTCCCCGTCACCACCGAAAACGGCGAATACACGCTGGTGCGCGATCTGGAAATCGACGCCTTCTCGCGCGAGCGCATGGACTTCACGCTGAACGAGCTGCTGGAAGAGCGCGACGGCGTGGCCGACCTGCTCAAGTAAGCTTCAGGCCAGACTCTGACGACGCAGGCGGCGCCACAGCGTGGTGCGGCTGATTCCCAGCCGCTTGGCCGCCTGCTCACGATTTCCGCCGGCCGCCTCCAGGGCGGCCAGCAAGGCCCGGCGCTCCTCGTCGGGCTGCAGCGCATTCGCGGGCCACGCCTCTTCTGCCGTGACCCCGTTGCCGCCCTTCGCCGACGACGGCTGCATGAACAGCTCCGGCGCAATGTCGCGCAATTCACTTTGCGTGATCGGCCGGCCACGCGCCTCGGGCTCGCGAAACACCATGATCCGCTCGATCAGATTCTCAAGCTCACGGATATTCCCCGGCCAGGCGTAATGGCGCCCCGCCTGCACGACCGCCTGCACGATGGATTCGTCGGCCAGGCTGCGCTCGCCCAGACGCAGCGCGATCTTCTCGGCCAGATGCCGCGCGAGAAGGGGCAGATCACCATGCCGTTCACGCAGGGGCGGCAGACGCACCACCAGAATATTCAGGCGGTAATACAGATCCTGCCGGAAGGCGCCTTCTCTCACCTGCCTGGCCAGATCGCGGTGCGTGGCCGCAATCACCCGCAAGTCGACCGGTGTGGGCACGGTGGCACCGATGCGCAACACTTCGCGTTCCTGCAGCACGCGCAACAGGCGCGTCTGCAGCGACAGCGGCATCTCGCCGATTTCATCCAGAAAGATCGTTCCGGTATGCGCCGCCTCGAAAAGCCCCACCTTGCCGCCACGGCTCGAACCGGTAAAGGCACCTTCCACGTAGCCGAACAACTCGCTTTCCAGCAGCGACTCGGGAAATGCCGCACAGTTGATGGCTACGAACGGCTGGGCGTGACGGGCGCTGGCGTTGTGGATGCCCTGCGCCAGAAGCTCCTTGCCGGTGCCGCTCTCGCCCACCACCAGTACGGTGGCCGTGCTTTGCGCGCAGCTGTGGGCGCGGCGCCGCACCGCGCGTAGCGCTTCGCTTTCCCCCACCAGATTGGCCAGCCCGTATTTGGCATGATGCGACGGCGGCCGGCTGCGCGAACGCAGGCTGCGGTCGAGCCGCTGAATCACCAGCGGATCCTGACAGACCAGCACGGCGCCCGTCTGGCGCCCCTGTTCGACGATCGGCAATCGCGTGACCACGGTGGTACGACCGCTCACCTGCTGCACCTGCTCCACTTCCGAAACACCCGTGCGCAGCGTCTGCGCCAGGCTCAGCTCACCGTTCACGGAACTGAGACGCTGGCCTATCAGCTGTTCGGCAGGCCGGCCGATGAAGGCCTCCATGGCCGGATTGACCGTCTCGATGCGCTCGTCGGGATCCACCGCCACCACGCCGTCCTTGAGTTGGGCCAGAATCGTATTGAGCTTTTCCCGGCGCGCGCCTTCCTGACGTGCCACACGGGCAATGTCGATGGCGGCGGCCATGGCCTCGCGCACCGCGCCCTGCGAATACAGCAGCAGGCCCTCCATGCCGCGTGCACGCGCCAGGTCGACCACAAGGCCCGGCGCCACCACCGTCTCGATGCCCATGGCGGCCAGTTCGTCGACACAGGCTTCTGCCTGCGCCTCACCGTCATAGGCCCGGATCTCGATCTGCAGACCAAAGCGCTCGTTGAAGCGCTGCAGCTGCGGCGGCACGGCACCATACGTCACCAGGGCGATGCGGCGTGAGCGCGATGCCGCCCGGGCCAGCTCCTGCATCACGTCGAAACCGTCTGGCTTCACGAGCACCACGGGAAGATCGAGGTGATCGCGCAGGAAGCTGCCGTTGGATCCCGCCGCCACGACCGCATCCACACCCATGGTCTGACGCAGGTCGGCAATACCCTGCACGGCGTCATCGTAGATTCGATCAAGGACCGCGACTTCGGCGGCGCCGGCATAACTGGGGGCAACGTCCTCAAGTAGCGTGCGCAAGCCGTGAAAGCCGACCGCCACGATACGCAGGCGGCCCGAGGTGTTGGGTGGGTACGGAGTCACGATAAGAATTGAAGAGACAAAACGGAGCGACGAAATGGCACGTGCGACGCGCAACACTGAAACAATGACGTTTCACTGAAACATACCATGAAACACCATCACCCGTGCAGCAGAAGGTTTTTTGATCCGCACACGAACACCTCTGCTACCATGAACGCCGCTTCTTTCAATGCCTTGCCAGCATTCTGTCGAGCGCTGAAAAAAGTTGGCATGAATCGTGCTTGGTAGAATCCCATCATCATCCGTGCGCACCCGTGCGCCATGAACTCAGAGGATCCGACGTGAGCCAGAACATCAATACATCCGCCGGCGCCCGCTTCCGCCAGGCACTCAAGGAAGAACAGCCGTTGCAGATCATCGGCGCCATCAACGCGAATCACGCGCTGCTGGCCAAGCGTGCCGGTTATCGCGCCATTTACCTTTCGGGCGGGGGTGTTGCCGCCGGTTCGCTGGGCATGCCCGACCTGGGCATCAACACGCTCGACGACGTGCTGATCGACGTGCGCCGCATCACCGACGTATGTGACGTGCCGCTGATCGTCGACATCGACACCGGCTTCGGCCCCTCGGCCTTCAACATCGCCCGCACCATCAAAAGCCTGATCAAGTTCGGCGCCGCCGGCTGCCACATCGAAGACCAGGTCGGTGCCAAGCGCTGCGGCCATCGCCCCGGCAAGGAAATCGTGAGCACCGCGGAAATGGCCGACCGCGTGAAGGCCGCTGCCGACGCACGTACCGACGAGCAGTTCTACCTGATCGCCCGTACCGACGCCATTGCCGTGGAAGGAGTGGATGCCGCCATCGAGCGTGCCCTGGCCTGTGTCGAAGCCGGCGCCGACGCCATCTTCGCCGAGGCGTCGTACGATCTGGACACCTACAAGCGCTTCAGCGAAGCCGTGAAGGTACCTCTGCTGGCCAATATCACCGAATTCGGTGCCACGCCCCTGTTCAGCGTGCCCGAGCTCGGCAGCGCCGGGGTGAGCATGGTACTTTACCCGCTGTCCGCCTTCCGCGCCATGAACCGCGCCGCCGAAACGGTGTACCAGGCGATCCGCCGCGATGGCCACCAGCGCAACGTCATCGACATGATGCAGACGCGCGAGGAGCTGTACGACCGCATCGGCTACCATGAATTCGAAGCCCGTCTCGACGCCCTCTTCCAGCAGGGCAAGGCCAAGTAAACGCAAGACAATCCGGGGCGCTGCGCCCCGCCCACATCATTGATCAGGAGTGAGGCATGACCACAGAAACCTCCACAGAAAACAAACCCAAACCCAAGAAATCGGTTGCCCTTTCCGGCGTCGTGGCCGGCAACACCGCACTGTGCACCGTGGGCCGTTCCGGTAACGACCTGCACTACCGCGGCTACGACATTCTCGATATCGCCGAAGCCTGCGAATTCGAGGAAGTCGCGCACCTGCTGATTCACGGCAAGTTCCCCAACCGCGCCGAACTGAATGCCTACAAGCAGAAGCTGCGCCGCCTGCGTGGCCTGCCCGTGCAGCTGCAGGCGGCCCTGGAAGCCCTGCCCCCCGCCAGTCACCCCATGGACGTGATGCGCACGGCCGTTTCGGTGCTGGGCTGCCTGCTGCCGGAAAAAGACGACCACAACATTCCCGACGCGCGCGACATCGCCGACCGCCTGATGGCCTGCCTCGGCCCCGCGCTGCTGTACTGGTACCACTACAGCCATAACGGCCGCATGATCGACGTCGAAACCGACGACGACTCCATTGGCGGCAACTTCCTGACCCTGCTGCACGGCGAAACCGCCCCCGAAGAGTGGGTCAAGGCAATGCACGTGTCGCTGATCCTGTATGCCGAGCACGAGTTCAACGCGTCGACCTTCACCAGCCGCGTCATTGCCGGCACGGGTTCCGACATGTACTCGGCCGTGGCCGGCGCCATCGGCGCGCTGCGTGGCCCCAAGCACGGTGGCGCCAACGAGGTGGCCTTCGAAGTGCAGAAGCGCTACGAAACCCCCGATGAGGCCGAAGAGGACATTCGCCGCCGCGTCGAGAACAAGGAAGTCATCATCGGTTTCGGTCACCCCGTGTACACGGTGTCCGACCCGCGCAACAAGGTCATCAAGGAAGTGGCCCGCCAGCTGTCGGTATCGGCCGGCAACACCAAGATGTTCGACATTGCCGAACGCCTCGAAACAGTGATGTGGGACGTCAAGAAGATGTTCCCCAACCTCGACTGGTTCTCGGCCGTGTCGTACCACATGATGGGCGTTCCCACGGCAATGTTCACGCCGCTGTTCGTGATCGCACGTACGGCCGGCTGGGCAGCGCACATCATCGAGCAGCGCATCGACAACAAGATCATTCGCCCCACGGCCAACTACATCGGGCCGGAAGATCAGAAGTTCGTACCCATCGACGAACGCTGATCCTGGATGCGGCGTCGGCCCCGGAACCGGGCTGCGGCCCGGACGAGCCGCTCTGCCGCCTCCGGGGCCGGAGGCTCTCCTGAACCTGACGGGGAACGCCGGCCTGAGTGCCGGCGTTCCCCATATTGGAAGATACAAGCAATGAATACCGCCTATCGCAAACCCCTGCCGGGCACCGACCTGGATTACTTCGACGCGCGCGAAGCCGTCGAAGCAATCGCCCCCGGCGCCTACGATACGCTGCCCTACACCTCGCGCGTGCATGCCGAGAACCTGGTGCGCCGCTGCGACCCCGAAATACTTGTCGAGTCGCTCAAGCAGCTGATCGAACGCCGCCGCGACCGCGACTTCCCCTGGTACCCTGCCCGCGTGGTGTGTCACGACATTCTGGGCCAGACCGCCTTCGTCGACCTTGCCGGGCTGCGCGACGCCATCGCCGCCAAGGGTGGCGACCCCTCGCTGGTGAATCCCGTGGTACCCACCCAGCTGATTGTCGACCACTCGCTGGCCGTGGAACATGCCGGCTTCGAGAAAGACGCGTTTGAAAAGAACCGCGCGATCGAAGACCGTCGCAACGACGACCGCTTCCACTTCATCAACTGGACAAAGAAAGCGTTTCGCAACGTCGACGTCATTCCGCCGGGCAACGGCATCATGCACCAGATCAACCTCGAGCGCATGTCACCGGTGGTGCACGCGCTTGACGGCGTGGCTTTCCCCGATACGCTGGTGGGCACCGACAGCCACACACCGCACGTCGACGCACTGGGCGTGATCGCCATCGGCGTGGGCGGCCTGGAAGCCGAAAGCGTCATGCTGGGCCGCGCCTCATGGATGCGCCTGCCCGACATCGTGGGCGTCGAGCTCACCGGCCGCCTGGCTCCCGGAACCACCGCCACCGACCTCGTGCTGGCGCTCACCGAGTTCCTGCGCAACGCCAAGGTGGTGTCGAGCTACCTGGAGTTCTTTGGCGACGGCGTACCCAGCCTGACACTCGGCGACCGCGCCACCATCTCGAACATGACTCCCGAATATGGCGCCACTGCTGCCATGTTCTACATCGACCAGCAGACCATCGACTATCTGCGCCTGACGGGCCGCGACGAAAAACAGGTCAAGCTGGTTGAAACGTATGCGCGTACCGCGGGCCTGTGGGCCGACAGCCTTGCCAACGCCCAGTATGAGCGCGTGCTGCGCTTCGACCTGTCGAGCGTCACCCGCAACATCGCCGGGCCCTCGAACCCGCATCGCCGCGTCGCCACCAGCGAGCTGGAGCAGCACGGCATCACGGGCGAAGTGCAGGAAGAACCCGGCCTGATGCCCGACGGTGCCGTGATCATCGCGGCGATCACCAGCTGTACCAACACCAGCAATCCGCGCAACGTCATCGCGGCCGGCCTGCTGGCGCGTAACGCCAACGCCCGCGGCCTCGTGCGCAAGCCCTGGGTGAAGACCTCGCTTGCGCCCGGCTCCAAGGCCGTGCAGCTGTACCTGGAAGAAGCCAGCCTGCTGCCCGAACTCGAAAAGCTCGGCTTCGGCATCGTGGGCTTTGCCTGCACGACGTGCAACGGCATGAGTGGCGCGCTCGATCCGCGCATCCAGCAGGAAATCATCGACCGCGACCTCTACGCGACCGCCGTGCTCTCGGGCAACCGCAACTTCGACGGCCGCATCCATCCTTACGCAAAGCAGGCATTCCTTGCCTCACCGCCGCTGGTGGTGGCCTATGCCATTGCGGGCACGATCCGCTTCGACATCGAGAAAGACGTACTCGGCCACGACGCCGAGGGCAATCCGGTCACACTCAAGGACATCTGGCCGTCCGACGAGGAAATCGACGCGCTGGTGGCCTCGGCCGTGAAGCCGGAACACTTCCGCAAGGTGTACGAGCCGATGTTCGCCGCCAGTGTCGACACGGGCGAAAAGGTCTCGCCGCTGTACGACTGGCGCCCCCAGAGCACGTATATCCGCCGCCCGCCGTACTGGGAAGGCGCGCTGGCGGGCGAACGCACGCTCAAGGGCATGCGTCCCCTGGCGCTGCTGGGTGACAACATCACCACCGATCACCTGTCGCCGTCGAACGCGATTCTGCCCGACAGCGCGGCCGGTGAATACCTGGCCAAGATGGGCCTGCCCGAAGAAGACTTCAACTCGTACGCCACGCACCGCGGCGACCACCTCACCGCCCAACGTGCCACCTTCGCCAACCCCAAGCTCATCAACGAGATGGCGGTGGTCGACGGCCAGGTGAAGCAGGGTTCGCTCGCGCGCCTCGAGCCGGAAGGCAAGGTCATGCGCATGTGGGAAACCATCGAAACCTACATGGAGCGTCGTCAGCCGCTGATCATCATCGCGGGTGCCGACTACGGCCAGGGTTCTTCGCGCGACTGGGCCGCCAAGGGTGTGCGCCTGGCAGGTGTCGAAGCCATCGTTGCCGAAGGCTTCGAACGCATCCACCGCACCAACCTGGTGGGCATGGGCGTGCTGCCGCTGGAATTCCAGCCGGGCACCAACCGCAAGACGCTGGAGCTCGACGGCACCGAGACCTACGACGTCCTGGGTGAACGCAAACCGGGCGCCACGCTCACGCTCGTGATCAACCGCCGCAACGGCGACCGTGTCGAAGTACCGGTCCTCTGCCGACTCGACACGGCCGAGGAAGTTTCGATCTACGAAGCGGGCGGTGTGCTGCAGCGCTTCGCACAGGACTTCCTTGAAGCGTCCGGCAACGCGCAGCCATAAAGGAACCCAAACGATGACGTTCGCACCCCAAATCAAGATTCCCGCGATTTACATGCGGGGCGGCACCAGCAAGGGGGTTTTCTTCAAGCTCGAGGATCTGCCCCCCGCAGCTCAGAAGCCCGGGCCGGCGCGCGACGCCCTGCTGATGCGCGTGATCGGCAGCCCCGACCCGTACGGCAAGCACACCGACGGCATGGGCGGGGCTACCTCCAGCACCAGCAAGGTGGTGATCCTGTCGCGCAGCAGCCAGCCGGGTCACGATGTCGATTACCTGTTCGGGCAGGTATCGATCGACAAGCCCTTCATCGACTGGAGCGGCAACTGCGGCAACCTGTCGGCAGCGGTGGGGCCATGTGCCATTGCAATGGGCCTCATCGACGCCGACCGGCTGGTGTCCGACGGCACCGCCACCGTGCGGATCTGGCAGGCCAACATCGGCAAGACCATCATCGGTCAGGTGCCAATGACAGGTGGCAGCGTGCAGGAAACGGGCGACTTCGAACTCGACGGCGTCACGTTCCCGGCGGCCGAGATCGGCGTCGAGTTCGTCGACCCAGCCGCCGACGATGAAGACGGCGGCGGGGCGCTGTTTCCCACCGGCAATGTGGTCGATACACTCGACGTGCCGGGCGTGGGCCGCTTTCAGGCCACGCTCATCAACGCCGGCATTCCCACCATCTTCCTGAATGCGGCCGATATCGGCTATACCGGCACCGAGCTGCAGGACGACATCAATGGCGATGCGGCCGCACTCGAGCGCTTCGAAACGATCCGGGCTCACGGTGCCGTACACATGGGCCTCATCTCCGATGCGGCCGAAGCCGCACAGCGCCAGCACACCCCAAAGGTGGCGTTCGTGGCACCGGCCGCAGGCTACACGGCATCGAGCGGCAAGCAGATCAACGCCGAAGATGTCGACCTGCTGGTGCGGGCACTGTCGATGGGCAAGCTGCATCATGCGATGATGGGCACTGCGGCGGTCGCGATCGGCACGGCCGCCGCCATCCCCGGCACGCTGGTCAACCTCGCCGCCGGGGGCGGTGAGCGCACCGCCGTACGCTTTGGCCACCCCTCCGGCACATTGCGGGTGGGTGCCGAAGTCGCGCAGGTGAATGGCCAATGGCAGGTCACCAAGGCAATCATGAGCCGCAGCGCGCGCATCCTCATGGAAGGATGGGTCCGCGTTCCCGGCGACGCCTTCTAGCCCGCCCCACCACCGGGCCCCACGGGGCCCGGTACTTGCCGGTGCGCCCGTATCAACGCGCCGGCAATCCTCTGCCGGCGCTGCAGTCCTTCAAGGAGCCCGCCTATGCAGTCCGCCGACACCCGGCAATGGGATCAGGTCATGCTCGACATGGCCGACTACGTGCTCGACTACCGCGTCGACTCCGACCTGGCCTTCGAAACTGCCCGTCACTGCCTGCTCGACACGCTGGGCTGCGGGCTCGAAGCGCTCGAATACCCTGCATGCACCAAGCTGATGGGCCCCGTGGTTCCGGATACCGTCGTGCCCGACGGCGCGCGCGTACCCGGCACGCATCACGTGCTCGACCCCGTGAAGGCGGCATTCGACATCGGCGCCATGATCCGCTGGCTCGACTTCAACGACACCTGGCTCGCGGCCGAATGGGGTCACCCCTCCGACAACCTGGGCGGCATCCTTGCCACCGCCGACTGGCTCTCGCGCCAGGCCGCGCGCAGGGGTGAACAGGGCCCGCTCATGGGTGACGTGCTCACGGCCATGATCAAGGCGCACGAAATCCAGGGCTGCCTTGCGCTGGAAAACGCCTTCAACCGGGTGGGGCTCGATCACGTCGTTCTCGTCAAGGCGGCGTCGGTGGCCGTGGTGGCGCAGCTGCTCGGCCTGAACCGTCAACAGATGCTGAACGCGATATCGCTCGCATGGGTCGACGGGCAGAGCCTGCGCACCTACCGGCACGCCCCCAACACCGGCAGCCGCAAAAGCTGGGCGGCAGGCGACGCCACCAGCCGCGCGGTGCAACTGGCACTGATGGCCCGGCGCGGCGAAATGGGTTACCCCAGCGCGCTCAGCGCACCGGTCTGGGGGTTCTACGACGTACTGTTCGAGGGCAAGCCCTTCCGCTTCCAGCGCCCGTACGGCAGCTATGTCATGGAAAACATCCTGTTCAAGATTTCATGGCCGGCCGAGTTCCACGGGCAAACGGCCGTAGAGTGCGCCATGCAGCTGCACGCGATGCTGACCGAGGCGGGTCGCCCGATCGAAGACATCGCGCGCATCACCCTTCGCACGCAGGAGGCCTGCCTGCGCATCATCGACAAAAAAGGCCCGCTGAACAATCCGGCCGACCGTGACCACTGCGTGCAATACATGATCGCAGTACCGCTCATCTTCGGGCGGCTCACCGCCGACGATTACGAAGACCACGTAGCCGCCGACCCGCGCATCGATGCCCTGCGCGCAAAGATCACCTGCGTGGAAGACCCCGCCTTCACGGCCGACTACCACGACCCCGAGAAGCGCTCGATCGCCAACGCAATCACGGTCGAACTGAACGATGGCACAGTACTGCCCGAGGTCGTGTGCGAATACCCGCTGGGCCACAGACGGCGACGCAGCGAAGGGCTGCCCTTGCTCGAAGCCAAATTCCGGCGCAACCTGGCGCGCCACTTTTCCGAAGCACAACAACGGGCGATACTTGACGCGTCGGCCGACACGCACCGGCTCATGAGCCAGCCGGTGCGCGATTACGTGGCGCTCTACGTGCCACAGTAGGCCTGCCAGCGCAGCGGCCGGCCGCTATGTTCTAATTGCGCCTATGCTGGAAACCGTAACCTTTTACCTGCTGCCGTTCTCGTTCACGATTCTGGTGGCGTGCATTCTTACCTGCCTGGTATCGGCGCTATTCCTGTACCTGAACATCCGCCGCATCAACCTGGCCATGCGCCACCCGTACCTCAAAAAGTACCACTGGGAACAGCTGCCCTTCACTACCAAGCTCACCATCACGCTCGACTATTTCCTGCGGCTCACCTTCCCGCGCGGCAAGGCCTGGGTGCTGGGTGAGGCCAACCGCCTGCTGGCCGAGACCGACCCCACCGACATTCCCATGCGCCTGCGCTGGCCGGTGGTGGGCTTCTGGGGCGGCTGCTTCGTCGGCATCGGGGCGATGGTCGTGCTGTGGTTGATGATCCTGCTTACAATGGAATGAGGCCGCAACCCGGAGTTCCCATGAACCGCAGCATCGAACACAATTCCGACCAGAGCCGCTTCCAGTGGGTGGAAGACGGCCAGCTCTGCGTGCTCGATTACCACCTTCAGGGCGACGTCATGGCCATCACGCACACGGGCGTACCGGCCGCCGTGGGCGGTCGCGGCATCGCCGCCGACCTGGCGCGCAGCGCGCTCGAAACCGCTCGGGCCCGGGGCTGGAAAGTGCGCCCGCTGTGTTCGTACGTCGACGCCTACATGCGGCGCCAGAAGGGCGCGTACGACGACTTGCGGGCCGACTGAACCGCTTTTTTTCAGGCGCGATTGCGCCACACACGTCACGACCCGTTTGCGACGGGCCGGCCCCACCTTGAACTGTGCGAAGTAGGTCTTATATAAGATATAAGACATTTGCCTGTTTCGCCGGTTTCCCCGTACAATTCGGGCAACCCTTCCTTCAACCTCGCTCATAGGGCAAGCACATGCTGGAACAATATCGTCAACACGTTGCCGAACGCGCCGCGTTGGGCATCCCTCCCCTGCCGCTGTCCGCGCAACAAACTGCCGACGTCATCGAACTGCTCAAGAACCCGCCCGCCGGCGAGGAACAGTTCCTGCTCGATCTGCTCACGCACCGTGTGCCCGCCGGCGTCGACGACGCGGCCAAGGTCAAGGCGTCGTACCTGGCTGCCGTGGCGCTGGGCAAGGAAACCTGTCCCCTCATCACCCCGCGCCGTGCCACCGAACTGCTGGGCACCATGCTGGGCGGTTACAACATCAGCGCGCTCATCGAGCTGCTCGACCATCCCGAACTGGCGCCGGTCGCCGCCGATGGCCTCAAGCACACCCTGCTGATGTTCGATTCCTTCCACGACGTGAAAGACAAGGCCGATCAGGGTAACGAGCACGCCAAGGCCGTGCTGCAGAGCTGGGCTGACGCCGAGTGGTTCACCTCGCGCCCCGAGCTGCCCGAAAGCCTCACCATTACCGTATTCAAGGTTCCCGGAGAAACCAACACCGACGATCTTTCGCCCGCACCCGACGCCACCACTCGCCCCGACATCCCGCTGCACGCGCTGGCCATGCTCAAGAACAAGCGGCCCGACGCCGCGTTCGAGCCCGAGGAAGACGGCAAGCGCGGCCCCGTCGCCTTCATCGAGAAGCTGAAGGAAAAGGGCCACCTGGTCGCCTACGTGGGCGACGTGGTCGGCACGGGCTCGAGCCGCAAGTCGGCCACCAACTCGGTGCTGTGGTTCACAGGCGAAGACATTCCCTACGTTCCCAACAAGCGCTACGGCGGCGTCTGCCTGGGCGGCAAGATTGCACCGATCTTCTACAACACCATGGAAGACGCCGGAGCACTGCCCATCGAGCTCGACGTCTCCAAGATGGAAATGGGCGACGTGATCGAGCTGCGCCCCTATGAAGGCAAGGCCATCAAGAACGGCGAAGTCATCGCCGAGTTCCAGGTCAAGTCTGAAGTGCTGTTCGACGAGGTGCGTGCGGGCGGACGCATTCCGCTGATCATCGGCCGCGGCCTCACCGCCAAGGCCCGCGAAGCCCTGGGTCTGCCGCCCTCCACGATCTTCCGTCTGCCCAAGAACCCGGCAGACAGCGGCAAGGGCTTCACGCTGGCCCAGAAGATGGTCGGCCGTGCCTGCGGTCTGCCCGAAGGCCAGGGCGTGCGCCCCGGCACCTACTGCGAGCCGCGCATGACCTCCGTGGGCAGCCAGGACACCACCGGCCCCATGACCCGCGACGAGCTGAAAGACCTGGCCTGCCTCGGCTTCTCGGCCGACCTCGTCATGCAATCGTTCTGCCACACGGCGGCCTACCCCAAGCCCGTCGACGTCAAGACACACCACACGCTGCCCGAGTTCATCAGCACCCGCGGCGGCATCTCGCTGCGTCCCGGCGACGGCGTGATCCACAGCTGGCTGAACCGCATGCTGCTGCCCGACACCGTGGGCACCGGCGGCGACTCGCACACCCGCTTCCCCATCGGCATCAGCTTCCCGGCCGGCTCCGGTCTGGTGGCCTTTGCCGCCGCCACGGGCGTCATGCCGCTCGACATGCCCGAATCGGTTCTGGTGCGCTTCAAGGGCAAGCTGCAGCCCGGCGTCACCCTGCGTGACCTGGTCAACGCGATTCCCTTCTACGCCATCAAGCAGGGTCTGCTCACGGTCGAAAAGCAGGGCAAGAAGAACGTGTTTTCCGGTCGCATCCTGGAAATCGAAGGGCTGCCCGACCTCAAGGTGGAACAGGCCTTCGAACTGTCCGACGCATCGGCCGAACGCTCGGCGGCCGGCTGCACCGTGCGCCTGAACAAGGAACCGGTCATCGAGTACATCAAGAGCAACATCGTGATGCTCAAGTGGATGATCGCCAATGGCTATGAAGACGAGCGCTCGATCGCCCGCCGCATCAAGGCCATGGAAGCCTGGCTGGCCGACCCGCAACTGCTCGAACCCGATGCCGACGCCGAATACGCCGCAGTCATCGAAATCGACATGAACGAGATCGTCGAGCCTATCGTGGCCTGCCCGAACGATCCCGACGACGTCAAGACCCTGTCTGATGTGGCCGGCGACAAGATCGACGAAGTGTTCATCGGCAGCTGCATGACCAACATCGGCCACTTCCGCGCAGCCTCGAAGCTGCTGGAAGGCAAGCGTGACATTCCGGTCAAGCTGTGGGTGGCTCCGCCCACCAAGATGGACGCCCAGCAACTCACCGAAGAAGGCCACTACGGCGTCTTCGGCACGGCCGGCGCCCGTACCGAAATGCCGGGCTGCTCGCTGTGCATGGGCAACCAGGCGCAGGTACGCGAGGGCGCAACGGTCATGTCGACCAGCACGCGCAACTTCCCGAACCGCCTGGGCCGCAACACCAACGTGTACCTGGGCTCCGCCGAACTGGCCGCCATCTGCTCGCGTCTGGGCCGCATTCCCACCCGCGAGGAATACATGGCACACATCGGCGTCATCAACGAGGCCAGCGACGAGATCTACAAGTACCTCAACTTCGACCAGATCGAAGAGTACGTCGAGATCGCCGAGTCGGTGGGCGTATAAGTACGGTTCAAAACCGAAGCCATGCCGCCCGGCGTGGCTTCGGCACCGTGACGACGAAGGGTTCCTGCGGGAACCCTTTTTTGTTGCGTCTGCGTGAACACGCCGCCCCGACATGGCCAAATGCGGCGGGTTACACTAGAGGTCGCGGGCCGACTTCCGGCCCCCTTCAGGTATAAGGTTCCAGTCTCAGGTATGTCCGACTCCCCCGCTATCCGCCTGACTCGCGATGCCAAGCGTCTCATTACGCTTGGCCAGGCACTGGCCCGTTCCGGCAGCCGTCTCGAAGATATCTTCTGGGAAGACGAGCTCGCCCGTCTGATTGCCAAGATTCTTGGTGGCAAGAAGTCCAGAACACTGGAAGACGTGCTCGACTTCCTGGTGCATGACGACATCGGCGTTTACGAAATTCTCGTCGAGCAGGCGGAAACCTGCTCCGAGTCTGTACGCCTGACGCATCAGGGCATTGAATACGACGTGCTGCTGGTCTGCGCACCCATCGTGGCCTGGACGCGCTACCGGCTTCCCCAGGGCCGGCTCACCCCGGCCCAGCACGAAGCCCTGCGCGCCGCGCTGGCCGAAATCATAGCCGCCGAAGGTGCGCAGATCGCCATGCTGCCGCACCTGGTGTCATTCGACGAAATGCCGCAAACCTTTCAGGAAACACGCGTCTGGACCCAGCGGCTGGGAGCCCTCGCCATTGGCGCCTCCAGCGAGTCCTGCCCCACCCGCGATCCGGCCGACAATGAAGGCATGCTCGCCGACGCGCGCTTTGCCATCGCCGCGATCGCCGTACCTGCCGGGCAGCCGGTGTTTCGCTGGCAAGACCCCGACTCCGCAGCGCTCGAGCTGCGCAAGAAGGCCGAAGAGGCGTGGGCGGCTCAGATCACTCAGCTGCTGGGCACCCTGTTCACAGGTTGCCAGACACAGGCGTTGTTACCCGACGCCTACTACACCACCAACCGCGAGGCCGATCGGCGCATTCGCCCCATGGCGCTGCGTGCGGCCGTCACATGGCTGCAGACGGCCGCCGATCTGCCCGGGCCCGAGTTGCGGGCAGCCATCGTGGCATGCGGCAACGCGGGGGTCGAAGAATTCCGAATCGGTTTCTCGCCGCGCATGAGCAACGACGTGATCTACGGCTGCGTGTGGCCGGTACTCAGCAAGGAAGAAGCGGTGATCGACGGCGTGGAAAGCAATCACATCGACGTACCCGAATCGATCGCCGCACTGCTCAAGGAACTGGGTGTCGCCGAGATCCGGCGCCTGCCCGGCATCCAGCCGCCCGAGTACTGCGAAGACTGTGGTGCGCCCTTCTTCCCGAATGCACTGGGCGAAATGATGCACCCCGAGCTGCCCGACGAAACCGATCTGGAGCCCGTGCACTTCCACTAAGGCCCACCACCCGGTAACCGTGCCCCGCTCCTTCGATATTTTCTGCAGGGTGGTCGACAACTACGGCGACATCGGCGTGTGCTGGCGTCTGGCGCGCGAACTGGCCCGGCGCGGCGGCCCCGAAAGGGTGGTACGGCTCTGCAGCGACGACCTGCGCACGTTCAGCCGCATCGCGCCCGGGGTGACGCCCACGGCGGCGGCGCAAACAATCCATGGCATCGATATCGTGCCCTGGGCACAGGCGGCCACCGCCGAGCCGGCCGACGTCGTCATCGAAGCCTTCGCCTGCTCGCCCCCTGCCGGGTATCTCGCGCGCCTGACACCCCGCCAGCTCTGGATCAACCTCGAGTACCTGAGCGCCGAAGACTGGGTGGAATCGTGCCACGGTCTGCCATCGCTGCAGGCCGGCGGCCTGCGCAAGTTTTTCTTCTTTCCGGGCTTTACGGCCGGCACGGGTGGCCTGCTGCGCGAAGACGACCTGATCGCCCGGCGCGACGCCTGGCAGCGTAACGCGGATGCCCGTCTCTCATTGCTGGCCCGACTCGGCGTCAGCACAGAATGGCTGCAGCGCCTTCAAGATGGTGCGCGCCTGGTCTACGTGTTCTGCTACCCCGACTCACCCCAGAACGCGCTCGTGCAAGCCCTGGCCGGCGCTGCGCCCGATACGCTGATTCTTGCACCGGAAGGCGTCTGGCACGCCGGCAGCGCGCCGCATGAGGGCACAGGCAGTGCCAGCAAGGTGGGCGTGCACGCGCATGCGTTCGTGGATCAGGAAACGTTCGACCAGATGCTGTGGAGCGCAGACCTGAACATCGTGCGCGGCGAGGACTCCCTGGTGCGGGCAATCTGGGCCGGGCGACCCATGATCTGGCAGCCTTACCGGCAAGCCGATGATCTTCACCTGGAAAAACTGGCGGCATGGCTCGCCCGGGCACCCTACGCGCCCGACGTCAAGGCCCTGATGTACGCCTGGAGCACGGGCGACAGCACCACCCTCGCCACCCGGCTGCCCCAGCTGCTGCAGGGCGACGCCCATGCGCGCTGGGCGGCACAAGCGCGTAACTGGAGCCTGACGCTGGCAGGGCAGACGAGCCTTGCGCAACGGCTGGAACGCTTCTGCACAGAACATGCGCAAACACGGTAAAATTAATGGTTATTCAAGTGCTTGCTCCGGCTTCTGAGGGGAACCTTCGTTCCCCTTTTGCGTGTTCTGGCGGAGCAGTCAAACCCCGGAGTGAAAGAAGTTTATGAAAACCGCACAGGAACTGCGCGTTGGCAACGTCGTGATGGTCGGCAACGACCCGCTCGTCGTTCAAAAATCGGAATACAACAAGTCGGGCCGCAACGCCGCCGTCTGCAAGCTCAAATTCAAGAACCTGCTTACCGGTTCGGCCAGCGAATCCGTGTACAAGGCCGATGAAAAGTTCGAAGTGGTGATGCTCGACCGCAAGGAATGCACCTACTCGTACTATGCCGATCCCATGTACGTGTTCATGGACGAAGAATACAACCAGTACGAAGTGGAAGCCGACAACATGGGCGACGCACTGAACTACCTGGAAGAAGGCATGGCCGTGGAAGTGGTGTTCTACGAAGGCCGCGCGATTTCGGTGGAACTGCCCACCACGCTTGTGCGCACCATCGAATACACCGAACCCGCCGTCAAGGGCGACACGTCGGGCAAGGTCATGAAGCCGGCCAAGCTCAGCACGGGTTTCGAGGTTTCGGTGCCCCTGTTCTGCAACATTGGCGACAAGATCGAAATCGATACGCGCACGGGCGAGTACCGCAGCCGCGCAAGCTGATCTGGCCCTGCTGCGGGCGGCTCGCAAGGGTTGCCCGCCAATGCCTTTGCGGGTGTACCGTTGCGCGTGTACGCCCCGAACCTACTGCAGATGATCGTCGTCGAGGAACTCGGGTATTGCCACCACGGCGATGCCTTCCTCGGCCAGTTCGGCGCGTTCCTGCGCCGTGGCCGTACCGCGAATGGGGCGCTCCTTGGCCTCGCCGTAATGAATGCGGCGCGATTCCTCGGCAAAGCGGGAACCCACGTTTTCGGTTTCGCGCACGATTTTACGCACCTGGCGCAGCACTTCGGCCTGAATGCGCGCAAGTTCGGCCGCTTCGTGTGTGCCGCCGGAGGCCCTGCCCGCATCGGACTGCGCTCGTGATTCGGCCGTGCCGGCCCGCCCCTCGAGGCGTTCTCGTTTGAGATGGCCGACATTAAGCCGCGCCGCCGACACCTTGCGGCTGACAACAGTGGAATTACATACCGGGCACGACAGCAGCCCGTCGGCCTTCTGAGTCTCGTAGGCCTCGGCAGATGCGAACCAGCCTTCGAATACATGGCTGTGTTCGCATTGAAGGTCGAATACTTTCAGTGACATGAAGCAAATATGGGGTCGGCCTCGCACGATGCAAGCCGCCATCCCATTCTCCTACAGGCGTGGCACCGCAGCAAGCAGTGCCTGGGTCTGGGGGTGGCGGGGTTCACGCAATACGCGATCAGCCGGGCCGTCTTCGACGATGCGGCCTTCGTGCATGATGGCGATGCGATCGGCCATGTATTCCACCACCCCGAAGTTGTGGGTAATGAACAGGCAGGCCAGCTGCATGGATTCCTGCAGTGAATGCAGCAGATCGAGAATCTGCGCCTGAACCGAGACATCGAGTGCCGAGGTGGGTTCGTCGCACACCAGAACGGATGGTTCCACCGCCAGTGCCCGGGCTATGGCAATGCGCTGGCGCTGCCCGCCCGAAAACTCGTGCGGGTAACGCCGCAATGCGTCACCCGGCAGCCCCACCTGTTCAAGCATGTGCGCGGCGCGCTGTTCGCGCTCTGCGCGCGACCATTCCGGGCGCAGCGCCGCCATGCCTTCGGCCAGGATCTCGCCGACCGCCATACGCGGGTCGAGCGAGGCGTAAGGATCCTGGAACACGATCTGCACACGCCGGCGCATGGTCTTGAGGGCGGCGCCGCGCACGCCTTTCACATTTTCGCCCTGCAGGCGGATCTGCCCGCCCACCTGCGCCTGCCCGTCGAGCAGGCCCAGCAGGGCTTTGGCCGCGGTGGTCTTGCCGCAACCGGAGCCGCCCAGCAACGCCAGCGTTTCACCCGCGTGCAAGGCAAAGCTCACGCCCTTGAGCACCTCGACGCCCGAGGCCCGCTGCAGCAGCGAACGGCGCTTCATGTAACGCACGGTCAGGTCGCGCACCTCGAGCACGGGCTCGCCGCGAGGCTGCACCATAGGCCGCTTGCGCCGCTCGAGCGATGGAATGGCCGCCAGCAGCTCGCGCGCATACGGGTGCCGGGGGTCGGCAAAGAAGCTTGCCGCGTCGCGCGTTTCGACAATTTTGCCGTGACGCATGAGCGCCACATGCTGCGCCACCTTCTTCACCACAGCCAGATCGTGGGTGATGAGCAGAATGGCCAGACCCAGTTCGCGCTGAATGTCGCGCAACAGATCGAGAATCTGATTCTGAACGGTGACGTCCAGCGCCGTGGTGGGCTCGTCGGCAATCAGCAGGCGAGGCTCGGCAGCGAGCGCCATTGCGATCATGATCCGCTGCTTCTGGCCCCCCGAGAACTGGAACGGGTAGTCGTCGAGCCGGCGTTGCGGCTCGGGAATACCGACACGCTCGAGCCAGTGCACGGCCCGCTCACGCAATGCCGCAGCACGCAGGGGCGTGTGCAGGCGCAGCGTTTCCTCGATCTGCTGGCCAATGGTGAGCACGGGGTTCAGGCTGGTCGAGGGTTCCTGGAATATGATCCCCATTTCGCCACCCCGTACCCGGCGCATGTCACGTTCCGGCAAGCGCGCGAGATCGGTCTCGCCCAGGCACACGCGGCCGGTACGCATGCGGGCCGCCTCGGGCAGCAGGCGCAGCATGGCAAGGGCCGTCATGCTCTTGCCACTGCCCGACTCGCCCACCAGCGCAAAGGTTTCCCCGGCGGAAATGGCGAGGTTCAACGCCGATACCGCCTCATGCAGCCCCGCCTCGGTATCGA
The DNA here is from genome assembly GCA_030733815.1 of Yanghanlia caeni. Lineage (GTDB taxonomy): Bacteria > Pseudomonadota > Gammaproteobacteria > Burkholderiales > Burkholderiaceae_B > Yanghanlia > Yanghanlia caeni. Next base: position 47,312 of record JAUZQE010000013.1, read on the forward strand.
TGGCCACGCTCAGGCCGCTGACCTCGAGCACCCGCTCGCCCGCCGGGAGGGCTGCCGGTGTGGCCACCGACGACGGTGCCCCGGCAATGCGGTCATCGAGTTGCGTATCGACAGCCGTGCGCTGCATCATGCGTCCTCCCTGCCCTTGCGGGCCACGGCCGCCGACGCCAGGCCGCCATCAGACCCCGCTGTGCGCCGCATGCCGGCGCGACGCGGCTGGATGCGCCGCATGCGCGGGTCGAACGCTTCCTGAACGGCATCGGCGAAGATGTTGGCCGAAAGCACCAGCGCCAGCAAAAACACGAACGCCGCGAGCAAGTTCCACCAGATCATCGGATCGCGCGACATTTCCGTACGCGCCGCATCGATCATGGTGCCGTATGACGGCGTGCTGGGGTCGACACCGATGCCCAGATAGGACAGCACCGCTTCATACAGCACCAGCCCCGAGAACTGCAGCACCATGGTAATGAGCACGATGTGCATGACATTGGGCAGCAGATGCCGGCGCATGATGCGCCAGTGGCTCACGCCAAACGCTCGGGCGGCCTGCACGTATTCAAGTTCCCTTAGTTTGAGTGCCTCGGCACGCAGCAGCCGGCACAGCCCGGCCCAGCCCGTCAGCCCGAGAATGAGACACAGCAGAAACAGCCGCAGGTCGGCTCGTGCAGCAACCGTGTCGAACAGCTCGGGATTGTTGTCGATGTAGACCTGCATCATCAGCACGCAGGCCGCCACCAGCAGCACGCCGGGAATGGACGTGAGCGTGGTGTAGATGTACTGCACGATGTCGTCGACCTTGCCTTTGAAATACCCGGCCGTTATGCCGAACACGATGGCCGGCGGCAGCATGGCGAAGGTGGTGAGTAGGCCGATCACCAGCGCCGTGCGCACACTCTTGATCGAAAGCCACAGCACGTCGTTGCCCGTACGGTCGGTGCCCAGTACGTGGTAGTCGGCGGCCAGGCTCAGTGTGACACCGCCCAGCAGCATCAGCACGCCGGCACTGAACCAGAAGGCACGCCAGGGCAGGTCGGATTCACGCCACCACCAGCGCCAGCCGGCGCCCCAACCGCCCCGCCGTCGGCCATGCAACGCCGTCATCGCACCGGCCAGCAGCGCGGCCCCGGCTATGCCGGCCAACAGACCCTGAACGACACGGCGCCGCAGATCGGCCCCGCGCTCCGCGTCATCGGCCAGCTGCACACCGGCGTACTTGAGGCGCGGGTAGTCGCGTACCACTTCACCATCGACCAGCCACGATTCCTTGGTGAACTGGTGCAGCGCCAGCGGCGCGGAATAGGTGCGCTCGCGGTTGGGCAGCTGGGTGAGGTCGAGCACGGCGTCAAGCGCGGAACGGGTAATGGGCGAATGCACCACCGCCTGTGCCCCGGCACCGGGCGCGGGGGGCAGCACGGGCCGGTAATGTATGGAGTCGAGCACACCAATGATGGCAAAGCAGGCCAGCACCACGCCGGCCGACATGGCCGAGGGCCGCCGGAACACCTGGCGCCACCCCTGTGCCATGGTGGGGTGGCGGCGCAGGCGCAGAATCTGCACCACCACCAGCAGCACGGTGAACAGTACGAACGCGTCAGTCCAGAGAAGTACGAATTTCGGCATGGCGTCACTCGAACCGGATGCGGGGATCGGCCAGCGTGTACGACACGTCGGCCAGGATCAGCCCCACGATATACAGCGCCGAGCCCAGGAACACCATGGCACGCACGATCGAGAAATCCTGCGCATTGATGGCATCGATGGTGTAACTGCCCAGGCCCGGAATGCCAAAGAACGATTCCGCGATAAGGCTGCCCATGAACAGCAGCGGAATGGCCGACACCGTGCCCGTGAGAATCGGCAGCATGGCATTGCGCAGCACGTGCCGGAACAGCACGACACGTTCGGCCAGCCCCTTGGCGCGCGCCGTTCGCACGTAATCCTTGCCGCTTTCTTCCAGAAACAGGCTGCGGTAGAACCGTGCCTCGGCACCCAGACCGGAGATGACGCCCACCAGCACGGGCAGGGCCAGAAAGCGCAAGGCGCCCCAGCCTTCCACATAGCCGGAGTACGGCACCCACCGCAGAATCTTGGCAAACAGCCACTGGCCCGCAATGATGTAAAAGAGGCTCGATATCGACAACAGCACCACGCAGAACACCACGCCCGCAAAATCAAGCCGAGTGCCCTTGAAATACACCAGCAGCAGCGAAAACGACACACTGACCAGCAGGCCCAGCGCGAAGGTGGGTATGGCCAGCATCAGGCTGGGCATCATTCGCGTCCGGATTTCCTGCCCGATGTCGCGCCCTTCGTCGGAGAACCCGAAATCGAAACGCAGCAGCGGCACCGACCGGTCGTAGAAGATGGTGTCGGTAAAGCGCGCCATGCCCTCGGCCTGCGCGTTGTACATCAGCGGCTTGTCGTAGCCGCGCTGCGCCTTCCAGCGCTCCACGGCTTCCTGACTGACACGCTGACCCCCGATGGCCAGCCGCGCCATGTCGTCGGGCGTATTCACGGCGAAGAACAGCACGAAGGTCAGCAGGTTCACCCCCAGCAGAATCAACGCGCCATAGAGCAGGCGGCGCACGATGTAGGTGATCATGGCGTGGACTCCTGTGATGCCGGCGGCGGCAACGGTTCCTCGATTTCAACCGCCGTTTCGCGGCGGCGCACCTGGCGCCACGCCACGGCCACACCCGTCGCAACAGCCGCCAGCACCAGCAGCAGCGGCCACCACACCGGCTCGTTCCACTTGCGCAGACTGGCCGCGCGCAGTTCGGGCGCGAGGCGGTAGTACTGCAGCGTATTGCGCACCATCTGCGACGGCTTGGCGTTGCCCACCCAGGCCTGATACGCGCCACCCGAGGCGGGGTAGTAGCCGAACATCCAGGGCGCATCGCGCTGCACGATTTCGATCATGCGATGCACCAGTTCGTTCTTGCGCGGCCCGTCGTCAAGGAAACGCATTTCTTCAAACAGGCGGTCGAATTCGTCGTTCTGGTAATTGGCCGCGTTTTCGCCGCCACCCCCCGCCTTGGCATTGGGCCCGTACAGCAGGAACAGGAAGTTCTCGGCGTCGGGGTAGTCGGCCACCCAGCCCCACATGAACATCTGTGCGCTACCGTTACGCATCTTGTCCTGAAAACGGTTGTAGTCGGTGGCGCGCACTTCCAGCTGAATGTTCAGGGCCGCCAGCTGGCGGCGCATCCAGTCGAGCATGGGACTCGAGCCCATGCCTCCCGCAGAATCGAAGTGCAGGATCAGCGGACGCCCCGTCTGCGCGTCGCGCCCGTCGGGGTAGCCCGCTTCGGCCAGAAGGCGCCGCGCCTCGTCCAGCGGGCGCCGCTTGGGCCGGCCGTCTTCCAGTGTGTACACCTGGTGGTTCAGACCCTCCGGCAGCGGCCGGTGCCCGAGGATGCCCGGCGGCACCGGACCGTGGGCCGGCGTGCCTTGATCGTTCAGGAAGATTGCAATGAACTGCTCCCAATCGAAGGCAATGCTGAGGGCCTGACGCAGCTTGCGATTGCGTTCCTGCTGCTCGGGCGTGTCGCCGCGCCCCACCACCGGATCGCGCCAATTGAAACCCAGGTAGAAAATCTGCGCTTCCGTGGTCGTGTGAATCTGGATACCGTGATCGGCATACAGCGCCGCCTTCTCGGCGGAATCGGACGCCGCCACCGTCATCGCCGCTCCGTAATCGCCGCGGCCCACTTCCGGGATGTCGTAATAGCCCTGGATGAACTTGCCCATCAGCGGCACGCTTTCCTTTTCCAGATGAAAAACGGCCTTGTCGATGAAGGGCGTGAGCTGGCCGCAATCGGCCAGGAACCCGGCCTGCTCGTCACCCTCCTCGCCTTCACAGGGGTAGGGCTCACCCCGGAAGTTCGGATTGCGTTCAAGGACGTGCCGGCGGTTGATGATCGACTCGGTGAGCATGAAGGGGCCGGTACCCACAGGCCAGGTGTTCAGCGACAGGCCGTGCTCGCTCATGCCGGGTTGCGTGTAGAAGCGGTCGGCTTCCCAGGGCACCGGCGCTGTAAACGTCATGGCCAGCCAGTAGCGAAACTGCGGGTATTTGCCGATCACGCGTATGCGTAACGTGTGTGAGTCGAGAGCCTCGACGCCTTCGAAACCATGCTCACGCAGATCGAGCCAGGGCCGGCGGTTCGGCGGCGTATCACCATACCGGGCTTCGAGTTCCTTGAGCCGTTCGCCGTATTCGCGCATGCCCACAACGTGCTCGGCCATCACGCCGAAGATCGGCGAAATCACGCGCGGGCTGGCCAGGCGCCGAAAGGCGTACACGTAGTCGTCAGCCACCAGTTCCCGTGTGCCGGTTTCGGGAAAGTCGGTAATCGCATAGCGGCCCGCGATGTCCTGCGGCGACATGGGCCAGTACAGCGGCGCGCCGGAAGCATCCTTCGCAAACGCCGGGTGTGGCTGGTACAGAATGCCGCGCCGGATGGGAATGTCGTACACGCTCACCGCAACCTGGGCGCCATCCGCATCGGGCGGCAACTCGCGCCCCTGCGCGTCGTAATAACGCGGCGACGCGATCTCGGTTGCCGTCTTGGGTATGAGTTCGTACGGCCGCTTCAAATAGTGATACCCGTACAGGGGCTCGTAAATCGAGTACGTGAACGGCGTTTCGTCGGTGGAATACGAACTGGCCGGGTCAAGATACTTGGGCGAACGCTGCGTGAAGGCGGTGTGCAATACGTTGCGCTCGGCGTCATCGCGCGGGTACGGGCTGTTCACGGGCTCGCTGCCGCACCCCGCCAGCACCAGAATCGCCGCCAAGGCGGCGATACGCCGTACTGCCTTGTTGCCCGATCGCATGACGCCGATACCCCAATGCACGAAATGCGCCGGAATCAAACCTCACCTCCCCAGGCCCGCTCGAGAAGGGTTGCATGGTACGCGGCGGGCACGGCCATGCCGGCCACGCCCAGACGCGCGCCTGCCGCCAACCGCGAATACAGAAAGGCATCAGCTACGAGTGGTGGCGCATGCCTGTGCAGCAAAACCGCCTGCATCAGCACGACCAGATCGGCGGCCACCTTACGTGCCGCAGCTTCAAGCTCTTCAGCAGGCTGCTGCAGCTGGTTCTGCAGCGCCGCGATGCGCTTGAGCAGGTCGCCGCCGCCCGCTTCGGCACGCAGGCGGTCGAACAATGCTTGCGTGAGATCCGGATGCTTCTTCACGGCCCGCAACACGTCGAGACACATCACGTTCCCGGAACCCTCCCAGATGGAATTGACGGGCGCTTCACGATACAGCCGCGCCAGCGGATAAGTTTCAACGTACCCGTTGCCACCCAGTGCCTCCATGGCTTCGGCAACCATGGTGATCGCACGTTTGCAGACCCAGAACTTGGCGGCCGGCGTCACGATGCGCGCGAGTGCGCGATCGAAGGCCGTACCGGCTTCACCGAGCCCCACCGCACGCGCAAGGCGCAGCCCCAATGCAACGGCGGCTTCCGTTTCGAGCGCCAGATCGGCCAGCACGCTGCGCATGAGCGCGTGCCGGATGAGGGACCGCCCAAACGCCAGGCGGTGGCGCGCATGATGCATGGCCTGCACGAGTGCAGCACGCATCAGTGCCGTACTGCCCAGCGCACAATCCAGCCGCGTATAGCCGGCCATCTCGGCCAGGGTGGCGATGCCGCGCCCCGGTTCAGCCACCAGCCGCCCCCAGGCATCGTGAAACTCGACTTCAGCGCTCGCGTTGGCGCGATTGCCAAGCTTGTCTTTCAACTGCATGACGCGCACGCCGTTGCGCTCGCCATCGGGAGCCCAGCGGGGCACGTAAAAACAGGTCGGCGCGCCATCAAGCTGCGCCAGCACCAGGTGCGCATCGGCACCGGGCACCGACATGAACCACTTGTGGCCCACCAGCCGGTACCCGCCCGAATCACCCTCGGCCCGCACGGCCCGCGTGCTCGTGCCGCGCAGGTCGGACCCCCCCTGCTTCTCGGTGAGGCCCATGCCGATCAGCATGCTGCGTTTTTCGGTGGCCGGGCGGTCGGCCCGATCGTATTCAAGCCCCGACAGGGGAACGCGCAACACCTCGGCCCACGATTCGCGCGCCAGGATAACGTGGGCAGCCGAAGTCATGGTGAGGGGGCACAAGGTGCAGGCCTCGATCTGCCCGTGCAGCAGAAAGGCAGCGGCGCGCGCAACGGAAGCGGGCGCATGCAGCCCCTGGGCCATGCCCATGTGCAGAAATTCGTGCCAGCCCGCGTGCATGACCACGTCATCGGTACGCCGGCCCTGGCGGTCGTAGGCACGCAGCTGCGGCACGGCGCGATTCATTTCCGCAGCCAGTGCAATAATACGGGCACGCCCCAACTCACGACCGTACGCCGACAACGCCGGCGCAGCGGCCTGCGCGCCTTCGCGCGCCACCGCTTCCTGCAGGGCCGTGTCGGCTGCGTACAGGTTGTAGTCGGCCAGGTCGGGAACCTGGTTCGTCACTGCGTGAGTGGTCCATCCCATGACGTGCCTCGTTGCCTCGTGTCAGACGCGGCCTGCAAGGTTGCACCTTCCAGGCCGCCGGGCTGCGAGAATGATACTACCTAAAGGAATTTCTGCTTGAGTACCCGAATCCTTGTCATCATTGCCGCATTGCTACTCATGGTTGGCGTCGCTGCCGGTGCGTTCGGCGCACACGGCCTCAGGGCGCATGTCTCTGCCGACATGCTGACAGTCTGGCAAACCGCCGTACTCTACCAGCTGATTCACGCACTGGGTCTGCTTGCCCTCGCCGCATTGCGCCCGCAGCTCGCCCGCGGCGCGGCAACGGCCGGCGCCAGTTTCCTGCTGGCCGGCATCGTGATCTTCAGTGGCAGCCTGTATGTGCTGGTGCTCACCGGCACGCGTGCCATCGGCGTCATCACCCCGGTGGGGGGCGTCTGCTTTCTGATCGGCTGGCTGCTGGTGGCACTGGCCGCCCTGCGTGCGCCGCGCGCCGAAGCTGTCAACCCCGACGCTTGCACTGGAGCCCGGCCTCATGCCTAATAATGTGTGTCCGTCGCATCAGGAGGCACCATGTGGCATGAACACTCCAGCCCCGAAGCCGGCATTCGAGCTCTGGCCCACGACATCGCGGCACGCATGCGCGCCCGGCTGCGCAGCGCGGGGCACTGCACCCTGGCAGTGTCGGGCGGCCGCTCGCCCGTAGCGCTGTTCCAGCAGCTGGCGCGCACCGACATCGACTGGCCCAACGTGTACGTGCAGCTGGTCGACGAACGCTACGTGCCGCCCGACCACCCCGACAGCAATGAAGGCCTGGTACGACACCATCTGCTCGGTGGGCGCGCAGCACACGCCCATTTTCTGGGTCTGTACCGGGCCGGTGCCTCCATCGATCAGGCCGTGGCTGCCGCCAACGACGAATTCCGCCCCATCGACCTGGCCATTCTGGGCATGGGCAACGACGGCCACACCGCCTCACTTTTCCCCGGCGCACGCCAGCTCGACGACGCCCTGGCGCCTCACGCGGCGCACTACTTGCATGTCACGCCGCCCCAGGCACCGCATGAACGCATCACGCTGAGCCTGGCAGCGCTGCGCACCTGCGGCCATCTGATTCTTTACATCACGGGGCCCGAAAAGCGCGGCATACTGCGCGAAGCGGAAAAAAAGATCGACAAGCGGCTGCCCGTCAGCTTTCTCGTCGCAGAACCGGGAGTCTCGCTCGATGTCCATTGGCACCCTTGAACGCCCCCTGAAGATCGTCGGCGATATCGGCGGCACCCATATCCGCTTTGCCCTGTGCCGAGGCGTTCACGACATCGGCCGGGTCTGGGTGCGGCGCACCACCGACTACCGCAATCTCGAAGCTCCCCTGCGCGAGTACCTGTCACAGGAAGGCATGTCCGGCATAAAGACGGCCGTCATCGGCATGGCCAACCCCATCGCGGGCGACCAGATCCGCATGACAAACGCCGACTGGTCGTTTTCCATCGAAGCCACGCGGCGCGCGCTTGGGCTCGAACACCTCGTACTCATCAACGATTTTTCAGCGCTGGCGCTTTCGATTCCGCACCTGCCCGCCGACGAGCTCGAGCTCATCGGCACCGGCCAGGCCGTGCGCAACACGCCAATCGGCATACTCGGGCCTGGAACGGGCCTGGGCGTTTCGGGTCTGATACCCGGCAGCGACGGCAAATGGATCGCGCTGGCCAGCGAAGGCGGGCACACCAGTTTTTCACCGTGCGACGAAACCGAAACCTGGCTGTGGGAAGAAGCCCGCAAGGTCTATGGCCACGTGTCGATGGAGCGCTTTCTTTCGGGCGCCGGCCTGCAATTCATTCACCGCTGCCTGAGCCGCAAGGCGGGCCTGCAGCCTGAAATGCTTTCGCCCGCCGATATCAGCGGCCGGGCGCTGAACGACGGCTGTCCGCGTTGCCTGCGCACGCTCGACATCTTCAGCGCCATTCTGGGCACCGCTGCAGCAAACCTGGCGCTCACATTGGGCGCGCGCGGGGGCATCTTTCTGGGTGGCGGAATCATTCCCAAGCTGGGCGACTACTTCACGCGTTCCCCCTTCCACGCCCGCTTCCACGACAAGGGCCGCTTCGGCGACTACCTGGCAGCCATTCCGGTGCATGTCATCCGCAGCCCCTACCCCGGCCTGGTCGGGGCAGCGGCACATCTGATCCATTAAGTTAAGATCGGGGCATGATGCTGCGTCTACCCCGTACCTTCTATCAGCGCCCCGCCACCGAAGTCGCGCCCGATCTGCTGGGCAAACTGCTGGTGCACCAAACAGACCTGGGCCTGCGCATCGGCCGCATCGTCGAGGTCGAAGCCTATCTGGGCCGCGAGGATCTCGCCGCCCATTCTTCAAAAGGCGTCACGCCGCGCACGCAAGTCATGTTCGGTGAGGCCGGCCACGCGTACGTGTATCTCATCTACGGCATGCACCACTGCATGAACGTGGTGACGGGCCCGGCGGGCAGCGGCTCGGCCGTGCTGCTGCGCGCACTGGAGCCCGTGCAGGGGCTGGACTGCGACACCCGGGGGCCGGGTCGGCTCGCACGTGCCATGGGCGTCGACAAACGCCATTACGGCACCGACCTTTGCACGTCCGGCAGCACGCTGCACCTGGCTGACGACGGGCACGTCATCCAGCACGTAAGCACGTCGGCCCGGATTGGCGTACACTACGCCGGCGAGTGGGCCGACAAACCACTGCGGTTTTACGCCGCAGGGTCGAAATGGGTCTCCAAGGCACCCTCCAGCCGGGCAAAATCCGGCACAGCAAAGAAACCGCTTGCGCACACCAAAAAATTTGTGTTATAGTTCTTTTTCTTTAAGCGGCTGTAGCTCAGTTGGATAGAGTACTTGGCTACGAACCAAGGGGTCGTGGGTTCGAATCCTGCCAGCCGCGCCATATTCCACAAGGGGTTAGCTCAAACGGGCTAACCCCTTGTTTCGTTGTACGGCCATGTTCGCATGCGACACATATGGTCGCACCCTGCCACTAAGCTTCTTCATGACATTCACGCTGGCGTTCACAAGACCCGGCCCGAATGCATTGCAGTCGCGCCGGTGGCGCGCGCAACGCGCCGGGCACCCCGAACGCACTGATACGGAGAAAAGCTCATGGCCGCTATCACTGCTCACATTCTGATCGGCAGCCCGCACCCCAACGACGGCGGGCTCAACGCGCGCCACAAACTCACGCTTTCGGAAGGCGATCGGCCCGCCTGGGCCCTGCAGAAGTTTCGTCGTACGGCATCGGGCGCATTGGCGCCACAGCGCATCGTATGGATTCCCACCGTTGAAAACATGCTCGAAGACGCGCTGCTGATGGCCGCCGTGCATGTCGTGGAATCCGAAGCCGTCAGAACCCTGTTCAACGAGTTCAGCGGCAACCTCGACGCGAACCGGCTGCTCATGTACGACACATTCACAGACGATCAACGCCGGCAGCTGTACCAGGCCTGCAGGCAGATCAGGCAGTTTCCCAAGGTCATCCTGTGCATATTCGAAGGCTCGAGCATCGGCGCACAAATCAGCGCCTTGGAACATTACTCCATGCAGTGCGAAGTGCTGATGCCCGTGTATACGCGCATCTATTCCCACTGGTCGGGCGAAACGATCATCAAGGGTACGCTGCAGCCCGCGTAATACTCGAACCTGGCCACACCCGCCCGCCACACCGTAGAATCGGAAGCCATGACAGGCGTGATTCTGATTCTGTGCGGTCTGGTGCTCATTGCAGCAACCTCGGTGGCCGGCTATCTGTTTCTGGCCGCCCGCTGCGGTCTGCCCGACGCTCCTGCCTGCAACGCCGACTTTTCGGCGCTCATTTCATACCTGATGATCGCCGACGAAGGTCTGCTGTTCTGGCTGGCGTGGGTGTTCGCCGTCTTCATGATCTGGGGCGGAGTCCGGCTGCGCGCCTCGGGCCGCTAAAAGCAGCATCCCGGGCAGGGTCTTGGCGTGCGAACCTAGTAGTTACCCTTAGAATGATCGGCTGATTCCTGGAACGCCGCCTCGGGGCGGCCCTCACCGAGAAGCCGCCCATGCGCAACACGCCGTTTACCCGATCGCAATCCGCCGCTTCCTGTCCGGCGCACGCCGATGCAAAGCGTGACGCCGGTTCCGGTACGGCACTGCCTGGCGGCAAAAGTGCCCATGCTGCCGGCATCGCCCAATGGGATCCGCGTTCCGATGCGGTGCAAGCCAACCAGATTGCCGCCTACGACCGCATGCGCCGGCAATGCCCCATCGCCGCCAGCCAGTACGGCTATACATCGGTATTCCTGCACAGCGACGCGCTGCACGTGGTGCTCGATCACAAAACCTTCAGCAGCGCGGTGTCACGCTTCCCTTCCGTGCCCAATGGCATGGACCCACCCGAACACACGGCCTTCCGGGCGCTCATCGAACCCTATTTCGATGCGCCGCACATGGCGGCCTTCGCTCCGCGTTGCCATGCCATCGCGCGGCAGCTCGTCGATCAGCTGCCGGCCGCCGGCAGCGTCGAAGTCATCAGTGCGTTTGCCCAGATCTACGCACTGCAGGCCCAGTGTGCCTGGCTGGGCTGGCCCGATACGCTGCACGAACCGCTGCGGCAATGGACACTCAAGAACTACCGCGCCACGCTGTCGCGCGACCAGCAGGCACAAGCCGCCGTGGCCCGCGAGTTCGACCACTACATCACCGAACTTCTGGCCGCGCGCCGCGCCGCAGGCGCGGCTGCCCCCGACGACGTCACCACGCACCTGATGCACAACGAATCGATCAGCCGCCCGCTCACCGAAGACGAGATCGTGAGCATCCTGCGCAACTGGACAGTCGGTGAGCTCGGCACGATTGCGGCGTCAGTCGGCATCCTCATGGAATACCTTGCCACGCACGCCGACATTCAGCGGCTGCTGCGCGACACGCCCGAACACCTTCCTGCCGCCATCGATGAAATCCTGCGCATTCACGCCCCCCTGATCCTGAACCGGCGCATCACCACGCGCAACGTCGAACTGGGCGGGCACGTATTGCCGCCCGGCACGCGCATCGCCGTGCTGTGGGCCTCGGCCAATCGCGACGAGGCGGTCTTCGGCGACCCTGACGAGTTCCGGCTCGACCGCGACCCGGGCCTGAACCTGCTGTATGGTGCCGGCGTACACGTATGCCCGGGCGCCCCGCTCGCCCGTCTCGAGCTGCTTGCAATCATGCAGGCGCTGCTTGGCGGCACCGAATGGCTGGAGCTCGACCCGCAGCAGGCGCCCCAACGTGCCTTCTACCCGGGCAGCGGTTTTTCGTCGCTGCACATGCGCATTCAAAAGCAGTGATCCCGGCATTCTGATTGTTACCAAGTGCGCATGCGCCGCTGTTCCTTTAATATGCGTGCGAGCCCACTTCACGCATTTAGGAGACAGACGTGCCCACACCCGAGAAGATCACCTGCGTAGAGGATTTCCGGCGCCTTGCCATGCGCCGCGTGCCGCGCATGTTCTACGACTACGCAGACTCCGGCTCCTGGACCGAGGGCACGTACCGCTCCAACGAAGAAGACTTCCACAAGCTCAAGTTCCGCCAGCGTGTGGCTGTCGATATTGAAAAGCGTAATCTGCGCACCACCATGGCAGGCGAGCACGTGGCCATGCCGGTTGCCCTGGCACCCACCGGGCTCACCGGAATGCAGCACGCCGACGGCGAGATCCTTGCAGCACGGGCCGCCGAAAAATTCGGTGTACCGTTCACGCTTTCCACCATGAGCATCTGCTCGATCGAAGACATCGCCGCCCACACGAACAAACCCTTCTGGTTTCAGCTGTACGTCATGCGCGACCGCGACTTCATGGAACGGCTGATCGACCGGGCCAAGGCGGCCAACTGTTCCGCGCTGGTCCTCACGCTCGACCTGCAGGTGCTGGGCCAGCGCCACAAAGACATCAAGAACGGGCTTACTGCACCACCCAAACCCACGCTGGCCAACCTCATCAATCTGGCCACCAAGCCGCGCTGGTGCATGGGCATGCTGGGCACGCCGCGCCGCACGTTCGGCAACATTGTCGGCCATGCCAAGAACGTCACCGACGTTTCGTCGCTCTCGTCCTGGACAGCGGAACAGTTCGACCCCTCGCTCAGCTGGAAGGATCTGGAATGGATCAAGAAGCGCTGGGGCGGGCGTCTGGTGCTCAAGGGCATCATGGAGCCCGAAGATGCCCGTCTGGCCGTGGAATGCGGTGCCGATGCCATCATCGTATCGAACCACGGCGGGCGGCAGCTCGACGGTGCGCCGTCGTCAATCTCGGCCCTGCCACGCGTGGTGCACGCGGTAGGCAATCAAATCGAGGTCTGGGTCGACGGTGGCATCCGCTCGGGGCAAGACGTGCTGCGCGCGGTGGCGCTGGGCGCCCGAGGCACCATGATCGGGCGCGCCTTCCTGTATGCACTGGGTGCCATGGGCGAGCGCGGCGTACACCGCTGCCTTGAAATCATCGCCAAGGAACTCGACATCTCCATGGCGTTCTGCGGTCGCACCGACATTCAGCAGGTCGACCGCTCCATTCTTCTGAACGGCGATATCTTCGACCGATACTGAACGCGCACAACCCGGGTTCAGCGCGGATCGGTGATCTCAGGCGTGAGCCGGGGCCGGTCCGCTTCCACCCCGGTGAAGGGCGCAACCTCACGCATCGTTTGCAGACTGCGCTCGGTCAGGCGCTGGTACTGCCGCGTGCCAAAGCTCTTGCCGGCGATGTCCTTGTCGCTCAGTTCGCGCACCACCCGTGCCGGTGCACCCAGTACCATGCTGCGCGGGGGAATCTGCATGCCCATTTTCACGAAGGCCATGGCACCCACGATGCTGTCGGCGCCCACGCTCGCACCGTCCATGACCACGGCATTCATGCCCACCATGGCATTGCGGCCGATATGGCACCCATGCAGCACCGCACCATGACCGATGTGGCCGTCTTCCTCGATGATCGTGTCCTGCTGGGCAATGCCGTGAATCACGCAGGAATCCTGTACGTTTGAGCCCTTCCCCATCACGATGCGGCCGAAATCGCCGCGCAGGGATGCGAGCGGCCCCACGTAGCACCCCGGGCCGACAATAACGTCGCCAATCAGCACCGCAGTGGGATGTACGTAGGCAGTCGGGTCGACCACCGGTGTGATGCCGTCGATGGCATAGACCTTGAGCATGAAGTGTCTCCCAGTTTGGTTCTTTTCCGTCTGGGGTTTATAGCACGCCGGGCACGCCACCTGCCCGGTTTTTGTCTGCCCCGAAATCGGGGTTATACCGACATATCCCGCAACTTATGGGGCGGTACGCCGCTCGGATAAACACCGATTGCAGTGCGGTTGCACCCAGGATTAAGATGGGCTGTACCCGAGCCTACCGCAACAGGAGAATCCCCCATGGCGACGACGACACTGGGCGTCAAGGTCGACGAGTCCGTACGCGATCGTCTCAAAACCGCTTCGGAACAGACCGGTTATACCGCCCATGCCCTGCACAAACAGGCGCTGCTCAGCTATCTCAGCCGTATCGAGAAGGGCCAGCTGCCGGCCGAACTCTACCCGGGGGCCAACGGCGACGGTGCCGATGACGACGACGCCGCACACCAGTTGCCCTCGCCGTTTCGCGAGTTTGCCCGCTCGGTGCAACCCCAGTCGGTTGGCCGTGCGGCCATTACCGCGGCCTACCGCAAAGCGGAAGAAGAATGCGTGCCATTGCTCCTGCCGCTTGCCGAGGTGCCCAAACCCGAGGCCGTGCGTGATCTGGCTGCGAAGCTTGTCACGCGCCTGCGCGAAAAGCGCAAGGGCGGCGGCGTCGAGGGCCTGATTCAGGAATTTTCGCTCTCCAGTCAGGAAGGCGTTGCACTCATGTGCCTGGCCGAAGCGCTGTTACGCATACCCGACCGCGCCACCCGCGACGCCCTCATTCGCGACAAGATCGCAAAGGGCGACTGGAAGTCGCACACGGGTGGCTCGACCTCGCTCTTTGTCAACGCGGCCACGTGGGGCCTGGTACTCACCGGCAAGCTCGTGGCCGTCAACAGCGAAGCCAGTCTTTCGAACGCCCTGACCCGGCTTATCTCGAAGGGCGGCGAACCGGTCGTGCGCCGCGGCGTGAACATCGCCATGCGCATGATGGGCGAACAGTTCGTATCGGGGCAGACCATCTCCGAAGCGCTCGCCAACAACCAGCGCATGGAGGCGCGCGGTTTTACCTATTCGTACGACATGCTGGGCGAGGCGGCCACGACCGAGGAAGACGCTAAGCGCTATTACGACGCTTACGAACAGGCCATTCATGCCATCGGCAAGTCGGCCGCCGGTCGTGGAATCTACGAGGGCCCGGGCATCTCCATCAAGCTTTCCGCACTGCACCCGCGTTATTCCCGGGCGCAGTTCGACCGGGTCATGAGCGAACTGTTGCCGCGCCTGCTCACCCTCACGCAACTCGCACGGGAATACGATGTAGGCATCAACATCGATGCCGAAGAAGCCGACCGGCTTGAAATCTCGCTCGATCTGCTCGAAGCCCTGTGTTTCGACCCCTCGCTGGAGGGCTGGAACGGAATCGGATTCGTGGTGCAGGCCTACCAGAAGCGTGCGCCGTTCGTCATCGATTACCTGATCGATCTGGCGCGGCGCAGCCGACACCGCCTCATGATCCGCCTGGTGAAGGGCGCCTACTGGGACACCGAGATCAAGCGGGCGCAGGTCGAAGGTCTGGAGGGATATCCGGTGTATACACGCAAGGTATATACCGACATTTCCTACCTGGCCTGCGCACGCAAACTGCTCGCCGCACCCGAGGCCGTGTTCCCGCAGTTTGCAACGCACAACGCATACACGGTGGCGGCCGTCTATCACATGGCAGGCCAGAACTACTACGCCGGTCAGTACGAATTCCAGTGCCTGCATGGCATGGGGGAAGAACTTTACGAAGAGGTGGTGGGCAAAGTGGCCGATGGCAAGCTGAACCGCCCCTGCCGCATCTACGCTCCGGTGGGCACGCATGAAACGCTGCTCGCGTATCTGGTGCGCCGCCTGCTCGAGAACGGTGCCAACACCTCATTCGTCAATCTCATCGGCGACCCGTCCATACCGGTCGACAGCCTGGTGGCCAACCCCGTTGAAGTCGCCAGCAGCATCACTCCGCTGGGTGCGCCGCACGAAAAAATTCCGTTGCCCCGCCACTTGTACGGGCGCCCCGAAGATGGCGCCAGGCTGAACTCGCAGGGCATCGACCTGAGCAACGAACACCGTCTGGCTTCGCTTGCCGCCGCGCTGCTCAGCAGCAGCGACCGCCAGTGGCGCGCCACGCCCATTATCGAGGGGCGCGAACCGCAATGGGATGACCAACGCGCCCGCGCCGTGCTGAACCCTGCCGACCACCGCGATCGCGTCGGTGCCGTCATCGACGCCACGCCCGAAGACATCGAAGCCGCCCTGCGGCAGGCCCAGCGCGCCGGCCAGGTCTGGCGCGCCACCCCCGTACACGAGCGGGCCCTGTGCCTGCGCCGCGCTGCGCAGATGCTGGAAGAGCACATGCAGTCGCTGCTGGGGCTCATCGTGCGCGAGGCGGGCAAGTCGCTGCCGAACGCCGTTGCCGAGGTGCGCGAAGCGGTCGACTTCCTGCGCTACTACAGCCAGCAGGTGGAACGCGAATTCGACAACGACACCCACCGCCCCCTGGGAACCGTACTGTGCATCAGCCCATGGAACTTCCCCATGGCGATCTTCCTGGGGCAGGTGTCGGCGGCACTGGCCGCCGGCAACGCCGTCATTGCAAAGCCAGCCGAACAGACCACACTCATCGCGGCCGAAGCCATCCGCCTTCTGCATGCCGCGGGCGTGCCCGGCGGTGTGGTGCAGCTGCTGCCCGGCGACGGCGAAACGGTGGGCGCGGCATTAGTCGGCCACCGGGAAATCAACGGCGTAATGTTCACCGGCTCAACCGCCGTGGCACGCCATATTGCAGCCACGCTGGCCGAACGCCTCTCGCGCGACGGCGCAACGGTCCCGCTCATCGCCGAAACGGGCGGTCAGAACGCCATGGTGGTCGATTCGTCGGCGCTGGCGGAACAGGTCGTGTACGACGTGCTGACGTCGGCCTTCGATTCCGCCGGCCAGCGCTGCTCGGCTCTGCGGATTCTGTGCGTGCAGGACGATTGCGCCGACCGCCTGCTGAATATGTTGCGCGGGGCCATGCAGGAATTGCGCATCGGCAACCCCGACCGGCTCAATACCGACGTGGGCCCCGTGATCGACGGCGAGGCGGCGCGCAATATCGAAGACCACATCCAGAAAATGCGCGACGCCGGCCTGAACGTGGTGCAGCTGCCGCTGCCGTCACACACGCAATACGGCACCTTCGTGGCCCCCACCCTCATCGAAATCGACAGCATTTCGCGTCTGGAGCGTGAGGTGTTCGGGCCGGTTCTGCATGTGCTGCGCTACAAGCGCGAAGACCTGCCCAAAGTGCTCGACCAGGTCAACGCCACGGGTTACGGGCTCACCTTCGGCCTGCATACACGCATCGACGAAACGGTCGAACAGGTCATGGCACGCATTCGCGCGGGTAACCTGTATGTCAACCGGAATATCGTCGGGGCCGTGGTGGGCGTGCAGCCCTTTGGCGGCGAGGCGCTTTCCGGTACGGGCCCCAAGGCGGGCGGCCCCCTGTACCTCTACCGGCTGCTTTCAACCCGGCCACCCGAAATGGCGGCCGGCATCGATCTTTCTGCGGGGCTGCCGGTCACGCTGCCGCTGCCCGGCCCCACGGGCGAAAGTAACGAATACAACGTTCTGCCACGCGGTACGGTACTGTGCTTTGCACGTACCGAAGCCGGTCTGCGCGCACAGCTCGATGCCGTGTTCAAGACGGGCAACCGTGCCCTGCTGGCTGAAACCCCGCAACTGCAATCGCTGCTGGCGAAGACCGACAGCGTCGATCGCACGCGTGTCGATACCGTCGCAAAGAACCAGATCGACGGCGCCGCGTTCGATGCCGTACTGTTCGAAGGCGACAGCGACGCACTGCTGGAACTGAACCGCCGCCTGGCGGCACGCGAGGGGCCGATCGTGTCAGTACAAGGCCTGACCAGCGACAGCCTGGCTCACGGCATGCACTATGCACTCGAGCCCCTGCTGCTCGAACGCGCAGTGAGCATCAACACGGCCGCCGCAGGGGGCAACGCCAGCCTGATGACCATCGGCTGAGTACTGCGCGGCGCACGGCTTGGCCGACGACGAAGGGCGTGGCGCCCGGTGCGACGCGCTTCGTCTCATCAGCATGTCGGCACACGATTTGCTGGCGAGGCGGGGCTGCATACCTTTGCCCAGGAGCCCCGCCATGAGAACCCTTTTCCGCACCCTGCTTCTGACCGGTGCGTTCCTTGCCATTGCACCCGCCGTGCAGGCCGAAGACGATCTTGCCCGCATCCGTGAAGCGGGGGAAATCCGTATCGGCACCGAAGGCACTTATGCCCCCTTTACGTTCCATGACTCCGACGGCCTGACCGGCTTCGACGTCGAGATCGGCCGCGCCATCGCCGAACGACTGGGCGTCAAGGCGCGCTTCGTGGAAGGCAAGTGGGATGGACTGATTGCCGGCCTGGACGCCGGGCGGTACGACGCCGTCATGAACCAGGTGAGCATCACTGAGGCCCGCCAGCAGAAGTACGACTTCTCGGATCCGTACATTGCATCGGCCGCGGTGCTCATCGTGCGCACCGACAATGACGAAATCAAGAGCTTCGACGACCTCGAGGGCAAGCGTTCCGCCAACACGCTCACCAGCAACTTCGGCAAGCTGGCCGAGAAAGCAGGCGCCCAGGTGGTGGCCGTTCAGGGCTTCAACGAATCGGTGGATCTGCTGCTGTCGCGCCGGGTCGATGCCACCATCAACGACGAGCTGTCGTTCCTGGACTTCAAGAAGCAGAAGCCGGATGCACCCCTGCACATCGTGGCGCGCGACACCAGCAGTGAGTTCAGCGAGTCGGGCGTGCTGATTCGCAAGGGCAACCCCGAGCTGCGCCAGGCCATCAACGCCGCGCTGCAAGAGATGCGTGCCGACGGCACCTACAAGGCAATATCCGAAAAATACTTCGGCGTTGACCTGTCTGCCCGCTGAACGGCAGCCCGCCCATCATGCCGGAGACCGCCGCCCTTCTGCCGTCGTGGCTGCAGCTGATGGCCGATTCCTTCTGGCCGCTGCTGCATGCCGGCATCCGCTTCACCGTACCGCTTACCCTGATTTCGTTTGGGGCCGGCCTGATGCTGGCCTTTGTCGTGGCGCTGATCCGGCTGTTCGGCCCCGCTCCGCTCGTGTGGGTCGCCCGTTTTTACATCTGGCTCATACGCGGCACGCCGCTGCTGGTGCAATTGTTCGTCATCTTCTACGGCCTGCCCAGCGTGGGCATCGTGCTCGATCCGTTTCCGGCGGCCCTGATCGGTTTCACGCTGAATGTCGGTGCCTACAACGCCGAAGTCATCCGCGCCGCGATCGAATCCATTCCCAAGGGGCAGTGGGAAGCGGCCTACTCGCTGAGCATGACCCGCGCCCAGGCGCTGCGGCGCACCGTACTGCCGCAGTCGGCGCGCGTGGCGGTGCCGCCGCTGGCGAATTCGTTCATCTCCCTGGTGAAAGACACGTCGCTCGCCGCCGTGCTGACGGTACCCGAGATTTTTCAGGCGGCGCAGCGCATCGCGGCCGTCACCTATGAGCCGCTGGTCCTGTACCTGGAGGCCGCCTTCATCTACCTGATCTTCAGCACCGTGCTGACCACGCTGCAGGCGCGGCTGGAACGCCGCTACGGGCAGCATGCCGTTTTCGCGGGGACACTGAGATGATCGCCCTGCAAGGGATCTCGAAGCGCTTTGGCGAGCTGCAGGTGCTGAACGATGTGGACGTCGACATCGCGGAAGGCAGCGTGACCGCACTGATCGGCCCCTCGGGCAGCGGCAAGAGCACGTTGCTGAGGTGCGTAAACCTGCTGGAAACACCCGATGCAGGCACCCTGACCCTGGGCAGCGAGACCCTGACCTTCACCGGCACGGCGCCGCCCATTTCGGCTGTGCTGCGCATCCGTCGTCAAACAGGCATGGTGTTTCAGAACTTCCAGCTGTTTCCCCACCGCACGGTAATGGAAAACGTCATGGAGGGCCTGGTGACAGTGCTGCGCTGGCCGCAGGCAAAGGCTCGGGAACGGGCCATGACGCTATTGGAAAAGGTGGGCATGGCACACAAGGCTGCAGAATGGCCGGCCACCCTGTCGGGCGGTCAGCAGCAGCGCGTGGCCATCGCCCGCGCGCTGGCACCCTCGCCACGCGTGCTGCTGTGCGACGAACCCACGTCGGCACTCGACCCCAGCCTTGCCGCCGAGGTGGTTCAGGTGCTGCGCCTGCTGGCCGAGGAAGGCATGACCATGCTCATGGCCACGCACGACCTGCGCCTGGCCGCCGCGATCAGCCAGCAGGTGGTCTTCCTGGAAAACGGGTGCATCGTGGAATCGGGCGCGCCGCGGCAAATCTTCTTCGACCCGGCGCGTGCCGAGACCCAGGCCTTCGTGACCACCCTGCGCGACACAGGGCCCGAGGAAGCGCTGCGTTGAGCTGCGCCGCGACCTACAGCAAACCGGCCAGTTGCAGGCCGACCGGTACGAGCACCGCGGTAAGCAGGCCCGCCAGCCCCATGGCCAGCCCGGCGAACGCCCCCATCTCGATGCTGCCCTGAAGCGCCCGCGCAGTGCCAATACCATGGGCGACGGTGCCCAGGGTGAAGCCGGCAATGTAAGGTTCCCCGATGCGCATCAGCGCCAGCACGGGCTGCGTAATGGCCCCGCCCAGTATGCCCGTGAGCATGACCAGGGCCGACGTGAGCGACGGAATGCCACCCAGCTTTTCGGTAAGGCCCAGGGCAATGGGCATGGTGACTGATTTGGCCGCCATCGACAGCACCGTGGCATGCGAGGCACCCAGCGCTGCAGCCAGCACCATGGCGACCACGACCGCCACGGCGCTGCCCAGCAGCGCGCCGCCCAAAAGCCCCATCCAAGCGCGACGCAGCCGCGCGAGCTGGTGGTACAGCGGAACGGCCAGCGCCACCGTGGCCGGTCCGAGCAGAATATGAATATAGCGGCCACCCTCGAAGTAGGTGGCGTAATCAATGTCAGCCAGCAGCAGGATCGAGACCAGCAGCAGCGTGGCCACCGCCACAGGGTGCAGCCACGGGCTGTTGCGCGCCTTGCGATGCACGGCCACCGCCACGCGGTATGCGGCCAGGGTCGCCAGAAGCCATGTCAGCGGCAGACCCGCAAGATGCTGCCCGAGCGCGGCGATGCCGTTCATTTCTTCAGCCACTTGACGGCGGCGGCCGTCGCGACGACCGATGCCACCGTGCTCACGACAATCGCCACGGCAATCGCCAGCCATTCCTGGGCGATGCGATCGAGATGCGCCACGATGCCCACGGCAGCGGGAATGAAGAGCAGACTGAGATGCGGCAAAAACGCCGCCGTGAACGTGTCGAGACCGGCATCTTCGCGCCCCCGAATCACGAGGTACGCGAACAACAGCGCCATGCCGACCACCGCGCCGGGAATCGGCAACCCGAGCATGAAGACGATGCCTTCGCCCGCTACCTGGAATGCCAACAGTTTGATCAGGCCTTCTATCATCGCTTGCCGCCTTTTCGTGCAGGAATGCCCGCAGCCCCGCGTGCATTCCCACCCCGGAACCCACGCCGGAGTGTGGCGGCATTGTAGCGATTATTCAGCCGGGGCCGGGAGGGGCTACCCGCCCACATCAGCCTGCGGCGAGCTGCGCCCCCTGCCCCGCGCTGCGGTGCGCCGTCTGCCCGGCATGCAGACGCTGGATCACGCCGGCCGTGTCGAGCACATCGCCAAAGTACAGCATCCAGTTGTGCAGGGCGGCGACGTGCTCGGCCTCGGTGAACGAGGCCAGCGCATCACTCACCATGATGCTGCGGTAATCCATCATCATGGCATCGCGCCCCGTGGATTCACAGCACACGTTGGTGGCCGCACCCCCGAGCAACACCGTATCGATGCCCCGCTCGCGCAGCACCGCATCCAGATTCGACGAGCCGGGGGTCAATGCGCTGTAGCAGCGCTTCACCACACGCGCATCGTCTTCCTGCACGTCGAGGCCGGGCGGAAGCTGATAACCGGGATGCGAGGCACTGAGCTCGGCGAGCCTGCGGGCGCGGCGTTCGGCGGTCAGCATGGAACGATGGTGATGTGACCAGAACACATCGGCACCATCGGAACAGGTCTGCACCCACACCACCAGCCCGCCCGCCCGGCGCAGTGCCCCGGCCAGGCGGTTCACCGCCGGAAACAGGGCCTGCGCACCCGCGCAATAGCCCTGATACTGCGGCTGGGTGAAATAATTCTGCAGATCGATGACCACGAAGGCCGTGCGCGCGGGCGCGAACGCATCGTAAGGATGCAGCACACCCTGCCGGGCGATGACCCGATCGATGACCCACTGGGGAAACTCCACGCCTCTCTCCTAAGCTGAATAACGACGCACGGTTGCCTTCTCGAGGCGCGCGATCGCAAGATACATGACGCCCGAAAGCACCGCCAGAACCACGATGGCCGTCATCACGATGTTGAGTTTGAACACCTGGCTGCCGTTGATGATGAGAAAGCCCAGGCCTTCGCTCGCCGATTGGAACTCGCCCACGATCACACCCACCAAAGCCAGGCCGATGTTCACCTTGAGGGCGGCCAGAAGTGTAGGCACGCTGCCGGGCAGCACGACCAGCGTCAGAATCTGCCATTTGCTGGCTCCCAGCGTGAGCGCCAGCTTGATCTTGTTGGGATCGATGCCGCGAAAGCCCTCGAACACCACCATGATCGTGATGAAGACGGAAATGGCGACCGCCATGCCATACACCGAATACTCCGAGCCCAGCCAGATATAGAAGATGGGCACGAACGCGATCTTGGGCATGGCATTGGCCACAACCAGAAAGGGGTCGAGCACCTTGTATGCGAAGCCCGACCACCACAGCAGCGCGGCGATCGCCACGCCCGCGGCCATGCTCACGGTGAAGCCGATGATGGTTGCGCGGAAGGTTGCCCACGTATGGCCCGGCAGGTCGCCGGTACTCATCAGCTCCAGAAAGGTCGGCCAGACCGCACTGGGGTAGCTGGTGAGCATGGGGTTCACGACATGCGTGCGCGCCAGCACCTCCCACAACACGAGGACGGCCACCAGCAGCACGGCACGCGTCATCGATATCAGATTCGCCCGCCGCGCCTCGCCGCGCAGCCATGCGGCATAAGCCGGACTGGGCGGCGGCGCCGATGCGTCATTCACTGTTCGGCGCAGTGCTCCGGCGCGGGTATTCGTAACCATGTCCCACCTCCTCAACCCTCGACGTGCACGTCGAGCTCATCCCACAAGGTATTGAAATATGCATTGAACTCGGGCAGGCCGCGCGCCTCGAACGGCGTCGGACGCCGGCCGGCAACACTGGGGAACGAGATCGCATGCTGCGACTTGATGCGCCCCGGGCGACGCGACAGCACCACCACACGGTCGGTCATCGAGATCGCCTCGCCGATATCATGCGTGACCAGCACCACCGATTTGCCCTCGCTGCGCAGCACGTCGACCACCTCGTCGGCAATGGCCAGGCGGGTTTGTGAATCGAGCGCCGAGAACGGTTCGTCGAGCAACACGACGTCGGGGTTTGTCGTGAGCGTGCGGGCCAGGGCCACGCGCTGGCGCATACCGCCCGACAGCGCGCGGATACTGATCCAGAAAGTTGCCCATGCCGCACTTTTCCAGCAGCCGCACGGCGCGATCACGTGCTTCGTTCATGTCGCGCTTCTGGATTTCGGCACCCAGCAGAGCGTTATCGAGTATGGTGCGCCATTCGAACAGGTAATCCTGCTGCAGCATGTAGCCGATACGCGGAGACGGTGCGGTGACGCGCCTGCCGCCCACCCTCACCTCGCCATCGGAAGGCGGCAGGATGCCTGCAATGATGGAAAGCAGCGTGCTTTTGCCGCAGCCCGACTGGCCGATCAGGCTCACGAATTCGCCCGGCTCGATGCTGAGCGAGATGCCCGACAGCGCCAGGATCTCAGCCTGCCGGGTGAAGTAGCGCAGTGATACATTGTCGATCTCGATACGCTGGGCGCTGCCTTGGGTCGCAGCGCCAGGGCGTTCCAGCACCATTTCCGCCGCCGTCATTTCATCGCCTCTTTGGCAAAGCGCGTTTCCACAAGGTTGGCATACGCCACGCGTTCGCTGTCCTTCTGCAGGCCCATCTTGATCAGCATGTCCTGCAACTGGTTCATGGCCGCTTCCTCGACCACCGGGTTTTCTTTCCACAGGCGGAAAGGGCGATAGCGCTCGACGGCCCCCACGAGCTCGGCGTGACTCAGGCCCGGAAAGAACGGCTGCATGTGCGTGGCGAGGTCTGCCGCAGGCGCATTCTGGATTTCCTGCTGTGCCCTGTAGATGGCATTGACCCATTTCTGTGCCACGTCAGGGTTGTCTGCAAGGAATTTTTCTGTGGCCGTGAACGACGTGAAATCCACCTGACCCACCTCTTCGCCGATCGAGGCCACCACCTTGCCATGACCGTCACGCTCCAGGTTGCTGGCCTCGGGCTCCAGAAAGATGCCGTAGTCGGCCTGCCCCGCCATCCACGCGCCGGCCCGTGCTGCGGGGCCAATGTTGCTGACCATACGCACGTCCTTGGCCGGATCCAGACCGTGCTTTTCCATGGCGGTCATCAGGAACACGTCGGGGTTGGAGCCGGGACGGAAAGACATCACGCGCTTGCCCTTGAGCATGCTCCAGTCAGGCAGCAGGGATATCCCTAGTCGCTTGATCGTGTTCCACTTGCCCATGCGGGAAGGCTGATACGGATAGGCCAAACGGCCCACGACCGCACGGCGCATTCGGCGCCCCGGCTGAGTACCCGGGCGCGAGCGACGCATAAGATTGAACCCCGTCGCGGCGACTTGCAGACGGGCATTGCGCGAAAAAATGACAGCCGCGGTAAAGCGCCCCGATGACGGGACACCGCGTTACTTCACAGACGACTTCTTCGCCGCGCCGGGATGCGCTTCCTTGTACGCCGAGGCAGCGTTGTGAACATGCTGCGTGGCCAGCAGGCTGGCAAGCTCGGCGTTGCCGGCAATGACTGCGGAAAGAATCTGCGCGTGATCGGACCAGTTTTCGCGCACGCGGCCCATGTTGCTGGGGGCAAAGACCAGCGCCGTGCGGTCGCGCAGCGAACGCATGAGGTCGGTGAGAACGGCATTGCCGGCCACAATGGCCAGCGTTTTGTGAAACTGGCGGTTGAGTTCCTGACACGTTTTCATGTCACCGGCCTCGACCGCCCGGTTGCCCTCGGAAAGAATGACCTGCAGGCGAGCGATCGATTCTTCGTCGCGCCGCATGGCCGCCAGTTTGGCATTGAGCCCTTCGAGCGTGGCACGCACCTCGACCATGTCGTAGGCCAGCTCGTCAGACAACACCGAAACCGTTGCGCCACGGCGCGGCTCGATCGTGACCAGACCTTCGGCCGCCAGCGCCCGCAGCGCTTCGCGCACGGGAATGCGTGACACGGCCATTTCAGCGGAGAGCTTGCCTTCGACCAGCCGCGCGCCGGGACGGAATTCGCCGGAAAGGATCCGTTCGCGCAGGCGATCGCGAATCACGGCAAACAGCGGTGAATGCTGATGGCCGATCTTGTGCTCGTCGTCGTGCACCACGGCGCTACCGGCAGGCGTAGAAGCAGATCTCATATCCATTGGGAAAGCCGTTGCAAATCGTTCCATTATAGCGACACCCCCCTTATATGTTTCAAAGCGTGCCACCGCCGTTTCCTACAGATTCTTGAGAATCAGGCCAAATGCACTGAGCGCGCAAAAGGCCAGCAGCCCGCTGCGCAGCATGCTGGCACTGACCTTCTGCCGCAGCCGCCCCGATGCCCAGAAACCCAGCAGCATGAAGGGCACCATGGTGGCACCCAGCAGCAGTTCGTTCACGCCAAAGTAGCCCGCTGCCGCCAGCACGGACAGCGAAAACATGGAGCCGAAGAAGAGGATGACGCCGGTGGTGGCACGCAGCGTGGGCGGTGCCGAACGCTGCAGCGCGATCACAAGAGGCGGTGCTCCGACCGAGGTGAGCGTACCCATGATGCCCGACAGCACGCCTGCGATGGTGACATTGCGGCGGGTGGCCACGATCTGCAGGCCGGCCACGCTCATGCCAACCGCCAGCAGGATCATCGCTGCGAACAGGAAGTTAAGGGGGCGTTGCGCTAGCTGGGCCAGCGCCACGACCGCAATGAGGCTGCCCACGACCCGCCCCACCAGCGCAGAACCGGCCGACGACCACGAAATGTTGTGACGTTCGCGAACGGCGGTGAGAAACGTGACGCAGCCGCCCAGCATCAAAAGTGGGCCCGGCACGAGTTCAGGGCACACCATGGCGGCCACGGGCGCCGAAAACATCGTGAACCCCACGCCGCCCACGCCCTGCAAAAATGCAGAACCCAGGATCAGGGTGGCCATCCAGGCATAAAGCCAGGGATCGGTGAACGGCAGAAGTTGGAGCGACTGCATGAGCGGGCCTCGGCAAACCTATCTAGGGAAAACCTGCGGATGTAAGGGCGAATCTATGAAGATAATATACAGTATACGATCTGGAATTGATCTAAATCAGTTTTAGTTTCCTTTGCCCCTTGCACAGAGGCCTTCCATGCAATCTGACGTCGTTCTCACCCCCGCCCACTGGCTGTATCTGATCAGTGTCGTGGTCATTATCTTCACCATGATCAAGCGCGCCAACGTGGTCGTTCCCTCCGTAGTCGGCACGTTCCTCGTGATCTTCGCCATTACAGGCAGCCCCATCAGCGGCATCATCGGCATTTTCTCAGCCAGTTTCGTCGCGGCCAAGGAGCTGTTCAACATCTTTCTGGTCATTACCTTCATGACGGCACTGCTGAACGCGCTCAAGGCCATCGAGGCCGACGTACGCATGGTGGCGCCATTTCGCAAGGTGATGACGGGCGGCACCGGGTCCTTCATAGTGATTGCCCTGTCGACCTATCTCATCTCGCTGTTCTTCTGGCCCACCCCCGCCGTGCCGCTGGTCTCGGCGATTCTTCTGCCGGCGGCGATTGCGGCCGGCCTGCCGCCGCTCACCGGTGCAATGGTGATCGCGATTGCCGGCCAGGGCATGGCGCTGTCGTCCGATTACGTCATCGGCGTGGCCCCCGGCATCAGCGCCAAGGCAGCCGGTGCCGCCGTCAGCCTGCAGGCCGTGGCCGACCGCGCCATGGTGCTTTCCGTGATCACGGGTCTGCTGGCCCTGGGCATGACGTATTTCCTGACCCGCAAGTACTTCCGCACCCCCGACGCTGCTCTGCTGGCCGCGTGGCAGGCGCGCGCCTCCGACGGCACGCTCGAGGAAGTGGCCCACACCGGCACGTTCGACAAAAGCGAACTGGTGCGTAGCGCAACGGAAGAACAGACGGCACAACCCTGTGACATCACCGAGCAGGACGCCGCCCGTCGCGCCAGCATGGAAAAATGGTCGCGCGTGTTTGCCGTGGTTACACCGCTTGCGGTACTGGGCATCATCCTGATCATGGTACTGCCCAGCGTCATTCCGGGCTTGCCTGCGCTGCGCGGCGGCGAAGCGGCGGGGCTGGTGGGCGGGGTGGCCTTCATTCTCATGATGCTTGCCACGTGGTCGGCCTGTGGGTTCAAGCGCATGCTCGACGTGTGCCCGGAACACATGACCGACGGCTTCGTATTCGCCTTCCGCGCCATGGGTTCGGTGTTGCCGATCGCCGGCTTCTTTTTCCTGGGCGCCAACGAGGCCACCGCCGCCATTCTGGGCGTACCGCAATCCGAAGCGCCGAATCTGCTGTTCGAACTCATTGCCTCGGGTCAGCATCTGATTCCTGACAACCACTTCATGGTGGCCTTCGGCGTACTGATCGTCGGCATGATTTCGGGCATCGACGGCTCAGGATTCTCGGGCTTGCCCCTCACCGGCACCCTTTCGGGTGCATTGGGGCCGGTGGTGAACATGGATGCCGCCACGCTCGCCGCAATCGGTCAGATGGGTGCGATCTGGACGGGCGGCGGAACACTGATCGCCTGGTCCTCACTGATTGCCGTGGCCGGTTTTGCCCGCGTACACGTCCTTGACCTGGTCCGCGCACTGACGCTGCCCGTGATCATTGCGCTGTGTGTCTCCACCATTTGCGGTGTCGTGATGTTCGGCTAGGAGACCCCCAGTGACGAAAACCGCGTATAGCAGTACAGCAATGGTGGCGGGCGGCAACCCGCTCGCCGTCGGGGCCGCCCGCACCATGCTGGAGCGCGGCGGCAGTGCGGTGGACGCCGCCATCGCCGCCGACGCCGTCATGGGTGTGGTCGAGCCCATGGCGACCAGCATAGGTGGCGACGTGCTGGCCATGATCTGTGAACCCGACGGCGCGGTCACCAGCTACAACGGCACGGGCCGGGCGCCCAAAGCACTCGAGGTCGAGCAGGTGGCACGGCTGCCCGGTGCGCGCATTCCCGAACGCCATCCCCTGTCGGTGACGACTCCCGGTGCCGTTCGAGGCTGGCACGATCTGCACGCCCGTCATGGGCGGCTGCCGTGGCGCACGCTGTTCGAACCGGCCGTCGCTCATGCGCGCAATGGCTTCATGCTCTCGCCCGTGTCCGCCCGCGAATGGAAGCTGTTCGACCACGTGCTGCACGCCGACCCGAACTGCGCGCGCCTGTACCGGGCGGGCAACACCCCCGCTGCAGGCGAACGCCTCGACAACCCGGCACTGGCCGATCTTCTGGAAGCGATCGCCCACGACGGGCCCGATGCCTTCTACCACGGCGAGATGCCCGAAGCGGCGGCCCGGGCTGTGCAACGCATGGGCGGCGTACTGGAAGCCCGCGATTTCCATGACCATTGCGGAAACTTCTGTGCACCCGTCCATACCGAGTTTCATGGCTGCCGCGTGCATCAGTGCCCGCCCAACACGCACGGTGTGGCGATTCTTGATGCGCTGGAACAGATCGCGGCCGACAACGGCGACCCGCTCGATCCCGACACGTGGGTTCATCTGATCGCCGCCACCGCATCGGCCATGCGCCGCGCCAGCCAGACGGTGGCCGACCCGGCCGGCAACACGGTATGCACCGTCGTGGTCGATGCCGATGGCCTTGCCATCACCCTCATGTCCAGCATCTTCAAGCGCTTCGGCTGTGGCATCGTGGTGCCCGAGGGTGGCTTCGTTCTGCAGAATCGCGGATTCGGCTTTGCCACGCCCGGGCATGTGAATGGGCCTGCACCGGGCAAGCGCCCATATCACACCGTGGTGCCGGGCATCACGACCCGTGACGGCCAATTCCTGCTGGGCATGGGTGTCGTGGGTGGCCTGATGCAGCCGCAGGGCCAGATTCAGATCCTCACGCGTGTGCTGGGCTGGGACTGCGAACTGCAGACGGCCATCAATGCACCGCGCATGCGCCTGGAAGCCGGCGATGCCCTCGCCATCGAAACCGGCACGCCCGATTCCATTGCAGCGGCCTTGCGGGCCGCCGGCTACGCCGAACCCGCGGCCAGCGCGGGGGAACTGGGTGGCCGCAGCGACTTCGGCGGTGCCCATGCCGTGATGCGCCACGCCGACGGCACGCTGCAGGGTGCAGCCGATCCGCGCAAGGACGGCGCCGCCGGCGGCCTTTGATTCGTTCGGGTATTCCCCAGTTTTTGACCTTGGTATACCGTATACAATATCCCTACAAGCTTAAAACATTGCCTCTTCCCTGCCCGGTTTGAACCGGACCGCACTCACACGAAAGGATCACATCATGGCCGAACTCATGAACCGCGACGAATTCCGCACCGCCCTCGAAAACGCCATCAAGGGCAAGAGTGCAAACATGTCCCCCTTCAGCATCGCCTGGGCAAGCGGCAAGCTCTCGCGCGAGCACCTGGCACGCTGGGCCGAAAACCACTACCACTACGTGGGCCCCTTCGCCGATTACCTCGGCTATCTGTACGCCCGTATGCCCGAGCAGTACACCGATGCAAAAGACTTCCTGCTGGCCAACATGTACGAAGAAGAGATCGGTGGCGATCGCCACACCGATCTGCTGATCCGCTTCGCGGAAGCCTGCGGCACGACCCGTGAACGCGTCATCGACCCGGACAACATGAGCCCCACCACCCGTGCACTGCAGTCGTGGTGCTACTGCGTGGCCATGCGTGAAGACCCCATCGTGGCCGTCGCCGGCCTTGTGGTGGGCCTCGAATCGCAGGTGCCCTCGATCTACCGCAAGCAGACCCCCACGCTGCGCGACAAGTACGGCTTCACCGACGAAGAAGTGGAATTCTTCGACCTGCACATCGTGTCCGACGAGATCCACGGCGAGCGCGGCTACCAGATCGTGCTGGAACACGCCGATACCGTGGAGCTGCAACAGCGCTGCCTGCGCATCTGCGAAATCGGCGCCGAGATGCGTCTGCTGTACACCACCGCGCTTTACAACGACTACGTGAAGAACGAGATCTCGCTCGAGGAACTCGAACTGGCCGCCTAAGCAGCGCCATACACCGGGGGCGGGCCGGCGTACCACGCACGCCGCCCGCCCCTTTCATTCGGTGAGCGACAGGAACCCAAACCGTGCAGAATCTCCAAGACCAGGTATTTCTCAACCACATTGGCGGGCAGTGGGTGCCCGCGTCAACCGGCACTACCTACGCCAATGTGAATCCCGCCGACGTGCGTGACGTCGTCGGCAACTTCCAGGACTCCGTCGAGGCCGACGCACTCGCCGCGGTCGAAGCGGCCGCCTCAGCATTTGCGACCTGGCGGCGCACGCCCATCGGCAAGCGTGCCGCCCTGTTGATGAAGGCGGCCGAGCTGCTCGATGAGCGGGCCGATCAAATCGCCGAGGAATTGACCCGCGAAGAAGGCAAGTCGCTCGCACTCGCCCGGGGCGAAGTCCAGCGTTCGGCCGAAACGTTGCGCTTCTACGCCATTGAAGGCCAGACGTATACCGGCGAGACGTTCCCGCAGGACGATGCCGACATGATCGTCTACACGCAGCGCGAGCCGCTGGGCGTGGTGACCGTCATCTCGCCGTGGAACTTCCCCATGTCGATTCCGGCGCGCAAGATTGCGCCGGCACTCATTACCGGAAACACGGTAGTCTTCAAGCCCTCGACCGACACGCCGCTCACCGGCTACCGTCTGGCCGAGGCATTGGTCGATGCGGGGCTGCCCCAGGGAGTGCTGAACTTCCTCACCGGCCGCGCCTCGCGTGTGGGCAAGGCACTGACGCAATCACCGCAGGTACGTGCCATCACCTTCACCGGCTCGACATCAGCGGGCGAAGCCATTCATCGCAGCGCCGCCCTGACCACCCGCCTGCAGATGGAACTGGGGGGCAAGAACCCCCTCATCGTGCTGGCCGACGCCGATCTCGACAAAGCGGTCGACCTGGCCATCAAGGGCGGGTACTCGCTGAGCGGCCAGGCGTGCACGGGCACCAGCCGCGTGCTGGTCGAAGCCTCGGTGCGCGAAGCCTTCACGCAAAAACTGGTCGAGCGCGTCAAAGCGCTCAAGGTAGGCAACGGCATGCAGGCCGGTATCGACCTGGGCCCCATGGCGACCGAATCGCAAATGAACACGGTGCTGGAATATGTCGAGATCGGCAAGAGCGAAGCAACCCACCTGATCGGCGGTGAACGCCTTGCCGGCGGCGACTACGATCACGGCTTTTACCTGACACCGGCGGTCTTTACCGACGTCACCCCTGCCATGCGTATCGCGCGCGAAGAAATTTTCGGCCCGGTGCTGGCCATTATGGAAGTGAGCGGCTACGACGAGGCGATCGAGGTCGCCAACGACACCGAATACGGTCTGTCGGCCGCCATTGCCACATCGAGTCCCGTGTATGCGCACCGTTTTGCGAACGACATTCAGTCGGGCACCGTCAAGATCAACCGCACCACCACCGGCAATCTCATGAACGCACCGTTCGGCGGATTCAAGCGTTCCAGCACGTCCACCTTTCGTGAGTCGGGCCGCGGCGGTCTGGAGTTCTTCCTGCAGATTAAAACCGTATACCGGGCGGGCTGACCGCCGCTTTCGATGAACCCGTGCCTGCCCGCAGGCAGGCCCAATTCCAGGAACACTGAACATGAAAAAGATAGTACGTCTCGAAGTCGAAGAAGCCCGTCTGATGGTCAACGCCGCCGTTGCCAAATCGAAGGAAATCGGCGTGAAGGAGACGGTCTGTGTCGTCGACGAAGGCGGCTTTCCGATACTGATGGAGCGGATGGACGGCGCGCGCATCACCGGCCCGCAGATCGCCTGGAACAAGGCGTTCACGGCGGCGGGGCACAAGCGCTCGACGCACCTGTTCACCACACCCCCCAACGGCCCCGCCCTGCCCGGCAACGAGGCCTTTGGTATTCAACTGAGCTTCGAGGGCCGGTTCGCCGCATTCGTCGGCGGCTTCCCCATCGTGATCGACGGTGAAGTCGTGGGCGGCATCGGCCTGAGCGGCGGAAACGGCGAGCAGGATACCCAGGCGGGCCTGGCCGGCCTGCAGGCTCTGGCCGACGCCCTGGCCCCGCAAGGCATGACGGTGCTGGTGGAAGCCGATATCAAGAAGTGATCGCACTGCGGCTGCACGTACAGCCGCGCGATCCTGCATTACAGGAGCAGAATCATGGCCTACACCGTTCGCATAGCCGAAACCGGCGAATCGTTCGAGGCAGCCGCTGACGAATCCATTCTCGACGCGGCCACCCGCGCCGGCGTGCGCCTGCCCCACGAGTGCACGTTTGGCGGCTGCGGCACCTGCCGCATCAAGGTGCACGAGGGTGCCGTCGACTACGAGGAGTTTCCGATGGCGCTCACCGAGGAAGAGCACGAAGACGGCTACGCGCTCGCGTGCCAGGCGCACTGCCGGGCCGACATGCTGATCGAGCCGGCCGGCAAGGGTCTGGAGTTTGCGCCATCGTTCGCAACGACGGCCACGGTGGTGAAGGTGGAACCCCTGACACCGGACATCAACCGCCTGGTGCTGCAACTGCCCGAGGAGGTGGAACTTGATTACCGGCCGGGGCAGTATATGAATGTGGTGCTGCCCGATGGCGAAACCCGCAGCTTCTCCATGGCATCCGCGCTGCTGCCCGACGGTCAGATCGACTTCCACGTACGCCGCATCGCCGGCGGCCGTTTCACGGAAACCCTTCTGCGTGAACTGAAACCCGGCGACGCCCTGCACGTGGAGCTGCCGCTGGGCACCTTCTGCTTCCATGAAGAGGACTGGCGACCGATGATTCTGGCGGCAACAGGTACCGGGCTGGCGCCGATCAAGGCCATACTTGAATCGCTGCTCGATAACGACGACTGCCCGCCGGTAACCCTGTACTGGGGCATGCGTACCGAAGCCGACCTATACATGAAGGACGAGATCGAATCGTGGGCGGGGCGCCTGTGTGAGTTCCGCTTCGTTCCGGTGCTGTCACGCCCGGGCGAGGACTGGCAGGGCCGCCGCGGCTACGTGCAGGATGCAATACTGGAGGATCACGAGGATCTTTCGGAGTACGCGTTCTATTTATGCGGTGCGCCGGAGATGATCACGCAGGCGAAGCAGCTGTTCGTGGCGCGTGGCGCCGAGCTGGATTACATCTATTCCGACAGCTTCACGTTTCAGCACGCCACAGCGCTGGCGGCCTGACGCGAAAGCGGTGTTGGGGCAGCACGCCTTAAGCGTGCTGCAGATCGCGATCGTTACGCTGGGTATCGGCTTCGAGCTTCTTTCTGATGCCGGAAAGTGAGAATGAGAACAGCGGAATGCTGCGGCGCAGCGCATCGCGGTTCTTGAAGTGAACACCGAGTTGCTGACCCAGGGGAGTATCGCGGTAGTATTTGAGATCGTTTTTCATGGTAAACCCCTATTGAATTGAATTAAGTATACAACTTAATTGTTGAAAAAACCACCCTGCGGGGGGCAGGGTGGAAAGGGTTACGTTGCTATTTGCCAGTAAATTCGGGCAAGTTCAGCTAACGTGCAGGGGGTATGTGGAGCAGATCTCATACTACACGCCTCTACGTGGCGCAGCCTTGATGTAAAACAATGTTTCCAATGTTCGTTTTACGGTGCGCATGTTGACCTAGTGATTACCCTTAATTGCAGTGCGGGAATCGTGCGAACTGTGGTCGGTTCCTGGGACGGTTCAGGTGCGTCGGCATGCTGCGTGTCGGAGTTTTCTTTAGGACCATGGCAGTGGTTCGAGAAAACCGTTTGTCTGGGTTCTTAAGGGGGCGGTCGGAGCCTGGGGGTGCGGCTAAACGTAGCCGGCCCTTAAGAACTCAGACCACCAACGCACCACCCGCCAGGTGCGACCCTCAAGAACCCAGACAAGCAGCATCACAAACCAGCCACGACCCACCCCTAATGCCCCCCAGGCGCCAACTTCGCCAGCATCATATCCACCCAAGAAACCGCCCGCCCCTCCCGAGCCGCCCTCTCCTTGCGCAAAACCGCATTGCGGATCACATTGCCTCCCACCGAACGAAACGGCTCCACAGGAAAACGTCTCGCCACCCGGTTCACCAGCGCACACTCCGACCACTCATCGCGAATATTCAACGCCAGGCGCGCCAGAATGCGGCCCCCCAGATACGACGGCGCCACCCCATGCCCGCTCCAACCGATTCCGTAATGCACGTTCCCCGTTCCAGGCACTGTTCCCAACACCGGCAAATTATCGTACGTACGATCGATCGGCCCGCTCCATCGATGCGTAACCCGCGCCGACGCCAGCTGCGGGTAAGTATGCCGCAAATCCGCTTCCGTAAGACGCAGCGACGGCTCATGCGCGCTGAACGTCGCATCGATATGACTGCCTCGGGCCAGCGCCCCCGTTCCCTTCCCGAACGCCAGCCGGCCGTCACGCGTCTTCCGGTAGTAATTCACCATCGTCTGCGAATCATTGATCGCCTCGTCACCGCGCCAGCCACTGCCATGCAGCACATCCCGCACCGGCTCAGTCACTACAATTGAACTATTCACCGGAACGATCAATCGCGACAGTGCCGGTATTGCCGCCGCCCACGCATTCGTCGCCAGCACCACCGACTGTGCCGTAACGGTGCCATCGTCCGTATGGACGCGCACCGGATCGCCCGTCTCGATATGCGTCACGGGCGTCTCCTCAAAAATCTGAATCCCCTGCTCCAGTGCCACGCGCCGCATGCCGATCACCAGACGCGCCGGCTGCACCGTCACGGCGCCCGGCTCCAGTATCCCGTGCAGATGCACCGGTGAGCCCGTTCGTACCGCCACGTCTTGCGGGCGCAGCACGTCGAACGGCATGTGGCCCAGGCGCTCGCAGTGCTTCAACACCTCGGCCCACGAATCGCGATGCGGGTCCAATGTGGCCGTCCACAGCCAGCCGCCGCGTGTGAAGTGCGCATCGATGCCGTGCTCCAGGCAAAACTGCTCGATCGACTCGATCGCTTCCTGGCTTGCCTGCGCCAGGCGCACCGCCTCGGCCGCATCGGCAATCGCCAGCAGAGCGCCGATTTCCGACCACCACGACATCACGCTGCCACCATTGCGACCCGATGCGCCCGATCCGCAGCGGTATCGTTCGATCACCGCAATGCGGGCATCCGGCTGCAGCTGCCGCACATGCAGGGCCGTCCACAGCCCGACGAAACCGCCACCGATCACCACATGATCGTAACGGCCGCCCGACAGCCTGTTCGCGGGCGGCGGCAGACCGCCGGCCTCTTCCATCCAGTAGCTGCTGCACAGCGGTGGATCGCAGCGCTGGGCGGGCGAAATGATGCGAATTTGCTCACTATGACGTGCCACAGGTAAACCCCTAGAACCCTGAAACATTAAACGGTATACAATATTCAATATCCAAAGAAACCGTTGCAAGAGTGAGCTGAACACGCCATGCCCAACATCACCCTACACAAGAACGGCGCCGTGCACACCGGTACCGTGAACAACAACACGAACCTCGTCGTACGCGCCGGCATCAAGCAGTTCCCCTACCCCAACCTTGCGTACAAGTGTGGCATGGGCAAGTGTGCCACCTGCGCGTGCAAGGTGCTCGCCGGTGCGGAACACCTGCCGCCGCCAAACTGGAAGGAAAAGAGGCAGCTCGGCGACCTTCTGAATGACGGCTACCGCCTCGTGTGTCAGCTCTGGATCACGCATGACATCGAACTGACACAGGATATCGAACCCGTTCCCACCAAATCCTGACAACACTCGACTCGACGAGGCCGCCATGTACGCCATACTCACCAGCAAACCCGGCCAGTATCACGCCCGTATCGAGGCCGGCGCGACACCCATCGAAGCCTATGAATACCTGTTCTACGGCCGCACGCGTGCCATTTTCCAGGTCGTGCGCCTGGATCGCGAAAGCCGCGTGAACATCACCGAAGAGACGCCGCCTTACATCAGCAACTCGGTGCCCACCAAGTTTCTCGAGAAGTTCGACACGCTCGAAGAAGCCCGCGCCTCGCTCCAGCAACTCATCGGGTTCGGCAAGCTCGACGCCCGCCTGCGCCCCTGCGAGGCGCCTGCAACAGTGAATTCCTGAATCATGGTTGAAATCACATTCGTCACCAACAACGGCAAGACCGTCGAGGCCCCGGAAAACAGTAATCTGCTGCGCGTCTCGATCAAGGAACAGGGAGGCATTCCCTTCAAATGCGGCGGCGGCCTGTGCGGCACCTGCAAATGCCGCATCGAGGAAGGCCTCGAGAACACGGACAAGATCAAGCCGAAGGAACGCAAGCATCTCAAGCCGGAAGACTTCGAAGCCGGCTACCGCATGGCCTGCCAGACCTTCGTGAACGGCAACATCAAGGTTTCCTGGGTACCCCGCTGATCATGCAGCACATCACCGATGCCATGGTCGACGCCGCCGTCGACACCGAACAAGCCTGCCGGGTGCTGAGCGATGCCTTTCTGGCGCACGGCAACGGCTCTGCAGCCATGCAGGCGCGTATCCGCACCGAGGCTGCAGGCGTCAAGCTTTCTACCCTGGGTGCCGTCATTCCTGCACAAGGAGTGGCCGGTGCCAAGGTCTACACCACCATCGAAGGCCGCTTCACCTTCGTGATACTGCTGTTTTCCAGCCGCGACGGGCGAGCGCTCGCCACGCTGGACGCGGGTGCGATCACGCGCATCCGTACGGCCGCCTGCTCGGTGCTGGCCGCCAGGGCGCTCGCCGCGCCCCAGCCCAAAGTGCTGGGGCTGTACGGTGCAGGCACGCAAGGCGTAGAACACGCACTGCAATTGAGCCGCGCCTTCG
This sequence comes from Yanghanlia caeni, assembly GCA_030733815.1. Lineage (GTDB taxonomy): Bacteria > Pseudomonadota > Gammaproteobacteria > Burkholderiales > Burkholderiaceae_B > Yanghanlia > Yanghanlia caeni. The sequence goes on from JAUZQE010000013.1 coordinate 84,175, forward strand.
ACATCCGCCAAATTCTGGTGCACGACCCCTTCGCACCGGCCGACATCGAAGCGCGGATCGCCGCACTCACGGGCGCCACGGTGCAGCGCGATACGCCCGAGACGATCGCGGCTCTGGCCAACATCATCGTTACCGCCTCCCGCTCGCCAACACCCCTGTTCTCGGGGAAAAGCGTGCAACCCGGCACCTTTATCGCCGCCATTGGCTCCAGCCTGCCCAACACGCGCGAGCTCGACGACGCGCTGCTGGAACGGGCCGCGCGCATCGTGGTGGAATGGCGTCCGCAAAGCCTGCAGGAAGCCGGCGATCTGCTGCTCGCCGAGCCGTCGCTTGCGCTGCACGACAAGATTGTGGAACTGGGCGACGTGCTGAGCGGGCGTGTCACGCGGCGCGGCCCGGCCGACATCATCGTTTATAAGGCGGTGGGCGTGGGCCTGGAGGACATTGCGCTGGCGGGGCTGGTGTACGCTCGGCTGGCCGAGCGCGAAGGCTGGCCTGCAGCCTGATCACCGCGGGCCGCAGCAAGCAGCGCGCGCAAGGTTGCCCAGCTGGCCGGGTCGTCGACCATGGATACGGGCAACCGCATCCATGACGACGCCTTCTGTTCGGGGGAAAACAGCACACCGGGCGCAAACAGTACGCCACGTGCTGCGGCCCGGCGTGCCAACACCTCGGTATCGACGCCCGTATCCACCCACACAAACATGCCGGCATGCGGCGGCTGCCAGGGCTGGCACTGCAGTTCGGCCAACCTTGCGAGACACTGGTGACGCGCCTGGTCCACCCGCGCGCGCAGCCGCTCGATATGACGCCGGTACTTGCCTTCGGCCAGCACGCGCGAGACGACCTGTTCACCCAGTTCGGGGGTGGTGAGCCCGCACAGCAGCTTCATATCGATGAACTGCCGCAACCGCTGCGGGTGCGTTGCGATATACCCCACACGCAGGCTGGCCGCCAGCGTCTTGGAAAACCCCCCGACCAGAATCACGCGATCGAGCCGGTCGAGCGTGGCAAGACGCAATGGCGTGCCGGGATGGAAATCGGAATAGGTATCGTCCTCGGCCACAAGGAAATCGTAGCGCTCGGCAATGCGCAGCACTTCGTGCGCCACACCCGCTGAAAGCGTGAAACCGGTCGGGTTATGCACGGCTGTATTCACGATGAACAGGCGCGGCCGCAGTGAACGGGCAAGTTCGGCCAGCTTTGCCGTATCGGGCCCGTCGGCGCGACGCGGCACGCCCACCACTCGCACCCCATACGCGGCGAGGCGGCCAAATATCAGAAACCAGCCCGGGTCTTCCACCAACACCACGTCACCGGGCCGCAGCAGGCTGCGAGCGATCAGGTCGAGCCCCTGTGTCACCCCTGCCACCGTCATGAGGTTGTGATCGGGGTGAGCCGGCATGTCTTGAGCCTGCAGCATCGAGGCCACCCGCTGGCGCAAACCGCGGTAGCCCTGCGGATCGCCATACCCCACCACGCCGACGCTCAAGCTGCGGCCGACGCTGCGCACGGCTGCCGCCACCATGTCCGAATCCAGCCATTCGGCCGGCAGCAGGCCCGCATTGCCGGCCATGGCCTGACGCCCGTCGCTGCGGAACATGCTGCGCAAGAGAAACGCCGTGTCGAAGGCAGAATCCACTTCCAGACGCGTATCGTCGCGCCTGGCGGGCGCTTCGAATGCCGGTTGCGCCGCGACGTAAAATCCGGAGCCCTTGCGTGACTGGATGAGCCCCAGCGCCACCAGCTGGTCGTACGCCTGAACCACCGTGAAGCGGCTCACGCCGGCTTCCGCCGCCATCGCCCGCACCGAGGGCAGCCGCATGCCTGGCCGCAGCCCGTGGTTGCGAATCTGACCGGCAATGTGGTCGGCCAGCTGGTCGACGAGCGAGCGCTGCGCGCGGCGCACGGGACGCCAGCCGGGCACGGCTTGCGCTTCAGCGGGAGAAGGGGAATGTGTCATGGTGAATGCACCGGGCCAGTTCCAGATTCATATTGAAAAAGTGTACCGGTACTGTACTGCTATTTGGAACTAGCATGGCGCATTGTCACCACTTTTCTTTGCCCGACCATGACCCTGCATCTCTGGATATCCCTGGCGCTATTCGTGTTCGTCAATTCGATCACCCCCGGGCCCAACAACGTCATGCTGACCGCGGCGGGTGCCAATTTCGGCTACCGTCAATGCCTGCCACACATGCTGGGTATTTCAATTGGGGCCGCCATCATGGTGCTGCTGGTCGGCGCCGGACTGGGCACCGTATTCGATCAGTTCCCCAGCACCTACACCGCGCTCAAGGTAGTGGGCGCAGCGTATCTGCTGTATCTGGCCTGGCGCATTGCCGTCAGCCGCAGGGCGCAAGGGCGCGCCCACCGAGCCCGGCCGTTCACCTTCTGGGAAGCCGCCACCTTTCAATGGGTGAACCCCAAGGCGTGGATCATGGTGGTGGGCATGATCGCCACGTACATGCCCCAGCACATCCCCCTGCACGACCTGATACTGGCGGCAGCGATACTGGCGCTGGTCAACTATCCCAGCATCAGCTTCTGGACACTGTTCGGCAGCGCGGTGGGGCGGTTGATGCAAAGCCCCCAGGCGTTGCAGCGATTCAACCTGACCATGGCCACCTTGCTGGTGCTGTCGCTCTGGCCCATTGTTTTTGCTTAGTGGTCACTGCAATCCTCTGGCGCAAGCGTACAAGGCTTGCTATAAGAAGAAGCTGAAAGCATAAACAAGTTGTAAATTCCACAGGAGAATGAAATGACCGCCTCCCCTCCAGTATTCGAGAGGAAGTGATGCGTCAGAGCGTGGGGATGAGCAGGAAGGGTGGATCCTCACGGGCCGACGGCATCAAAGTGCTCAGAGGTGATATACGCGAAGGTATTCACAGGCAAACCGGAGGATCCATGATGAAGTTTACGCCCGTTGGAATCGATATTGCAAAGTCAGTGTTTCAGGTGCACTACGTGGATGAGCAGACAGGGGAAGTAGTGAATCGCGCATTGCGCCGCCGCGTGTTCGTGGAGCATTTCGCCAACCGGACGCCGTGCCTGATCGGGATGGAGGCGTGCTCGGGCGCACAGCACTGGGCACGCGAG
>JAUZQE010000130.1 GCA_030733815.1 Yanghanlia caeni
GTAATAATTTCCAGCACGTCCTTCGCCAGATCTTCCTCGAACGTCGTGTCTTCGCCTTGGTTGAGGATCACCACCTCGACGCCCTTGGCTTCGCAAATGGCGAACACCAGTTCCGCACCGAAGCGCAGCAGCCGGTCTTTGTGCGTGATCACCAAGCGCCCGATTTGGCCGTCGATGATGGCCTCCAGCAGCTTTTTGAGGCCCTTCTTGTGGTAGTTCATGCCGGAGCCAAGATCAGCGATGACCTCGAATGTCCAGCCTTGGCGGGCGCAGTACAGTTCCAGCACCTGCTTTTGGCGCTCCAAATCATCCTTCTGGTCGTGGCTGCAGACGCGGGCATAAGCCACGGTGCGGCGCTGCGTGTCCGCCGCAGCGCGGAACAGTTCGGGCTTGAGCTTGGCGAGGTCGTAGCGGCGGTGGCCGCCCGCCGTGTACTCGGCGGCCAGTCTGCCCGACGCCTCCCAGCGGCGCAGGGTCGTGATGGACACGCCCAGCGCCTTGGCGGCTTCACCTATGCTAACTAATCT
>JAUZQE010000131.1 GCA_030733815.1 Yanghanlia caeni
CCACGAACGGCGGTGGGCAAGAACGTGATGTCCCAGCTCCAGGTTTTCAGCGGCGCATGGGCCACCCAGGCATGAGGCTTAGGCACCGCCCGGGGCGGTTGGGCGCGACCGCGCCGGTTTGCCTGCCCATGCTCGCGCAAGACCCGGTAAAAACTCGATTCGCTGGCCAGGTAAAGCCCCTTGTCGGCCAGACGTGGCACGATCTGTGAGGGCGGCAGGCTCTGGTATTCCGGGCTGTTGCAAGCGGCCAGGATGTCTTTCTTGTCGTCTGCGGTGAGAGCATGGCGGCAAGGCTTGCGCGGTGCCCCTTTGCGTCGGTCAACCAGACTGTCGGCCGCGCGCCAACGGCGCAGTGTCCGGCATGTCAGCCCAAGGACGGCGCAGGCTTTGGATTGACGCGCGCCGGCGGCGGTCGCTTCATCAATGAGGGTAATGGCCATCTGTTTCATCTCCAGAGGAATCAGTCGTCCTCGTTCGTGCCCCAGATGGCCTGGGCTTTTTTTGATAAGGTCAGCA
>JAUZQE010000132.1 GCA_030733815.1 Yanghanlia caeni
GCTGGGCACTTCTTCACTCCGACCGCTCCCTCAAATGTTAACGAAAAACGAGCGGACATCTATTGTGACAGAGGGGGAACCCTACGCGTGGCTGCGCTTCGTGCTGGAACGCCTGCCGCTGGCAAAAACGGTCGATGAAATTGAGACCTTGTTGCCGTGGAATGTCCATGACCAGGATTTAGCCATGAATCTGGCTGCCTGGGAATAATGGGGCAGATGCACCGCTTACGACCTTGCTGTCCTTGGCCGGGTTTGTTTCCTTGGTTCGGTGCCATGTGTTGCTCCCGGATCTGAGAGCCTGGATGGCAGGTCCCGTACAAGCTACCTTCGCCCACGACCTCGCCATTTACCGCGGATACCCCCTCTGTCACAATAGATGTCCGCTCGGTTGATTTGGAAATTTGAGGGAGCGGTCGGAGTGAAGAAGTGGCCAGCTATAGCGCAGAATTCAAAGAACAGACAGTCAGGAAATTGATGCCGCCGCACAATCGGACGGTGGCCAGCCTG
>JAUZQE010000014.1 GCA_030733815.1 Yanghanlia caeni
CGGATATAGAGCTGCAACCCTACCTCGTCTGTCATCAACAACGAAAACCCTTGCAAACCGGGAGGCGGTCATATAGACACCATGCGTTGCGCCAGGCTAACAACTCTCACCGCCGTGCTGACCACCAGCCTGCTGGCCGCTTGCGGCAGCCCGCAGCCCACTGCGGATCAGTACCCCCCCGACCCGCCGCCTCGAGTCGAGGCGCCCGATGCGCGCAGCGCCGCGCAATACCAGGACGACGCCGCCATAAGCAGCCGCGTGCAGGCCGCCGTACTTGGTGTGCCCGGCATTCATCCGCAGAGCATCCAGATTTCCACGTATGAAGGTGTGGTCAAGCTGCGTGGCTACGCCGGCAACGAGATCGCGGCGCGCAACGCCGTGCAGGCTGCGCGGGAAGTGACGGGCGTGCGCTCAGTCGATTACGACATCCAGGTACGCCCGTACTGAGCTCATTGCTGCGTGGCGGTGGGCTCGGGCACCGGCGGCCGTGTCGGGTCGAAATCTTCCCACTTGCCTGCGCGCCAGCGGCCCTGGGCGCGCTCCACCTCCTGGCCGCCGGCTTCCACCAGAATGCGGGCGATCTCGCGCTCGCGCTCACCCTGGGTGTTGACGGCCAGCAGCACACCCGCCGGGCGACCCTCCCCTTTCAGGGGCGGTCGGTGCGCATCCTGCACGCTGGCCCGCCGGCGATCCATGCCGCGCATCGCCCCGGCCAGCGAACCTACATACGCGCCGACGCCGGCTCCGGCAAGCACGGGTATGAAAGATTCCGCGAACGCCGACACGATGACTCCGCCCACCACGGCACCCACCGCACCGAGCAGGGCCGCCGTGCCCCATGCTTTGCCAGGCGCCTGGCGCGTGCCGGGGTCGGCGGCCTGATCACCGCCAAGAGGATAGCTGTCGTGGGCACCGGGTGGGTTCACATAGAACACGTGAAGCGCATCTTCGTGCACCCCGGCATCCATGAGGCGTTGAGCTGCCTGCGAAGCGGCGTCGAACGTTGAAAAACGGGCAGCAATAATGAGCGTCATCTCGGGCTCCTCATGATCTCCATTACCCGGTTCGGGCAATCGGTGTGCCGCCCTTGCCGGCGCTGCGCGAAGGCGATCGCGCTTCCAGCAGCAGATACCACGCCCCGGCGATCAGCACGGGCGCCACATAGTAAAGTGCCCGGTACACCAGAATCGCGCCCAGCACCTGGGCGCGCGGCAGCTCGGGGGCCAGGAGCGTGATGAAAACATACTCGGTCACCCCAAGCCCGCCCGGAATGTGGGCCACGGCTCCGACCAGCGACCCGATCAGCAGTGTGCCCAATATGCTCAGATAAGGTGTCTCGCCCGGCATGACCAGAAACACCACCAGTCCCATCAGCGCCCAATTCGTCATCGCGAGCGGCAATTGAATCAGGGCAATGCGCAAGGTCGGCAATTCAATTTCGTGATCGCGCACCTTCCAGCTGCGTTGCTTCGAGAATGCGCACAGCGCAACGTATGCAAGGGCCAGCCCCACCATCACCACGCCGATGAGCCGCAGTGGCCCGCCGCCAATTTCCCAGCTGGATGGCGGCTGCACGGCCCCGAGGGCGAAGATCACACCAGCCACAAGACAGTATCCGATCCAGTTGGTGGTAATGCTCAGGCCCATGATGCGCATGATCTGGCCGGTATCCAGCCCCTGTTTGCCGTACAGCCGCAGGCGCATGGCCAGCCCGCCCACCGCCGCACTGAAATTCATGGTGAAGGCATAGCTGATGAAAGCCACCATCATGACGCGCCACGTGGCAACCCCATGCCCGGTATACCATTTGCCCAACAGGTCGAAGCCCGTGTACACGACATAACTTGCCGCCACGACACCCGATGCAAGCAGCAGCGCCGTGTTGGGCGTCTTGAGCATGGCCTGCGCAACTTCATCCCATTCGACGGTAAGGCCTACCTGCACGAGCAATGCGACGATCACACACACAAAGGTGATGGTGGCAATCCGCTTGAGACGCTTTTTGTGTTCACGCAGCCACGCGCGCAGCCCGCCGGCTTTCCGACTCATGATTTGCCCTCATGCAGGTCGTGCAGTTTACGGTTCAGTGTGGTGAGCTGCGGCGTGCGGGCGGGAAACCAGCTCGCCCAGGCAGGAAAGCGGCGCAAAAAGTGAAAAACGAAGACGCCCACCACCACCCGCTGTATCTTGCGCCGTGGAGGGCTGCTGCGCTGCATCGGCCTGCATTGCTCGCACATCAGCCTGTCCAGCCGTTCCTGCAGCGTGGCCACGAAGGCCGTGTCACGCACCAGCACGTTGCCTTCCAGGTTCAAGGCCAGGCTCAAGGGGTCGAGGTTGCTGGAGCCCACGGTTGCCCAGCGGTCGTCAACGGTGGCCACTTTGCCGTGAAACGGACGTTCGCAATATTCGTAAATCTCCACGCCCGCAGACAGCAGGTAGTCGTACAGCATCGTCGCCGCGAACCGTGCAGCGGGCATGTCGGGCTCGCCCTGCAAGATCAGCCGCACCTTGACCCCGCGTTTGGCGGCCTGGCGCAGGTCGCGCAGCAGCGAATAGCCGGGAAAGAAATACGCGTTTGCAATGGTGATCTGCTGCTGTGCGGCACGTATGCCCAGGCGGTACTGCTGTTCAATGGTATTGGTATGCTCGTCGTTATCGCGCTTGACCCAGGCCGCGGCCACGTCCCCCGGCTCATCCTGTCTGCGTCGACGCCGCCACCGCAGGCGGCGCCAGAACGCGCGCTGGCGGGCACCTTGGGCAAGCAGCTGCAGCGCGTCGGCTTCGATTTCGGCCACCAGCGGCCCACGCACGCGCACGGCGTAATCTTGCTTGGCCATGGGGCCCGTTTCAACGAGGTGATCCGCGCCAAAATTGATGCCCCCCACGAAGGCGACGTCGCTGTCGACAACGACGATCTTGCGGTGCAGGCGCCTGAACAGGTTGGTGCGCATGCCGAAACGTCGCGGCTGCGGGTCGAACACGTGCAGACGCACGCCGGCCTCGAGCAGGCTGCTCACGTACGTATCCGGCAGATCTGCCGTACCGTACCCGTCAACCGTGACGTCGATCTGCACCCCGCGGCGTGCAGCGTCCACCAGCACCTTCTGCAGTGCGCGCCCCACCCGGTCATCAAAAATGATGAAGGTCTCGATGATCACGCTGCGGGAGGCCGCCTCGATGGCCTCGAATACGGCAGGAAAGAATGCTTCGCCATTTTCCAGCAGCTCGAAGGCGTTTCCGTGTGTCCATGTCACAGGCATAGCGACACCTCCGCCGCCAGTGGCGCATGATCCGAGAGCTTCGCCCAGGGATGCCGGGCCAGTTTCACCGTTCGGCAGCTGTGCACGTTGCGCACGTAAATGCGGTCCAGACGAAACACGGGAAGATTCGACGGAAACGTACGCGGAAGATGGCCGTGATGCTCGAAATGCACTTCTTTGAGGCCCGCGCAGCGTTCCAGCACCGATTGCGCCCGCTGGCGCCAGTCGTTGAAATCCCCCGCCACGAACAGTGGTGCATCCTCGGGTACATGCTCCTCGATCACCGTGCACAGTGCTTTGAGCTGTGGCGCGCGCTGGCGCTCGCGCAAGCCCAGATGCACGCAGATGGCATGCACGTCGAAATTCAGCATCGGCGGCCGCAGCACGCAGTGCAGCAGCCCCCGCCGTTCATGCCGCCCCACCGATATGTCCAGATTATCGTGCGCGGCGATGGGGAACTTCGACAGCACGGCGTTGCCGTGGTGCCCGTACGGATACACCGCGTTGCGGCCGTAGGCGAACTCCGGCCAGATGGTATCGGCCAGGAATTCGTACTGGCTGCTGGTCGGCCAGCTTGCCAGTCGGCGGGCATGCCGGTGATGTGCACCCAGCACTTCCTGCAGGAACACAATATCGGCGTGCGTCGCGCGTATGGCTTCGCGCAGCTCGTGCAAGATGAAGCGGCGATTGAAGACGGTGAATCCCTTGTGGGTATTCACCGTGAGAATGCGCAGCGTACGATGGGATTCGGTGGAATGCATGCAGGCGGGTCGGAATGGAAATACCTTGCCCGCATGCAATCAGCGTGCCGCGCGGCGCTTGGCGCGCGGCACGAAGGGGTGTGAGGGTCAGCTCAGCAACAGGGCGTCGTCGGCCAGCTGCTCACCGCGCACGCGTTCGAACATGTGCAGCAGGTCTTCCACTTTCATGCCGCGACGCTGATCGCCCGCCACGTCGAGGACGACCTTGCCCTGATGCAGCATGATCGTGCGCTCGCCCACGTCGAGCGCCTGGCGCATGCTGTGGGTCACCATCATGGTGGTCAGGCGGTTCTCTTGAACGATGCGCACAGTCTGCTTCAGAACGAAATCGGCCGTACGCGGATCGAGCGCCGCCGTGTGCTCGTCGAGCAACAGAATGCGCGAAGGTTGCAGGGCGGCCATCAGCAGACTCACTGCCTGGCGCTGCCCCCCCGAAAGCAGGCCGATGCGGTCGGTGAGGCGGTTTTCAAGGCCCAGACCCAGCGTGGCCAGCCGTTCACGGAAATCTTCACGCATGGACGCCTTCACCGCCCGCCCGAGCCCCCGGCGCGCGCCACGCGCATGCGCCAGCGCCATGTTCTCTTCAATGGTGAGGTCTTCGCAGGTGCCGGCCATCGGGTCTTGAAACACGCGGGCCACCTGTTTGGCGCGTTCCCACACCGGTTGGCGCGTGACATCGACGCCGTCGATCACGATGCTGCCCGAATCGATAGCCGTGTCGCCCGAGACGGCGTTCAGGAACGTGGATTTGCCCGCACCGTTTGAACCGATGACCGTGACGAACTGGCCCGCCGGAATGTGCAGCGAAAGGCCGCGCAGTGCGCGTGTTTCGATGGGCGTGCCCACGTTGAAGGTAATGTGGATGTCTTTGACGTTCAACATGGCCTAGCCCCCCTTGCTACCACGCAGGCGCTGCTTGAGCATGGGTACCACGAGCGCAAAGGTGACCAGCAGCGCCGTGACGAGGTTCAGATCTTGTGCATGCAGACCGATGAAGTCGGCATTGAGCGCAAGTGCCACGAAGAACCGGTACAGCACCGCACCCACGATCACGGCCAGCGTAACGATGAAGAAGCGCCGCGAGGGCATGATGCTCTCGCCGATGATGACGGCCGCCAGGCCGATGACGATAGTACCGATGCCCATGGAGATGTCTGCCCCGCCCTGTGACTGCGCAAACAGCGCACCGGCAAGCGCACACAGCGCGTTGGAAATGGCCATACCCACCAGCACGCGACGCCCGGTGGCCACGCCCTGGGCGCGGGCCATGCGGGGATTCGAGCCGGTGGCACGCATGGCCAGACCTGTTTGCGTCGAAAAATACCAGTCGAGCAGCAGCTTGGCGATGAGCAGCACGACCACCAGCATGAGCGGCCGGAAGACATAGTCGCTCATGCCTTGCGGCTGCAGCATGTTGAAAACGGTGGGCTCCATGATGAGCGGCACGTTCGGCCCGCCCATGACCCGCAGGTTGATCGAATACAGCGCGATCATCATCAGAATACTGGCCAGCAGATCCATGATGCGCAGCTTGACGTTCAGCCAGCCGGTAATCATGCCGGCCACGGCACCGGCGCCCACGGCCACCAGCGTGGCGGCGAACGGATTGACGCCGACGCTGATCAGCGTGGCCGCCGTGGCACCGCCCAGCGGAAAACTGCCGTCGACGGTCAGATCGGGAAAGCGCAGGATGCGAAAGGAAATCAGTACGCCCAGAGCCACCAGCCCAAAAATCAGGCCGATTTCAAGGGCGCCCCACAATGAATAGATGGACATGATGAAAAAAGCGAAGTCGGATGCCAGACCCGGACGTGTATGGCACCCGGGGCGAAATCAGACAGGGCGGGAAGTCCCGCCCTGCTCAGGAAGCCGCCAGTTTACTCGACAACCTTGGTTGCCGACTTCACAAATTCATCAGAAAGCGTGACGCCCTGCTTCTGGGCGGCCCCCGGGTTGACGAAGAGTTCGAGGTTGTCGCTGCTTTCGAAGGCGATGTCGCCGGGTTTTTCACCCTTCAGAATGCGCGCCACCATGCGGCCGGTCTGTTCGCCGAGATCGCGGTAGTTGATGCCCACCGCAGCGATCGCGCCACGCACCACGCTGTCGGTGTCGGAGGCGATGAGGGGCACCTTGGCGTCGATACCAACCTTCACCAGCGCCTCGTAGGCCGACACCACGTTGTTGTCGGTGTTGGTGTAGATGACATCGACCTTGCCGACCAGACTGCGGGCGGCGGCACCGACGTCGACCGTACGCGGCGCGGTGGCTTCGACCAGCGACATGCCCTGCTGCGGCAGCAGTTCGCGCATGGCCTTCACAACCACTACCGAGTTGGCTTCGCCCGGGTTGTACACCATGCCGACGCGCTTGGCGTCGGGCACCACCTTCTTGATGAGCTCGATCTGACGCTCGAGCGAGAGGCGGTCGGAGACACCCGTTACGTTGGTACCGGAAGGCCCTTCAGACGAAACGAGCTGAGCCGCGACCGGATCGGTGACGGCCGAGAACACCACCGGGATGTCTTTGGTGGCAGCCACGACGGCCTGAGCCGACGGCGTGGCGATCGCCACGATGACGTCGGGGCGGTCGCCCACGAACTTGCGGGCGATTTGTGCGGCAATGGCCGTGTTGCCCTGGGCAGTCTGGTACTGCCACTTGAGGCCCTTCTCTTCCGTGTAGCCGGCATCGGCCAGCGCCTGCTTGACGCCATCGCGAACGGCGTCGAGCGCGGGGTGCTCGACGATCGAGGTGACCGCCACTGATTGCGCCCCCGCGGGAGCATGCGCCACGACACCGGCAGCCAGCAGCCCCGCGACCAACGTACGGACAGAGAGTTTCCACTTCATCTTGAAGCTCCTTCGAATAGATTGACACGCGGGGTTTTGCCGCGAATTCGCGTAAGTGTATGTGAGAAAAACACGGCTGTCTGTGGGGAAATCCCGGGATTCACCCGGGCCGCTGCGGCGTGCTTGAACAGGCGCGAAAAAGGCGCCCGCACGCGCGCCTAAGCACGCTGCTGCAGCTGCTGCAGGATATCGCGCGCCCAGCGCATCGCGGGCAGCCGATAGCGCTGTTCCATCTCCTGGGCACGGTCAAGGAACTCGCCCACCGACACATCCAGCAGATCGCCCTTCACACCGATGGCCACCCGGTTGCCGGCATCGATTTCCGGCAGCACCAGCAGCCCGTCTGGAAACGCGGCACGCAGGCCTTCGAGATTGGGCTCGAAACTGGCGTGTTCGCCGAAAAGGTTGACCGTGATTGCGCCCGTGTCGCCCAGCGCCAGCGCGCAATCGCGATAAAACTCGGGCGATCCGCGCACGGGCCCCTGGGCCTGGCCGTCGTACAGGTCGACCATCAGCGCGGTGTAGCGACCCACGTTGCGCGGCTCGCGTACCCAGTCGGCTGCATCGCAGTGGTCGATCTGCGAACGCGGCGAATCCGGCAGCCGGAAATGGCTGCGGCACACAGCAGTGACCATGGGGTTCCATTCAACCGTGGCCACCCGCGACGGCGTGCGGCGCAGCGTGTAACGCAGCAGCGAACCCGCGCCCAGGCCCATGATGCCGATGTCATCGTCAGCCTGCGGCTCAATGAACAGCAGCCAGGCCATCATCTGCTGCGTATAGGCCAGTACCAGGTCGTTGGGTCGGCGCGGGCGCATTGCGCCCTGCACCCACTGTGTGCCGAAATGCAGGTAGCGGATGCCGCCCTCTTCCGAGACGGTGGGCTCATCCGCTTCCCAGGGGGCATAGGTTTCTGCCACACCCCCTGTCGGGCCTGAACCGCTGTCAGACACGCTCGAACACCGCTGCGATGCCCTGACCACCGCCGATGCACATGGTCACCAGCGCGTAACGGCCCTGAATACGCTCGAGCTCGTACAGCGCCTTGGTGGTGATGATGGCACCGGTCGCACCAATGGGGTGCCCCAGGCTGATGCCGCTGCCATTCGGATTGACCTTGGCCGGGTCGAGCCCGAGTTCACGGGTCACGGCGCAGGCCTGAGCCGCAAACGCCTCGTTGGCCTCGATGACGTCGAGCTGATCGGCCGTGATGCCGGCGCGCTCAAGCACCAGACGCGTGGCCGGTACGGGGCCGATACCCATGTACAGGGGCTCGACACCTGCATGAGCGTAGGCCACCAGTCGGGCCATGGGCTTGATGCCGCGCGCATTCGCTTCCGACGCACTCATCAGCAGCACTGCACCGGCACCATCGTTGATCGCCGAAGCGTTGCCGGCGGTGACCGTGCCGTCTTCCTTCACGAACACGGGGCGCAGCCCCGAAAAGTTCTCGATGGTGGCACCCATGCGCACGTGCTCATCGGTATCAAACACGACCTCGCCCTTGCGCGTCTTCTGCACCACGGGCACGATCTGCGATTTGAAGTAGCCGTTCTTGATGGCGTTTTCGGCGCGCTGGTGCGATGCGAGCGCCAGTTCGTCCTGATCCTGGCGCGTGACCCCATACCGCTTGGCGACGTTTTCGGCCGTTACGCCCATGTGGACGCGATCGAACGGATCAGATAGCGCACCCGTCATCATGTCGAGCAGCGCCGCATCACCCATGCGGGCACCCCAGCGCTGTGCCGGAGCAATGTAGGGTGAGCGGCTCATGCTTTCTGCGCCGGCACCAATCGCAATCTTGGTGTCACCCAGCTTGATCGCCTGCGCGGCGCTGATGATGGCCTGCAGACCGGAACCACACAGGCGGTTCACGTTCATCGCGACCGACTCGTGAGGGATGCCCGCGTTGACCGACGCCACGCGCGACAGATACATGTCGCGCGGTTCGGTATTGATGACATGACCAAACACCACCTGGCCGACGTCGGCCGCCGGTACACCGCCACGCTCCAGAACCGCGCGTACCACCGTAGCGCCAAGCTCCGTGGGCGGCACGTCTTTCAGTGCTCCTCCGAAATCGCCTACTGCCGTACGGCAGGCTGCTACGACGACAACCTCTTCCATGCTTATCTCCTTTGATTTGCGACATGTGCGTGTGTTGATTCGTCGATCATACCGCAGTGCAGCATGAATCCGCGCGCAGCGCGGTATGATTCCGGTCATGAAACTTGCAACCTGGAACATCAATTCGCTTAGAGTGCGCCTGCCGCAGGTCCTGGACTGGCTTGCGCAGAATCCTGTGGATGCACTGTGCCTGCAGGAACTCAAGCTCGCCGATGAGCATTTTCCACTCGAAGCGTTTACCGATATCGGGTACCACGCGGTCTGGGCCGGGCAGAAGACCTACAACGGCGTGGCAGTCATCTCGCGCGAACCGGGGTGCGATACCACGCGCAACCTGCCGGGCTTCGACGACCCCCAGCAGCGCGTCATCGCCACCACGCTGCCGTCGCCGGCCGGCCCGCTACGGGTCATCAGTGCGTACTGCCCCAATGGCCAGGCGGTGGGCAGCGATAAATACGAATACAAGCTGCGCTGGTTTGCGGCCCTGCACGAATGGCTGAAAAACGAACTCGTCGCGCACCCGCGACTCGCCATTCTGGGTGATTACAACGTTGCGCCGGCCGATGAAGACGTGCACGATCCCGCCAAGTGGGAGGGCGACGTGCTGGTGTCCGAACCCGAACGCCAGGCATTCCGGGATCTGCTCGATCTGGGTCTGAGCGACGCATTCCGGCTCTTCCCGCAACCGGAAAAATCGTTCTCGTGGTGGGACTACCGGCGCTTCGCATTCCGCCGCAATGCCGGCCTGCGCATCGACCACATATTGCTTTCGGAAGCACTGCGTCCGCTGTGCACGGCGTGTGAAATCGACAAGGCGCCGCGCGCATGGGAACAGCCGTCGGACCACACGCCTGTCGTCGCCACCCTCACCTTCAGCTGAGGCCGTCATGCCCATTGAAAGCCATGCCGTGAGTCACTTCGAACTGGGAATCGTACTGGACGTCGTGGCCGATGATCTGCCGTTACGCGCCTACGTCGCAGTGCGGCCGCCCGACCCGGAATGCGTGATCGCCTTCGTGCCACCCGAACAGTTCGAAAACGGCGCAAACCTGCACGTGGCGGCGGTCGCCTCCACCCTTGAAGCGCCCGGCACGGTGGAAGACGTTCTGTTCAATGTCGACCCGAACGATGCCGTGGCATTTCTGTGCGCCGACGAAGACAGCTGGCTTGCCGTGCTCGAGGCGCTGGGATACAGCGCGGGCCCGGCTCCGTTAGAATAACCGTTTTGCCCCGCACAAACATGTCGCAACATTCAGGCAACATATTCATGGTGGTCGCCCCCAGCGGCGCCGGAAAATCCAGCCTCGTCAACGCGTTGCTGCAGGAAGAGCCGACCATGATGCTGTCGATCTCGTGCACCACGCGTACGCCGCGTCCCGGCGAAGAGCACAACAAGCATTACCGCTTCGTCAGCATCGAAGAGTTCGAAGCCCTGCGCGACGCCGGTGCGCTGCTCGAATGGGCCGAGGTGCACGGCAATTTCTATGGCACGCCGCGCGATCGTATCGACGAAGCCCTGCAGGCCGGGCGAGACGTATTGCTCGAAATCGACTGGCAGGGTGCGCGTCAGGTTCGCCAAGCCCTGCCCTCGGCCATCGGCATCTTCATCCTGCCGCCTTCCATCGAGGCCCTTGAAGCGCGTCTGCGCAACCGCGGGCAAGACGAACCGCACGTTATTTCGCGTCGTCTGCTGGCCGCAGGCAGCGAGATGTCGCATGTTTCAGAATGCGAATATGTTATTATTAATCAAGAATTTAGCGATGCCCTGCAAGAGCTTCGCCACATCGTTCGGGCTGCTCGACTCCACTATCGATCGCAGGCAGTGCGCCACGCAGAATTGTTCTCGCAGCTGGGCATCAGCAAAACAAGCAACTAACCGAAACTAAAAGGAATTCTCATGGCTCGCATTACTGTCGAAGACTGCCTCGAAAAGATTCCCAACCGATTTGCGCTCACGCTGGCGGCCACCTATCGCGCCCGCGAGCTGGCCCAGGGGCACGAGCCGCGCATCGAATCCAAGAACAAACCCACGGTGACGGCGCTGCGCGAAATCGCCCAGGGGCTCACCGGCCTCGAAATGCTGCGCAAGGTGCCGACCTAACTTCCGCAGGGGCGGCGTCATGGCGTTCACCACTCTGCGCGGCGCATCTTCCGGGTTGCTTGCCGTTCTGAAAAAAGGCCCGCGGCTTCGCAGGCGGCGTAACGCTGCGCCGGCCGCCAAGCCGGCCCAAACACCGGCCGCCGCCAACACCATAGCCTCGCTTGCACCGCTCACCGAAATCATCCGGCACTACATCGAGCCCAAGGATATCGAGCGGGTCAAGGAAGCCTACCGCTTTGCCGACCAGGCCCACCTGGGGCAGTTTCGTGCCAGCGGTGAGCCCTATATTTCGCACCCCATCGCGGTCACCGAAATCTGCGCCGGCTGGAAGCTTGACGCCGAGTCGCTCATGGCGGCGCTGCTGCACGACGTCATGGAAGACCAGGGGGTGGCCAAGCAGGAACTGGCCGAACGCTTCGGCGCCGACGTGGCCGAAATCGTCGACGGGCTGTCGAAACTGCACCGTCTGGAATTCGCCTCGAAGGCCGAGCAGCAGGCAGAAAGCTTCCGCAAGATGCTGCTTGCCATGGCGCGCGACGTGCGCGTCATACTCATCAAGCTGGCCGACCGCCTGCACAACATGCGAACGCTGGGCGCGGTCTCGCCCGAAAAGCGCCGGCGTATTGCCCGTGAAACGCTCGAAATCTACACGCCCATCGCGCACCGCCTGGGTCTGAACGCGCTGTTTCGCGAACTGCAAGACCTCTGCTTCCAGGCCATCTACCCCAACCGCTACCGGGTGCTGCACAAGGCGCTCATGGCTGCGCGCGGCAATCGGCGCGAAGTCCTCAGCAAAATCAATGATGCCGTGGCCGCCGCCCTGCCTGCGGCGGGCATCGAGGCCGAGATCACGGGCCGCGAAAAATCGCTCTACAGCATCTACAAGAAGATGTGTGAGCAAAAGAAGTCGTTTTCCGACGTGCTCGACATCTACGGCTTTCGCATCATCGTGCACACGCTGCCCGAATGCTATCTGGCACTGGGTACGCTGCACCAGCTTTACCGGCCGGTTCCCGGCAAATTCAAAGACTACATCGCCATTCCCAAAATCAATGGCTATCAGTCGCTGCACACTACGCTCATCGGCCCGTACGGAACTCCGGTCGAGTTCCAGTTCCGTACGCACGACATGGATCACGTGGCCGAAGAAGGCGTGGCCTCGCACTGGCTGTACAAAGATTCCAACGTTTCGCTTAACGACCTGCAAAAGCGCACGCACCAGTGGCTGCAGTCGCTGCTTGACATCCAGAGCCAAACCGGTGACTCCGGCGAATTCCTCGAACACGTCAAGGTCGACCTCTTCCCCGATGCCGTGTACGTGTTCACGCCGCGTGGCAAAATCATTTCGCTGCCGCGGGGCGCCACGCCAGTCGACTTTGCCTATGCCATTCACACCGACATCGGCAACCAGGCCGTGGCGGCCAAGATCAACGGCGAATTCGGCCCGCTGCGCACCGAACTGAAAAGCGGCGATACGGTCGATATCATCACCTCCAGCGCATCGCGGCCCAGTGCCCAGTGGCTCAACTACGTGCGCACGGGGCGCGCCCGCTCCGAAATCCGCCACTACCTGCGCACGGTCAAGTACGAAGAGTCCGTCGCATTCGGCCGACGGCTGTTGCAGCAGGCCTTCAACCAGCTCAACCTGCCCTACCCCGACGACGACGACCCCGAATGGGAAAAACTCGCCAAAGGGTCGGGTGCACAGTCGCGCGACGAAATCCTGGCCGACATCGGTCTGGGCAAGCGTCTGGCTGCCGTGGTTGCCCGGCGCTTCGCGCCGGAAAATGCGCTCGTCGCCACCACGGCAGCGGTCTTCGACGAAATTTCCAGCACCACGGCCACGCCCATACTCATACACGGCAACGAAGGCCAGGCCGTGCAGCTCGCCCCATGCTGTGGCCCGCTTCCCGGCGACGACATCATCGGCGGCATCCGCCTGGGCCACGGCCTGGTGGTGCACATGGCCGAATGTTCGGTGGCTCAGCGCCAGCGGGCGCGCGAACCGGAACGCTGGATCACGGTGGCGTGGGACACCAAAACGGCACGCCACCTCACTACCCGGCTTGACGTCACCGTGCTGAACGAGCGCGGCGTGCTGGGCCGGCTGGCAGCAGAGGTCACCGACGCCGACTCGAACATCCTGCATCTCACCATGCAAGACGACCCCGGCTCGACCACCGTGCTGCACCTTACCCTGCAGGTCGACAGCCGCAAGCACCTGGCGCAGGTCATCAGGTCAATACGCCACGTGCCGCAAGTCAAGAAGATCGTTCGGGTGAAGGGGTAACGCCCGGCGGCGTTACGGTTTCAAGAAAATCGCGGGGTCGACCCGGTTACCATTCAGGCTCACGTTCCAGTGCAGGTGCGGCCCCGTTGCGCGACCCGTTGCACCCACCTTGCCGAGCACGTCGCCCCGCTTCACCTCCTGCCCCTTCATTACCGAAACGGAATCCAGATGGCAGTACATGGTGATGAAACCCTGCCCGTGATCCACGAACACCGTGCGCCCGTTGAAGAAGTAATCGCCCACCACCGTCACCACGCCATCGGCCGGCGCCTGCACGGGCGTGCCACGTGGCACCGCGAAATCAAGCCCCGAATGGGGATTGCGTTCCTGCCCGTTGAAGAAGCGGCGCAGGCCGAAGGGGCTGGATAAGCGCCCCTGTACCGGCGCCGGCAAAAGCACATTACTGGGCCCCGTCGGGCGAAAGCGCGCATAGGCCTGCATTTGCTCGGCATGTTCGCGCGCGTAGCGCTCGAGCTGCTCGGGGCTGGGGGTGACATGCGCCTGATTGCGCAGCTTGATGTGCTGGCTGGCGTATTCTTTTGCGTCGACCGTAAATTCCACCCGGCGCGGGCCGTCTGCCGCATCAACCTGCACGGCGTGTGGCCCGGGCTCGGCCTTGAGGTCGATGCCGACCACGGCCACCCAGTGGTCGTTGCTGTCGTTCACCACCATGACGGGTGCGCCGTCGTAGATGACCGCCGGCTTGTGAGCTGATGTTCCCAGGCTCACCACCGCCACACCACCCGGTACCGGGTGGTGCAGCGATCGCGCAATGAACCCCTGATCGGCCGCCCACGCGGCCGCGCCGGCCAGCAGTGCGCTCACCATCCACACCAGCTCGAGAACGCGGCGCCGCACTCTGCTCATCGTGCGCTACTCCTGTGCTCAAAATCAGCAGTTTACCGGGCGCGCCGCAGGGCTTCAAAGCTCATGGATTTCCCTTAAAGCATGCGTTCGGGGCATTGATTGCAACGCATCGACCTCTACAATCAGTGGCCAGCACGTTGCCGTCAACCCGCAATTTGCACAAACCATAACAAAGGATCCACCATGAAACGAACTTTGCTGATTTCCGCGTTTGCGGCCGTTGCACTGTCCACGCCGGTGCACGCCGACCCCGTGAAATGGGATCTGCCCACAGCGTACCCGGCCTCAAACCTGCACTCCGAAAACCTGGCGCAGTTCGTAAAGGAAGTAAAGGAACTCTCGGGCGGCGATTTCGACATCACGCTGCACGTCAACGCCTCGCTGTTCAAAGCGCCCGAGATCAAGCGTGCTGTGCAGTCCAATCAGGCTCAGGCCGGTGAAATTCTGCTCACGAACTTCGCCAACGAAGACCCCATTTACGCGCTTGACGGCCTGCCGTTCCTCGCCACCGGCTACGACGCAGCCTGGAAGCTCTATCAGGCCCAGAAGCCCGTGCTGGCCAAGAAGCTCGAGTCTCAGGGCATGATGCTGCTGTTCTCGGTGGCATGGCCGCCACAGGGCATCTACGCCAACAACGAAATCAACACCGTCGAAGACCTCAAGGGTCTGAAGTGGCGCGCATACAGCCCCGTTACCGCGCGCATCGCCGAACTCGTCGGCGCCCAGCCCGTCACCATCCAGCAGGCCGAACTGGCACAGGCCATGGCCACCGGCGTGGTCAACGCCTTCATGACATCGGGCTCCACCGGCTGGGATACCAAGGTGTACGAACACATGAAGCGCTTCTACGACACTCAGGCCTGGCTGCCCAAGAACGCCGTACTGGTCAACAAGAAGGCGTTTGACGCGCTCGACGAAAACTGCCGTCAGGCGCTGCTCAAGGCTGCCGAAGCGGCTGAAAAACGCGGCTGGGAACTGTCACGCGAGAAAACCCAGTGGTATCTCGACAACCTCGGCCAGAACGGCATGGAAATCATCACGCCGTCTGCCGAACTCATGAGCGGTCTCAGCAAGGTGGGTGAAACCATGCTTGGCGAATGGCTCGAAAAGGCCGGCGACGACGGCAAGCAGGTCATTGACGCTTACCGGGCGATGTAACCGATGCGTCGTGCGTTGAATGCGCTGTACACGGCGGCGGGCGTGCTCGCCGCCGTATTCATGGTGGGGGTGTTGGTCTGCATCGGCCTGTCGATTGCCACACGACAAATGGCCGTACACATTCCCGGGCTCGACGCCTACGCCGGCTATTGCATGGCAGCGGCAGGCTTTCTGGCACTGGCCCACACGTTCAAGAAGGGCGAACATATCCGGGTCACGCTGCTGCTGGCCTCCCTTCCCGCCAAGGGGCGCATGCGCCTCGACATCTTCGCGCTGGCCGCCGGCACCGTCATCGCCGCAAATCTTGCGTGGTTCAGCTGCAAGCTGGTCATCGATTCCCACACCTACAACGACATTTCCACAGGTGAAGACGCCACGGCGCTGTGGATACCCCAGCTTTCCATGGCCGTAGGCACCGTAATCTTCTTCATCGCCATGCTCGACGAAACCCTACGGCGGCTGCGTGGCATTCCTGAAGACAAAAAGGACACCGCACTGCATGAATGAAGTACTGGTCATCACCATGCTGGTGGTGTCGATCGTCGGTTTTCTCGCGTGCGGCGTATGGGTCGGGCTCACCCTCGCCGGCGCAGCCTGGCTCGGCATGGAGCTCTTCACTGCGCGCTCAGCGGGCGACGCCATGGCGATCACGATCTGGGGAGCAGCATCGAGCTGGACCCTCACTGCCCTGCCGCTGTTCCTGTGGATGGGCGAAATCCTGTTCCGTACCCGGCTATCGCAAGATCTGTTCAGCGGCCTGGCTCCGTGGCTGAATCGCATTCCCGGCCGCCTGCTGCATACCAACGTCATCGGCTGCGCCATTTTTGCGGCCGTATCGGGCTCCTCGGCCGCCACGATCGCCACCATTGGCAAAATGACAATTCCCGAACTGGGCCGGCGTGGCTACCCGCAAGACAAGGTCCTGGGTACACTGGCCGGCGCCGGCACCCTGGGCCTCATGATTCCGCCCTCGATCATTATGATCGTCTACGGTGTTGCCGCCGACGTTTCCATATCACGCCTCTTCATCGCCGGCGTCTTTCCGGGGCTGATGCTCGCCGTACTGTTCATGGGGTACATCGCCATCTGGGCGCTCATGCATCCCGCACAGGTTCCTGAGTCCGATGCGCACATGCCGCTCATCGAAAAAATCAAGGCATCGCGCAACCTCATTCCTGTCGTCATTCTCATCGCCGCAGTGCTGGGGGCCATTTACACCGGCTTTGCAACGGCCACCGAAGCTGCCGCGATCGGCGTAGCCGGTTCGCTGGTGCTCTCGCTGCTGCAGGGCTCGCTTACGTGGCGCACCTTTACCGAATCGCTGATGGGCGCAACGCGACTGTACTGCATGATCGCCCTGATACTGGCGGGCGCCCAGTTCCTCACGCTGTCGATGGGTTACATCGGCTTGCCACGTGCGCTGGCAGAATGGATCGGCTCACTGGGCCTGTCGCAGTTCGGTCTCATCGTGGCGCTGATGGTTTTCTTTGTCATTCTGGGCTGCCTGCTCGACGGCATCTCCATCGTCGTGCTCACCATGGGCGTACTGCTGCCCACGGTGCAGGCTGCCGGCATCGACCTGATCTGGTTCGGCATCTTTCTGGTTCTCGTAATCGAAATGGCGCAGATCACACCGCCCGTCGGCTTCAACCTGTTCGTACTGTCGGGCATGACGGGCAAGGAATTGCCCTATCTGGCGCGCGTCACGCTGCCGATGTTCGCGCTCATGGTCGGCGCGACGCTGCTGCTGTACTTTGTTCCTGAACTGGCAACCTGGCTGCCTGCGCAAATGCGTACAGCCGGCTTCTAGCCGCACATACACTCTACACTGCCGCCGCGCGTAAACCCGGCGTATCGGGCGAAACCAGCCTGCCGCCAGCCAGACGCAGCTCGCGATCGCAGCGCGCGGCCAGTGCCGCATCGTGCGTAACAAGCACCAGCGACGTACCCAGCTCGCCGTGCAGGCCGAACATGAGGTCGGTCACGATGCGGCCGTTCTGCTCATCCAGGCTGCCCGTGGGTTCATCGGCGAAAAGCACGGCCGGTTTCTGCACAAATGCGCGTGCCACCGACACCCGCTGCTGTTCACCACCCGAGAGCGTGCGCGGGTAATGGTGCAGGCGATCGTGCAGGCCCACCCGCTGCAGCATAGCCGTGGCGGCGGCGCGCGCCGGCTCGCCGCGAAGTTCCAACGGCAGCATCACGTTTTCGAGTGCCGTGAGGTTGGGCAGCAGATGAAAGGACTGAAACACAAAGCCAACGTATTGGGCTCGCAGACGCGCACGCGCTTCTTCGTCGAGTGCAAACAGGTCGTGACCGAGCAGCTTCACGCTGCCGGAAGTGGGCACGTCGAGCCCCGCCATCAAACCCAGCAGCGTACTCTTGCCGGAGCCCGAGCTGCCCGTGATGGCCACTGCCTCACCCCGCCCGACCGTAAAGCTGACCATGCTTAAAATATCCAGCACGCCGGAACTGTCGGTCACGCGCTGGCAGAGGTCCACCACTTCGATACTGGGAGTCGATTGCATGCGTAGGGGTAGGGTGTTTGGGGGGTTGCTGGGATACGCGCTGTTGAGCGTTCTGCTGGCAGGTGTCACGGCGTTCGCGGCGCCCGGTACGGCCCATGGCAGCGGCACGGGCGATGGGGCGACACGACGCATTCTGGTGTTGGGCGACAGCCTGTCGGCAGAATATGGCCTGCCACGCGGCACCGGCTGGGTTACGCACGTGGAACAACGGCTGAAACAGCGCAATCAAGCATACCAGATACGCAATGCCAGCATCAGCGGCGACACCACCATTGGCGGGCTGCAACGGCTGCCGCAACTGCTGCAGGAGTTCAGCGCGGATATCGTGATCCTGCAGCTTGGCGCCAACGACGGCCTGCGCGGTCTGCCTGTACAGGAAATGCGCGCCAACCTGCAGAAGATGATTGAACTGAGCCGGGCGCAGGGCGCCGAGGTGCTGCTGCTGGGGCAGCATGTGCCGCCCAACTACGGCCCGCGCTACAGCCGCGAGTTTCACGAGGCCTTTGTAACACTGGCCGAAGACACCGGCGTCGCGCTCGTGCCCTTCATGCTCGAAGCCATCGCCACGGACCCCGACATGTTCCAGCCGGACGGCCTGCACCCCACAGCCCCGGCACAGGCCCGGATCGCCGAAACGATCTGGCCGCAGCTGGAACCGTTGCTGCGCTAAACGGCGCGCGAACTATTCCTGAGACTCGCCCGCCAGTGCCTCTTCGGCGTCGGCAGTGCGTCGCACACCGGCCTGGGCGCGCATTTCCTGCAGCACGGCCTGTTCTTCGGCGCGCCCCCATGAACGGGCCAGTTCCTGGCTGAGTCCCGCCACCAGGGGTGAATCGGCCGGCCCGGGCTCAACGGCCTCGACGCGTGCTACGACATAACCTTGCGGCCCGCTCACCCCCACATAGGCGGGAAGTGCCGTATCGTCGGCGGCGAAGATGGCATCAATGACCGAATCGGGCATGCCCTGGCTTTCGATACGGCTGACCGTGAGCGCCGTGCCGAACCCTTCCGGAAGCTCGGCATCGGCCTGCGCACCGCGCAGCGCGGCAATCTGCTTCTCACCAGCGGCCTGTGCGGCTTCCCGGGCGCGTTGGGCCACCAGCAGCGATTCGACCCGGCCCTTCACTTGCTCCAGAGGCGGAACATGGGCGGCCTGAAACTCGGCCACGCGCACCACCACGAGCGTATCCGGTGACACCTCGATGACCCCGGAATTCACCTTTTCATTCAGGAGCGACGGCGTGAACAACGTGCTGCGCACCCGCGGATCTTGAAATACAGCGGCATCGGCACTGGCGGCCGCAGCCTGCTCGCCCGCGTCTTCAACACCCAGCAGACGATCGCGTGTCACGCCCGTGACCATACGCGGTGCAATGCCCAGCGCCTGTGCGGCGGGTTCGAGACTTGCAGGGTTGTCGTACACCAGGTCGGTCAGGCGCGTGGCCAGATCGGCAAAGCGCTCGGAAGCAAGCTGGCGGCGCACTTCGGCTTGCACCTTGGCCCGAGCCTGCTCGAAGGTTTCGCCTTTTTCAGGCTCGACCTGATTGGCCATGAAAATATGGAAGCCGCCCGGCCCTTCCACGACGCCCGAAACACCGCCCTGGGGCAACGCAAATACGGCGTCTTCAAGAACCTGCGGCCAGGAACCGCGCGATATCCAGCCCAACTGGCCGCCGTCACGCGCCGTACCCACGTCTTCGGATTCTTCGCGCGCAACATCGGCGAAGCTGGCCGGGTCGGCCTTGACCCGCTCGGCGATCGCCTCCGCCTTGGCGCGCGCAGCGTCGCGGTCCTGCGACGTGCTAATCTGAATATGGCTGACGTTCACACGCGGAGCCGTGACATAACGCGCCTTGTTCTGTTCGTAATAGGCCTGCAGGTCGGCCTCGGCAATTTCGCCCACGGCCTGCATGGCAACGTCTTCGTCGAGCACCAGGTATTCCACCGCCACCTGATCGGGCAGCGTGAGCCGGTCTTTGTTTTCGTCGTACCAGGCCTGAATGTCGGCATCGCTGACGGTTATTTCTTTCTCGAAATCGGCGGCGACCAAGGTAAGAAGGCGCACCGTGCGCGCTTCGGTGAGGGCGGCCGAAATACCCTTGAGCACCGGCGTGGGCAGTGTGGCGCTGCTACCCACCGGGCCAAGCACGCGCTGCAATGCGAGTTCACCGCGCTGGCCCTGCTCGAAGTCGCGCGTGCTGAGGCCGGCCGATGCCAGCAAGGCGTTGTAGCGCTCGGCTGAAAAGCGACCGTCTTCCTGAAATTCAGGCATTTCGGCAATGGCGTTGCGCAATACCGTATCGGAAACGCTGAATCGCATGCGCGTGGCGGTATCGACCAGAATGCGCCGGTCGACCAGCGACTCAAGCAGCATTTCGCGTGCGAAACGGTTGTTCAGCACTTCGGGGTCGAAACGCCCCATGGCGTTGCGCTGCATCTGTTCAAGCTGGTTGCGCCGGGCAAGTTCGAACTCCTGCAGGGTAACCGCGGAATCCCCCACCTTGACGAGATCTTTGTCGCCGGACACGTAATTGGTATAGCCGCTGACACCGATCAGGACGAACGAGGGAACAATGAGCACCAGCAGCACGAGCTGCATCAGGCGCTGGTGCGTGCGAATGAAGTCGAACATTAATCACCTGGTCCAAATTTAACTTTGCGGAAGTTTACCACCTGGGTCTTGCGGCTCGCTGCCCGGTTTCCAGAGATAAAATGCCTTTGCATCGACATGGATGCGTCTCTGAGGGCAAATATGCGTTCGACATGGCCTTACCCCCACTGGATCGCTCATCGCGGAGGCGGACGCCACGCACCCGAGAACACGCTCGCCGCCTTTCGCAAGGGTGCGGCCTGCGGGTTTCGCATGATGGAATACGACGTGAAGCTCACGGCCGACGACGTCCCCATCCTGCTGCACGACGACACGCTCGAACGCACATCCAGCGGCACGGGGCGGGCGGCTGATTTTCGGTACGCCGAATTGGCCCGCTTCGATTTCGGTTCATGGCATTCCCTGCCCTACGCCGGTGAACCCGTGGCCACCCTGCACAGCGTCGCCGCGTACACCCGCGCACACGGCCTGCACAGCAACATCGAAATCAAACCCTCCACCGGGCTGGAAGACCACACCGGGGCGCGCATTGCCCGCTATGCTCGCGAACTCTGGCATGGCGCCGCCCTGCCGCCGCTCCTGTCCTCGTTTTCCGAACCGGCGCTTGCGGCCGCGGCCGAAACCGCGCCCGAACTGCCGCGTGCACTGCTCATCGAAGAAGACCTGCCGCAAGACTGGCGGGAACGGCTGCGCCGCCTGGGATGCGGCGGCCTGAATCTGAACACCCAGTACGCCACCCGCGAACTGGTCGAAGAAGTTCGCGCCGAAGGCGTAAACCTGGCCGTCTGGACAGTGAACGACCCCGATCGGGCGCGCGAGCTGCGCGCCTGGGGGTGTAACGCCATCATTACCGACGAAATCGAGGCACTCGCCGGCCATGCGGCGAACGACCGCTGATTTCCCCAAGCGAATGAAGAATAAGGCGAAGGGGGAATAAGGCGGTTCGCATGCAACCGCCTCATTTCGGCCACCCCATGCACTTACCGTTTCAAATGAAACGTTCGCCTTCGCGCAGATAGCGCCATTTCCCAACGGGCAGGTCGCCCAGCACGACCTGCCCCATGCGCACGCGCTTGAGGCCGACCACCTTGAGCCCGACCTGTTCGCACATGCGTCGAATCTGGCGCTTGCGGCCCTCGCGCAGGCGAAAGCGCAGCTGGTCCTCGTTCAGCCACTCGACGAATGCAGGTCGCAGCGCCACGCCATCGAGCGACAAACCATGGCGCAGGCGTGCCAGGCCGTTGGCGGCAATACGCCCTTCCACACGCACCAGGTATTCTTTTTCGACCTCGCTGTCGTCGCCGACCAGCTGCCGCGCGACACGCCCGTCCTGTGTCAGCACCAGCAGGCCCTGCGAATCGATATCGAGGCGCCCGGCCGGGGCAAGGCCCTTGAGATGGGCCCGATCAAAGGCATGAGACTGGCGCTGCGGCCGATACAGGTTCTGCGGCGTGATGAGCGATACAGCCTGCCTGTAGCCATGGTCGGCCTGATGCGAAACGTAGCCCACCGGCTTGTTCAGAATGATCGTCACGCGCGATGTCTGGCGCTGGCGCGCCTGCTTGTCGAGCGTGATTTTCTGATGCGGCCACGCTTTGCTGCCAAGCTCCGACACGACCACGCCATCGACGCGCACCCAGCCACGCTCTATGAAAGCGTCGGCTTCCCGTCGCGAACACATGCCGCGCTCGGCCATCAACTTGGAGATTCGTACCTTTTCCATGGGCAGCATTGTATGTCTTTAGCGATAATACGCGTCATGGAACTTGAACCCTGCAGACACAGCGGGTGGCTGTCTGCGCCGCCTCCTTCTCTCACTTCCCATCAGAAATTCTGGTTGTTGCGCCCCGGTGCCCTGACGGGCGGCCTGCGTCAGCTCGGCAGCGTCGATCTGCGCGTCATGCGCGAAAAAGTGGCGGGCCTGCATGCCGACGAGGCCTGGATGCTTGCGCGCCCGGCCCACAGTCCGATCTGGCTGCGCGAAATCTGCATGGCCATCGACGGCATCGACAGCGTGTACGCGCGCAGTTTCACGCCACTGGCCGCGTCGCATGCGCTTTGGCAGGGCATGCGACGTCTGCGCACCCGGCCCCTGGCCGACATGCTGTACCACGACCCCCAGATCACCCGCTCACGCTTTTTCGTATGCCGGCTGCACCGCCAGCACCCGCTCTACCGCAGCATGCAGCTGCAGCTGGGGCCCGGTTGCCCGCCCGCGCAGTCCGTTCTGGCGCGGTGCTCCGTCTTCTGGCGGCTCAACGAGCCACTGCTGGTGGCCGAAGCCTTCCTACCCGCGTTCTGGCGCATTGCCGGGCACAGCCGCCCTTAACGATGCCCTGAACGACCCATCACGGCGCCTGCATCCCCGGTACCGGGCGTACTGATCAGGCTGCCAGGGCACGCTTACAGGGCGTCGATACCGCTTTCTCCGGTGCGAATGCGCACCACCTGCTCGACCGGCATCACGAAGATCTTGCCGTCACCGATCTTGCCGGTGTAGGCGGCCTTGATGATGGCGTCGATGGCCGCTTCGACCATGCTGGCCGGAAGCACCACGTCGACCCTTAGCTTGGGCAGAAAGTCGACGACGTATTCGGCGCCCCGGTACAGCTCGGTATGGCCCTTCTGACGGCCGAAACCCTTCACTTCGGTAACGGTGACACCGTTCGCGCCAATGTCGGCAAGTGCTTCGCGCACTTCGTCGAGCTTGAACGGCTTGATGATCGCCGAGATCATTTTCATGGGTGGTTCCTTGCAGGGTGTTAGCGCAGCTTTGACAGATCGCTGCCAGCAGGTGCCTGATACAGCCTGAGCCAGAACTCGGGCAGAATCGCCAGCAGATGATCGAATATGTCGCCCTGGATGCGTTCGTATTCCACCCAGGCGGTGTTGTTGGTGAAGCAATAGATTTCGATCGGGATGCCTTCCGACTGCGGCTCCATCATGCGTGCCAGCATCAGCATGTCGTGGCGGATCTCCGGATGGTTCTGAATGTAGGCCCGCGCATAGGCCCGAAACGTGCCGATGTTGGTCAGGCGACGCCGGTTGGCCGGAACCGCGGTGAGCTCACCCAGGCGCCGGTTCGTTTCCTCGAGCTCCACCTGTTTGCCATCGAGGTAGTCGCGGATCAGCGCATAACGGCGCAGCGCCTCGATCTCGTGTTCCTCGAGAAAGCGCACCGTACTGGCATCGATGCGCAGCGTGCGCTTGATGCGCCGCCCGCCCGACTCGAACATGTGCCGCCAGTTGCGGAAACTTTCGGAAAACAGCTTGTAGGTGGGAATCGTGGTGACGGTCTTGTCCCAGTTCTGCACCTTGACCGTATGCAGTGCCATGTCGACCACGAAGCCGTCGGCACCGGCCTGCGGCATCTCGATCCAGTCGCCCAGGCGCAGCATGTCGTAGTTGCTCATTTGCGTGCTGGCCACCAGCGAAAGCAGCGTATCTTTGAACACCAGCAGCAGCACCGCCGAAAGCGCGCCCAGCCCCGAAAGCATGAGCAGCGGCGAGCGGTTCATCATGGTGGACACCACCAGTATGGCGCACACCGCCCACAGCACGATGCGGGCCAGTTCCACATACCCCTTGATCGAGCGCGTTTGCCCGCGGTGGCTCGAGGAATAGACGTCTTCCCACGTGCGCAGCACGCCGATGATCGACAGGAAGATGCACACCACCCCGGCCGACACGAACACACGTTCCAGCAGGTCGGCCAGGCCCGGCTGCAGGGTCAGCAGCGGCAGATTGCTCAGCACGGCGAGCAGAGGCAACGCAAAGCCGATATTACGGAATACGCGCCTGCGGATCAGTCCCTCGGCCCATTGCGGCTTTCCCAGCAGCTGCAGCGCGCGGCGCGCGACCCCGCCCAGCACACGTTCGATCAGCAGCGCAACGCCCAGCAACAGCAGTCCCGCCGCGAATACGACAATGGCCACCCCGGCCCACTCGTTGTCGCTGA
This sequence comes from Yanghanlia caeni, assembly GCA_030733815.1. Taxonomy (GTDB): domain Bacteria; phylum Pseudomonadota; class Gammaproteobacteria; order Burkholderiales; family Burkholderiaceae_B; genus Yanghanlia; species Yanghanlia caeni. Next base: position 24,508 of record JAUZQE010000014.1, read on the forward strand.
GCAGCTGGTCGGGCATATAACGGTCTAGAAACGGTGACGGCTGCGTGTCGTCCTGCATCATTCTGTTCGGTTACGGCAAATCCCGTAAATATACCGTAGGGCGTACCTTATAATTCTTCGCACTATGTCGAACAGCACCCCCACCCCCAGCCAAGATCAGTTCGCCAACAAGGCTCAGGCCTGGTCGGCGCGTTTCTCCGAACCCGTCTCCGAGCTCGTCAAGCGCTATACCGCATCGGTCAGTTTCGACCAGCGCATGGCGCGTTTCGATATCCAGGGCTCGCTCGCGCATGCAGAAATGCTCGCGGCCAGCGGCGTCATCAGCAACGACGACCTGGCCGCGATACAGGGCGGCATGCAGCAGATCCTGCAGGAAATCGAGGCCGGCCAGTTCGAGTGGTCGATCGATCTCGAAGACGTTCACCTGAACATCGAAAAACGTCTGGTCGAGCTGGTGGGCGATGCCGGCAAGCGGCTGCACACGGGCCGTTCACGTAACGACCAGGTCGCCACCGACATCCGCCTGTGGCTGCGCAACGAAATCGATATCTCACTGGGCCTGCTGCAACAGCTGCGCGCCGGTCTGGCGCAACTGGCGCTCGAACACGCCGACACGATCATGCCGGGCTTCACCCACCTGCAGGTGGCACAACCGGTCACCTTCGGGCACCACCTGCTCGCCTACGCCGAAATGTTCGGTCGCGATGCCGAGCGCCTGACCGACTGCCGCAAGCGCGTCAACCGCCTCCCGCTGGGCGCTGCAGCGCTGGCCGGCACCTCATACCCCATCGACCGCGAGCGCGTGGCCCGCAGCCTGGGGTTCGACGACGTGTGCCGCAACTCGCTCGATGCCGTGTCCGACCGCGACTTCGCCATCGAATTCTGCGCGGCCGCCGCCCTCATCATGACGCACATCTCCCGGCTTTCCGAAGAACTGGTGCTGTGGATGAGCCCGCGCATCGGCTTCATCGACCTTGCCGACCGCTTCTGCACGGGCAGCTCCATCATGCCCCAGAAGAAAAACCCCGACGTTCCGGAACTGGCGCGCGGCAAAACCGGCCGGGTCAATGGCCACCTTATCGCGCTGCTCACCCTCATGAAAGGCCAGCCGCTCGCCTACAACAAAGATAACCAGGAAGACAAGGAAGGCCTGTTCGACGCCGCCGACACCATACGCGACACGCTCACGATCTTCGTCGACATGGTGCCGGGCATCCGTGTGCGCCCCGAGGCCATGCGTGCGGCCGCGCTGCAAGGCTTCGCAACCGCCACCGATCTGGCCGATTACCTGGTGAAGAAAGGCGTGCCCTTTCGCGATGCTCACGAAACGGTGGCCCTCGCGGTACGTGAATGTGAAACCCGTGGCTGCGATCTGGCCGATCTCAGCGTGGCCGAGCTGCAGGCGTTTCACCCGCTGGTCGGCGACGACATACACGCCGTGCTCACGCTGGAAGGCAGCGTGGCTGCGCGCAAGCACATTGGCGGCACGGCGCCCGAGCGCGTGCGCGAAGAGGCACGGCGCGTACTGGCGGAATCCGCAAACCGCTGAAACGCGGGCAGCGCTGTGGCAGGCGCCAGAAGCCGCAACGATTCACCACCACATGCAGCCATGACACCGTAACACCGCCCTGTGAACCGGCCCCGTCGAGGGGCCGGTTCATTTGCGCCTTATCAGGCCGCCTCGTCTTCCCGCAGTGCCGGTTTCTCGCCGGGTTCGAAGACCGCAATCGATTCCACGTGACCCGTGTGCGGGAACATATTCACCACACCGGCGGCCTGCAACACATACCCGCCCCGGTGCCGAAGGATGGCCGCATCACGCGCCAGGGTGCCGGGGTTGCACGACACATACACGATACGCTTGGGGCGCTCGGTGTCGTCGAGATCGGAAAGTGCCCGGGCCACCGCCTCGGCACCTTCGCGCGGGGGGTCGATCAGCATTCTGTCGAAACGCCCCAGCTCGCGCAGCCATTGCGTGTCGATCTCGAACAGGTTCAGGGTGGAAAAGCTTGTTCTGGCGTCAAGACCATGCATGCGGGCGCCGTCAAGCGCGCGGCGGGTGAGCGTACTGCTGCCTTCCACACCCACCACCTCACGCGCCAGCGTGGCCAGCGGCAAGGTGAAATTGCCCAGGCCGCAGAACAGGTCGGCGACACGGTCGTCGGGCTGCACTTCAAGCAGCGCCAGCGCGCGCGCAACCAGGCTACGGTTGATGTACGGGTTCACCTGAGTGAAATCGGTGGGCTTGAATTGCATGCGCAGGCCGAACCCCGGCAAGACGTAAGCCAGCCTGCCTTCGTCAGCGGCGTCAAGCAAATGCACCGTATCGGGCCCCTTGGGCTGCAGCCACCACGACACATTCCAACGCTCGCCAAAGGCACGCAACGCATCGTGGTCGGCCTGAGTGAGGGGTTCCATGTGACGCAGAACGAGCGCCGTACAGGCATCGCCCACGGCCACTTCGATCTGAGGCACGCGGTCTGGTATAGACAACGACTCCACAAGGCGTCGCAAGGGCACGAGCATGTCGGACACGTGCGGCGGCATGACATGACATTCCGTCATGTCGGCGACATAGCTGCTGTGGCGTTCGCGAAAGCCGACCAGAACACCGCCCTTGCGGGGCACCAACCGTACGGAAAGACGGGCACGATACCGATAGCCCCAATACGGGCCGTGCATGGGCGCCAGCACCACCTTGGGCTTGAGCCTGCCGATATGCCCGAAAGCATCTTCGAGCGCCCGCTGCTTGACGGCCACCTGCGCCTGCGGATGAAGATGCTGCATGGCGCAGCCCCCGCACACACCAAAATGCGGGCAGCGCGGTGCGACGCGCATCGAGGATGCCGTCAACACCCGTTCGGTGCGCGCCTTTTCGTAAGACGGTTTGCGCCGCACGATACGGGCCTCAACCCGCTCACCGGGCAATCCGCCTTCGACGAAAACCACTTTGCCGTCACGATGCGCGACACCGCGCGCCTCGAGATCCAGCGACTCGATATCCAGTACTTCCAGGGTCATGATGGGAGTGTTCCAAGAATCAAGCCCGAATTTTACCCTCGGCCGGCACTCCCATCAGACGCGGCGAGCCGCGTTACGCTGCCGGGGTTTTGGCCTCTTCGCGCTTCTGGCGACGCTCTTCGAGCCTGGCCGCCCGTTTCTCGGCGCGTTGCTGTGCCTTTTCTGCACGCTGCTTGAGGTGATCGGCCACCCTCGCCTGTTGTGCGGAATCAAGCGACTTCCAGACCGCGAGCCATTTCGCGTCGATCTGTCCGCGCTCGGCTTGGCGCTGTGCGCGCCGTTCCTCGGCCTGCTTGAGGGCCTGTTCCGGGTCGATGGAATTTTTGAAGCGCTCCAGGCGGTCGCCACGCGACGCAACCATGCGTTCCTTGTGCTGCTTGCGCAAATCGGCCGCCGCCTTGCGGGCGTCGTCAATGAGCTTGAGCTGATCGTCAGTCAGCCCCATGCCATCGACGAAGTCGCGGCTCACCACACCGTAACCGGGAACCACGAGGCCGACGCGTCGCATCTCGGCATGTCGGGCCTTGTACATGCCCTTGCCGTGCTGCATGAAGGCGTGGGGATGCCCACTGTGAACATCGTGGTGACCGTGATGGCAGGCGTGATGGCCCATGCGACCGGCATGCGGCTGGGCCGCGGCACCCGGCGCGGCAAACGCGACCGCCGACGCACTCAGCGCCGCACCCAGAATTGCAAGCTTGAAACCAGTTGAGGAAAGCGCTTTTTTCATGACAGCTCCGTAATGAGGGATTAGGAAGCTGCATTGTGCGTCGCCGACAGTTACTTTCCTGTTTCGCGGGCGATGCCGCTTTTTTCAGATGGTTTCACCCCGACCCTGCCCTCATGCCTGCCAGAGCTGCAGGTACTCCCTCCAGTGATCGCCTTCCGTTTGTTCGAGCGTGGTGCGCACGAGCTCGACTTCTGCCTCGTAGGCATCGCGGTCGAGTTCGCCACGCATGAAGCGGAAGCGGCAATACACCAGCCATGTATTGACCACGTCGGTTTCGCAGTAGGCGCGCACTTCCTCGCGCCGCCCCTGCGACCACGCGGCCCACACCTGGCTGCCATCCATTCCCATCTTGCCGGGAAAGCCGCAGAGCTTGGCCAGGTCGTCGAGCGGTGCGTTGGCCCGAGGGTTGTATTTGGCCAGCAGATCCATGAGGTCGATGTGCCGCAAGTGATACCGGCCGATGTAGTTATTGAACTTGAAATCGCGATCGTCGTCGCCGAGATCCCAATAACGTGCGGCCTGAACGCCGTGAATCAGGCAACGGTAATGCAACACGGGCAGATCGAACCCCGACCCATTCCAGCTGATGAGCCGCGGCGTATAGCGCTCGATGGTTTTGAAAAAGCCATTGAGCAACGCCGGTTCCGGGTCGTCCGCCTGACCCAGGGAACGCACCCGAAAGCCGTTGTCGTCGCGAAACACGCAGGCAATAGCTGCCACCTTGTGCAGGTGAAGGGGCATGAAATCGTGCCCGTGCGATTCACGCCGCGCCGCCAGCGCAAGCTCGACGACATCGGCATCGGCCCGCCCCTGCCACTCGGGATTCAGCTGGCGCAGCCCGTCGGCATCCGGGATGGTTTCCAGATCGAAAACCAGGCAGGGCGTCATCGCGGCGGCAGGTACGACAGCGGGTTCACGGGTGTGCCGGAGCGCCGGATCTCGAAGTGCAGCCGTGGCGACGTGGTGTCGGTCTGGCCCAGCAGCGCAATGCGACTGCCCTTCTTGACCACGTCGCCCGACTTCACCAGAAGCTGCTGGTTGTGCGCGTAGGCGGTGATGAAGCCGTTGGAGTGGCCCAGCAGCACCAGGTTGCCCAGCCCCCGCACGCCGTTACCGGCATACATGACCTTGCCATCGGCCGCCGCAATGACGGGATCGCCCGGGTTGCCCTCGATGTCGATACCCTTGGTGTTGCTATTGAAACCCTGGATGATCTTGCCTTGCGCGGGCCAGCCCCAACTGATGAGATTGGCGTCGGCCGCCCGTGCAGCCGCCGTGGCAGGCGGGGGTGTAACCGGTTTGACCGGGGTCGGAGCCGGCTTGGTCGCCGCGACCGGCGGCTGCTCGGGCATGGGCGTATCGCCGCTCAGGCGCAGCACCTGCCCGATACGCAATTGCGTGGGATCGCTGATGTTGTTGAGCCTGGTGAGCGTGGCGACCGAGAGCCCGTGGGCCTGGGCAATCTTGTAGAGTGTGTCGCCCGGGCGCACGACGTACGTGCCACTTGCCGCCGCCCCACTGGTTGCCGACATATCGGTGACCGGCGCGCGGGGACCCTTGGTACCACACCCGGCCAGCACGGCCAGCACGCCCAGTGCGAACATGGCCTGGCGCGTACGACGTGTCAGTGAACCGACGAGAGGATGGGCGCTGCTATACCCTCCGTGCATAGGTATCTCCTAATCAATACTGTGTGCCGGGACGCAGCGGAACGAAGCGCACAGCCTCAAGTTCGCTGCGCCGCCAGTTGGAAGGGCTGATGCGCTCGATGAGCACAAGGCGTTGCTCGGCGCCGCCTTCCGGCGCGATAAGGCGGCCGCCTACCGCAAGCTGTTCGAGCAATGTCTGAGGGATTTTAATTCCTGCCGCGGCGACCAGAATTGCGTCGAACGGCGCACTGCCCGGCAAGCCTGCCATGCCGTCGCCGAACGCCACCCGCACACGGGCGGGCAGACGCAGGCGCTGCAGATTGGCCCGGGCCATTTCATAGAGCCCGCGTATGCGTTCGATGGTGTGTACCTCGCGGGCGACGTGTGCGAGCACCGCAGCCTGATAACCGCAGCCGGCGCCCACCTCGAGCACCTTGCCCAGCTCACGGCCTTCGGCAACCGTGGCGATCATGTGCGCCACGACCCACGGTTGCGAGATGGTTTGTTCATGACCGATGGGCAAGGCGGCGTCTTCGTAGGCATGACTGGCGAGCCCTTCGTCGACGAACAAGTGACGCGGCACCGCCCGCATGGCTGCGAGGACCGTCTCGTTGGTGATGCCCTGCTCGCGCAGGCGTGCCACCATGCGCTCACGCGATCTGTCGGAATTCAGCCCATGATTCGGCGGTGCAACGCCCGCGCCAGCCGGAGCGTTGAGCCGCGCGGGTAGATCGAAGGGTTGCGGCGCAAACGGGCGCGCAGGAGCCGGCTGGCCGGGCCGCGCCGCCGGGCCAGCGCCAAGAATGCGTGTATTGCTGTTGGCCGGCGAGGGCCCGCCGCCCAGGCTCGATCGCCCGAAGCGATTCGTGGTGCCTGTGGCGAAACGCGAAGTGTTCAGCGGCTTACGCATATGAGGTCGGCCCATTTCCCAACTTCGGGCAGTTGATCGTAATGGGTGAGATCGAGCCGCAGCGGCGTCATCGACACCATGGACTGTTCGATGGCGCCAAAATCGGTATCGTCGGCGAAGTCCGACGCACCGCCGGCCGGCCCGATCCAGTATACCGGCTCACCGTAGGGTGTGCTGCTGCGAACCACGGGTTCAGACGGGTGCCGCTTGCCCAGACGCGTGACACGCAGGCCATTGAGTGACGACTGAGGTACTGCGGGAATATTGACGTTCAGCAGTACGTTTCCCGGCAGGGGTTGGGCAATATGCCGTTGCACGATGACACGCGCCACGTGCGCCGCGGTATCGAGGTGTTCCCAGCCCCGTTCGGTCAGGGAAAACGCAATGGACGGAATACCGAAGAGGTAGCCTTCGGTGGCTGCGGCAACCGTGCCGGAATACAGGGTGTCGTCGCCCATGTTGGCACCGTTGTTGATGCCCGAAACGATGAGATCGGGGCGGAAATCGAGCAAACCCGTGAGTGCGATGTGCACGCAGTCGGATGGCGTGCCGTTCACGTAGTAGAAGCCGTTGGTCGCCTGACGCACCGACATGGGCCGGTTCAGCGTGAGCGAATTCGACGCACCACTGCAGTTGGTTTCCGGCGCAACGACCGTCAGGTCTCCGAGCCCCTTCAAGGCGTCGTAAAGAGCCTCGATGCCGCGAGCCGTGTATCCATCATCGTTGCTGACCAGAATGCGCATGCCTTCCCCGGAAGAAAACCCGACTGAAAGTAGCTGATTGTACCTGTTGATTTTGGCGATCGACCGCTTACCCGGTAGAATCGCCGCTCAATGAACCGGAGACCCGAACCATGGAGCCTGCCTTGTCCATCGCCGTCTCAGCGGGCCTGATCCTGTTGGCCTACCTGCTGGGGTCGATTCCCTTTGCCATCGTCATAAGCAAGCTGATGGGCCTGCAAGACCCCCGCAGCTTCGGCTCGGGCAATCCCGGCGCAACCAACGTGCTGCGCACCGGCAATCGCAAGGCCGCCGTACTCACTCTGCTGGGCGATGCCGCCAAGGGCTGGCTCGCCGTCATGCTGGCGTACTGGGGGCATCGCGCCTTCGGCGTAACCATTGGTGTCGTTGCCGCCTGTGCGGTGGCCGCTTTTCTGGGCCACGTGTATTCGTTTTTCCTCAAGTTCAAGGGCGGCAAGGGCGTTGCCACGGGTCTGGGAGTGTTGCTTGGCCTGCAGCCATGGTTGGCGCTGGCCGTGGCCCTCACATGGCTGCTGGTGGCGTACGTCAGCCGGTATTCTTCCCTGGCTGCGATCATTGCCGCCCTGCTTGCGCCGCTGTATTACCTGATGGGTGCTAAGGCCGTCTGGCCCATGCACGCCTCATTCGCCGTGGCTATCGTGATCGTGTCGGTCGTGATCCTGCATCGGCACAAGCAGAACATCAGCCGCCTGTTGCAGGGAAAGGAAACGAAGATCGGCGCAGGCAAGTCGCAACAGCCCCCTGCCCCGCCGCGCAAGAAGTCTCGCCGCTAACGGGTGGCTGCCGCAGCCTGATCAAGAATACCTGCCCGGAACTCAGGCGCCTGCCGGCTGGGGCGTACTGATCTCGTGCAAGCCCCAGCGCGGGCGAACGGTGAAGGCGTGACGGGAATCGGCAAGATCGACCAGCCCGGCATTGACGCGTTGAGCTGCGGCGAACGCGATCATGGCGCCGTTATCGGTGCAGAATTCCAGGGGCGGAAAGAACACCTCGCCGCGCATGCGCGCGATCTCGGTTCGCAGGCGTTCGCGCAGCAGGCGGTTGGCTCCGACCCCTCCGGCCACCACCAGGCGCCGAACACCGGTCTGCTTCACGGCCTTGAGCGATTTCGATGCCAGAACGTCGACAATGGCCAGCTCGGTGGCGGCGGCCAGATCGGCCAGATGCTGTTGCGAAAGCGCACCATGCATTTTTTCAAGCGCCCGCACCTTGGTCAGCACGGCGGTTTTGAGCCCGCTGAAGCTGAAGTCGAGATCACCGCTATGCAGCATGGGGCGCGGCAGGTCGTGAATGGCGGCATCGCCCTGCTCGGCCATGCGCGACAGCGCCGGGCCGCCGGGGTAGCCCAACCCAAGCAGCTTGGCGGTTTTGTCGAATGCCTCACCCGCCGCGTCGTCGAGCGTTTCACCCAGCAGCTCGTAGCGGCCCACACCGTCAACCCGCATGATCTGCGTATGCCCGCCGGACACCAGAAGCGCAATGAAGGGAAATTCCGGCCGGGGCTCGGCCAGCATCGGCGAAAGCAGATGACCTTCGAGGTGATGAACCGGAATGGCCGGCAGCTGGCGCGCCCACGCAAAGGCCTGCGCCACGCTCGCACCCACCAGCAGGGCACCGGCCAGGCCCGGCCCCGCCGTGTAGGCCACCGCCTCGATATGGTCGAGGCTGCGTTCGGCCTGCGCCAACACCTTGCGCGTGAGCGGAATGATGCGCCGGATGTGATCGCGCGAGGCGAGTTCGGGCACGACACCGCCGTAATCGCGGTGCATGTCGATCTGGCTGTGCAGGGCGTGGGCAAGCAGCCCCTCGCGCGTACACACCAGCGCGACGCCGGTTTCATCGCAGGAGCTTTCGAATCCGATTATGAGCATTTGAGAATGGATGGGGGCGGGCTCTACAAAAGCCTTAGAATTCAACTTTCATTGTAACGTTTCCTCCAGAACCGTATTGGAGCCTTTCATGCTTGAGCGACTTTTCAGGTTGCGTGAACATGGCACGGATGCCAGAACCGAATTGCTGGCCGGTGTCACCACCTTCCTGACCATGGCTTACATCATCTTCGTGAACCCGGAGATCCTCTCGGGCACGGGGATGGACCGCGACGCCGTGTTCGTCGCCACGTGTCTGGCCGCGGTGACAGGCACGCTTATCATGGCCTTCGTCGCGAACTGGCCCATCGGCATGGCACCGGGCATGGGGCTGAACGCATTCTTTGCCTTCACCATAGTCGGCACGCTCGGCTACAGCTGGCAGCAGGCACTGGGTGCCGTATTCATATCGGGCGTGATCTTCCTGATCATCACGATCACCGGCATCCGCAGCTGGCTGATCGCCGGGATCCCCCGCTCGCTGCGCGCCGCCATTGCCGCCGGCATCGGGCTGTTTCTGGCCATCATCGCCCTCAGTTCCTCGGGCATCGTGGTGGCCCACCCCGCCACCAAGATTGCGCTGGGCAACCTTACCGAGCCGGGCGCGCTGTACGCCATTCTGGGGTTCTTCATCATCGCCGCGCTCGACGCGCTGCGGGTGCGGGGAGCCATCCTCATCGGCATTCTGGTTGTCACCGTGCTGTCGATGGTGCTGGGGCACAACAGTTTCAGTGGCATCGTCGCCGCGCCCCCCAGCCTTGCCCCCACCTTCCTTCAGCTCGACATCATGGGCGCCCTGCAGGCCGGTTTCGTTCATGTGATTCTGGTGCTGGTACTGGTCGAAGTCTTCGATGCCACCGGCACGATGATCGGCGTGGCCAAGCGGGCCAATCTCATCACCGAAGACAATCCCGGGCGCCTCAACCGCGCCCTCTTTTCCGACAGCACGGCCATCGTCGCAGGTTCGCTGCTGGGCACCAGCAGCACAACGGCATATGTGGAAAGCGCCGCCGGCGTGCAGGCCGGCGGCCGTACCGGGCTCACCGCGCTCACCGTCGCCGTCCTGTTCCTGCTGGCGCTGTTCTTTTCGCCACTGGCCGGTTCGGTTCCGGCTTACGCCACCGCTCCGGCACTGCTGTATGTGGCGGGCCTCATGCTGCGCGAGATCACGGAGATCGACTGGGACGATGTCACGGAAGCCACGCCCGCCGCGCTTGCCACACTGGCCATGCCGTTCACCTACTCGATTGCGAACGGGCTGGCGTTCGGGTTCATCAGCTATGTGGTTCTCAAGTTCAGCACCGGTCGCGCACGCGACGTGCATCCCGCCTGCTTCGTGGTGGCGGTGCTGTTCGTCGTGAAATTCGCGTTCTTCGCCGAATAGCGGCGGCCGTCCAAACCGACATGACGTCAGCCGCCCAATCCTCTGCCCGATCCGCTGCCGCGATCCATTTCACGCCTGGCGGTGTTGCTGCCCCTGGCGTTTCTGGTCGTGGGACTGCTGGTCACCGTGCTGGCCACGCACCAGACCATACGCTTCATCGAACGCGATCAGCAGGCTGGTGTCGCCGCAGACATCACACAATTGCGCAATGATCTGAGGCTGCACGTGCACCGGCACATCGACGTGCTGCGCACCTACCAGGCCGCTTTCGCGGCGAATCCCGATTCCTCGCAGACCGCACTCGAGCGTATCGCCCAGGTTCTGGAACTCGACGAGCGCCTGCCCGGTATTCACGTTGTCGGCAACATCGTCGCCCTGCCAAGCCCGGAGCCGCTTTACTCGGTGCGCTATGTATACCCCGAGGCCCTGGCCAAACGGCCTTCCGCCCCAGCGGTGGGCGACGCCCTGCGCCAGGAAGCGGTGAGGCGCGCCCGTGACACCGGAGGACTGGCGGCCACCCCGCCCGTACCTTCGACACTCGACCCGCAGGGCAGCCCGGTGATCATGGTGTATTTGCCCCTGTACACGGGCGGCACGGTGCCGGCAACGCTCGAAGAACGCCAACGCCTGTACGCCGGTGCAGCGTTTCTTTCACTCAAACCCGACCGGCTGCTGGAGTCGCTCTTCGACCACACGTTGACACCGGCCGGCGCGGTGCGCCTGCAATTCGAAGGCTATGGCGACGCAACGCCGGCCAGCGCTCCACCGCAAGTTTTGTACGCTCGCAGCCCCGCAGCTCAAACCGTTGCGCCGGCACGAACGGCCAAGCAATACCTTTCCGTCGCCGGCACAGCGTGGTCGATCGAGCTGACGGTACCCCAGACGCGCGAAGGAGCACAGTTGTGGCTGCCGTGGGCCGTGGCGGCAGTGGGTGCCCTGCTTTCGATTCTCTCGGCCGGCGCGCTGTACGCCCTGCAGCGCTCGCGCCGCCTGAGTCAGCAGTTGGCCCGGCACGATCGCCGTCGGCGCCGCGAGATGCAGACTGCGCTGCACCTGCGGCACCGCGCGATCGAAGCCAGTGCCAACGCGATCGTGATCGCCAGCGCCACCCGGCCGGGCTACCCCGTGGAGTACGTGAACCCCGCGTTCGAGCGCATGACCGGCTACTCTGCGAATGAGGTGCTGGGTCAGAGCCTGCGTACCATGCACGGAACCGATACGCAGCAGAAAGGCCTGGAAGAACTGCGCCTGCTGCTGCGCGACCAGCGCGAAGGCGAAACGACACTGCGCAATTACCGGAAAGACGGCCAGCTGTACTGGACCCGGGTACATATTGCCCCGGTTCTCGACGATCACGGTACGGTCACGCACTTCGTTGCCGCCAAGTATGACATCACCGAGACCCTGCGCTATCAGGAAACGCTCGAATTTCAGGCGTGGCACGACGCCCTCACGCATCTGCCCAACCGCCACCTGTTACGCCGTACGCTGCAAGAGAAGATACAGTCCGCCGGGCCCGACTCCACGCCATTCTGGGTCGCGTTTCTGGATCTCGACAACTTCAAGCTGGTGAACGACACGCTGGGTCATACGCAAGGCGACCTGGTGCTGCTCGAAATTTCCAGGCGACTGCAGGAAGCGCTGCACGAGCACGATATCGTCGCACGTCGCGGCGGCGACGAGTTCGTCTTCATTCTTTTCGACCACGCACCGCCGCGCAACGCACTGGCCACGCTGAACCGCATCATGTCGGCCGTGTCGCGGCCGCTCAAACTCGACACGCAGCGCTTCTTTCCTTCGTGCAGCATCGGGGTCGCCATCCACCCGCAAGACGGCAACGACCCCGATCTGCTGATCCAGCGCGCCGACATGGCCATGTACCACGCCAAACAGCTGGGTCGCAACAACTTCCAGTTCTACAGCGACGCCCTGCAACACCAGGCCACGCGACGGGTGGAACTGGAACGCGACCTGCGCGCTGCGCTCACCAACGAAGAGTTCGAACTGCACTTTCAGCCACAGGTGCGTCTGCACGACGACGCCGTGATCGGGGTGGAGGCGCTGGTACGCTGGCGTCATCCCGAACGCGGCCTGCTGTCACCCGCCCGCTTCATTCCCCTGGCCGAAGAAACCGGCCTGATCGTGCCGCTGGGCGAGTGGATACTGCGTGCGGCCTGCCGCCAGGCGCGCACCTGGCGCGACGCCGGCCTGCCGCCGCTGCGGGTCGCCGTGAACATTTCGGCACGCCAGTTCAACGACGATCAGCTGCCGGCGTTGATCGAGAACCTGTTGCGGGAACACGAGTTGCCGGCCGATCTGCTCGAGCTTGAACTTACCGAAACAATGCTCATGACCGACGTGAAAACCGCCAGCATCACGTTGAACCGGCTCAAGGCTCTGGGCATTGCGTTGGCGCTCGACGATTTCGGAACCGGCTATTCCAGCCTCGCCCAGCTCAAGCGCTTCCCGCTCGACATGATCAAGATCGACCGATCGTTCGTCGCGAACATCACGATCGACCAGAACGACGACACCATCGTGCAGGCCATCATCAAAATGGCGCACAATCTTGGCATGACGGCGCTGGCCGAAGGCGTGGAAACCACCGAACAGGAAGACGCGCTGCGCACTCACGGCTGCGACATGGTTCAGGGCTACCTCATCAGCAAACCGCTGCCCGCCACCGAACTTGAGGCGTGGCTGTCCGCCCGGCACGTTGTCACCTGATGTAACGCTCGGCAGCGTCGCGACATGTCAGCCGTGGGGAAACCGTTTACACTGGGGTCTTGAACAACCGGGCAGCCCTACGCTGCCCTTTTTTATAAGGACACCCCATGTCGACCATCGACCTGAACAAGGAAACCTTTCAGCAGGCCATCGACAGCGATACGCCGCTGATCGTCGATTTCTGGGCGCCATGGTGCGGCCCATGCAAGACATTCGCCCCTGTCTTCGAGGCGGAAGCAGCCGAACACCCCGACGTCACGTTCGCCAAGCTCAATACGGAAGACCAGCCCGAAATCGCGGAAGCACTGGGCATCCGCTCGATTCCGACGCTCATGGTGTTTCGCGAGAAAGTGCTGCTGTTCCGTCAGGCGGGCGCATTAAGCCAGCCGCAACTGGCCGAGCTGGTCAAACAGCTCAAGGCTCTCGATATGCAGAAGATTCATGCGGAGATGGCGGCAGCACAGAACAATCAGCCCGACCCCGAGTAAGGTCCACCAGGGCGGCCGCGACCTGCGCGGCACGCGCTTGCGGCACGGCGAGCTTCCACACCGCGCCCGCGGCGTCGAAGCTTTCGTGCACCACCCGCGCTTCCAGCGCCGGAAAGCGCGACTGCACCAGCGCAACGTCGGCATAGGGGCAGCGGCACTGTACGAATGCCTCTTCGACGATCTCGACGCGTTGGGCCAGTCGCAGACATTGCGCGGCCACCCCGCCATAGGCGCGCATCAGCCCGCCCGAGCCCAGCTTGATGCCGCCGAACCAGCGGATCACCAGCACGGCCACGCGATCGCACTTCTGCCCGTCGATCGCCTGCAGAATTGGGCGGCCCGCCGTGCCACCCGGCTCACCGTCGTCGTTGAACCGGTATTCCTGCCCGATGCGATACGCCCAGCAATTATGCGTGGCGTCGGGCACGTGATGCGCCGCGAAGAACTCCATAGCCTCGGCGGCTGAACCGACCGGCGCGGCCAGCGCCAGGAACCGGCTCTTCTTGACGATTTCCTCGTACCGCGCAGGAGCACTGAGGGTATAAAGCATTGCCTGCGTGGACGCGGCTAGGCGGCGATACCGCGCGAGCCAAGGTAGTCTTCGTAACCACCCAGGTAGTCGATGATTTCGCCACTGGGCAGAATCTCGATGATGCGTGTGGCCAGCCCCGACACGAATTCGCGATCGTGCGACACGAAAAACAGGGTGCCCTTGTAAAGGTCGAGCGCATATTGCAGCGACTCGATCGACTCCATGTCGAGGTGATTGGTGGGTTCGTCGAGCAGCATCACGTTGTGCCGGCCCAGCATCAGCCGGCCAAAGCTCATGCGGTTCTTTTCGCCCCCCGAAAGCACCGATACGGCCTTGTTGATCTCGTCGCCCGAAAACAGCAGCCGGCCCAGCACCGAGCGGATCGACTGATCGTCGTCTCCCGGCTGGGCGTACTCGGCCAGCCAGTCGAACAGGTTGGCCTGCGATTCGAACTGATCAGAGACGTCTTGAGCCATGTAGCCCAGATCGGCGCTTTCCGACCATTTGACCGAGCCGGTGTCGGGCGCGAGATCGCCCGCCAGCATGCGCAGCAGCGTGGTCTTGCCCACACCGTTGGCCCCGATGATGGCGACCTTCTGGCCCGCCTCGAGCGTGAGCGAAAAATCGTTGATGACGACCCGGCCGTCGTAGGCCTTGCTGATTTTTTCGGCTGTCACGGCCAGACGGTGCAGCACCTTGTTCTGCTCGAAGCGGATGTACGGGTGCACGCGCGATGATGGCTTGACCTCGATGGTAGAGGCCTTGATGCGATCGATCTGCTTGAGCCGCGATGTCGCCTGACGCGACTTCGACTTGTTGGCCGCAAAGCGACGCACGAAATCCTGCAGCTCGGCAACACGTTCCTTGGCCTTGGCATTGGCTGCCGTAACGCGCTCGCGCGCCTGTGCCGCCGCCAGCATGTAGTCGTCGTAATTGCCCGGATAGATGCGCAGCTCACGGTAATCGAGATCGGCCATGTGCGTGCACACCTGATTCAGGAAGTGCCGGTCGTGGCTGATGATGATCATCGTGCTCTGGTAGCTGTTCAGTACACCTTCCAGCCAGCGGATCGTGTTGATATCCAGGTTGTTGGTCGGCTCGTCGAGCAGCAACACGTCGGGGTTCGAAAAGAGCGCCTGCGCCAGCAGCACCCGCAGCTTCCAGCCTGGCGCGATCTCGCGCATGGGGACAGTGTGCTGTTCAACCGGAAACTCAAGGCCCAGCAGCAACTCGCCCGCCCGCGCCTCGGCGGTATAGCCGTCGTATTCGGCGAAACGGGCTTCGAGCTCGGCCGCGCGCATGTAGTCATCTTCGGTCGCCTCGAGGTTGGCGTAAATGGCGTCACGCTCGGTCATGGCCGCCCACATTTCCTCGTGGCCCATCATCACCACGTCGAGTACGCGCACATCTTCGTACGCGAACTGATCCTGGCGCAGCTTGCCCAGGCGAATGCCGGGATCCAGCGCAACGTTGCCGGCGGACGGTTCCAGGTCGCCCCCGATGATCTTCATGAACGTCGACTTGCCCGAACCGTTCGCACCGATCAGGCCGTAACGGTTGCCTTCGCCGAATTTGACACTGACATTTTCGAACAACGGCTTGGCGCCGAACTGTATGGTGAGGTTGGAAGTCGTGATCACTTAGAGGGGGCTCGCGATGGTATGAGGTAAAACCCTATATTGTAGCCCTGCAGAGTCAGTGATGCTCGCGCAGTAACAAATACGCCTGGCCGCCTTCGGTGGCGATGCCCACCTTGCGGCCAACCGGCAGCGTGGCCTTGAGCTTCACGTGCCCGTAGGGCAGACCCGTAACGACCGGCACACGACACGCGCTGCGCAACCATGCAATGACCGCGCCCAGATCGTAACCGTTGTCGTGTGGCACCAGCCGATACTCGGTGAAGCGGCCCAGTACGATGGCCTTCTGGCGCGCCAGGACCCCCGCGTGCAGCAGCTGCGTGAGCATGCGCTCAATACGGTACGGATGTTCGCCGACATCTTCCAGAAACAGTATTCCGCCGTCGATATTGGGCATGTACGGCGTACCCAGCAGCGACGCCACCATGGCGAGGTTGCCGCCCCACAGCACGCCGCGCGCGTCCACGGCGTCGGAATCCGGCGACTCGAAACACAGCACCTCGA
Organism: Yanghanlia caeni; assembly: GCA_030733815.1. Taxonomy (GTDB): domain Bacteria; phylum Pseudomonadota; class Gammaproteobacteria; order Burkholderiales; family Burkholderiaceae_B; genus Yanghanlia; species Yanghanlia caeni. Next base: position 40,719 of record JAUZQE010000014.1, read on the forward strand.
GTTCGTCGCGCAACGCCTCGGTAAAGAGATCGGCGGTGAGGTCATCGAGCGACTTCTGGCCGAAATCGGCCACGGCGGTGGGGCCCGCAAGGCTTTCGGCTCCCGTTCTGGCAAGCAGCGCGAGATTGAATACGGTGAAGTCGCTGTGCCCCACGAACACTTTGCCGCTGTCGGCCACCGCCTGCCAGTCAATCAGATGCAGCAGCCGGCTCAGCCCATAGCCGCCGCGTGTGGCCATCACCACGGGATGGCGCTGACGCAATGCTCGCTGCACGGCCGCAGCCCGCTGCCGGTCGGTTCCGGCAAACCGTTCATGCTTTGCAAGCGCGGTGCGGTCTAGCGCAGTGCGAAAGCCGAGCGCCTTGAGCCGCTCACGCGCAAGCTCGACCGCTGCAGGGTCGAGCACCGCACTGGAAGGCGAAAAGAGGTAAATGCCCTTGGGGTCGCGATGCACATGATCGTGGTCATGGTCATGCGCGTGGTCATGCTCTGGACTGTGGTCGTGATCGTGTGCGTGGTCATGCTCTGGATCGTGCGCGTGATCGTGTGCGTCATGCGCCGTGTGGTGGGCACAGGCGTCGATATGGTGCGCGTATTCGTGATTGTTGGCGGTTCGGCCAGCGTGGCCTGCAGACGCTGTGTCGTGTGGGTTCATTTTGGCAAGGCAAAGGGATATTTGAAAAGGCCGTGCTAGCCGTCGGCCACCGGGTTCGGCATGATCCGGCGTTCGCGCGCGGCGCGGCGCCGATCGCGAAAGAACGACTGCAGCACGCCGGCACACGCATCGGCCATGACCCCACCCACCACGGTTGTGTGGTGATTCAGCACACCGATGTCCGGAACATCGAGCACGCTGCCGCAGGCACCCGTCTTGGGATCGGTGGCGCCATACACCACGCGCGCCAGGCGCGCATGCAGCATGGCCCCTATGCACATGGCGCAGGGTTCGAGCGTGACATACAACGCCAGGCCGGGCAAGCGATAGTTGCCGCAGGCACGCGCGGCCTCGCGCAGCGCAACGATTTCGGCGTGACCGGTGGGATCATGATCGGCAATGCAGCGATTGAAGCCCCGCCCCAGCACCGCCCCGGACGCATCGAGCACCACCGCGCCAACCGGCACCTCGCCCGCCGCCTGGGCAGCGCGCGCCATGTCGAGCGCTTGCAGCATGCCGCGCGCATCAAGCGCGGCAAGCGCCTCGTGATTCAGCGCATCGACGCGCGAAAATGGCGCATTTGCATCAGACATACACTACACTCTGCTTCGGTGGAGATGGAAAACCGGCCGTCGGCACGGAAAACCACAGTTTAGCGCCTGCGCGCGCCCGCACCGTCTCCCTTTCCCGATAGCTGATGTAACATTCAGACACCGATAACAAAGTCTGCTACACAGGAGGGTTTACATGCTGGGTCGTATCGCCATCTATCTGAGCAACGACGAAGCCTGCTCGCGCCGTATCGATGCCGGGCTGCGCATTGCCAAAGAGCACAACGCCGAAGTGATCGGGGTGTATCCCAGTGACGGAGCCGCCGGTCATTACTACGATGAAAGCATCATCCCGCAAGACGTCCGCAAGATCCTCCGTGGTCGTCAAGACGAATACCGCGATTCCGTGCGCAAGCAGTTTCTCGAGCGTGCCGAGGCGGCGGGCGTCAAGGCCCAGTGGCGTTCGCCCCGTGGTGATGCCGACGAAGCCCTTTCGCTTCATGCCCGGTATTGCGACCTTCTTGTGATGAGCAAGGCCGAACGGGTCGACACGGTCACCTCCATCATTCCGAATCTGCCCGAATCCGTCGTAATGGCAGCCGGTCGCCCCGTGCTCATGATTCCGCGCGTCGGCACCGTTCCCACCATTGGCCAGCGCGTTCTGTATTGCTGGGACCAACGGCGCGAAGCCGCACGCGCCTTCACCGATGCCGCGCCGTTCCTCAAGAACTGCAAGGAACTGGTGGTGCTCGAGATCGACCGCGACGAAGACGTATTCCGCGACGGCGACATCCGTGAAGAAGACATCTCCGACTACTGCATCAGCCGCGGTTATCCCAAGCCCAAGCACCTCGTCAAGAACAGCGAAGGCATCGGCGTGGGCAACGTCATTCTGAACACCGCCAGCGACATGGGCAGCGACCTCATCGTAATGGGCGCCTACGGCCACAGCCGCATGCGTCAGTGGGTCATGGGCGGCGCATCGCGTACCCTGCTCTCCTCCATGACCGTACCGGTCTTGCTGGCGCACTAAGCAGCAAGCAGTTTCTGCAGCACCCGGGGCAGCAGTCCGGGCAGGTCTTCCGAGATCAGCCCGGGCCCGCCCAGTGTCCCGGCCTCCCCATGCATCCATACCGCGGCACATGCCGCTTCGAACGGTGGCATGCCCTGCGCCAGCAGCCCGGCCGTCAGGCCGGCCAGCACATCACCCGTTCCACCGGTAGCCAGCCACGCAGGGGCGTTGGCATTGATGACCGCCCGCCCGCCTGGTTCCGCAATGACCGTATCCGCTCCTTTCAAAATAACCACCGCCCCGCTACGGCGGGCAGCGCCGCGCGCGCGTTCAAGTTTGCCGCCCTGCTCGCCACCGAACAGCCGTACGAACTCGCCTTCGTGGGGTGTGATGATGCACGGGCCGTGCAGCGCCTCGAACAGCACCTGAGGCGCCTCGGCAAACACGGTGAGCGCGTCGGCATCGAGTACCAGGGCACGGCCGGTTGCGGCGGCAGCCAATACATTGGCGCGGGTCTGCGCGCCCAGCCCCGCCCCGGGGCCGATGACCACCACGTTGCGGCGCTCATCGGCAAGCGCCGGAGCAAGATCGCTGTCTGGCAGCCGCTCGACCATGATGCTGGTGAGCGCTGCCGCATAAACGGCCCAGGCTTCGGGCGGTGAGGCCACCGTCACCAGCCCCGCCCCTGCCCGTGCGGCGGCCAGCGCTGCAAGCCGGGCCGCCCCGGTCATGCATGCGCCACCGCCAATCAGCACGTGCCCGCGCCGATATTTGTGCGCGGACGATACGGGCCAGGGAAACGAAGCGGACCAGAGCCCGGGCGCGTTCTCGAATGTGTCGGGCTCGATGGGCGGCAGCACGGCATCCGGAATGCCGATGTCGGCCAGCACCACTTCGCCGCACAATTCGCGGCCCGGCAGCAACAGGTGCCCCGGCTTCTTGCGAAAGAAGGTGACCGTAAGCTGCGCGGGCGCCGCAAAGCCACGCACAGTGCCAGTCGCGCCATCAAGGCCGCTGGGGACATCGACGGCACAGATCGGCACGCCCCGATGCTGCGCCGCCTGCAGCAGCCGTGCTGCGGGGCCATCGAAATCGCGCGACAGCCCGGCACCGAACACGGCATCGATCACCAGCCCGGTGCCTGCGAGCAGGATATCTTCTTCAGCGCTACCGGCGCACCCGGCAGAGCCGTCACCGGCCCCACTGACATGCCCTTCCCCCTGCCCGCTGCTCAGGGAAAACACATCACCCCTCCAACGCTGTGCATGCACGGCGGCATCGCCACGCAGCGCTGCAACGCTGCCCAGCAGCACCACACGCACGGGCCAGCCCCATTCTGCCAACAGGCGGGCCACCACGAACCCGTCGCCGCCGTTATTGCCCGGGCCGCACACCACCAGCACCGCTCGCGCGTCCCAGCGCGCGCGAATCGCCTCGGCCACGGCCTGGCCCGCCGCCCGCATGAGCTGCACCCCCGGCACGCCGCCTGCAATGGCCGCCTGATCGGCACGCCCCATCTGCGCCGGTGTCAACAGGGCATGCCACAACGCATCATTCATAAGACCTTCCGACTGATTTTGAATTCGGCCGCCTATGGTATCGTGCAGCAGTACGCACGGGAACGAACATGGACCCAATACTTGAAGTCTCGGGTCTTACCAAGACCTACAGTTCAGGATTCCAGGCGCTAAAGGGCATCGACCTGACGATCCGGGCCGGTGAGATCTTTGCGCTGCTGGGCCCCAACGGTGCGGGCAAGACCACGCTCATCAGCATCATCTGCGGGCTGGTCAACCCGGGCCAGGGCCGCATTACCGCCGGCGGCTACGATATTATCAGGCAATACCGCCAGGCACGGTCGCTCATTGGTCTGGTGCCGCAGGAACTCACCACCGACGCCTTCGAAACGGTGTGGGACACGGTGAGCTACAGCCGCGGTCTCTTTGGCAAGAAGGCCGATCCGGCCCACATCGAAAAGGTGCTCAAGAGTCTGTCGCTCTGGAGCAAGAAGGACAATCGGCTCATCACCCTGTCGGGGGGCATGAAGCGGCGCGTGCTGATCGCCAAGGCGCTTTCTCACGAACCCCGCATCCTCTTCCTTGACGAACCCACTGCCGGGGTCGATGTGTCGCTCAGGCAGGACATGTGGGCGCTGGTACGCGGCCTGCGCGAAACGGGCGTCACCATCATTCTGACCACCCACTACATCGAAGAAGCCGAGGAAATGGCGGATCGCATCGGCATCATCGACCAGGGCCGCATCATTCTGGTGCAAGACAAGCACCAGCTCATGCGCACATTGGGCAAGAAGGAACTGATCCTCATGCTCGAAGCGCCCGTCACCGCAATTCCGGCGGCGCTGGAGCGGTTCAGATTGCGCGCAGGCGGCACCGACAACGAACTGGTCTACACCTACGACAGCACTGAAAACGATATCTCGGCCCTGTTGAGCGCGGTACAAGACTGCGGTCTGCGCATACGCGACCTGCAGACGCGCCAGAGCTCGCTGGAGGAAATCTTCGTGCAAATGGTGGGGAGAACATCGTGAACTGGCACGCCATACGCGCCATTTATCTGTTTGAAATGGCCCGCACGCGCCGTACGCTGCTGCAGAGCATCGTGGCGCCGGTCATCTCGACCTCGCTCTACTTCATCGTGTTCGGTGCCGCGATCGGTCACCGCATCAATGAAATCGACGGGGTCAACTACGGCTCGTTCATCGTGCCGGGGCTGATCATGCTGACACTGCTCACGCAAAGCGTCTCGAATGCGTCGTTCGGCATTTATTTTCCCAAGTTCACCGGCACCATCTACGAAATTCTTTCGGCGCCCATATCGCATTTCGAGATCGCGCTGGGGTTCGTGGGTGCCGCCGCCACCAAATCGATCATTCTGGCAGTGATCATTCTGGTTACGGCCACGCTGTTCGTGCCCGTGCGCATCGATCACCCGGTATGGATGGTGGCGTTCCTGCTGCTTACCGCGATCACGTTCAGCCTGTTCGGCTTCATCATCGGAATCTGGGCCGACGGCTTCGAGAAACTGCAGCTGGTGCCGCTGCTGATCGTGACGCCACTCACGTTTCTGGGCGGCAGCTTTTATTCAATTGACATGCTGCCACCCTTCTGGCATGCGGTAACACTGTTCAATCCGGCCGTGTACCTGATCAGTGGCTTTCGGTGGAGCTTCTATGGCATTTCCGACGTGAACGTGACCCTAAGCCTGATCATGACGCTGGTATTCCTGGCGATGTGCCTTGCGACCACCGCCTGGATCTTTCGTACCGGCTACCGCCTCAAGAACTAAGCGGGGCGGCAGCCGGCACGACGTGCCGGCGTAGCGGCTCAGGCTTCGACTTCCAGGGCCTCGGCCTTCTTGCGCAGCTCGAATTTCTGGATCTTGCCCGTGGAAGTTTTGGGCAGTTCGCAGAAGACCACATGGCGCGGCACCTTGTAGCCCGCCAGGTGATCGCGGCAGTGCTTGATGATGTCTTCTGCCGTGACCTGTGCACCTTCCTTGACTTCGACGAAGGCGCAAGGGGTTTCGCCCCAGCGCGCATCGGATTTTGCCACCACCGCCACGGCAAGCACCGCAGGATGCCGGTACAAAACGTCTTCGACCTCGATAGACGAAATGTTTTCGCCGCCCGAGATGATGATGTCTTTGCTGCGGTCTTTGATTTTCATGTAGCCGTCGGGATCGGCCACGGCCAGGTCGCCACTGTGGAACCAGCCGCCCGCCAGTGCTTCCTGGGTGGCCTTGGGGTTCTTCAGGTAGCCCTTCATGACCATGTTGCCACGGAACATGATCTCGCCCATTGATTCGCCGTCCCAGGGCAGCGGGGTCATGGTGCCGGGATCCATGACGCATGAGGCCTCTTCGAGGTGGTAGGCCACACCCTGACGCGCATTGAGCCGTGCCCGTTCGCCGATATCGACGTCCTTCCAGTGGCTGTGCTTGGCGCACACCGTGGCGGGGCCGTACGTTTCGGTGAGACCGTACACGTGCAAAAGATCAAAACCCATGCGCTCCATGCCCTCGATCATGGAAGCGGGGGGTGCGGCGCCGGCCACCATGGCCTTCACGCCCTCGGGGATGCCTTCTTTGAGCGAATCGGGGGCATTCACCAGCATGCTGTGCACGATGGGTGCGCCACAGTAGTGATCGACCTTGTGTTCGCGGATGGCATCGAAAATGGCCTTGGCTTCAACCTTGCGCAGGCACACATTGACGCCGGCGCGCGCGGCCACGGCCCAGGGGAAGCACCAGCCGTTGCAATGGAACATGGGCAGGGTCCAGAGGTAGACCGGGTGCTTGGGCATGTCCCATTCGAGAATGTTGGAAATGGCGGCGAGTGCGGCGCCGCGATGATGATAGACCACGCCCTTGGGATTGCCGGTGGTGCCACTGGTGTAGTTCAGCGCAATGGCATCCCATTCGTCGCCCGGCAGCTGCCATTCGAACTCGGGGTCGCCGTCGGCAATGAAGGCCTCGTATTCGATGCTGCCGACGCTGTCGGCCGGACCGGTATAGATGGGATCGCTTGCGTCGATGACCTGCAGGGGCTTGGTGGACTGGCGCAGTTCGAGCGCCTTGCGTGCAACCCCTGCGAATTCGGAATCGACAATGAGCGTACCCGCCTCGCCGTGATCGAGAATGAACGCCACCGTTTGCGGGTCGAGCCGGGTGTTGATGGTGTTGAGTACCGCGCCGGTCATGGGCACACCGAAGTGCACTTCGACCATGGGCGGAGTGTTGGGCAGCAGAACGGCGACCGTATCGCCCTTGCCTACCCCGCTGCGCACCAGGGCGCTGGCCAGCTGCCTGCAGCGCCGGTAGGTTTGCGACCAGGTGCGACGTATGGCCGATTCGCCCGAGCCATGCACGATGGCGGGAAGATCGGGGTACACCCTGGCCGAACGCTCAATGAATGACAAGGGCGATATGGCCGAAAAATTGGCTGCTGTACGCGGTAAATCCTGGTCGTAGATGCTGCTCATGATTTGTCTCCTGACTTCCTATGCATTTTTTTCCTCGAACGATACTACCGCAAGGTGTCGAGCGCGTCACCTAGCCCGCCACTGCGATAAACCCGCTGCCCGATTGCCTCGACGAAGGGATCCGTTGAGCCGGGAGCCACGAGCGTGAACCCGGCGCTGGCGCGCGTAATGCCTGTATACACAAGCTCGCGCGTCAGAACGGGGGTACGCGCCGGCGGCAAAACGAGCACGGCATGATGAAACTCTGATCCTTGCGATTTGTGAACTGTCAGGGCATACACTGTCTCGACATCATCAAGCCGGTTGGGGGCGAACCAGCGCACGCCGGCGCCGCCGTCGGGAAACGCCACACGCAGGGTACGCTCGGCGCTTCCCTGACCAGGATACGGCAGCACCACCCCGATATCGCCATTGGTCAGGCGCAACGCACGGTTATTGCGCGTGACCATCACGGGGCGGCCGGCGTACCAGCCCGTGTATGCAGAAATGAGCCCTTCGCGATGCAGTACGCGAGCAATGAAATCGTTCAGGCCGCTCACACCCCAGGGGCCGCTGCGCAGCACACACAGCACCTGGCAGGCGCGCTGAGCCTCGAGTACGCTCACGGCCCATTCGTCGAAAGCAGCCGGGTCATCGGTTTCGGGTGCCTGGGCCACCTTGGCAAGGTAATGCGCATAGCCGCGGCGCAGGCGCTTCCCATGGGCTGCCTCGGTGCCGGCCGTTGTGCCCTCTGCGGCAGCGTCGATACCTTCGACCACCAGGCGTGCCAGAGGTGTTCTTCGGTCGCCACGCATCTGCAGCAGGGCCAGATCGTTCGGGGAACACTCGAACTGACGCAACGCGTCATCGGCGCGGCCTTCGTTCACCGCCGCCGCCAGCCGTCCGATACCGCTGTGACTGCCGAAGCGATGGCTGTAACGCAACATGACGACAGCCTGATCCAGCGCGCTACCCTGCGGGTCGATGAGCGCCGGCGGCACATGCATGCCAGTGGCCCGGGCAAGCCAGTCGGCGATGTCCGGACGGTAATGGCCCTGCTCGGCGCGACGGCAGATCTCACCCAGAACGGCACCCGCCTCGACCGATGCGAGCTGGTCTTTGTCGCCAATGAGGATGAGCCGCGCACCAGCCGGCAGCGCCGCGATAACGTCGGCCATGAGGCTCAGGGGCACCATGGACGCCTCGTCGATCACCAGCACGTCGAGGGGCAGAGGGTTGCCCGCGTGGTGGCGGCGCGCCTGCATGTGAGGTCGCCCGCCCAGCAGACTGTGCAGCGTGACCACATTGGTGGGAATGGTGTGGGCAAGGTCGGCGCCGCCCGGAAGACTGTCGTAGCGCAGTTCATTGACGCGGTCGGCAATCGATTCCCGCAGCCGCGCCGCCGCTTTGCCGGTCGGGGCGGCGAGGCTGATGCGCAAGGGTCGCCCGCCCCCGCCCGCAGGCCGTTGCGCGTACTGCAGCGCCTGCAGTACGGCAAGAAGGCGCACGACCGTGGTCGTCTTTCCCGTACCCGGGCCTCCGGTCACGACTGCAAAGCGGCTGCGTGCGGCCAGGGCACAGGCCAGCCGTTGCCAGTCGGCACCGCCGGATGCAGGGGGGGCGCCAAACAGGGCGTCGATCGCCGCACGCACCCGTTCAACAGGCAGTTCGTCGTCGGTCAGCGGTGCGTGAACGCGCTCGGCGATTGCGGCGGCGACCGCCTGTTCGTAGCGCCAATATCGGTACAGGTACAGGCGGTGCCCGCCGCGCACGAGAGGAGTCGGGTGCGAGCCGTCGGAAACGACCGGGGAATCCAATGCGGCCAGCCACTCGGCAAGCGAGACGCTGACGAGTACGTGTCCCGGCGTAGGCAAATCCACGGGCTCGGAATCCGCGCTCACCTCCGGCGGCAGATCCAGTACGCGTTGTGCCTCGTGCAGCGTGGCCGCCAGGTCGAGGCAGACATGACCACGCCCCAGCTGGTGACTGACCAGTGCCGCCGCCAGCAACAGCAGCCCCGAAGCATCGGCCCGAATCTGCTGCAGGAATCGGGCGAACGCGGTGTCGAGTGGCTGCAGCCAGCCGGCCTCCACCCACGTATCGAGCAGGCGCAGCACGTCAGCCGCATCATGCAGCGATATGGGGCGCACAGGTGCATTGGCTTGCGGCAAGTCCAACGAAAGCTGTTCCGCCGCCCCGGGCCCCTGCGACGTACGCGCCGACCCGTTCATGCCGCGCCTCCCTTTTCACCGTTGTTGAAAATCGCCTCGAGCTTCGCAATCGCCTCGAACGGTGGCCGTTCGATGTGCAGGCCCTGGCTGACCGCATGATTGCCACGCATGAAAAACACCAGCGCACCGCCTACATGGCGGTCGTAATCGTACCGTTCGCCCAGCCGGGCCTTGAGCAGCCGGTGCAACGCAAACAGATAGATCAGCGCTTGCAGATCGTAGCGATGCGCCAGCACGGCCTGAGCCAGCGCCCCGGTATGGTAAGCGTCGTCGTGCGCGCCAAGCCAGTTCGACTTGTAATCGGCAACGTAGTAGCGGCCGTCGTGTTCAAAGGCCAGATCGATGAAGCCGCGCAATAGCCCGTTGAAGCGCCCGCGGGTGATGCGCGGACGGGGTTTGTCGGGCTGGCAGTACTGCACCGCCACGGCGTCGAGTGCGGGCAGGTCGGCATCGCGTACCCCGCACCAGAATTCCATCTCCGGCCGGGGCGCCACGAGATCGGCCAGCACCAGCTCGCGCTGTGTACCGACATCGGGCAACGTAAGGTGAAACGACTGCGTAACGAAGGCGGTCAGCCAGTCAGTGAGGGTGGCGGCGTGGTCCAGCCAGCCGCGACTGCGACACCGGCGCTCGACCATCGCGCGACAGGCTGCCGCATCGTGCAGCACACGCTGCGGCCCCTGCCGCAGCAGCCACTCCAACAGGCCGTGAATGAAGCTGCCGGGCCCCGCCCCACGCGGAAAATCGTGCAATCGCGCCGCCGACTGCATGAGCGGGGCAACGCGGTATTCCGGCAGAGCGGCGATTTCGACGTCTGCGCCGGAATCCAGCACCGCCAGCTCGACATCCGGCTCGGCCTGCGCGGCATAGGCCTCCAGAAACACCTCGCGATGCGCATCGTCGGGGAGGGCTGCGGCCGCGGCAGACGACACGGAAGCAGCGTAGCCCGGTTGATCGAGTGCCATGCGGGCCATGGCGGAATAACTGCTCACGCTCCAGGGCTGCGGAACCGCCCTGCCCATGCTGCGCCAGTACCATGTCGTGCCGCGTGCCACGGGAGACACATACCAGCCTGCACGCGCCTCGGGAAGGTCGAGAATCTCGATGTGCGGACACCGGCCCACCAGCGTCTCCAGACTGTTCAACAGCGTATGGGGCTCGCACGCATCCGCGCCTCCCAGCAAATACCCGAACGCCGAGGCACCCAATTCTTTCTGCGGCGCGAGCGCAACCCATGTTGCGTGCCGTGCCCGCGTGAGCGCCACATACAGTTTGCGAAGATCTTCGGCCAGCCGTTCGTGCTCTGCCGCGGCAAGCAGTTCAGCCTGTCGGTTTGCGTCCAACCCGGCAACGCTTGCCACGACCTGAACTTCACCTGCGGCCTGGGTACGGTACTGCATGGGCAGCTCGAGCGACTTGCGCGCCCACCCCTGGTAGGCATAGGGGTAGAACACGAGCGGGTACTCCAGCCCCTTCGACTTGTGTACGGTTACGATCTGTACCAGCCCGGCATCGTCTTCCAGCCGCATGCGCGACATGTCGCCCTCGGCATCAGGGTCACCACCACGCTCGATGTGCTCCTCGAGGAAACGGATCAGGGCGTGCTCGCCGTCGAGTGTGGTCGAAGCCGCCTGCAACAGTTCGGCCAGATGCAGGAAATCGGTGAGGTCGCGCTCGCCTTCGAGATCAAACGCCTGCTGAGCCGCAAGCAGGCGGGCCGGCACGTCGAAATCGTGCATCAGCTGACGCAACATGGGCAAGACGCCCCGGCGCCGCCAGTCGTCCTTGTAGCCGGCGAAGCGATCCACCGTCGTCTCCCAGAGCCCTTCGTCATGAACCAGGGCGTCGAGCTGGTGCCAATGAAGGCCGATACCCGCCGTGGCAAGCGCCGCCCGCACGAAGTCGGCCCGTTCGGGTTCGGCGCAGGCCCGCAGCCAGGCCAGCACGTCGACTGCCGCGTTACTCTGATACACCGATGATTCGTCTGACAGATACACGCTGCGAATGCCGCGGCGCCCCAGTTCGCGTCGAAGGCGGCCGGCCTCGAATCTGGAGTTGACGAGTACCGCGATATCGCCCGAGGTGAGCGGCGCAAACACGTCGCCCTTTCTGAACCCAGCCTTGCCTTGGGCGCCCAGCTGCAAAAGACGAAGAATTTCTGACGCGCAGGCCTCGGCTACCATGTCGTCGTAATTATCGGGTCCGTCGGCCGTACTCTGCTGCGGCGCTTCGTCGAGGTCGACATCCGTGCGGCCCACCACGGGACACCAGATCGTCATTGCCGTGGCCGGTGCGTCGTCAACTTCCCAGACGCCGGGATCGGCCGCGGCCCTGACGGGATGAAACGGCACGGGATTGTCACTCACATGAGCCTCCGGCCGACGGAACAGGAAGGCCCCTTGCTCGCGGCGCGTTTCGCCTTCAAGGAAAAGGTGGTTGACCGCCGCGACCATCGCCGCGCTAGAACGATAGTTGCTGCCAAGCGTATACAGCCGACCTTCGCAGTGGCCGCGCGCGGTCAGATAGGCATGAATATCGGCCCCGCGAAAGCGGTAGATGGCCTGTTTGGGGTCGCCGATGAGCGCAAGCAGCGAGCTGCGGCTGTTGGCCGCGATGTCGTAAATACGTTCGAAGATCCGGTACTGGTGAGGATTGGTGTCTTGAAACTCATCGATCAGGGCAACGGGAAACTGCTTGCGCAGCGCGGCAGCCAATCGCGCACCATTGGGCCCGCTCAGGGCGGCATCGAGGTGTTGGGTGAGCCCACTGAAACTCACCATTGCCCTTTGACGGCGCAGCTGCGCCATGCGATCGGCCACCCAGCGGGCGGCGTGCTGCAGCACACAGCTGAAATGTTCATTCGCTTCACGCAACTCATCACGCAACCGCAACATGGCGTGCAATGCCGGATGCTCTGGCGGTGTTCCCTCTTTCCAGGCATCTGCAAGACCCTCGGGTGTCAACCGTTCCCAGGCCTTGTTGGTGGCCGAAAACGGCGCTTCGATGGAAGGCCCGCGCGCCCACTCGTCGAGAGCGGGCAACCATTTGGGCCAGGTCGACTTGGACAGTTTCTTGCGATCGACATGCCCCGCCTCGTAAGCGTCCTGAAGAATTCGATGCAGTTCAGCGGCCCACCGTGCCCAGGGTGCCTTGATCGCCTCGATGCGTGCGCGCACGCGTTCCAGGGCCGCCACCGGGTCGGCGCCGTCAGCATATTCATGCGCATGGGGCAGCCAGCGCATGAGCGTGGCGGCCAGGGTGTCGCAGTCGTTGGGGGCATAGCGAAACCTGCCCGGCTTATGTGAACCGATCAGCTTGAGCACACGGTCGAACAACTCCGGCTCGAGCGGCGCAATAAACAGTCGCCAGTAATCGCGTGTGGCTTCCGCCACACGCTCGCCCTCGTCGACATCCATTTCCAGATCGAACAGGCTCGCGCTGTCGAAGGCATGCTCGCGCAGCATGCGGTAACACCATGCATCGATGGTGTCGACGGCGGCATCGTCCATCCATTCGGCGGCCACCTGCAGCACGCGCGCACAGGCGGGCCAGCGTTGCGGCGGATACTCGGCCCGCAGCCCCTGCAGAAAGTCGTCGCCCGGCGCTTCATTCAGAAAGCAGGCCGCAGCCTCGGTCAGGCGCCGGCGAATGCGGTCGCGCAATTCCTTGGTGGCTGCACGGGTGAATGTCACCACCAGAATGTCGGGTGGCAGCAGGCTGCGCCCATCGGGCAGTTCGCCATGTCCCAGCACCAGTCTGACGTACAGGCTCGCGATGGTATAGGTTTTTCCCGTGCCTGCACTCGCCTCGATCAGCCGGCTGCCCCAAAGGGGAAACCTCAGCGCGTCGAGGGGTTCAACGGATGCCATGACGGTGGTGACGCGCGTCATTTGTCCTCCTTCCGGCGTATGGCGAAAAACAACGGGCCATACAGCTGCACGACCCATCGCAGCAGCTCATCACCGGCACGCAGCGATTCCAGCGTCGGGAACGCGCGGCGTTCATAGACCGCCTCACGCCTTTGCGCCTGGTTCCAATTCGCGTCGTAGCACTCGGCAATGCTACGGGCGAGCACGTCAGACGCTGCCCACTCGCGCCATGCATCGGAATCCGGTTCGGGTACCTGCGGGCCCGGCAGCGTAACCAGCACGGGCCGCGCGAATTCGATCTTGAGCGGCAGCGGCCGGCGCATGCCTTCCACCCACGCGCGCATCAGGTCATGCAGCCATTGCTGCGCCTCGGCTGCATTCAACGGACCAAACTGCGCCACACCCGCCGGGCTCACGATAACGGTGGACATGGTGTGACCCTGGCTGTTTGCGGCCAGGTGACGCACCCAGTGTTCCACCAGATTGCGTTCACTCCATTCATTCTGTTTGGTGAGCAGACGCGACGCCTGCATGACGAGCCGTAACAGCCCGCCGTCGGCGCGGCGGCGCAGCGAGCCGATACGGCCACTCAGTGGCGGTGCGCCGGGGCAGTTGACCTCCAGCTCGAGCCCCATATCGTCGGCGTCAGGCCACTCGAGCGCATGGCGCTGCCAGTCGGTGACCATCTTCTGAAACGCCTTGCGACAGGCCTGCACTTCGAGTTCACCCGCCGTACCAAACGCCAGTTGGCCACTGCGGTGCATGCGCTCGAACTCGGCCTCGCACAATGCCATGACGTCGCCCTGCCCTTCCAGCGCGCCACGCGTCGTGCGGATCAGTGCATCATAAACCCCCCACGTGCTCAGGCCATCGGCAAGAAACAGTTCCTCGTCGCTGGGAGCCTCGCTGTCTTCGACGCTGACTTCAAGCCGCTGGCGAAAGAACTCACGCACGGGGTGCTTTAGAAAGGCCTCCAGGTCATTGAACGAAAGGGGTTCGTCGCGCACGAGCTCGCCAAGCACGGCAAATGGATCGGCCTGCTGCGTCGCAACCACGCCGTCGGCAGCACGCCATTCCCGTGCATACGTGAACAGCGTGGCATCGGGCGTGGCGTCGGAAAAATATGCGCTGCTGAATGCCTGCAGGGGATGCACGGTGGTGATCTGTGCGAGCAGATCGTCGCACCCGGAATCGGGCTGCCAACCGGCCGCCAGATGATCACGCAGCTGGGCCACGAGCACCGACGGGGGCCGCTCGGTGTTGTCGACGATACTGCGCCCCACCCACGATACGTAAAATCGTTCACGGGCCGAGAGCAAGGCCTCGAGAAACAGGTAGCGGTCATCGTCACGGCGTGAACGGTCACCCGGACGATAGTCCGACTGCATCAGGTCGAAGTGGGCCGGCGTGCGCGAGCGCGGATAGTCGCCGTCGTTCATGCCCAGCAGGCATACGTGCCGAAAGGGTATGGCCCGCATCGGCATGAGCGTGGCGAACGTAATGGCGCCGCTCGCAAAGCGCTGCGCCAGTCCGGCCGACTGAAAGCACGCCATCCAGTGCCCGGAGACCACCGCAAGCGTAACCGCCTCGTCAAAGCCCGACGCCTCGCACTCATCGAGCCAGCCTTCGAGCGCCTGGCCCAGCTGTTCGACCGTGTAGGCTGCAACGACATCCCCCACATCGATGAAGTCGTCGAGCAGACTGCGAAGACGCTGCACCCATTGAGCGGGCGTGGCCGGTTCGTTCAGCACCCTGGCGTAATGCGACATGCGCTCGATGACCTGGGCCAGCACGCCCGCAAGTCGCGCCTCGAGGCCGGCCACGTCACCGTAAGGTGCAATGCCGCCCCACGCGCCGGCATCGCCCATGGCGTAACCCAGCAACATGCGACGCAGCCCGAACTCCCAGGTATGCAGCTGTGCGAGCGCGTCGTCGATGGGAAGACCCAGCGCCTTGCGGTGTTCGCTGTTGAGACCCCAGCGCACGTTCGCCCCGCTGATCCAGTCGCGCAGCACGCCAATGTCGGGTTCATTGAGTTCGAAGCGCCGCCGCACGGCTTCGGTATCGAGCAGATCGAGCACATCGCCGACGCCCAGGCGCGCCTGCGGCAGCGCAAGCAGGCGCTGCACGGCATCGAGCACGGTGTTCACGCTGCCCGGGCCGCGGTCGACGATGAAATATGGCAGGCGCCGGGTGTCGCCCGGCATGTGAAGCCCGAAGACGGCATCGATATAGGGTGCGTAGGCCTCGATATCGGGCACCATCACGATGACGTCGTCAGGCTGCAGTGACGCGTCGGCGTCGAAGGCGGCCAGCAGCTGATCGTGCAGGATCTCGACCTCGCGCATCGGACTGTGGGCAATATGAAAGCAGAATGACCGATCCCCCGCAGCCAGCACTCGCGCTTCGGCGCAGATTTCGGGCATGGGCGTCAGATTCAGGATATCGTTCTGGACCTGGGAAAGCGCCGATTTGGACGATGCCGGGGCAAATGCGTCGGCCAGAGCGAACGTGACCGGCGCCGCACCCCTGCCGGCGGCAGAATCGTGGCGCGCGGCAAGGGCCTGACGCTCTTCTTCGAGCTCCTCGAGCAACGCCAGGTAATCGCGGCCCTGCCGGCCCCATGACGCGAGCAACGGGTGCGCATAATCGTGCAGAGAATCCGCATCGATATCGCGCGGCATGCCTTCGCGCAGCGGTCGGTGCCGACGCACACGGCGCAGCAGTTCACGCCCCTCGACGATCTCGGCCCAGTGATACTGACACGGATTGTGCACGCACACCAGCACCTGCGCCCAACGAGCCACTTCCACCAGCGCCTCGAGCGTCTGGCGGGGCAGGCTGCTGACACCGAACACGACAATACGGCGTGGCAAATCGGGCGGTACGGCCCCGGAGCGCCAGGTGCGCAAGGTGTCGATGAACCGCGCATGCACTGCGGCGCGCCCGTAACCACTGCCCTGCGGGCCGACATCGGCCAAAATGGCGCGCCACAGCTCGGCCTGCCAGGCCTGTTGTGGATCAAGCGCACGCGGCTCGCCTGTACCGCGCAGCACGTCGTTGCCCGCCGCCCAGTCGGCCAGCCAGTCGGCCCGATACACCTGATACTGATCGAACAGGTCGGCCAGGCGCTGCGCCAGCTGATGGCGTTTGCGCAGATCGGAGTCGTCGTGCAAGAAGCGCTGCAGGGGTTCGTACACGCCATCGGAGGGAAGATCGCCCAGCAGGCGCATCAGACGCCACACCAGCGGCTGCTTGTCGAGCGGCGAGGCCTCAGGCACCGCATCTTCGCCCAGCACGCGCCGGTACAACGACCATAGCAGGCGTGAAGGCATGGGCGTATCGATCGCGGCGGCGATACCCGGTTCGTCGGGAGAACCTTGTGCGATCTCGCTGCGCAGCCATTGCGCGATGCCGTTGCTCTGCACGGCGATGATGTCGGTTTCGAGCGGCTCGAGAGGGTGGTCACGCAGCCATTGAATCAGCGACTCGCACAGGACTTCCATACGATTGGAATGCAGTACGAGCACCTTGGGCTCGATGGACGATTCGACAGCGTTGTGGCTCAAAGCGACTCCGGCAAGGCAAGCGGGTTGGCGCGGGTGATCGTAACACCATTGGCGCCGGGCCTGATAGCCGGCTGCTGCACGAGTATCCGCCCAACGCATGATGCCGCGCCGCCGCCATCAGCCATGTAATGCGCCGCAACCCGCACGACGGACTTACGCGAACGAACCGTGACCCGCATGGCCATCGAACCTTGCACATGGCCAGGCGGGACGTGAGTGGCAAGCGGGCGTTCAGTTGCCGGGCGTACGCAGGCCGATGCCGGGCACCGACAGCAGGCCGGCCAGCACCCTGCCCGGTCTGAGCAGCTCGATATCGAGCGAATCGAGCGTGTTCTTCACCCACAGGCCCAGTTCGGTATCGCCTTCCATCACGAGGCGACGGCTGAAGAACAGCGTATCGGGGTCTTCGCCGCGACGCAGCAGCTGATGGAAATCCCAGGCGTGGGCACGTATGGTGAGGTCGGGAGGCGTGGTGCCGTGGTCGGCGGCGCGAAAGGCATTGCCGCGCCAGGTGTAGTCGAAGCGCAGGCAGGCGTCGGTGACCTCGATGCGCAGTGAGCGGCCTTCCAGCATCGAAATGCTGTCGACGGGCAGATGCGGGGCCAGAGCCACGTTCAGGCCCATGACGAACAGCTGTGAACCGGGCCGCCGTGGCAGGCTGCCCAGCAGACGCCCGAGCGGAGCCGGAATGCGAAAGCCGTTGTCGGTGGTCATGATCAGACTCCTGAAGTTTGGGGCAGCACCATGTCGAGACCGGGGCGGCCGTGCCAGTACCCGTTGCATGGCGCGGCAGGCATGCGTTCGAGCAGGTATTCGTGCGCTGCGCCGGGTGTGTCGTGGCCGTCGAGCACCGCACGAAACCGGTGGACCACATCGGCCATGTACTGCGACTGCGGGCTCAGGCGTATGACGTCCACACCCATGCTGGCCAGCTCATCGAGCTCGTGAATCAATGTGTGCACGTGGGCCGACTGCGTTTGAATGCCATTGATGGTGAGGAAATTTTGCGCTTCGCGCGTTTGCATCATTAGCCCGTCGGGGTGGTCCATGCACACGTAATGACAATTGTCTTTTGGCAGATTACGGTTGCGCGCGGTAAAGCAGCGTGCCGAGAACGCGAGCGGCATGCGGCCATAGGCGAAAACCTCGGTCTGCATTCCCGCCGGCCGGTCGTGCTGCAGGCGCTGCAGGCCGTTGCGGTTCATTTCCAGGGGCATGACCCAGCGCGTGGCGCCCGCCTGGGCGATTACCTCGAGCGTAGGTTTGCTGTACACGTTCAGAAAGGGGCCCGCCACGAAGGGGCGCCCCTGCAGGTAGCGTACGGCGCCCATGTCGTTCGCCTCGATGTCGTAACGGCCATTATCGACCAGCTTGCGCATGGTGTTGAGTTCCACACCGGATTCGAGCAGAACCTGCGTGGACAGCACGACATGCTTGCCGGCCTCGGTGAGCATGTCGGCTACTTCGAGCCAGTCGGGCAGGCGCAGTTCGTGGCGACGGGAACATACGGTTTCACCCAGGTAGACGATGTCGAGCGGCCATTCGCGCACCGATTCGTAGAACTGCAGGGTGGCCACGCGCGGCCAGTAATACTGTAAGGGACCCAGGGCAATCTTCATGTGTGAGCTCATTGAACGTTACTTCCAGGGGCGGTGGTAGGCACCCAATGTTTGCTGCCGGCCTTCCGAGACCTTGGCCAGCTCGGCCGACCAGGCGGGGTTCACCGAATAACGGGCGGCATTCGCCCGCGCCGAATCGATTGCCTGGCGCCAGACGCGCGTGACCTGCCCCACGTAGGCCGGACTGCGTTGCCGGCCTTCGATCTTCACGGCCTTGACACCCATGGCCATGAGCCGGGGGAGCAGTTCGAGCGTGTTCAGGCTGGTGGGCTCTTCGAGCGCGTAGTAGTTTTCGCCGGCTACGTCGAAGCGGCCCTTGCACAGCGTGGGGTAACCGGCGTTTTCACCATCGGC
The DNA here is from genome assembly GCA_030733815.1 of Yanghanlia caeni. GTDB lineage: Bacteria > Pseudomonadota > Gammaproteobacteria > Burkholderiales > Burkholderiaceae_B > Yanghanlia > Yanghanlia caeni. The sequence goes on from JAUZQE010000014.1 coordinate 59,558, forward strand.
GTAGCGATCGATGAGCACGCCGTTCAGGCGCGATTCGAGCCCCTCAGGAGTTTGCTGCCAGCGCACGTGGCGCGCGGGCGAGCAGACGCCGTGAGTATTGGGTGACTCGCCAGTGGTGTACGACGACAGGGCGCAGCGGCCTTCGACCATGACGCACAGGCTGCCAAAACCGAAGACCTCGATCTCGACGGGCGTGTTTTCAGTAACCTGTTCGACCTGCGCAATGGACAGCACGCGCGGCAGCACCGCACGCTGGATGCCGAAACGCTCGTGGTAGAAGTTGATGGCCTCGTAGTTGGTGGCCGAACCCTGCACCGACAAATGCAGACGCAGCTCGGGATGCGTGCGGGCCGCATATTCCATGAGGCCCAGGTCGGCGACGATGACGGCGTCAACCCCTGAACCGGCGGCCCGGTCGAGTGCTTCGCGCCAGATGGGCCAGGCGTCGGCCTGCGGGTACGTGTTCAGCGCAAGAAACACCCGGCGGCCGCGCTCGTGCGCATAGCGGATGCCCTGCGCGATGGCTGCGGCGTCGAAATTCAGCCCGGCAAAATTGCGGGCGTTCGTGGCATCGCGAAAGCCCAGATAAACGCAGTCGGCCCCATTGTCGACCGCGATCTTGAGCGAAGGCAGGCTGCCCGCCGGGCAGACCAGTTCGAATGAAGGTGAGTCGGAGGCGGGCCGGGAACCGGCCCCGGTGTGTGGCGCATGTACGGTAAGTGGCATGGGCTGTGCGGAAAAACACCCGGGGCATCCTGCCGTGCCCCGGAGTCGGCAAGCCACACACTATGCCGCCAATACGTTGAGTGCGCCTTGATCAGAATTAAGATGTCACCCGGACGCGCAGTTCACCGACGCCGGCCACTGCACCATGCATGAGATCGCCGGGAACCACTGCACCCACGCCTTCCGGGGTACCGGTAAAGATCAGATCACCGGCCTTGAGCTCAAAAAGCCCCGAGAGGAAGGCGATGGATTCGGCAATGCCCCAGATCATCTGCGAAATGTCGCCCGACTGGCGCCGCTCGCCGTTCACGTCGAGCGTGATGGCTGCGGCGACAAGCGCGGCGCAGTCATGCGCGCGGTGGATCGGGCCCATCGGGGCCGAGCTGTCGAACGCCTTGCCGACTTCCCAGGGCCGGCCCTGCTTCTTGGCCTCTCCCTGCAGGTCGCGGCGGGTCATGTCGAGCCCTACCGCGTAGCCGTAAATGCATTTGGCGGCCTGCTCGACCGTGAGATCGCGTCCTCCGCCAGCCAGCGCCACGACCAGTTCGATTTCATGGTGCAGGTTCGACGTGGCGGGCGGATACGGCATCTCGCCCGTTTCGCCCTCGGGCACGTACAGAATCGCATCGGCCGGCTTGCAGAAGAAGAACGGATCTTCACGCCCGGTGAAGCCCATTTCGCGCGCATGCTCGGCATAGTTGCGGCCGACGCAATAAATGCGTCGTACCGGAAACACCGTATCGGTGCCGTGCACGGGCACCGTGACCGGCGGTGCCGCGGGAACCACGGTCTTCATTTCGGTCAGGCCCCGGCGCTATAGCGCGCAGCGCTGTCCATGATCTCGCGTGCGGCGGCTTCCGGGCCTTCCCAGCCCTGGATCTTCACCCACTTGCCCTTCTCGAGATCTTTGTAGTGTTCGAAGAAGTGCTGAATCTGGCCCCGCAATTCAAGCGAGACGTCATCGACCGAGCGCAGGCGGCTGTAGGCCGGGTAGAGTTTGTCGATGGGTACGGCCAAGAGTTTGGCGTCTCCGCCGGCCTCGTCTTCCATCTTGAGCAGGCCTAAAGCGCGGCAGCTGACTACGGCACCGACCTGAATCGGGAACGGTGTCATGACAAGAACGTCGACGGGGTCGCCGTCATCGGAAAGGGTCTGCGGGATATAACCGTAGTTGCAGGGGTAATGCATGGCCGTCAGCATGAAACGGTCGACGAACACGGCACCCGTGTGCTTGTCGACTTCGTATTTCACCGGATCGGCGTTCATGGGAATCTCGATGATGACATTGAACTCGTCTGGCAACTTGGTGCCCGCAGGCACGCGGTCTAGGCTCATGCTCTTTAACCTTGCTAGGAATAAGGGTTGGGTGGTAGGGTTTAGTGTCCCCGCCTCGGGCCATCGGAAGTCTGGCTGACGTCTACGCCCGGGATCGGCGCGCTGTCAAAGAATTCGTCGAGGCCTGAATTATCGGAAACAGTAGATTCTACTTCTTTGCGCGCTTCTGCGCCTGCGGAGCCCTGTGGTTGACCGGGGGAATGCGACTCTTCAACCACATAATCGACGGCACTGGCGGCCACCGGCGTGCCCGTGTCCGGCTGCCCGGACGGTTCGGCCGGAATCTCGACATCGATGAGCGTGGGATCGCCACGCGTGTCGGCAGCCGGCAGGAAGTGATTGCGCGGCAGCACGGGCAGCACGCCCACGACACCCGCGGCCAGACGCCAGTGGCGCATGGCCTCGTCGCGACGGCCGAGGCGATCGTACAGATTGCCCAGCAGTGCGTGAACCCGCATGTCGTTGCGCAGCGCCATGCTGCGCTTGAGATACAGTTCGCCCGGCCCCCACAGCTGGCCCGTGAGGCACAGATTGCCCATGGCAGCGAGCAGCGCGGCGTCGTCGGGATGGCGCTTGAGCCATTCCTCGGCCTTCGCCAGCCGGCGCGACACATGCTGCGGCGGGCATTGCGAATACGCGCTGAGCAGGCGCGGGTCGGGTTTGACGGATATGGCGGCCTCGAGAATGCGCGATGCCTCGTCGTGATTGCCCTCGCCCGCCTGTATGGCGGCAGCGGCCAGGGCAATTTCGGGCATCGTGCGCTCTTCGGCCTTGAGGTCGCCCCAGATGGCCTTGAAGCCCTTTGCTCCTGCAGTGTGCAGGCGCGCGGCCCCCGCCACTTCGATGAGCTGCGACGCCTCGGCCTTGTCGATGACGCCACGACGCAGCAACAGGCGCGTGAGGTCGTAAACACGATCGTGATTGTTCAGCTGCCTGTGCGCGCGCAGCAGCAGCCGGGTGGCATGCAGGTAACGGGAACTGGCGTCCTGCAGGGGCTGCAGCAATGCCAGGGCGTCTTGCGGACGATTCTGGTCGAGATACATTTCGGCCGCCACGATGGCCCAGGCCTCGCGCAGACGGATATCGTCGCCGGCCGCCTGCCTGGCAAGGGCCAGTGCCTTGTCGCGCTGACCGAATTCACCCAGATGGTGATTGGCATGTGCGGAGGCCAGCGCCGCCAGCACCTTGCGCTTTTCCGAGCGGGTGCGGTTCAGCACGCGACCGAAATCCTTGTCGGCATTCCCGTAGCGGCCTTCCAGAACATTGATCCAGCCGCTTTCCAGGGATTCCTGGTCGCGGCGCACCGAGCGGCGGCTGCGCCAGCTGCGAAACCGTTCGGGGCGACTGCCCAGCCAATAGAAAACGCGCAGCAGAAAATGAAGAATGACGAAGGTGGCCACCAGCAGCAGCACCGCCAGTGTGAGCGAAAGTTCGATGCGCCACGGTTGCGCAACGATCACGACGTTGCCGCTGTGATCGCGCAGTACGAGCGCCAGCGCCACCGCTGCCACAAAGACAACGAGCGTCCAGAACCAGGTACGCATGAATCAGCCCTCCGTCGTGCCGGCCGACTGCGCGGCGGCCTCAATGGCGGATGGAGCATCGGCCGCCGGGGTCTGTGCCGCTCCGGCATCGGTCGCCGGCGCCGATTGCGGGGACTCGCCCTGCGAGCCCGCATGTGAATCTTGAGCCGCAGGCGAATTTGAGCTTGGCGGGTCGGCCGGGTGCGCCGGCTCCGTGCCGTTCATGGCCGACGCATCGCCCGGCGTATCTGGCGCGTCGGCCTCGGGTTCGTGGGTGTGCGGGGCATCGGGGGGGAGCGCATCGGCATCGGCCGGCTCGCCGCCATGAAAACGCTGCGCCTGTTCTTCGCGCAGCGCATTGAGCGCCTGCAAGGTGTTGTCGACAGTAGGCAGCCGGGCGTCGATGGTGGCATCGGCCATGCCGCGCGCCATGCGCAGTGCCTTGCGCGTGAGCGGCGAACTTTCGTCGTAGCGGGTCTCGATCGCCTTGACGATGGCTTCGGTTTCGGTCTTCCAGACCTGGGGTTGACGCATCATGAGTGCCAGCTGCGCGGTCATGATGCGCGTGCGCAGGCTTTCGCGGAACCGCGTGGCCTGGTCGGGCGACATCAGCAATGCGCTGGCGTCGTCGACACGCCTGACGTCAATGAACTGCCCCAGATCGGTACGCACCGAATCCCACGCCTGGCGCGACCACTCGCGCGTGGTGTCGATCGCGCGTTCCCACCAGGCGGCCTCGGCTCCCTGCGTGGCGGGCGGTACCGTGGGCGCCGGCTGTTCGCGCTGCGCGGTATCTTCGGGTCGCGCGCCCATGCGCCCCGATTCGTCGGGCATGATGAGCGGCGCTTCCGTCAACAGCATGGCCAGTTCTTCGAGCTGACTGGAAAACGCCGCAATATCGATGGTGGAAGCCGCACGCAGGCGATCGAGATCACCGTTTACCGTTTGCAGCAGCGACGCGAGCGCCGGCCGATTCGCGCGGGCCAGTTGTGCCTGCGCGGATTCGAGTGCCACGATGGCGTTGCGCACGTTGCCACCCAGCTGTAACTGCTGCTGGGCGATGGTGGCCAGGTGATCGATGTCATTCAGCAGCACCAGTTCGGAGCCGCGATCGGTCATGCTGCGCAACGCTTCGTCGAGATCGTTGATGATCGCGGATGCGTCGGCAAGTTGGGTCTGCAGGGCGTCGAGCCGCTGCTCGTGCGTCTCGAGCCGGCTGACTGCCCCGCTGATCTGCGAGCCGACGCGCTGCGTGTCGTTCTGGCTGGCGGTCAGGCGCGCGGTCAGCTCGGCATGCGACTCGACAAGCTGCTGATTGCGCATGTACAGGCTGGCCGACAGGCCCAGCGCACCCAGGGCAACGACCAGTGCCGCCGGCGCCAGCACGGAGCGGGCACTACCTGCCTTCTGGTTCGTCTCGGGCGGCACACGCTTGCTGGCCGGTGTGGTCAGTACGGGAGCCTGGGAACGGGTGCGCTCTTCTTGAGACGTTTCTGTTTTCTTGTCAGTCATGGCCGGATTGTAAACCTATGGTTTCGCAGCTGGTTTCGCCACGGCTTGAATCACCTGGACGATGGAATCGTCGTCGGGCCTGCACAGGCTGGGCTGCCGGGCGTCTTCGCCCGACCCGGGTGCCAGCACCGATTGTAGCGTTGCCCCGATGCGTTCGTGCAGCACCACGAATCGTGCCTGCGACCAGGCCGCCATGAGCCCGAGTCGACGCACGCCGGCAGCAAGTGCCTGTACACCCTCGCTGCTGGTAAGCAGAAACACGCAGTGCTGCGGCGTCTGCAACGCAAAAGCGATTGCCTTGTCCTGCTTGGGCGTCCAGCGTGTCGCCACGCGTTCGTACACCGGCAGCAGATCTACTTGCGCACCCTTTGCGGCCAGCGTTTGCGACAGCCAGTTGCGCCCCTGCGTGCCGCGAACGATCAGCACCCGGCGCGGCACCATGGCGCGCGCCTGCAGCACGGCAAGCAGCGCTTCGGAGTCCTGCTCCTGGGCGTCGTGTGGCGGGTGAACTATTGAAGAATGGGGAATGATGCCCGCGTCGTGCAGCACCTGCGCGCTCGTGGCCCCCACTGTCGCCGCCAGGGTGTGGGGCGGCCAGGTGAAGCGCGCGTTCTGCTCGCGCAGCCATGCGAGATAACGCTGCGCCGCGTAGCGGCTGACGAACACCACCAGGTCGTATCCGGCCGGCTGGGGCACCGACGCGGGCCGCGGCAACGGCCGCAGCTCGAGCGCAGGCAGTTCGTGCACGACCATGCCGACCTGCTGCAGGCGCCCCGGCACTTCGCCATTACGCCCGACCGGGCGTGTGAGGAATACGTGAGTGACAGGCATGCCGTTGATGTACGGCCAACCCGGCCGGTCAGGTAGCGGGCGGCAGCAGGCGCGCCAGTATGTCGCGCGCACCGTTTGCCAGAAGCTCGCGTGCGGCGTCTTCGCCGAGTTCACGCGCCTGAGCCACCGAGCCGGTGCGATGGCTGCGGATGATGCGCGAGCCATCGGGTTCCGCCACCAGAGCATCGACTCGCAGCGAATCGCCCTCGACCTGCGCGTAAGCGGCCAGCGGCACCTGGCACGAACCGCCCAGCACACGTGAGACCGCGCGCTCGGCTCGCGCACACGATGCCGTGTCGGCGCATTCGAGCGGCTTGAGCCACTGTGCCAGTTCGGTACGCGATTCGAGAATTTCTATGCCCAGCGCCCCCTGCCCAGCAGCAGGCAAACTGATGTCGGGACCGAGCAGACTGCGGATACGTTCGCCCAACCCCAGGCGGCGCAAACCTGCCGCCGCCAGAATGATGGCGTCGTATTCGCCCCGGTCGAGCTTGCCCAGGCGGGTGTCGAGATTGCCGCGCAACGGCTTGACCTGCAGCTGCGGGTACTGGGCGCGTATCTGCGACTCGCGCCGCAGGCTTGAAGTGCCGACGATCGCACCGTCGGGCAATTCGGCCAGCGAGGCATACCCCGGCGACACGAAGGCGTCGCGCGGGTCGTCGCGCTGCATAATGACCGGCAGACTGAACGGACTTTGCAGGTCGACCGGCACATCTTTAAGGGAATGCACCGCGAGATCGGCCCTGCCGTCGAGCAGGGCCGTTTCGAGTTCCTTGACGAACAGCCCCTTGCCGCCCACTTTGGAAAGCGTGCGGTCAAGGATCTGATCGCCTCGGGTCGTCATCTTGAGCAGGCTCACCTCGCACGAGGGATACAGGGCCTGCAGCCGCGCCTGCACGTGCTCGGCCTGCCAGAGGGCGAGCCGGCTTGCGCGGGTTGCGATCACCAGCTTGGAAGGTTCAGACATGCCTACCCTGCCAGATACCTGAACAGCAGTGTAAGCAGTATGCCTATGACGGCAAGTATGCCCAGCCCTTGCAGCAGCGACAGCCCGGAATCAGGCTTGTCGGGGTCGGATGACTTAAACAGACTCATTCAGTTCGCCCTGTTTGGATGCGCGCCGGGAAGCGATCCACTTGCCCAGGCCCACCACAAATATTGCACCGATGACTTCGGCCGCAATCTTGACCGAGGTGTCGACTTCGCCGATCTGGTCGATTACGAAGACGTCGGTAATCAGCATGCCGCCTGCGATCCAGCCCAGCAAAGCGGCACCGAACGTGACGACCAGGGGGAAGCGGTCGATCAGTTTCAGCACCAGTGTACTGCCCCAGATGATGATGGGCACGCTGACGATCAGACCGAAGATCACATAGTACAGCTGATGATCGGCGTGCGTGTTCTGCGCGGCCCCGGCAATGGCAATGACGTTATCCAGACTCATGACGAAGTCGGCGATGAGGATGGTCTTGACCGCGCCCCAGATAGACGGCGCGCTGGTGACGTTGCCGTGCTCGTCTTCGTCGGGCAGAAGCAGCTTGATCCCGATCCACAGCAGCAGCAGGCCACCCACGACCTTGAGGAAGGGAATGTCGAGCAACACCAGGGCGAACGCGATGAGCGCCACCCGCAGGGCGATCGCACCGGCCGTACCCCACAGAATGCCCTGCATGCGCTGCTTCGGCGCAAGGTTGCGACATGCCAGCGCAATGATGACGGCATTGTCACCACCGAGCAGGATGTCGATCATGATGATCTGGAGAATCGCCCCCCAATGGAGCGTCTGAAAAAACTCTAGCATGCTAGTTCCGTTTGCCTCGTGGCATTAAGAAGATGGATAAAGGCCCCACGCACAACGGGTACGCTGGGTGCAAAAAGCGGGCCATTATAATTCAGCTTCTTGTAAGGATCGCCGCAAGGCCCTGCGAGCGCGCCGGGGCTCCCTTGTGAGGAGAACACGGCTACGCAGCATGTAAGGGCCTGCTCAGGGCAGGCCCCACAATACTTACAACACCGATTTGAGCAGTTTACCCATCTCGGATGGATCGCGGGTAGTGCGGATACCGCAGGCTTCCATGGCCTCGAGCTTGGCGTCAGCCGTATCGGCGCCACCCGAGATCAGTGCGCCGGCGTGTCCCATCCGCTTTCCGGGAGGGGCGGTGACGCCGGCGATGAAGCCCACCACCGGCTTCTTCATGTTGTCTTTGGCCCACTGAGCCGCATTCACCTCATCGGGGCCGCCAATTTCACCGATCATGACGACCGCATCGGTGTCGGGATCTTCGTTGAACATCTTGAGCACGTCGACGTGCTTGAGACCGTTGATGGGGTCACCGCCGATACCCACGGCAGTGGACTGGCCCAGGCCCAGCTCGGTGAGCTGCGCCACGGCTTCGTACGTAAGCGTGCCGGAGCGGCTGACGACGCCGATGCGACCCTTGCGCGAGATATGGCCGGGCATGATGCCGATCTTGAGCTCGTCGGGCGTGATGAGGCCCGGGCAGTTGGGGCCCAGCAGCAGCGTTTTCTTGTTCTCGGCACGCATGCGGTTGCGAACCATCAGCATGTCGCGCACCGGAATGCCTTCGGTAATGCAGATGACCAGATCGAGGTCGGCGTCGACGGCTTCCCAGATGGCATCAGCGGCGCCGGCAGGCGGCACATAGATCACGGAAACGGTGGCGCCCGTTTCGGCCTTGGCTTCCTTCACGCTGGCATAGATGGGCACGCCTTCGAAATCCTGACCGGCTTTCTTCGGGTGCACGCCGGCAACGAACGCTGCCTTGCCGTTCGCGTACTCGCGGCAGTAGTGGGTATGGAACTGGCCAGTCTTGCCGGTCATTCCCTGGGTGATGACTTTGGTGTCTTTGTTGATCAAGATCGACATGTGAAAATCCTCGGCAAATTCTTACTTGGCAGCAGCGGCCACGACCTTCTTCGCAGCTTCGGCCATGGTGTCGGCGCTGATGATGGGCAGGCCGGAGTCGGCCAGCAGCTTTTTGCCCAGTTCTTCGTTAGTGCCCTTCATGCGCACGACCAGCGGCACGCTGAGGTTCACGGCCTTGCATGCCGCGATGACGCCTTCTGCGATGATGTCGCAACGCATGATGCCGCCGAAGATGTTGACCAGAATGGCCTCCACGCCTTCGTTGCGCAGCATGATCTTGAATGCTTCGGTAACCTTTTCGGCCGTGGCACCGCCACCGACGTCAAGGAAGTTGGCCGGCTCGCCGCCGAACAGCTTGATGGTGTCCATGGTGGCCATGGCCAGACCGGCGCCGTTCACCAGGCAGCCGATATTGCCATCGAGCTGAATGTAGGCCAGGTCGAACTTGCTGGCCTCGACCTCGGCAGGGTCTTCTTCATCGAGGTCGCGATAGGCCACGATCTCGGGCTGGCGGTACAGCGCGTTGGAGTCGAAGTTGAACTTCGCGTCCAGCGCAATGATGTTGTTGTTGCTGTCACGGTTCAGCGGGTTGATCTCGACCAGCGAGGCGTCGGTTTCCATGTAGCACTGGTAAAGTTTCTGGAAGGTATCGACAGCCTGCTCGAGCGATGCCTCGGGCATTTCGATGGCCTTGGCGACCTTGGTGGCCTGTTCCTTCGTGAAGCCGACGAGCGGGTCAATGTATTCGGTAATGATTTTCTCGGGCGAGGTGGCGGCCACTTCCTCGATGTCCATGCCGCCTTCGCTGGAAGCAATGAACGCCACCTTCTGCGTGGCGCGGTCAGTTACGACCGACACGTAGTATTCCTTCTGGATGTCGGCGCCTTCTTCAATATAGAGACGGCGCACCTTCTGCCCTTCGGGCCCGGTCTGGTGCGTGATGAGCTGCATGCCCAGAATCTCGGATGCAAGCTGGCGCACTTCATCGAGCGAGCGGGCGAGCTTGACGCCGCCACCCTTGCCACGGCCCCCTGCGTGGATCTGTGCCTTGACCACCCATACCGGCCCGCCCAGCTGCTCGGCGGCCGCCACGGCCTCATCGACGGAAAAGGCGGGGATGCCGCGGGGCACAGTCACGCCAAATTTCTTCAGCAGTTCCTTGCCTTGATACTCGTGAATTTTCATTGATTACCTGTCGGACGTAGAAATGGAAATAATGCGGCGCCTGCACCGAGGCGACATGCAGCGTGCATGTCAGCCACAGCTTCAATTCTCGGTCGGCGGCGTGACATACCACCTGGGATAAAACTCTTTGACTACCGGGCCGTCGAGACGCAGCGCATGACACCCTTCGAGCTGGAACGGGCGTGTGGTGCTGTCGCCCTTCTCGCGCTGTTCACGCCGCCGGTTCGACATCGACTGAATGGCGACGGTGGGCAGCACGTACGAAAGCTCAGTCATGTGCGTACAGCCTGCCGTGCGGCCAAAGCGCCGCTTGACAGTGTCGCGAAAGCCTTTGAGCAGGTTCATTCCGACCAGCCCCTGATATTCGGCCTCGATCGCCATGCAGTGCTGCTCGTATGGCGCGGCATCGTATGCTGCCTGGGCGGCCGTGATGGTGAAGCTTTCGTCGAACGTAATGCGAAGATGCATGTGATGCACGGGCTCACCGGCACGACGCACACCATCCGGGCCATTCTTGACGGGAAAATCGTAATGCTTGAAATCAATGAGCTCGGCTTCGAGATCCCACTGACCGTCGGCGCGGGCATAAGCATCGACACGCACAGTACGGGTATGCAGCGCTTCGCGCTCGACTTCCGCTGCGGGCAAAGGCATGAATAAAAGAGTCTGCTCGAAAAAAAACCGTCTAAGTATAGCGCAGGCTCAGGGGCTGTCATCAAACGGGGCGTCATCTTCCTGGGGAATGGTACCTTGCCCCGCCAGAATCTGGCGCAGGGTGCCGGGCGCGAAACCGCGCGACGCCATGTAACGATACTGCCGCGCGTATTCCTTGGTGTCGGCCGGCGGCGCCCCGAAGCGCTTTGCCCAGACTTCGCGGGCCCGTTCCAATTCGGTGCGGTGCAAGTTCCGGGCGACGTCGGTGAGTGCGTCTTCGGGCAAGCCGTGCTGGCGCAGTTCGTGCAGCACGCGGCGCGTACCCAACTGCGGCGCACGGCGGTGAACGAGGCTTTCGATGAAGCGCTGCTGCGACAACCAGCCGCCCTGCTCGAGTTCGTTGAGCAGGGTTTCGAGGGATGCGGGGTCTTCAGCGTGAGGCGCCAGCTTGCGCTGGAGCTCGGCCCGCGAATGTTCGCGCCGCGACAGCAGGCCGACGGCCCTGGCCTTGAGTGACAGGGGCTGGCGCGCCATGCCCCTTATTCGCCTTCAGGCGCCTTGACTGCCGGGGCGGGTGCACCCTGCAGGGGTGCGATGCCCAACTTTTCGCGCACACGGTTTTCGATTTCGCGCGCCATTTCGGGGTGTTCGCGCAGGTATTCACGCACGTTGTCTTTGCCCTGACCGATGCGCGTGCCGTCGTAGCTGAACCACGCGCCCGCCTTGTCGACAATGCCGGCTTGCACGCCCAGATCGATGATTTCGCCTTCGCGGGAAATGCCGGCACCGTACATGATGTCGAATTCTGCCTGCTTGAACGGAGGCGCCACCTTGTTCTTGACGACCTTGACGCGGGTTTCGTTGCCGATGACCTCGTCGCCCTTCTTGATGGCGCCGATACGGCGGATGTCGAGACGTACCGAGGAATAGAACTTGAGCGCGTTGCCGCCCGTGGTGGTTTCGGGGTTGCCGAACATGACACCGATCTTCATGCGGATTTGGTTGATGAAGATGACCATGCAGTTGGCGCGCTTGATGGTGGCCGTAAGCTTGCGCAGGGCCTGACTCATGAGGCGGGCCTGCAGGCCGGGCAGCGAATCGCCCATGTCGCCTTCGATTTCGGCTTTGGGCGTGAGCGCCGCGACCGAGTCGATGACGATGAGGTCGATGGAGCCGGAACGCACCAGGGCGTCGGTGATTTCGAGGGCCTGTTCGCCCGTGTCGGGCTGAGAAATGAGCAGGTCTTCGAGGTTGACCCCCAGCTTGGATGCATACTGGACGTCGAGTGCGTGTTCGGCGTCGATGAAGGCGCAGGTGCCACCCAGCTTCTGCATTTCGGCGATGACCTGCAGGGTGAGCGTGGTTTTGCCCGACGATTCGGGGCCGTAGATTTCGATGACCCGGCCACGCGGCAGGCCACCGACGCCCAGCGCGATATCGAGCCCCAGCGAACCCGTGGAGACGACCTGGATGTCGTGTTCGACCTTGTCGTCGCCGTAGCGCATGACCGAACCCTTGCCAAACTGCTTTTCGATTTGAGACAGTGCGGCGGCAAGGGCCTTGGCGCGTTCGGACTTGGCGGCTTTGCTGGTGGTATCTTCCATTGAGGATCCTTGTGACTGTTGGGCAACCGCCTGGCGCATGATGAAACGCAGGCTTATGCGGCAATTATTGCATCAAATTATACTGTATATATAAACAGATGACAGCAGTTCGCATGGGCCGATTTCTCCCGGCCACCGCAACGCACGTTTCATTCAGGCCATCGTCAGGCATTGCAGCCTAGAATCGGGCGTGTGGAAGCCCCCTGCGCACGGGCATGTGCCGGTGCACCGGGTACGCGCGCTTCCATCAGCACTGCCGTGCGCCCCGCGAGCAAGTTTGTCACGGCAGCCGCTGTCCTTTCCGGCCTGCAGCCGTCGTGGCTTCGGGCCTTTTTTTCGTCTGTGCACCTGCAGCCTGGCGCCGCGCGCTTCGGCATACAATCAGGGCCTTTCGCCGCGCGCAGGCTTTCGCCCCCCGCACTCCCTTCCTTTCCCTCACTTCTTATAAGCGAAACAGTTTCATGTGGTTCAAGAATCTTCGCCTCTTTCGCCTCGCACCCAACTGGCAGGTTGACGCAAACACCCTGGAAGACGCCCTGGAGCGGCTGGCCTTCCGCCCGGGTGGCGCGACCGACATGACCGCCTTCGGTTGGGTGCCGCCGCGGGCTGAATCCGGTCTGGTGCATGCGATCGACGGCCAGTATCTGCTGAACCTGCGCGTTGAAAAGAAGCTGCTGCCGGCAACGGTGGTGAATCAGTTTGCACGGGCCCGCGCACAGGAGATCGAAGAACAGCAGGGCTTCCGGCCGGGCCGCAAACAGATGAAGGAAATCAAGGAACAGGTGACCGACGAGCTGCTGCCCAAGGCATTCAGCATCTATCGCGACACGCGCGTCTGGCTCGACACGCGAAACCGCTGGCTGGTGATCGACGCTGCCGCGGCAGCGAAAAGCGATGAGGTCATGGGAGCGCTCGCCAAGGTCCTCGATCCCTTCCCCGTCATCCCACTGTACACGGAACTGTCTCCGGCCTCGGCCATGACCAACTGGCTGATCAGCGACGAGCCGCCCCCGAACTTCACCATCGATCAGGACACCGAGCTGCGCTCCACCAACGAAACACGCGCTGCCGTGCGCTACGTGCGCCAGGCGGTGGAACGCGACGAAGTCCACAAGCACGTGCAGGCCGGCAAACAATGCACCCGCCTGGCTCTGACATGGGCCGACCGCGTCTCGTTCGTACTGACCGACGGCCTGGACGTGAAGCGCGTCGCGCCGCTCGACGTGCTTCAGGAAGGCCGTATTCCGTCGGAAAACGAAGCGGAACAGTTCGATTCCGACTTCATGCTGATGTGCGGCGAACTGTCACGCCTGCTGGATGACCTTCTGGCTGCGCTGGGCGGCGAGAAGAAGGCCTGACGCAACGCAATGTGGGCCGGCGGGCTTGCCGCCCCCCGCCACGCAGGCGGCCGTGATCAGCGAAGCGGCCGCCGTGCGGCGAATGCTAGCAGCGCAACTAGTACATGCCGTGGAAGACGCTGTCGTCGGGCCCGATATGCGACGGCGGGCTCCAGGTGACGTCGCGCAGCGAATGCGGCACCAGCGTTTCCACCCCCAGCAGCACCGCAAAAATCGCCATGCGCACGGGAATGCCATTGTCGGTCTGACGGAAGATGGCCAGACGCGGGTCGTGGTTCAGGTCGGTGCTCAAGTCATTGGCGCCTTCACGGCTATCGCGTGGCAGCGGGTGCATCACGATGACGTCGGGCCCGCAGCATTTGTCGACAATGGCTTTGTTCACCTGAAACTCGGCGCTGTAGCCGCCAAGCTCTTCTTCAGCGAAGCGTTCCTTCTGCACGCGCGTGGCGTAAATGACGTCGGCACCGCGCAGTCCTTCTTCCAGCGAATACGTCTGTTCGATGACGTGCCCGTTGCGCCCCACCTGCTCGAGAATCGACTCGGGCATCTCGAGCCCCTTGGGCGAAATCAGCGTGAACTTGAGGCCGCGGTAAAGCGCCAGCAGCTTCATGAGCGAGTGCACGGTACGCCCGTACTTGAGGTCGCCCGCCAGCGCGATGTGTGAGCCGTCGAGCAGCTTGCCCAGCCGCGAGAACTCGGTCAGGATCGTGTACAGGTCGAGCAGCGCCTGGCTGGGGTGTTCGCCCGGCCCGTCGCCGCCGTTCACTACGGGAATATTGGTGGCGCGCGCGAACTCGGCCACCGAGCCCATTTCGGGGTGACGGATCACCATGGCGTCGACATAGCCGCTCATGACCCGGCTGGTATCGTAAATGGATTCGCCCTTCGCCATGGATGAAAAGGTGAAACCGGTGGTGTCACACACCGAGCCCCCCAGGCGGCAGAACGCAGCGCCGAAGCTGACGCGGGTACGGGTGCTGGCTTCGAAAAACAGATTGCCCAGTACCGCGCCTTCAAGCACACGCGAAATCTTCTGGCGGCGCGCAATGGGCTGCATCATGTCGGCAATGCGGAACAATTCTTCCACCGATTCGCGGCTGGTGAACTGATCGACCGAAAGCAGGTGATGGCGCCCTTCGTGTGCGATGCGGTCGCGCAGCGGCCCGCCCTGCCCGCTCTGGGCATACTTCTGCAGCAGCGCGTCGTTCTGCACGATTTCGCCCACGAAGCGCTGCACCACCTCGGGCATGGGGCGGTATTCCTGCGACCCTTCGGGCAGCAGCCATGTATCGAGCGCGCGGCGTTTTACGCCGATGCGGCTGGCAAAGACGTCGCGCGTCAGATTGAGACGCCGCATGGCGTCACGAAGAAAAACCTGTTGAGGAATCGACATGGCAGTGCCCAAAAAGTATACGCAAAGCGTATATTTTAATTCCTCACACAACACTTTTCGAGGAAAATATTGGGGTTTGCCCTAAAACAACAGTCGTGACGCCAAGCTGGTCTTTCTACTGAAATTTCGCAGTATCCTGCGTGGTCGGCGCGCCGCTTTCATCGACGCCGGCAATGGCGCGCGCCGCTGCGGTGGCGTTGGCTTCGGTACCCACGGGGAAGATCAGCTGGCCGGTTGCGACCGGTTCGGCATAGCTGGGGGCAGCCATCAGCGTGCGACCCACGACCAGTGCCAGACGCTTGTTGGGGTTGTCGGTGGTCAATTGCTGCAGCCGGGCACTTGCTTCGCTGTTCAGCATCAGGGCAAGCAGCCCCTGCCCCTGCTGATTCGCACCGGCCTGAATGCCGGTGAGATCGTCGCGCGTAACAACTGGCCGGGGGTCGAGATACAGCGTGGATTCGCCGCCCACGGGTATGGGTCGCCAGCCTTCCTGCATCACCATGTCGGCAAGAAAGACGGCAACGGGTACGCCCTGAGCGGCGGCGGCCTGCACCGGAGCGTCCGACGCAGACGGCGCGCCGGCCGGTGCGGGCGCAGTCGCTGCGGTGTCGGGGGATTCGGTGGCGGCAGTATCGGGCTGCGTGGGCGGCGTCTGGCACGCAGCCAGGGCCAGCAGCGCCAACGCAAGCGAACTGCGGGTGAAAATTCGGGTGGCTTTCATCAACTTCCCCTTCTGACGACTGAACGATGCCGAACAGTTTAGCAATGGCGCATCCCTATCGGCGTCGAGTCAGGGGCAAGTCTCGCACCTGGACCGTAATTTCATCGAGCACGGCGCCATCCGGGTCCTGCAGAACGATACGGTGGCGCCCGGGCACCGGCCGCCAGTAAGCCTGTGCGCCGTGGGCAATCACCGTCGGGCCGATACGCCAGAGCGGCGGTTCGCGGGCTTCACCGGGCACATGAGCGCGCAGCGCCAGTCGCTGGTTCGCGGCGGGAAGATCAGGATCCAGCGCAATGATCGTGCCCTGTGGGGGGCTCGCGATACGCGCCCGTGCCGCCGCAGGCGCAGCCGGTTCGACATGCGTAACTTCGGTGCCCGGAAAAAAATACTCGTCACGCGATGCTTCCAGGCCGCCCGCAAAGTGCACGCGCCCGCGCCGCAGGGCTTCGGGCGGCAAAGGCTGAATACTCGGCTCATGCGCGTGCAATGCCGACATGACCTCATGCCAGATCGGGCCCGCCCCGCTCACCCCGGAAACGTCGCGCATGCTGAGCCCGGCGCTATTGCCCACCCATACCCCCACCGTATATCGATCTGACCAGCCCAGTGCCCAGTTGTCGCGCATATCCTTGCTGGTGCCCGTTTTTACGGCTGACCAGAACCGGGTGGAAAGCGGGCTTTCCAGCCCGAAGGTCAGCGCACGTGCGCGACGGTCTGAAAGAATATCGCCCACGACCCAGCTGGCAAGGGGATCAATGCGCCGGGGGTGCGGGTGCGATGTCGGGTGCGGGTGCGATGTCGGGCGGCGGTGCGGGTGCGGTGTCGGATGCAGCCGCAGTTGCGGCACCTGCCACCGCCCCTCATCCGCCAGCACCCGATAGGCGTTGGTGAGGCTCAGCAGGTCGACGTCAGCGCTACCCAGTGCCAGGCTGTAGCCGTAATGGTCGGCGTCATGCCGCAGCGGCAGGCCCAGGCTGCGCAGGCGATCCGCGAATCGTTCCGGGCCCACCAGCATGAGCGTTCGCACCGCCGGAACGTTGAGCGACGCCGCAAGCGCGGTGCGCACACTGACCAGACCGGCGTGCGTTCGGTCGTAATTTTGCGGCACGTACAGCCCGCCGGCCGTCGCCACGTCGAGCGCGGTATCTTCCAGGAGTGATGCCGCAGTCAGGAAGCGCAGCTCCAGCGCCAGCGCATACAGAAAGGGCTTGAGCGTCGAGCCCGCCTGACGCCGGGCCCGGGCGTGGTCCACTTGCGCCGCCATCGACGCACTGCCCGAGGAGCCCACGTATGCCAGCACTTCGGCACTGCGGTTATCGAGCACCACCACGGCGGCATCGGTCAGCTGCGCATGACCCATACCCGCCACGTGACGGGCCACGCTTTGCATCACAAGCCGTTGCAGGCGCGCGTCGAGCGTCGTGTGCAACGTATCGCCCGGTGTATCGGCCGGCACCTGGGCGGCCACCAGCCGCGCAAAGTGCGGTGCCAGCGACGGCGCATCGGCGGCCGGCCTTGCGGTCGAGGCGAGCCAGCGCCGCACGTCGTGCTCGAGCGCGTCACAGCCCTCGCCCCACGCCATGTCGATCAGAAGCGCGCAGGCACGTTGCGCCACATGCGCCGGCGCGGCATTGGGGCCGCGCAACAGCGCGGCCGCCACCGCGGCCTCACGCGCATCCAGCCCATGTGGATGCTTGCCGAACATGACGCGGGACACGGCCCCGATGCCTCGCAGCTCACCGCGAAACGCGGCCAGGTTCAGATACGCCTCGAGAATCTGCACCTTGCTCCACCGCGCTTCCAGGCGCCAGGCCTGGCGCGCTTGCGCAAGCTTCTGAGCGAGACTGCGCCCGCCCGCCGGGCGCTGCAAACCGGAATCGAGCATGGCAACGAGTTGCATGCTGATCGTCGATGCTCCCCGCAGCCCCTGGCCCGTCAGCCAGCCGAACCCCGCGGAAGCAAGTGCCGCCCAGTCGACCCCGCCATGCTCATGAAACCGGCGATCTTCCGAAAGCAGCACGGCGCGCTGCATGATCGGCGCCATGGCCTCCAGCGACACCCACGCGTCGCGGCGCTCGTTGAAATCGGTGCGCAACGCGGCCAGCGGCTCACCGTACCGGTCGAGTATGAGCCGCTGGGAAGGCCGGTGCGCGGTGCGCACGGCTTCGAACGATGGCAACGCCCCGAGTTGCACACCGGACTCTGTGCGCGGTGCCGTTTCGGCGAACGTCGTTCCCTTTTGCGCGACAGCGCCCCCTGAATACGCAAACACCATGGTCGCCACGCACAGGCTCACTAAGGGCGCGCCCATGACCCGGACACCCACGACCCGTGCTGCGGCCGGTGGCCCAACGCCCCGTGTGCCGGCACCCTCCAGACGCCGCGACGCAATCTCATTGATCTGCCACATGGGGTGACTCTGCGAAATCATACGACCCCGGACCCACTTCGATCGGCGCGTTCGGGGCCTCCGCATGCAGATCGGGCCGGTACAGGGCCTCGACACGCGTGGGAGGCAGCGCGAAAGTGCCCACCGTATTCAGGCGCACGGTATAGCGCAGCGACACGCGCCCTGCCGGCAGATAATCGTAGTAGGCGCGATACGCCGATGCGGTGCGCTCGATGAAGGCAGGCGGGTAGTCGTCAGCGTATTCCCCTTGCGGCACCGCCCGGACATCACGCCCGAGGCCGGAACCCAGTATCACCGCGCCGGCCGGAATGGGGTCGTTCAACACCACCCATGAGGCCCCCTCGCGGGCATGAATATCCACCTCAACACGATAGATGTCGCCACGCGACCAGCCCTCTTCGGCATGGCGCTGTACGGGTACGACGCGGCGCTCCACCCGATAACCGAAGTTCTGCAACGCGGCCTCGGGCATGCGGGCCTGCGCGCGCACCGACACCCACGCCGTCCCCGTGCCCTCATGCTGCAGCCTCACACCGCCCTCGCCCAGCGGCCACCCGAGTTGCAGCGCGGCCTGGCGGGTCTCGCCAGACAGCATCACGCGCTCACTAGCGCCCTGCGGAATGATGTGAGCCGTGATGGCACCGTGTGCCGGGGTGCCTTCGAACTTCGCGGAAAACCGTTGCAAGGCCAGCTGCGCGAGCAGGTTCTCAGTGGTGATCGCCCACACGCCGCCCGACTGCGCTTCGATGAGCCCCCGCGCCATACGCGGAAGATCGGCCTGCCATTCCGGTCGTTCCATGAACGTGAGCATCAGCCGTGCAAGACTGGTCACGCGCGTGGCCATGAGCCCCGGTTCGGCGTTCAACGGTGTAGCGGCGAAGCTCAGCGCCATACCCGACACAGACATGCGTGCACTCAGAATGCTTCGCGCCTGCTTCAACGCGGCATCAACTTTCTTGCCCGCCGGCATGCGCGTCAAAATCGACACCCAGTTCACCAGGGTGGGCGTGGACCACTGCGCGGGTGCGACTTCCACGCTGCTCAACAAGGCCGGAGTCACCCGCCCGTGACGCGCCAACGCCTCCATGGCCATGATGCGCCGTGCCTGCAGCCCGGCCTCGTTGCGTGCACCACGTTGAATGCGACCCTCGGCAAACGCCTGCAAACCATTGAGCATGCGTTCCAGAAGCTCGTCGGGTACCGTGGCGGCCACGCCCGCCTGCTGCGCGTCATCGAGCGCCGAAACGACATATGCGGTAAGCACCTCGCTGCCCGGCCCCGTACCGGGGAAATAACGCAGAAGGCCGTCGTCATCCCCATGGGTGGCCATGCGCGCCAGCACGGAATCCCAGCGCTTAATATCGGCCAGCGCAAGCGCCTGCGACGCGGTCTGTTCCAGGCAGGTGTACGGGTACTGTTGCCACCAGTCGCGCACGCTTTCAAGGCTGCCGATGAGCGACGCCCCCACATCCATCGCCAGCCCACCCAATACTGCGCCCGACGCGTCGCGCTGCGCGTCGGCGGGCGGCGCCAACGGCCATTCCACTGTCGAACCTTTCGGCAGTTCAAGCAAGGCGGCCTGAACGGTCGTGGCCGCCCGCGCGGGCAGCACCTGCTGGTTGACGACAATGCTGTCGGAAATGACGCCGTCCGTAGCCTTGAAACGCCATTGCACCGCTGCACCGTCATTCGGCCACCTTAATTGCAGCGCCGTAACCGGCCACGACAGCGTGGCCGCCGCCCCGCCCGCCAGACTCAACGTGCGCGAATCCAGCCGCTGCTCTTCTCCGTTCACGATCTGGTGCGCGTGGACCTGGAGCGTGCGCGCCTGTGGCGTGGTGTTGCGTACGGTCACCATGGCCTGGTAGGTATCGCCCTCGCGTACCACCGTTGGCAGGCCGGGAGCGAGCTGGAGATCCTGCCGGGTGACGATTTGAGCCGACGCCGTACCGAAGTACCCCGCGGCGTAATCGGCAATGGCCACCAGGGTGTAGCGGCTCAATGAGTCGTTCATCGTGAAACGGATCTGCGCCTCGCCGTTGGCGTCGAGTCGGACCATGGGCTGCCAGGTCAGCAACGTGTCGAACAGCTGCCGGGTGGGCAACAGCCCCCCGCCGCCGCCCGCAGCCACCGCCTTGCGCCCATAATGCCGCCGGCCCACGACCTCCATCTGCGACGTGGCGGTGCGGACCGCAAGGCTGCGCCGTGGATGCATGGCCTCATAGAGCTGCCAGCTGTCGTTGGGAGCGAGTTCAAGCAGTGCGTCATCCACTGCAGCAAAGGCCACGGTGCCATGCGCCGCCGGCCGACCGTCGGGCAATGAAACCTTTACGTTGACGACGGCTTCCTGGCGAACCTGCAGCACATCGTGCTGCGGCGTAACGGTGACCTGCAGCCGATCCGCCTCGCCGCCGACCCGGATCTCCGTCAGACCGAACCGGAACGCCGGCTTGGCCAGATCGATACGGGTCGTCACCAGACGGTCTTCCGGATTCTCGCCATATGCTTGCAGCCATGCCGCCGGGTCACGCCAGCCCCATTCGCGGAACGAGCGCCACGAGAGCGGATACAGGCGACCGCGCAATACCAGGACCGAGACATAGGCGTTGGGCCCCCATGACGCCTCGACCGGAATCCGGATGACCGGGTTGGTGTCCTGCAGCTTGACCTGCCGGAACCACAGAACGCCTTCGCGCTCGACGCTTACCAACGCCACGGCTTCCCTGAACGGCATGCGGACCTGGAACTCCGCCGTTTCCCCCGCCGCCCATTCGCGCTTGGCCGGCACGAGGTCAATACGGTCGTCATCGTGCCCGCCGAACCACAACTCATCGTCACCGGACACCCATACTGTGGAGTAGGCGCGCGATTCGCGCCCCTCGCCGTCGCGCGCCACCGCCACGAGGTCGTACGCACCTGCGCGGTCAAAAGGCGCCGAACATGGCAGCGTGCCGTCCTCTGTGGTTACGCCTTCACAGACGGTCACGGCCGGCCCGCGTTCGACGTGGGTGTCGTAACGGTAAAACCCGCCCACCATGCGTTTGCGCACCGTGTACATTCGTCGTTCCATGGCCAGCAGCTGCATGGCCACGCCCTGCCGCGGGCGAGCGGCCGTATCCAGCGCGATCAGCCCGACCGGAATATCGCGATTGACCTGACCCCAGCCTTCCACCTTCAACCCTGCCTGCACCGCGCTCGGCCATACGTCAACCGAACCGGAAAGCGTCTGGATTTCGCCGCTCGGGTCGGCAAACGATGCCTCGAGACGCAGTCGCTGCGGGCGGTCGGCACGCGGCAGGTCGTTCAGGTCAATGGAAGCCGCGCCCTGCGCGTCGAGCACGATCTCGCGACCGTCCAGAAACACGTGACGGCGCGGTGCGTCGTCGTGCCCCGCATCGCCGGACGGCGGGGTGTCACCATCGAAGCCGCGCGGCGGCGCATTGAAGATGTAGTCCTCGTAGGTATCAAAGCGCAGTACGCGATCTTCCGCCAGGGCACTGAGGCTTACCCGTTGCCCGGCCGCCGGGCCGCCCGAAAGCCAGGCCAGTTGAATGCCCACTCTCAGGGAGTCTGGCGCCACCACCCGGTCGGGCCGCTCCGCCCCGCTTACAGAAACACTGCCCGTCAGAATGGGCAGGCGAAACTCCTCCACACGGAAGCTGGAACTGCCGTACCAGCCTTGGTCGCTGTCGGTCAGCCGCACGGAGTACGTGCCAAGCAAGGCCGAATGCGGAATTTCGAACTCGCTCACAGCAACCAGGCCACCATCCGGTGTCTCGTGCCATACCAGAGGCAGTTCGTGGCGCTGCTCGGAGCCTTCATGCTGAATCAGCAAACGATCAGGACGACGCTGTTGCGGTGAGCGCAGCCCCTCGCGAATCTCTTCCCGCACATAGTGCTTCATCGATACACGCTCGCCCGCGCGGAACAGGCTGCGATCGAACACGGTGTGCGTGAGGAGCTCAGGTTCCGGCCCCGTGGCCGTGGGAACATTGAAGCGCCAGGTTTCGATGCCGCGATCCCAGTCTGACAACACAAACGCGTAATCGGCGGCGCCGCGGGCAAGGGGATGGTCTGCAGGGATGCGTGCGGAAACGAACAGGCCGTTCAAGCCGGTGGCCGGGCAATAGTCGGGGCCGGACACCGCCTGGGTATGATGCCACACGCCCGTGTCGTCGGTACGGCCCTGCGCCAGCACGCGCCCATTGCAGTCGCGCACGGCGATTTCGGCATCGCCTACCGATCGGGCTGCGTCCAGCGTCGTCACCCACACCAGAAGATCATCGCGGCCCTGCTTGAGGTGCACGGCGAGGTTGGTCAACAGCACCCCCGTGCGCACGTACATCGGCCTGGCCTCTTCCAGAAGCGAAGCACCCAGCGACGGCGATTCCAGCTCCAGTATGTGAAAGCCCGGTTGCTCGATGGGCACGCCAACCACTTCGAACGGTTCCTGCCCCGGCGCGCGCTCGGGCAGCCGCAAATGGCGGGCCTCAGCTTCCTTCTTCAGCAACGACACCCCGCGCACATCGATACGCGGTACATCACTGCCGTAATCGTCGCGCGGTGCGCGATCGGCAAGAATATCTTCCAGCTGAGCAGCGCTCCACATGCCGGAATCCAGGCGCTGCAGGCGCGCATACCAACGCAGCACGTCGGTATCGTCGATGCTGCGCAGGGCCGCCACCTTGGCGGCTGGCCGCTGCACCACCCGTAACGTTGCATCGGGTTCGATATGCCGCAGGGTGACCGGCACGGCGGCGCCCTGCTCGCGTTCGGTTTCGGGGGTGGCATACGCAAAGCGCTCAATGACCCCAAAGGTGCCCGAAGCGAACTTTGCGAGCGGCGGATAATCGGCAAACTGCACGTTTAGCGGAAACCGCCCTGCATTGGCCAGCGCTCGCCCGGCGTCATCGTTCAGGCCCGCCGGAAGTTCCAGCACAAGAGTGCTGCGCGGCGGAAATGGCCCGGGAAAGCTGACGTAGGACACCGGCCCGCCGTCGGTGTCGAACCGTGCAGGAAAGCTGCGCGTTCCCGTGCCCAGCCACAGACCGTTCAGCGCTTCGGGGGCCACGGGCGCCGTGAATGTCAATGTAATGGGTGCCAATGGCATGCATGGCGCCCCGGCGCGCTCGCGCGTGCACGACAGCTTGGCCAGAAACGGTGGCCGCACCGTGTATTCCAGTACATGTGCCTGCGCAGTGCCCGGCAGTGAGTCGGGCTGCCCTTCTGCCCGTAGATTCGGCCCCACTTCAAGCCGTACAGCCGACTCTGGCGGCAGAGCCCTTGCGCATTGCAATAGGGCAACCGATGCCGGGTCAGCCGGCGGCGCCATATAGCTCGCTTCCAATAGCGCCGTCACGTGCTCAGCGGAAACCGCTCTGACGGGAATGCGTTCGCCCACACCCTCCACCACGCAGTGACTCTTGCCCGCCACCGCTTCGGCGTCGACCGGTGCGTTGAAGCGCAGAATGAAGACCTGCTCCTCATCGATGGCCATGCCCGGGTACGGACGAAACTCACTGACCTTTGGAGCGCCTGTATTGAATGAGTAAAGCGTATCGTTCGGCAGCAGCTCTCCCTTCAGCCCACGAAAATCGGGGTTGTGCGTAGCCGTGCACTGCACGCCTGCCGGCACCGTGGCACTGAAGGTGTAGACCCAGCGCCGGTCGTCGAGCCAGCGCCCCCGCCCATCGGGTGCCAGGCCTTCACATTCGAGCAGTACAGGTGGGGTGGCGTTCGGATCGCCAAATGCAGCGGCGGCTTCTGCAAAGCTCAGCTGCACCGATTCAACGACCCCGGCGTCTCCTTGAGGCGTGAACGAGTCGATGGTGAGGTGCAGTGGTGTGGCGGAGGAGCCCGATTCGCCCGGCGGATATTGGGTTGGCGATGCTGGGGACGGCAGCACCGGCGGTGGTGCTGACGCGGCTGATGAGGGTGATGATGATGCCCCGTTCGTGGGTAGCGGCACCAACAGGCTGCCGCCAACAAGCAGGGCGCACAGCAGCGTGGATGCCCCTTGCGCCATTGATCTGCTGATATGCTGCACTGCGCCATACCCGCCGGACATACGCTGTGTAACCGGAGCCACCGTTCGCCTCATGCCGCCTCCTTCCTTTTTTGGCTGACGATAGCACCGGTCGCAGGGCGCCGCTAGTCAATGAGGGAGCCTTTATGCAATAATTGCGGCCTTGCCTCACGCCCGGCCGGGCGTGGCTGGGCCCCTCTAGCTCATGCTTGGTTAGAGCAGCGGACTCATAATCCGTTGGTGCCGTGTTCGACTCACGGGGGGGGCACCATCCGGGCGCTTGCGATACCCATGCGCACGTCATCGGAGACGGCATCGGATACCCGTTTGTGCCGAATCGCAGCTATACGCCGCCTGCCGCCACTGATTAGGATTACCTGGCCATCCTCGCTGCGTGCGGAATGTCGCCTCGGCAGTTGGCGGCTGATCTTTGTCGGTAGACATTCGCACCCTGTCAAACTGCCGGATTGCACCGCGTGCTCCTTTCGGCAATCATTCTCCCATGGACTTGAGCGACCTACCCCTCGTGCTCATTCTGGGTGGAGCTGCGGTGATCCTGTGGCTGGTCTGGAGGAGCTGACGCCGATCTGCCGCAGGCCCCCCCATCGAGAGTACCCTGTCTCTTCCCGGAGATGCCTCGTTTCGTGGGTACCCCACGAAACGCGCGCACCCACGTGTTTTTCCCCATTCCTGAAGGTAAAATTTCCCTCGCTCACCGCTGACACTCTTTCGTGTACTGAAATCTCGAAGGGTTCACGCCATGAACGACCGACTCCAGACCGGGGAAATCTACAGGGACGGGCCCTTCAAGGGCCGTGACAAGCGCCACCCGTACAGCACGATCCTGACGCGGCTGAATCGCATGGGCGTCAGCCCGCATACACGCCAGATGAGCGAAAGCGACCGGGCCTACGTCGAACGCATGAACCGCGAGTATTCGGGCCTCTTCTCCGATATTCTTTCCGAAAATGCATTGAACGACGAGTACTGATCTCGCATCTTCGGCACGTTTCGTGCTGAAGACACGCCACATGCGCGGCAAAGGAGATACATGCATGTTCGGCAGGATCAGACAGGCGCGGTCGCTCGAGGAATACCAGGATACGCTGCATTGGAGTCCCTTCGTGCGGCTGGAGGTTGCCGATGGGCCGCAGCACAACATCGCGCCGGGTTCACAACCGATTGCGCTGCACCGGCTCGGCCCCGACGGCTCAGACGGTGCGGCGCGGCTGCATTGGGGCTACCGACCGCCCTGGTACAAGCGGCGCTCCCACTATGTAGCGCGGCTCGAGTCGATGTTGCGCGGATCGCGCATTTGGCACCCGTTGTTGAGGCGACGCATCATCGTGCCGGCCGACGGCTGGTACGAATGGGCGGGTGCTGCCAACGAGGCGCGCCCCTGGTATGTCAGCGCATGCGACGAGCAGCCGGTTTTCCTTGCCGGCGTGACTGCGTGGGAACCTGGGCTCACCCCCTGCTCGGAAGCCGGTTTCGTACTGATTACCGACACCGGCGGCGGTATGGTGGATCCGGCTCGGGGCCGGCGCCCGATTTGCCTTGGACACGATGCGGCGCTGGCCTGGCTCGATTACACGCTGGAAATCGCAGAAGCCGTGGACGTGTTGGCCGAACGCCGTGCTGCCGAGGAATTCCGCTGGTGGCCCGTGACGCCAAAATTGACATCCTCCCCCGCCTAAAGTCGGTGGATTCCTACTGCGCCCACCCCGGCATCGAGCCGGAATGAGTCGCTTCG